>NZ_JBIAZD010000021.1:0-138258 GCF_042898795.1 Streptomyces sp. NPDC000348
CGATGGGGGTCCCCCCGCTCGAGCGGAGCCGAGAGTGGGGGAGGGTGGGCGCTGGGGGTCCCCCCTCTGGGGGAGGCACCCTGCGAGCGCCGGGCTGCGCGAACACCCCCGGCCCGCCCTCACGCAGGGCACCCGCAGGACGCCAGGGTGCAACCCGGGCCCGGGCCCACGCGGGGCACCCGCAAAGCGCCGGGCCCCGCTACTCCTCCCGTTCCTCCGGAACGACACGCGGCGGAACCGTCGGCCTGAGCTTGAGCCAGAGGAGGAACAGCAACCCCAGGACCAGCATCCCCAACCCCGTCCAGAGGTTGATGTTGACCCCCTCGGCCTTGTCGATGTCCGCATCGGACGCGGTGAAGCCCGCGATCGTGACGATCACGCCGTACACGACGAACAGCCCACCGATGATCCGCCGGATGTCGAACAACCGCGCGGCCGTCGCGGACTTGGTCTCCAGCTCGGAGATCTCCTGCTGGAGCTCACGCTCGGAAAAGTGCTCGGACATGCTCTCTCCATCCTCCCGCGATCAGAACGAGAACGGGATGTAGCAGGCGGCAGCCAGGATCACCGCACCCCAGCCCAGCAACGCCGGCTTCCGGTACCACGCGTCGTCGCCCTCCGCGGGCGGCTCCGCCATGCCCGGGGAGCGCGTCCCGTAGACCAGGCCCTGCAGCTCCTCCGCCGGCTTGGGCGCGGTGAAGAGCGACACGGCGACCATGACCACCGCGCCCGCGACGAAGCCGGCGATCGCGGACACGAAGTTGGCGCCCTGGTCGGTGGGGATGTCGATGATGCCCTGCTTGTAGATGACGAAGTAGTTGACCATCGCGGCGGTGGTGCCGGCGATCAGGCCCCAGAAGCCGGACTTCATGGACGCCCGCTTCCAGAACATGCCGATGATGAAGACCACGAACATCGGCACGTTGAAGAAGGAGAACAGCGTCTGCAGGTAGCTCATGATGTTCGAGAACGAGGACGCGAGGAACGCCGTGCCGATGGAGGCCAGGACGCCGATCGCGGTGATCAGGCGGCCGAAGCGGACGTAGTAGCCGTCCTCGCGGTGCCTCACCACGTACTTCGCCCAGATGTCGGTGGTGAAGACGGTGTTGAAGGAGGAGACGTTGGCCGCCATGCCGGCCATGAACGCGGCCAGCAGGCCGGTGACGGCGATGCCCAGGACGCCGTTGGGCAGCAGTTGCTGCATCAGGTACGGGATCGCGTCGTTGTACTGCAGGTCCGAGTCGGCGGTGCCGATCGCGGGGACCATCACGGCGGCGACCAGGCCCGGGATCATCACCAGGAACACGATGAAGATCTTCGGGAACGCGGCGATGAGCGGGGTGCGCTGGGCCGCCGAGAGGTTCTTGGCGGACAGGGCGCGCTGCACCTCGGCGAAGTTCGTCGTCCAGTAGCCGAAGGAGAGGACGAAGCCGAGGCCGAGGACGATGGTCAGCCAGTTGGCGCCGAGCGGGTTGTCGCTGCCGATGCCGGTGCCGCCCCAGGCGGTCATGAAGTCGTCGCCGCGCGCCTCGGTGAGGGAGTCGGACAGGCCGTCCCAGCCGCCCACGCTCCTCAGGCCGAGCACCGTGATCGGGATGAGCGCGGCGAGGATGACGAAGAACTGCAGGACCTCGTTGTAGATCGCCGAGGACAGGCCGCCCAGGGTGATGTAGGCCAGGACGAAGAAGCCGGCGACGACGATCGCCACCCACTGCGGCCAGCCGAGGAGGGCCTCGACCACGATCGCGAGGGCGTACAGGTTGACGCCGGCGATCAGGATGGCCGCCGCCGCGAAGAGGATCGAGCTGAGCAGGTGGGCCGCCTTGTCGAAGCGCAGCAGCAGGAACTCGGGGACCGAGCGGACCTTGCTGCCGTAGTAGAACGGCATCATCACCAGGCCGAGGAAGACCATCGCGGGGATGGCGCCGATCCAGTACCAGTGGGTGGTGTAGACGCCGTACTGGGCGCTGTTGGCCGCCATGCCGAGGATCTCGGTGGCGCCCAGGTTGGCCGCGATGAAGGCCAGACCGGTGACCCAGGCGGGCAGGGAGCGGCCGGACAGGAAGAAGTCGAGGCTGGTCTTGACCGAGCGGCGGGCGGCGAGGCCGATGCCCAGGACGACGACGAAGTAGATCCCGAGGATCGTGTAGTCCAGCCAGTTGGTGGGGAGTCGAAGCTCTGCGGCTAGGTATGTGGGGGTTTGCATACACACTCGCTTCGTTCGCGAACTGATCCGGTGCGGAACCCATGCCTCTGTGTTCAGTGATTGAACACTTCCCGTGGCGTTCTTTGTTTGATTGTGATGAGCGGGGCTCGCTGGTGAGTTGTGATGTGTTATGTTTGATTGTGTTGAGTGAGGGACGGGTGCAGAGGAGTGCGGCAGTGAAGAAGACCTCGACCCGGCTGGCCGACGGCCGCGAGCTCATCTACTACGACCTGGGCGACGACACCGTCCGCGACGCCGTCGACCGCCGTCCGCTGGGCGCCACCGTCACCACCTCCGAGACCCGCCGCGACGCGCTGCTGGGCGACTCCGTCGCCATCGCCTCCCACCGCCAGGGGCGCACCTACCACCCGCCGGCCGACGAATGCCCGCTGTGCCCCTCCGAGGGCGACCGGCTGAGCGAGATCCCGGACTCCTCGTACGACGTGGTCGTCTTCGAGAACCGTTTCCCCTCGCTGGCCGGGGACTCGGGCCGGTGCGAGGTCGTCTGCTTCACCTCCGACCACGACTCCTCCTTCTCCGGTCTGAGCGAGCGGCAGGCGCGGCTGGTGCTCGACGCCTGGACCGACCGGACCTCCGAGCTGTCGCATCTGCCCTCCGTCGAACAGGTCTTCTGCTTCGAGAACCGGGGGGCCGAGATCGGCGTCACCCTCCAGCACCCGCACGGGCAGATCTACGCCTACCCCTTCACCACCCCCCGCACCGCCCTGATGCTGCGCCAAGTGGCCGCACACAAGGAGGCGACGGGCGGCGAGAACCTGTTCGACGCGGTGCTGGAGAGGGAGCTGGCCGACGAACGGATCGTCCTTGAGGGTGAACACTGGGTGGCCTTCGTGCCGTACGCGGCGCACTGGCCCTACGAGGTCCACCTCTACCCCAGGCGCCGGGTGCCCGACCTGCTCGGACTGGACGAGGCGGCGCGCACAGAGTTTCCCCAGGTGTACCTGGAACTCTTGAAGCGCTTCGACCGGATCTTCGACGGGCGGGACGGAGGAAACGAAGGCGGGGGCGAGCCCCCGACGCCGTACATCGCGGCCTGGCACCAGGCGCCGTTCGGGCAGTTGGAGGACTTCGAGGGCGTCACCCGCGACGACTTCGCCCTCCATCTGGAGCTTTTCACCATCCGCCGCACATCCGGCAAGCTGAAGTTCCTCGCGGGCTCCGAGTCCGGCATGAACGTGTTCATCAACGACGTGCCACCGGAGCGCGCGGCCGAGCGACTGCGAGAGGTAGCGAGTTCATGAGCGGGAAGTACCTGGTGACGGGCGGGGCCGGTTACGTCGGCAGTGTCGTCGCCCAGCATCTGCTGGAGGCCGGCCACGAGGTCGTCGTGCTCGACAACCTCTCCACCGGGTTCCGGGAAGGCGTCCCCGCGGGTGCGTCGTTCATCGAGGGCGACATCCGCGACGCCGCCGCATGGCTGGACCCGTCGTACGACGGCGTCCTGCACTTCGCCGCGTCCTCGCAGGTCGGCGAGTCGGTGGTGAAGCCGGAGAAGTACTGGGACAACAACGTCGGCGGCACCATGGCGCTGCTCGGCGCGATGCGCGGGGCGGGCGTGCGCCGGCTCGTGTTCTCCTCCACGGCGGCGACCTACGGCGAGCCGGAGCAGGTCCCGATCGTCGAGTCCGCGCCGACCAGCCCCACCAACCCGTACGGCGCCACGAAGCTCGCCGTCGACCACATGATCACCGGTGAGGCGGCGGCGCACGGGCTGGGCGCGGTCTCCCTGCGCTACTTCAACGTGGCCGGCGCGTACGGGCGGTACGGCGAGCGGCACGACCCCGAGTCGCACCTCATCCCGCTCGTGCTGCAGGTGGCGCAGGGACGGCGCGAGGCGATCTCCGTCTACGGCGACGACTACCCGACGCCCGACGGCACCTGCGTGCGCGACTACATCCACGTCGCCGACCTGGCCGAGGCCCACCTGCTCGCGCTTGAGGCCGCCGTCCCGGGCGAGCACCTGATCTGCAACCTCGGCAACGGCAACGGCTTCTCCGTCCGCGAGGTCGTCGAGACGGTCCGCCGGGTCACCGGCCACCCGATCCCCGAGGTCGTGGCCCCCCGCCGGGGCGGCGACCCGGCGGTCCTGGTCGCGTCGGCCGCCACCGCCCGCGAGAAGCTGGGCTGGAAACCGTCGCGCGCCGACCTCGCGGGGATCGTCGCGGACGCGTGGGAGTTCGCGCAGCAGCGCGCCGAGCAGGCCGAGTAGAACGTCACGAAGGGGCAGGGGTCAGGGCATGAGCGAGTCCAGCGAAGCCGTCGCGGGGTCCGTCGCCGAGCGGTTCGAGGAGCTGTACGGGGCCGCGCCGGACGGGGTGTGGGCGGCACCGGGCCGGGTCAACCTCATCGGTGAGCACACCGACTACAACGACGGCTTCGTCATGCCGTTCGCCCTGCCGCACACCGCGGTCGCGGCGGTGTCCCGGCGCGAGGACGGCGTCCTGCGCCTGCACTCCGCCGACGTGGACGGGCCGGTCGTGGAACTGGCGGTGGACACCCTGACCCCCGAGTCCGACAAGCGGTGGACCGCCTACCCGGCGGGTGTGGTGTGGGCGCTGCGCGAGGCCGGGCACGCCGTGACCGGCGCGGACGTCCACCTCGCCTCGAACGTCCCGGCGGGCGCGGGGCTGTCGTCCTCGGCGGCCCTGGAGGTCGTCGTCGCGCTCGCGCTGAACGACCTGTTCGGCCTCGGTCTGCGCGGCTGGCAGCTGGCCCGGCTCTGCCAGCGCGCCGAGAACGTCTACGTCGGCGCCCCGGTCGGCATCATGGACCAGACGGCCTCGGCCTGCTGCGAGACCGGCCACGCCCTGTTCCTCGACACCCGTGACCTCTCCCAGCGGCAGATCCCCTTCGACCTGGCCGCCGAGGGCATGCGCCTGCTCGTCGTCGACACCCAGGTCAAGCACAGCCACAGCGAGGGCGAGTACGGCAAGCGCCGCGCGGGCTGCGAGAAGGGCGCGGCCCTGCTGGGCGTCGACGCCCTGCGGGACGTCCCGTTCGCCGAGCTGGACGCGGCGCTTCAGCGGCTCGGTGACGAGGAGGAGGTCCGCCGGCTGGTCCGGCACGTGGTGACGGAGGACGAGCGGGTCGAACGGGTGGTCTCCCTGCTGGAGTCGGGCGACACCCGGGCCATCGGCCCGGTCCTGGTGGAGGGGCACGCCTCGCTGCGTGACGACTTCCGCGTCTCCTGCCCGGAACTCGACCTGGTGGTGGAGAGCGCCGTCGCCTCCGGCGCCCTCGGCGCCCGCATGACCGGCGGCGGCTTCGGCGGCTCGGCCATCGTCCTGGCGGAGGAGGCGGACGTCCCGGCGATCACCAAGGCGGTGGAGGAAGCCTTCGCGGCGGCCGGCTTCGCGGCCCCCCGCGTCTTCGAGGCGGTCCCGGCGGCGGGCGCGCGGCGCCTGAGCTGAGGCGGTGCGGCGGCACCGGTCAGCCCAGCCGCTTGGTCAGGGTGTACTCGGTGATCCCCGGCGGGTAGTCGGGGATCACGCACACCACGTCGTAGCCGTGCTTCCGGTAGAAGCCGGGGGCCTGGAAGTCCCAGGTCTCCACGCGGGAGGCCGTGCAGGCGCGTTCGGCCCGGGCGAGGCGTTCCGCCTCCGTGAGGAGGCCGGAGCCCAGGCCCGCTCCCCGGTGGCGGGCGTCGACCCACAGGTAGGTCACGTGGAGCCAGCTCGTCCAGGTGTGGCCGACCAGGCCGCCCGCGAGATCACCGTCCGCGTCCAACGCCCACACGTGCAAAGGCGCTTCGCGTTCGCCCGGGGTTCCGCGCAGGGCGCGCAGGACCGGCGAGGCCGCCGTATTGGTGTCCCTCAGCCGCCTGTGGAGCAGATCACGTCGGGCCTTGTCGACTTCTGTCTCAAGACGGAACATGCGACTCACCATAAACGCGTAAGACCGCCAGTTCTGCAAATAACCTTCCGCTCCCGGCCCCCGCCCGTACGCTGATGAACAGCGCCGGTGGGGGCCGGCGCCGTTCAGGGGGCGAGACGGTCGGGTACGGCGTCCGGGAGGGGCGGCGGTTGTCGCGCGGCGGCGGCCGTGCGGCGGCGGCCCGTCCCACGTCCGGTCGGTGAAGTGACAGGGGCCTCGGCGTCGTACCCGCGCCGGTGTCGTCTTCCGACGATGGGGTAATCCCCTGCTCCGAGGAGCTTGGGGAAGGGGGTTTCGTGGTTCGCATTCGAGTCCTGGTCGTCGACGACCATCGCATCTTCGCCGAGTCACTGGCCGCGGCCCTGGCCGCAGAGCCCGACGTCGACGTGTCCGCGGCGGGCAGCGGCCCGGCCGCGCTGCGCTGTCTGGAGCGGGCGGCCGGCGAGGGACGGCGGTTCGACGTGCTGCTCGTCGACGCCGACCTGGGCGGCAAGGTGCCGGGCGGCCGGCCGGCCGTGCCCGTGCAGGCCGGTGACGAGGACGGTCTCGTCGACGGGATATCGCTGGTCACCGGGGTGCGTTCGGCGCAGCCGCAGGTACGGACCGTCGTTCTCGCCGAGAAGGACGACGCGGCCCGGGCCGCGCTCGCCCTGCAGGCGGGAGCCTCCGGATGGGTGGCCAAGGACTGCTCGCTGAACCGGCTGCTCACCGTCATCCGAGGGGTGCTGCGCGACGAGACGCACCTGCCGCCCGCGCTGCTGACGGGTGTGCTGCGGGAGCTGACCGCCGCCCGGCGGCACCGCACGGAGAGCGAGCGGCTCGTGGAGGCCCTGACCCCGCGCGAGCGGGAGGTGCTGCGGTGCATGGTCGCGGGGCTGGGGCGCAAGGCGGTCGCCGAGCGCCTGTACCTGTCCCCGCACACCGTACGGACCCATATGCAGAACGTCCTCGGGAAGCTGGGGGTGCACTCCACCCTCGCCGCGGTGGCCCTCGCCCGGCGGGCGGGGGTCGGGCCCGTCGACCTAACCGGGGACGTTGTCGAACGGGGCGGTCAACTGGCGTAGCAGCCCGGCCAGTTCGCCGCGCTGGGCGCGGGTGAGCTCCGAGAGGATCGCCCGCTCCTGCGCCAGCAGCCCGGCCAGGGCCTGGTCGGCGCGGTCCCGGCCCTCGTCCGTGAGCCGGACCAGCACACCGCGCCGGTCGCTGGGGTCGGGCAGCCGCTCCACCAGGCCCTTCTTGGTGAGGCGGTCGATGCGGTTGGTCATCGTGCCCGAGGTGACCAGCGTCTGCGTGAGCAGCTGCCCCGGCGAGAGCTGGTACGGGGTGCCCGCGCGGCGCAGCGCGGTCAGGACGTCGAACTCCCAGGACTCCAGACCGTGCTCGGCGAAGGCGAGCCGGCGTGCCCGGTCCAGGTGCCGGGCCAGTCTGCTCACCCGGCTGAGTACCTCGAGCGGTTCCACGTCGAGGTCCGGGCGCTCCCGGCGCCACGCTGCGACCAGCCGATCGACCTCGTCCTCCATGACGATCAGTGTAGTGGTTGTGTCGATGTGAAGTCTCTTGATGTCGAGCTTCTTGACGTCAAAACGGTTGGCGGGTGACGCTGGACATCCGTCCACCTGCCACCGGGAGCCCCCATGTCCGCGGCGAACCCCACCTGGGACCCCGCCCAGTACCTGCGTCACGCCGGCCACCGCGCCCGGCCCTTCACCGACCTCCTCGCCCGCGTCCCGGACCTTGCGGGGGACCCGCCCCGCATCGCCGACCTCGGCTGCGGCGCCGGCAACGTCACCGCCCTCCTCGCCGACCGCTGGCCCGCCGCCCGCACCACCGGCTACGACAACTCGCCCGAGATGCTCGACAGGGCCCGCGCCGACCACCAGGGCGGCGGGCTGGACTTCGCCCACGCCGACGTCCGCACCTGGACGCCCGGGGAGCCGTACGACCTGATCGTCAGCAACGCCACCCTGCACTGGGTCCCGGGGCACGCGGACCGGTTCGGCGACTGGGTCGAAGGGCTCGCCCCCGGCGGCATCCTCGCCTTCCAGGTGCCCGGGAACTTCGGCGCCCCCAGCCACACCCTGCTGCGCGAACTCGCCGCCTCCCCGCGCTGGCGCGCCCGCCTGGACGGCGTCCTGCGCCACGAGGACGCCGTGCTCCGCCCGGAGGCCTACCTGGAGCACCTGACCGCCCTCGGCTGCACCACCGACGCCTGGGAGACGACGTACATCCACCTGCTGACCGGGGAGGACCCGGTCCTGGACTGGGTCAGGGGCACCGCCCTGCGCCCCGTCCTCACCGCCCTCGCCGACGACCCCGGGGCGCGGGACGCCTTCGTCGCCGAGTACCGGACGGCCCTGCGCGCGGCCTATCCGGCCGGCCCGCACGGCACCCCGTTCCCCTTCCGCCGCGTCTTCGCGGTCGCCGTCAAGGGGGACAGATGATCAGGTGGTGCGTCCCAAGTGGGTGACGAGGATACGGATTACCTCATCGTCGATGACGTACAGGACTCGGTAGTCGCCGATGCGTAGACGCCGGATGTCCGGCCCGTACGGAACGGTCGCTGCCGGGCGAGGGTCATGGGCGAGCTTGTCGATGCTGTCGAGAACCAAGGAAAGGCCCTCGGGATCCTCCTTGAGGAACCGGGCTGCGGCATCGAGGGTGTGCGGCTCGAAGACGATTTCGTAGGTCACTTCTGTTCGAGCCCCAACCGCTTGCGCACCTCGGCCATGGGGATGCCCGGTCCGAGCGTTCCCTCGGCCTTGCGCCGCTGGTAGTCGGCAACCGCCAACGCGTCTTCCAGATCCTCTATCACCTGGGGCGAAACGAGCAGCGCGGCCACGTGCCCGTGATCCGTGAGCGCGATGGTCTCGCGGCCGTGGGCCGCGCGACGGACGAGGTCGCCGAGCTGGGCACGGGCTGCGCTGATCGTGATCTCAGTCATGCACACATGGTTGCACAAGATTAATCCAGTGCACCATTGATTCAGCTCTTCCGGTGGCCTATCAGCCGCGGCTTCGGCTCCAGGCCGTCCAGCCCGTGCCAGGCCAGGTTGACCAGGTGCGCCGCCACCTCCGCCTTCTTCGGCTTGCGCACGTCCAGCCACCACTGGCCGGTCAGCGCCACCATCCCGACCAGGGCCTGCGCGTACAGCGGGGCCAGCTTGGGGTCGAAGCCGCGGCTCTTGAACTCGCGGCCCAGGATGTCCTCCACCTGGGTGGCGATGTCCGAGATCAGCGAGGCGAAGGAACCCGTCGACTGGGGGATGGGGGAGTCACGGACCAGGATGCGGAAGCCGTCCGTGTACTCCTCGATGTAGTCCAGGAGGGCGAAAGCGGCCTGCTCGCACAGCTCGCGGGGGTGGCCGGCCGTCAGCGAGCCGGTCACCATGTCCAGCAGGCGCCGCATCTCACGGTCCACCACCACCGCGTACAGCCCCTCCTTGCCGCCGAAGTGCTCGTACACCACCGGCTTGGAGACCCCGGCCTTCGCCGCGATCTCCTCCACCGACGTGCCCTCGAAGCCCTTCGCCGCGAACAGGGTGCGGCCGATCTCCAGCAGCTGCTGGCGGCGCTCCGCACCGGTCATCCGGGTGCGACGCACACGCCGCGGCTTGTCATTGCTCGGGGTGCTGCTGGAGTCGGTGGCCACGGCGACCATCATGCCGCCTCGACGGGTTCCTTCCCGCGCCGGGCGGCGCCTTCCGAGGCGTTACGGCGCGAATCGATACGCGAGCGTGACGGCCACCGCACGTCGTACGCCCAGCCCAGCTGCTCGAACCAGCGGATCAGACGGGCCGAGGAGTCCAGCTGCCCGCGCTCCACGCCGTGCCGCGCGGACGTCGGATCGGCGTGGTGCAGGTTGTGCCAGGACTCGCCGCAGGACAGGATCGCCAGCCACCACACGTTGCCCGAACGGTCCCGCGACTTGAAGGGACGCTTGCCGACCGCGTGGCAGATCGAGTTGATCGACCACGTCACGTGGTGCAGCAACGCCACCCGGACGAGTGACCCCCAGAAGAACCCGGTGAACGCGCCCCACCAGGACAGGGTGACCAGACCGCCGATCAGCGCGGGCAGCGCCAGCGACAGCGCCGTCCACAGCACGAACTGCCGGGAGATCGCCCGCAGCGTCCTGTCCTTGATCAGGTCCGGCGCGTACTTGTCCTGCGGCGTCTGCTCCTCGTCGAACATCCAGCCGATGTGCGCCCACCACAGGCCCTTCACCAGCGCCGGGACCGTCTCCCCGTACTTCCACGGCGAATGCGGGTCGCCCTCGGCGTCGGAGAACTTGTGGTGCTTGCGGTGGTCGGCCACCCACCGCACCAGGGGGCCCTCCACCGCCATCGACCCGGCGATCGCCAGCGCGATCTTCAGCGGCCGCTTCGCCTTGAACGAACCGTGGGTGAAGTGACGGTGGAAACCGATGGTGATGCCGTGGCAGCCGAGGAAGTAGAAGAAGACCAGCAGACCGAGGTCCAGCCAGCTCACCCCCCACCCCCACGCCAGCGGCACCGCCGCCACCAGCGCCAGGAAGGGGACGGTGATGAAGAGCAGCAGCGTGATCTGCTCGATGGAGCGCTTGCGCTCGCCGCCCAGGGTGGCGGAGGGCGCCGCGTCGTCGGACCCGGGTTGTTCGGGAGCTTCGTGCAGCACGTCGGAGCCTGAGGTCATGCGTGTCCTCTGTGGGTATGTGGACTGAGGGTGGGTGCCGGGCCGCCGGAAACGCACTGTGTTCCTACGCTTCCGTAACCTACGGCAACGTAAGTATGGCAGCGCGTCGCCCGGCGGCAAGAGCCCGTGAGCCTGCGCGTCCGGGTCGACACCTATCCTTGAAGTCGGTCGGACAGCGCGGTCCGCTCTGATTTCTTCCCGGACGTCCGGCCCACGAGCGGCGCACGCCGCGCGGGACGCCGTCCGGGTTCCCTCCCAGACGAGCTTCAACACTGCAAGGAGCCGCACCTGTGAGCAGTGCCGACGACCAGACCACCACGACGAGCAGCGAGCTGCGAGCCGACATCCGCCGACTGGGCGACCTCCTGGGCGAGACCCTGGTCCGGCAGGAGGGCCCGGAGCTGCTCGACCTCGTCGAGAAGGTGCGCCGACTCACCCGTGAGGACGGCGAGGCCGCCGCCGAGCTGCTGCGGGGCACCGAACTGCAGACCGCGGCCAAGCTGGTCCGCGCGTTCTCCACCTACTTCCACCTGGCCAACGTCACCGAGCAGGTCCACCGCGGCCGCGAACTGCGCGCCCGCCGCGCCGCCGAGGGCGGGCTGCTCTCCCGCACCGCCGACCGCCTCAAGGACGCCGACCCCGAGCACCTGCGCGAGACGGTCCGCAACCTCAACATCCGGCCCGTCTTCACCGCGCACCCCACCGAGGCCGCCCGCCGCTCCGTCCTCAACAAGCTCCGCCGGATCGCCGCCCTCCTCGACACCCCGGTCATCGCCTCCGACCGGCGCCGCCTGGACACCCGGCTCGCCGAGAACATCGACCTCGTCTGGCAGACCGACGAACTGCGCGTGGTCCGCCCCGAGCCCGCCGACGAGGCCCGCAACGCCATCTACTACCTCGACGAGCTGCACGCCGGAGCGGTCGGCGACGTCCTGGAGGACCTCACGGCGGAGCTGGAGCGCGTCGGCGTCCACCTCCCCGACGACACCCGCCCCCTCACCTTCGGCACCTGGATCGGCGGCGACCGCGACGGAAACCCCAACGTCACCCCCCAGGTCACCTGGGACGTCCTCATCCTCCAGCACGAGCACGGCATCAACGACGCCCTGGAGATGATCGACGAGCTGCGCGGCTTCCTCTCCAACTCCATCCGCTACGCCGGAGCCACCGAGGAACTGCTGGCCTCCCTCCAGGCCGACCTCGACGCCCTCCCCGAGATCAGCCCCCGCTACAAGCGGCTCAACGCCGAGGAGCCCTACCGGCTCAAGGCCACCTGCATCCGGCAGAAGCTGGAGAACACCAAGCTCCGCCTCGCCAAGGGCACCCCGCACGAGCCCGGCCGCGACTACCTCGGCACCGGCGAACTCCTCGCCGACCTGCGGATCATCCAGGCCTCCCTGCGCGAACACCGCGGCGGCCTCTTCGCCGACGGCCGTCTCGCCCGCACCATCCGCACCCTGGCCGCCTTCGGCCTCCAGCTCGCCACCATGGACGTACGCGAACACGCCGACGCCCACCACCACGCCCTCGGCCAGCTGTTCGACCGGCTCGGCGAGGAGTCCTGGCGCTACGCCGACATGCCCCGCGAGTACCGCTCCAAGCTCCTCGCCAAGGAGCTCCGCAGCAGAAGGCCGCTCGCCCCCACCCCGGCGCCCGTCGACGCCGCGGGCGAGAAGACCCTCGGCGTGTTCCAGACCGTCAAGCGGGCCCTGGAGGTCTTCGGACCCGAGGTCGTCGAGTCGTACATCATCTCCATGTGCCAGGGCGCCGACGACGTCTTCGCCGCCGCCGTCCTCGCCCGCGAGGCCGGACTGATCGACCTGCACGCCGGCTGGGCGAAGATCGGCATCGTGCCGCTCCTGGAGACCACCGACGAGCTCAAGGCCGCCGACACCATCCTCGAGGAGATGCTCGCCGACCCCTCCTACCGGCGCCTCGTCGCGCTCCGGGGCGACGTCCAGGAGGTCATGCTCGGCTACTCCGACTCCTCCAAGTTCGGCGGCATCACCACCAGCCAGTGGGAGATCCACCGCGCCCAGCGCCGACTGCGCGACGTCGCCCACCGCTACGGGGTACGGCTGCGCCTGTTCCACGGCCGCGGCGGCACCGTCGGCCGCGGCGGCGGCCCCACCCACGACGCCATCCTCGCCCAGCCCTGGGGCACCCTCGAAGGCGAGATCAAGGTGACCGAGCAGGGCGAGGTCATCTCCGACAAGTACCTCATCCCGTCCCTCGCCCGGGAGAACCTGGAACTGTCCGTCGCGGCCACCCTCCAGGCGTCCGCCCTGCACACCGCGCCCCGCCAGTCCGACGAGGCGCTCGCCCGCTGGGACGCCGCCATGGACGTCGTCTCCGACGCCGCCCACACGGCCTACCGCAGGCTCGTCGAGGACCCCGACCTGCCGACGTACTTCCTGGCCTCCACGCCGGTCGACCAGCTCGCCGACCTGCACCTGGGCTCGCGGCCCTCCCGCCGCCCCGGCTCGGGCGTCTCGCTCGACGGACTGCGCGCCATCCCGTGGGTGTTCGGCTGGACCCAGTCCCGGCAGATCGTCCCCGGCTGGTACGGCGTCGGCTCCGGCCTCAAGGCACTGCGCGAGGCCGGCCTGGACACCGTCCTGGACGAGATGCACCAGCAGTGGCACTTCTTCCGCAACTTCATCTCCAACGTGGAGATGACCCTCGCCAAGACCGACCTGCGCATCGCCCAGCACTACGTCGACACCCTCGTCCCCGACGAGCTCAGGCACGTCTTCGACGCCATCAAGGCCGAGCACGAGCTCACCGTCGCCGAGGTCCTGCGCGTCACCGGCGAACAGGAACTCCTCGACGCCAACCCGGTCCTCAAGCAGACCTTCGCCATCCGCGACGCCTACCTGGACCCGATCTCCTACCTCCAGGTGGCCCTCCTCAAGCGCCAGCGCGACGCCGCCGGCGCCGGCGAACAGCCCGACCCGCTGCTCGCCCGCGCCCTGCTGCTCACCGTCAACGGTGTCGCGGCCGGCCTGCGCAACACCGGCTGACCCGCCGAAAGAAGGGGTGCCCCCGGCCTCGTACGGCCGGGGGCACCCCTTCGTCGTGTTCTCAGACCGTCAGGAAGGCCGCCGTCAGCAGCGCCGTCCCCGACAGCGCCAGCACCCACGCCGCCCGCGTCCGCAGCAGACCGCCGGCCACGACGACCGACGCGAGCAGCAGCGCGCCGCCCAGCGGAACCCAGGCGTAGAGGATCCCGGCGGGACCCGAGCGGACGGCGTCCGTACCGCCCGGCTTCAGCACCACCGGGTACGTCCGCCCCTCCGCCACGGCCACCGAGTTCTCCAGCACGACCTCCGCGCGCGGCTGCGACCCCGGCGACAGCGGTGTGTACGGCCCCGTGCACGTCGTCGCGCCGCACCGCGTCACCGCCACCGTGCCGCGCTCGCGCCCCTTCGTCAGCATCGCGTGCTGCGCCGTGCCCCACGACGCCCACACACCCGCGACCAGGATCAGCGCGGCGACCGTGCCCATCGCCGCGAACCGGCCGAACCGCAGGGCGGAGGAGCCAGGGGAGGAGCGGACCGCAGGAGACATGGCCGAGATCCTTGGCCATGACCTCGCGTCCGGTCAACTCGGGTGGACCCCAGCTTGCCCCGGCCGGGGGGACAAGCCGACCGACGCACCCCTCGGCACCTCACGAGTTGTAGGTGCCCTGCGCCCGCTCCAGTCCCTCGATCACCAGACACTCCACCGCGTCCGCCGCCCGGTCCACGAAGTAGCCCAGCTCCTTGCGCTCCGCCGACGAGAAGTCCTTCAGCACGAAGTCCGCCACCTGCATCCGCCCCGGCGGCCGCCCGATCCCGAACCGCACCCGGTGGTAGTCCCGCCCGAACGCCTTCGTCAGCGACTTCAGCCCGTTGTGACCGTTGTCCCCGCCGCCCAGCTTCAGCCGCAGCGTCCCGTAGTCGATGTCCAGCTCGTCATGGACCGCCACCACGTTCGCCGCCGGCACCTTGTAGAACTCCCGCAGCGCGTTCACCGGCCCGCCCGACAGATTCATGTACGACATCGGCTTCGCCAGGACCACCCGCCGGCCGGCAGGACCCGGCGGCCCGATCCGCCCCTCCACCACCTGCGCCTGGGCCTTGCCGGCCCGCTTGAACCGGCCCCCGATCCGCTCCGCCAGCAGATCCGCCACCATGAACCCCACGTTGTGGCGGTTCATCGCGTACTCCGGCCCCGGATTGCCCAGCCCCACGATCAGCCAGGGACCCGCCGCACCGGCCGCCGCATCCGTCGTCACGTCCATGTCTCCTTCATACGCGTCGGCCGCTGCCCCGTACGGGAACAGCGGCCGACGAAACGACGACTCGGAACGAGGATCAGGCCTCGGCGGCCTCGGCGCCCTCGCCCTCGGCACCCTCGGCGGGCGCCTCCTCGGCCTGCGCGGCCAGCACCTGGATGACGACCGCGTCCTCGTCGACGGCCAGCTTGGTGCCCTTCGGGAGGGTGATGTCCTTGGCGAGGATGGAGGCACCGGCCTCCAGACCCTCGACGGAGACGGTCACGCTCTCCGGGATGTGCGTGGCCTCGGCCTCGACCGGCAGCGCGGCCAGCACGTGCTCCAGCAGGTAGCCGCCCGGGGCCAGCTCACCCTCGGTCTGCACCGGGATCTCGACCTGGACGGTCTCGCCCCGCTTCACCAGCAGCAGGTCCACGTGCTCCAGGAAGCCCTTCAGCGGGTCGCGCTGCACGGACTTCGGGATCGCCAGCTCGGTCGACTTGCCGTCGATGTCCAGCGCGATCAGCACGTTCGGCGTACGCAGCGCGAGCAGCAGCTCGTGGCCCGGAAGGGTCAGGTGCAGCGGTTCCGAACCGTGCCCGTACAGCACACCCGGAACCTTGTTGTCACGGCGGATACGGCGCGCGGCACCCTTGCCGAACTCGGTGCGCGTCGCGGCGGAGATCTTCACCTCGGACATGGTCACTCCTCGAAGTCAGAAACGGACGTGGTCACCCGGCCACGAACGGCCTGCTACGAAGAGCGCGTCGATAACGGACCGCCGGACCCGCCCTGAAAAAGCGGTACGGCCTCCCTCGCCGAGCAACTTCGACAGTCTACTCGGACCAGGAGGCCGAACCCAAAACGATCACCAGCGGACCCGGTGCAGAACCCTTACTGCACGGACCGCACGCGCCTACTGCTCGTCGAACAGGCTCGTCACCGAACCGTCCTGGAACACCTCACGCGCCGCACGCGCGATCGTCGGCGCGATCGACAGCACCTTGATCTTGTCCAGGGACTCGCTCAGCTCACCCGGCGTCGGCAGCGTGTTCGTGAACACGAACTCACTCACCCGCGAGTTCTTCAGCCGGTCCGCGGCCGGACCCGACAGCACACCGTGCGTCGCCGTCACGATGACGTCCTCCGCACCGTGCGCGAACAGCGCGTCCGCCGCGGCACAGATCGTGCCACCCGTGTCGATCATGTCGTCGACCAGCACGCAGATCCGGCCCTCCACGTCACCGACGACCTCGTGCACCGTGACCTGGTTCGCCACGTCCTTGTCCCGGCGCTTGTGCACGATCGCCAGCGGCGCGCCCAGCCGGTCGCACCAACGGTCCGCCACCCGCACACGGCCCGCGTCCGGAGACACCACCGTCAGCTTCGAACGGTCCACCTTCGCACCCACGTAGTCCGCGAGCAGCGGCAGCGCGAACAGGTGGTCCACCGGCCCGTCGAAGAAACCCTGGATCTGGTCCGTGTGCAGATCCACGGCCAGCAGCCGGTCCGCACCCGCCGTCTTCATCAGATCCGCGATCAGACGCGCCGAAATCGGTTCACGACCCCGGTGCTTCTTGTCCTGCCGCGCGTAACCGTAGAACGGCACGATGACCGTGATGGACCTGGCCGACGCACGCTTCAGCGCGTCGATCATGATCAACTGCTCCATGATCCACTTGTTGATCGGAGCGGTGTGGCTCTGGATCAGGAAACAATCGGCACCACGCGCCGACTCCTGATATCGCACGTAGATCTCGCCATTGGCGAAGTCGAAGGCCTTCGTCGGCACGACCCCGACATCCAGCTGTTGGGCGACCTCCTCGGCAAGCTCGGGGTGGGCGCGGCCGGAGAAGAACATCATCTTCTTCTCGCCGGTCGTCTTGATCCCGGTCACAGCACAATCTCCTCAGAGGTGTCGCAGCTGGTGGCGGTGCGGAAGTGCACTTATCACGGTACGCCCTGTTCGAGAGGACCGAATCCGGTCAGTCCTCGACGGCCGGCTCCCGGGACGCCGCCTCCGCCGCCTTCGCGGCGGCACTCCCCGGACGCTTACGAGCCACCCAACCCTCGATGTTCCGCTGCTGGCCACGGGCCACAGCCAGCGAACCCGGCGGCACATCCTTCGTGATCACCGACCCGGCAGCCGTATAAGCACCGTCCCCGACCGTGACAGGCGCCACAAACATGTTGTCCGAACCCGTCCGGCAGTGCGACCCGACCGTCGTGTGATGTTTGTCCTGCCCGTCGTAATTGACGAACACACTCGCCGCACCGATGTTCGAAAACTCGCCGATCGTCGCATCACCCACATACGACAGATGCGGAACCTTCGTCCCCTCACCGATCGACGCGTTCTTCGTCTCCACGTACGTACCGATCTTCGCCTTGCGCGCCAGCCGCGACCCCGGACGCAGATACGCGTACGGCCCCACACTCGCCTCGGGACCCACCTCGGCACCCACCGCCACCGCGTTGTCCACCCGCGCCCCCGCACCCACACGGGTGTCCGTCAGCCGCGAGTTCGGCCCCACCTCACACCCCTCGGCGAGATGCGTCGCCCCGTGCAACTGCGTCCCCGGGTGAACCACCACGTCCTGCTCGAACGTCACCGCCACATCGACCCACGTCGTCGCCGGATCGATCACCGTGACACCCGACAGCATGGCGGCGGTCAGCAGACGGTCGTTGAGGATCCGCCGCGCCTCGGAGAGCTGCACCCGGTTGTTGATCCCCGCGATCTCCCGGTGATCCCCCGCCACCGAGGCACCCACCCGGTGCCCCGCCTCACGCAGGATCCCGAGCACGTCCGTCAGGTACTCCTCACCCTGACTGTTGTCCGTACGCACCTTCTTCAACGCGTCCGCCAGCAACGCCCCGTCGAACGCGAACACACCCGAGTTGATCTCCCGGATCGCCCGCTGCGCGTCCGACGCGTCCTTGTGCTCCACGATCGCCGTGACCGCACCGCCGTCGTCCCGCACGATCCGCCCGTAACCGGTCGCGTCCGGCACCTCGGCCGTCAGCACCGTCACCGCGTTGCCGTCCGAGACGTGGGTGTCGGACAACCGCCGCAGCGTCTCACCGGTCAGCAACGGGGTGTCACCGCATACGACGACCACGGTCCCGTCCACGGAGCCACCCAGCTCCTCCAGCCCCATCCGCACGGCGTGCCCGGTACCGTTCTGCTCCGCCTGCACGGCGGTACGCACGGCCGGGGCGATCTCCGCGAGGTGCGCGGTCACCTTCTCGCGGGCGTGGCCCACGACGACGACCAGGTGCTCGGGCTCCAGCTCACCGGCTGCGGCAAGCACATGACCCACCAGGGAACGGCCACAGATGTCGTGGAGGACCTTCGGTGTGGCCGACTTCATACGGGTGCCCTCACCCGCTGCGAGAACGACGACGGCTGCCGGGCGACTGGTGCTCACGGGATGCCCTTCGGCTGTGATGGGGGAGGGGGTGACATCCGCAGGATACCGGGGGTGTTTGTGAGGGAGGCATGAGAGCGGGCCCTGACGGAAATGTCAGGGCCCGCTCTCATGCTTGCCTGTTGGCTCCCCTGCCAGGACTCGAACCTGGAACAAATCATCCAAAGTGACCCGTGTTGCCAATTACACCACAGGGGAGTGTATAGCGGACCAAAACGGACAATTTGTCAGTCCGTTGAGGTTGCGGCACCTACTATGCCGCACCACCAGCCCTCGATGCGACGGTACAAGTCGGCACCTTGTAGGACTCGGATCACGAGGCAGCCGCGATACGAGTCGCCAACGTTCTTGCGGACAGTCTTGGGATTGTGTTTCTTCAGGGTGGTGGCTTGAAGGGACTCCCGGGCGACGCCGACGAGGTCGGCCCAGTACTGCTCGGCGGCGCTCACGTCAGCGGTCTCGTGGATCATGACGCGGAAACGCAAGCGCTCGCGATGTACGCCCAGCAGGTTGAGCCAGGCCAGGTAGACTTGAATCACGCCGGGGTCGCTGTTGACGAAAATGACGGCCTCGCGGCGGCTGTACGGCTTGCTCTTCTGGCCCTCGGCCCAATACAGGGCGACGCCAGCCACGAATAGGTCCCTGTCGGTGAGCTCGCCGATCTCCTCGGCGGCGTCCGCCTTGACGCGCTCCCGCTCCTCGTCCCGGACACGCAACCTCGCTTCCCAGCCCTTGCGTGCGATGGCTGCGGCTTCCTCAGAAGTGCGCTTGCGTTCCGGCTTGGGTAGATCCCGGACCCACAGCGAGATCGAGCCCTTCGAACAGCCCAGCTCGGCCTCGATCTGGTCATATGTCCAGCCCTGAAGTCGTAGCTCCCGCGCCTTCTCCCGTAGGTCGTCCTTCGCTCGCGAGCGTTTCGTCCAGGCCGGCGGAGGCTCCCCCTTCACCAGCTGGTTGAGGATGTCGTTGTTGTAGATCTTCAGCTCGTCGCGGATCTGGCGGAGGCTGTGGCCCGCCCGTCGCAGGGCGACCGCCTGTTCCCGCAACCTCTCGAAGTCGGCGTATTTGCCGGGTGCGTGTGTCACGCGCATACCGTCCGGGCGGAATGGTCGGTTCCCCCCTCGAACGGTGTCCGATTCAGCAGTTCGAGGGATTTCGGGCCGTACCGCAGCCGAACGGTCACCCCCTGTGGTGTGGTCCGGACGTGGAAACTCGCCGGAAAAGCGGCGCTGCCCGCCCGTAGGCTGGACGCATGACCACGACGGGGGAAGAGCGTGTGACGGCCCGGGGAGGGCCGTGGTGGTGGGACAGACGGCGTGGTGCCGTGCTGGATGTGGGGCTCGCGGTGGTGTCCGCGCTGGAGTGCGGGCTGGAGGGGGTCCCGTTCGCGCGGGAGGCGGGGATCCCGGCGGCCGTGGGGGTCGTCTTCGGTCTGCTGGCCGGTGCGGTGCTGCTGGTGCGGCGGAAGTGGCCGATCGCGGTGGTGCTGGTGGCGGTCGCGGTGACGCCGGCGGCGATGGGCTTCCTCATGGGTGTGGTCGGCCTGTATTCGCTGGCGGCGTCCGAGGTGCCGCGGCGGATCATCGGTTCGCTGGCCGGGATGCAGTTGGTGGGCGTGCTCGTCGTGATGTTCGTGCGGATGCGGCAGGACCTCGCGAAGGAGGACGTGGACGTCGGTGACTGGCTGGTGCCGTTCGCGTCGATCACGACGGCGTTGGGGATGACGGCGCCGCCGTTGTTGCTGGGGTTGTACGTGGGGGCGCGGCGGCGGTTGATGGAGAGTCTGCGGGAGCGGGCGGACAGTCTGGAGCGGGAGCTCCAGTTGCTGGCGGAGCGGGCCGAGGAGCGGGCGGAGTGGGCGCGGAACGAGGAGCGGACGCGGATCGCCCGTGAGATGCACGACGTGGTGGCGCACCGGGTGAGTCTGATGGTGGTGCATGCCGCCGCGCTTCAGGCGGTGGCGCGGAAGGATCCGGAGAAGGCGGTGCGGAACGCCGCTCTGGTGGGGGACATGGGGCGGCAGGCGTTGACGGAGCTGCGGGAGATGCTCGGGGTGCTGCGGTCCGGTGGGGTCGGGGAGCAGCGGCGGGAGCGGGCGTCGGTGCCGTTGGCGGCGGTGGGGGCGGCTGCGGCGGCTGCGGCGTCCCGGGCTGTGGAGGAGGGGGAGGGGCCGTGTCTGTCGGAGCTCGATGAGCTGGTGGGGCAGTCGGCGGCCGCGGGGATGGTGGTGGACCTGTCGGTGGTGGGGGAGGTCCGGTCGTATGCGCGGGAGGTGGAGTCGACGGCGTACCGGGTGGTGCAGGAGGCGTTGACGAACGTGCACAAGCATGCGGCGGGTGCGAAGACGTATGTGCGTCTTGCGCATCGGGTGTCGGAGATCGCGATGCAGGTGGAGAACGAGCCGCCGCCGCCGGAGGTGGCGTCGTCGGCGGGGTTGCCGTCGGGGGGCAATGGTCTGGTGGGGATGAGGGAGCGGGTGTCGGCGCTGGGTGGGGTGTTCGTGTCGGGGCCGACGGATGCGGGGGGTTTCCGGGTGTCGGCGGTGATTCCGGCGTCGTAGTGCGGTTGCCGGTGGTGGTCAGCCGGTGGTGAGGCGTGCGGGTTGTATGCCGGAGACGAGGGTGGCGAGGGCGTGGTCGATGTCGGGGCCGAGGTACCAGTCGCCGGTGTGGTCGAGGGCGTAGGCGCGGCCCTGGGCGTCGATGGCGAGGAGTGCCCGGGTGGTGGTCTCGGTGCCGAGGGGGGAGACCTCGGTGTCGAGGGCGCGGCCGAGGTCGCCGAGGGTGCGGGCCATGTGGAGGCCGTGGAGGGGGTCGAGGTGGAGGGTCGCGGGGGCGATCTGGCGGCCGGGGCCGGTGGGGTTGATGTGGAGTCCGCCGAATTCGGCCCAGGCTTCGACGGCGGCGGGGAAGACGCTGTGGCGGTGTCCGGCGGGTGAGGTGTGGTCGCGGAGGGTGTCGGCCCAGATCTCCGCTTGTTTGATGTCCCAGCGTCCGGGTCGCCAGCCGGCGGTGCGCAGGGCCGCGTCGACGGGTACGGCGAAGCGGGTGGTGGAGGTGCGGTCGGTGTGCATCTGCCCTTTGTTCGTCTGGGTTGTGGGGTGTGGGGCCGGGGTCAGCCGTGGGTGGCGGGGTCGACCATGCGGACGCCGAAGTGGGCGGTGAGGGCGGTGCAGGCGCGGCAGGGGGTGGCGTAGGCGCCGTGGAGGGGGTCGCCGTCCTCGCGGATGTGGCGGGTGGTGAGTTTGGCGTGTTTGAGGGTTCTGCGTGCTTCGCCGTTGGTCATGGGTCTGCGTGCGGCGCGTTTGCTGCGTGCGGCGTCGGCGGTGGTGATGTGCCGTGAGATGAGGATGGTTTCGGCGCAGCGGCCGGTGAAGCGGTCGCGTTGGTCGCTGGTGAGGGTGTCGAGGAAGTCCTGGACGAGGGGGTGGAGGGCGGGGGGTGTGTCGCCGCGGGCGGCGGTGCAGGTGAGGGTGGTGCCGCGGACGGAGAGGGCTGCGGCGATGGTGGGGAGGATGCCGTCGCGGCGGTGCTGGAGGGTGGGGGTGTGGGGGGTTTCGGTGGCGCTCCAGCCGATGCGGGGGTCACCGGGGCGAGGGTTGCCGGATGGGCGGCTGTGCGGCCCCGTCTGCGTCACGTTCATGATCATCATCCCCTCCCGGGCGTCCACCCGGAGGTCACAGAGTGCCAAACGGGGTGGGCGATGCGGAAGCTGGGGCGGGGTGACACGCCCGGGTTTGGGCGGGCTGTCACGGGAGGGTGACGGCTGGTCACGGAAGCGGAGGGGTGGGGGCCGGTGCCGGTGACCGGTGGAGTCGTACCGCATAGGCTGTCGGCACCGCGATCCGTGCGGTGATCCGCGTGCCGGTGCGTGCGGGCGCCGTGGGGGTCTGGCGGTGAGCAGTCGAGACAGACGTGACAGTCGAACACGTTCCGTAGTGGTCCGAAGGTGGGCGGTGCGGGACGTACAGAGTGCCGCAGGGGGCAACCGCCATGACGACAGGTCGGCTCGGGCAGAAGGCCGTGCCGCCGAACGCGGCCTATGCCGGGCAGGTCGTGCACTTCCCGGATCCGGTGCGGGCGGCGCGTCACCCGAGGGGGGTGCGGGTGGACGAGCGTGGTTACCCCGATTTCTCGCCCTACGCGCGTGCGGCCGCGGAGGTGGCGGAGCCGCCGGAGGGTTTCGGCGTGGACGAGTTGCGGCTGACGGACTACGTGTCGGCGAACGCGGCGCTGGCGGCGAGCGGGCACGAGTTGTGGGACACGGTGCCGGCGGTGGCGACGCCGCACGGCTGGACGTGGCATCACGTGGTGGGGTCGCGGCGGCTGGAGTTGGTGCCGGTGGAGGTGAAGGCGCTGCTGCGGCATCACGGTGGGGTGGCGACGTCGGCGGTGGACCATGAGAAGCGGGGCACGCGGCCGTTGCAGGAGACGCGTCCGGCGCATTTCGGGCTGCCGAAGTCGGGTGTGGCGGTGACGGAGTCGCAGGTGCTGGGGGTCGAGGAGGATCTCGGGTACCGGCTGCCGGGCGCGTACCGGTCGTTCTTGAAGGCGGCGGGTGGGTGCGCGCCGGTGGGCACGGCGTTGGACGCGGAGCTGGGGCTGTTGGTGGACCAGCCGTTCTTCACGGTGCGGGACGAGGCGGCGGTCAATGATCTGGTGTACGTGAACAAGTGTCTGCGTGACCATCTGACGAAGGACTATCTGTGCGTCGGTTTCGTGCAGGGGGGTCTGCTGGCCGTGAAGGTGCGGGGTGAGCGGCAGGGTTCGGTGTGGTTCTGCGCGTACGACGACGCGCGGGACGTGGATCCGTCGTGGCCGCCGGCCGAGCGGGTGGAGCGGCTGCTGCTGTCGTGCGGGGACGATTTCGATGTGTTCCTGTCCCGGCTGGCGGGGTCCCCGCCGGAGCTGGAGACGGTGGCGAATCTGATGGTGGACGGCGGGTTCGCGCGTGCCGTTCCGGTTTCTTCCGCGGGGGAGTGAGCTTCGGCGATGGTGACGTTCGCGCAGGCGCAGGAGCGTGCGGAGGAGTGGGTCAACGGGGAGGTGCCGGCGTATCAGCATCGTGAGGTGCGGGTGCGGGAGTTCGACCTCGGGTTCGTGGTGTGGGCGGAGGACCGTGCGGACGGGCCCCGTTCGGACGGGGGCGCGCAGCGGCTGGTGATCGCCCGTGACAGTGGTGAGGCGACGCTGTGGCCGGCGCTGCCGGTGGGTGAGGTGATCCGCCGGTACGAGGAGGAGTACGGCCGTGACGACTCGGCGCCCGAGCCGGCGCCGGCGCCGGCGGAGCGGGTGGATCTGAACCAGACGTCGTTCTTGTTGAGTCCGCCGGAGTGGTTGCAGGAGGCGGCGGACCGGCTGGGGATTCCGGATCGGCGCGGGGAGGGTTCGGGCGCGTCCGCCGGGGGTGCGGCTTCGGCCTCGTCCGCGGGTTCCGCTCCGGGGCCGGCGGATGCGACGGCCGGGTCTTCGGGGGCCGGTTCCGGTGCGGGGGCTCCTGGGTCGGGTACGGCTGCCGGTGCGGGGAGCGGTGCCGGGTGGCCCGCCGCCGGGGGGAGTGGTTCCCGGGCGGGGGCCGGTGTGCCGGCCGGGGCGACTCCGTGGGCGGGTACGGACACCAACGCCGATGCCGGTGAGGACCGTTCCGTGCCGTTGCCGGAGACCGTGTTCGCGTCGCAGTTGAGCGAGTCCGGCGACGACGCTCCGCCGTCCGCGGCTCCGCCGGAGGCGAAGACGGCGCTGATGTCGGGCGGCAGCGGGCTTCCGCCGACGGCTGTGGCGCCGGCGGTCCGGGATCCGGGCGCGCCGCAGGGGGCGCCGGGTACGCCGCCGCCCGTGCCCGGTGGGGCGCCCGCGCCCCCGTCGGCCGGTCCGGGTGTGCCGGAGCGGCCGCTCGCGCCGAACGCGGGGGACATCGCGGACGCCGCGACCAGCAAGGCGGCTCCGCCCCCGCGGCGCGGCCCGGGTGCGACGCCCCCGCCTCCGCCGGGCGCCCCGGGCGCTCCGGGTGCGCGTCCGGGCGGCACGCCTCCGCCGCCGTCCGCTCCGGCGGGCGGGTACGTGCCGACGCAGATGGTGTCGTCGCTCGGCCCCGACGGGCCGGGGGCGCAGGATGGTTCGACCCCGCCGCCCGGGACGCCGGCCCCGCCTCCGCCGCCCGGTGCTGTCCACCACGCGGCGACGATGCTCGCCGGCCCGGGCGGGCCGGGTACGCCCCAGCCTCCGGGACCGCCTGGCGTTCCGGGTGTTCCCGGTGCCCCCGGCGCTCCCCAGCCTCCTGGTCCGCCTGGTGTGCCGGGTGCTCCCCAGCCTCCTGGTCCGCCTGGTGTGCCGGGTGCTCCTCAGCCTCCTGGTCCGCCTGGTGTGCCGGGTGCTCCCGGTGTTCCGTTGCCTCCTGGTCCGCCCGGTGTGCCGGGTGCTCCCGGTGTTCCGTTGCCTCCTGGTCCGCCCGGTACGGGCGGGCGCGGGCCCGTGCATCACGCGGAGACCGTGCTGGCCGCGCCGCCGGTGGGCGGGCCCGGTGCGCCTCCGCCCCCGGCGCCCCCGGGAATGCCCGGCGGTGCTCCGCCGATGCCGCCGGGCGGGATGCCCCCCGGCACGCCTCCGCCCGGTGTCCCCGTGCCGGGGCAGCCGCCGGCGTACGGCTATCCGCAGCCGCCCGCCGGTCTGCCGACCGTCGGCCCCGGTTACCAGGCCGTGCTGCGCTACCGCGCGCAGGACGGTTCGGAGCAGCAGCTGATCCGGCGTTCGGCGCCGGGCACGCCGCACCCGGAGTGGCAGATCTTCCACGAGCTGCGCGCCATGAACGTGCCGCCGGGCCAGGTGCTGGAGCTGCACACCGAGCTGGAGTCGTGCGAGCTGCCGGGTGCCTACTGCGCGCGGATGATCCGTGAGCAGTGGCCGCAGGCGCGGATCACGTCCATCGCCCCGTACGGCACGGATCACGCGAGCCGGCAGCAGGGCATGGGGCAGCTGCTCGCCCACCAGGGTGAGTTGCACCAGGTGGCGGACGGTCCGGCGCGTCCCGCGCCGGTGCGTGCGCCGATTCCGCCGGTGCAGCCCGCGCCGCCGGTTCCGCCGGAGGCCGTCGCGCAGGAGCTGGCGGGGGCGTTCGGGCCGGGCGTGTTCCGGTTCGAGCAGGCGGCGGTGTCCCGGCAGGGCGTGCCGCCGGTCGTGGCGCACACCCTGGTGGTGGCGGGGCTGCCGCTGGACATGGGCCCGTTCTTCTGGGCGCAGGCCCAGCCGGGCCGGCCGGTGCCGACGCTGGCGGAGCTGGCGCTGGAGCGGGGTGTGCAGCCGGCCTCGGACGCGGGGTCGTACCTGGTGATGGGGAGCGACTTCGGCAAGGCGATCTGTGTGCAGTACGGCACGGCGAACATCGTCGCGGTGCCGGTGGAGCCCGGGCCGGGCGGGGCGCCGGTCGCGCCGCAGTTCGTGAACACCGGTCTGCCGGAGTTCGTGCGCTGTCTGGCGCTGCTGGGTCGGATGTGGCGGCTGAGGTTCGGGCTGAACCAGGAGCAGGCGGGCCGCTGGACGGTGGACTTCCAGGCGCAGTTGGCCGCGCTGGACCCGGCGGCGCTGGGTTCGCCGGAGAGCTGGTGGTCGGTGCTGCTGGAGCAGATGTGGGACGGGTTGCTGTGAGCCGTCGCGGCTGAACCCCGTGTGGCGCGAGGAGCCGGGCCCGGTCGTCAGGACGACCGGGCCCGGCTTTTGCGTGCCCTCCTCGCGGAGTGTCGCGTTATGAACACTTCCGTGTCATCCACCAAGATGTGCGCGATTCATCCCATTTCGTGCTCGGTCTTTCGTGCTGGGCTTCGTGTCCGTCGGTGGAGAGGGGTTCCAGGGTGAGCAGCGCATCGGTGTCGTCGCAGGGCTTCGAGGTCGTACGGGGGCGTGGCTACCGTCCCTTGCAGGTGATCGCGTACGTCGAGGCCCTCTCGAATCGTCGTGACGCCGCCTGGGAGCGGGCCGCGCGGCTCACCGTCCTCGCCCGGGAGATGGAGGAGGAGCTGGCACTGCTGCGGGTGCGGGTGGCAGGGCTGGCGCCGCAGACGTACGAGTCGCTCGGGGAGAGCGCCAGGCGGCTGTTCGAGCTGGCCCGGGAGGAGGCGGCGGCCGTGCGGGAGTCGGCGCGGCAGTACGCGCGGGACGTGACGGACCTGGCGGAGGACGACGCAGCCGGCGTGCGGGAGGCCGCGCGGGCGCACGCCGGGACCGTGCGCGCCGAGGCGGACGAACACGCCGGGGAGGTGCTGCTGGCGGCCCGCGCGGAGGCCGACCGGATCCGGGTCGAGGCCCGGCTCGAGGTGAAGGAGCGGCGCGCGCGGACGCTGGCGGTGCTGCGGGAGATGCGGGAGCGCACCTCCGGGATGCTCGCCGAGGCGGCCGGGGCGCAGGCGGAACGGCTGGACGCGGTGGCCCGGGAGGAGGCCGCGCGGGTGGCCGCGCTGGAGGCCCGGCACGCGGAGGCGGAGGAGGGTGCCGAGCGTCTGCTGGCCGAGGCGCGGCAGGTCTTCGCCGACGCGGAGGAGGCGGCGCGGCGCTGCGCGGAGGAGGCGCGGGAGCGGGCGGCGGAGCTGCTCGCCGGGGCGCGTGCCCGCGCGGAGGGCGTCGCGCGGGAGACCGAGCGGGTGCTGCGCGAGCACGCCGGGACGCGGGAGGAGCTGCAGGCGCAGCTGGACCAGGTGTGCGCCGGCCTCAGCGCGCTGACGGGCCGGGCCGTGGAGTGACCCGGCGGTGGGCGCGCGCCCTTGCCGCGGCCGGTGCGGGAAGGGCCGTGCGGGGTGCGGCAGGGGCCGTGCGGGGTGCGGGGCCGGTCAGTCCTTGAGCACCGGGAACGTGCGCGGCGCGAGGACCAGCAGGACCAGGAACGCCAGGGCCGCCGCGCACCCCGCTCCCAGGTAGACGGTGTGCACGGCGTCCGCGACGGCCCGGCGGGTCGTCTCGGGGACGGCGCCCGCGTCCAGGCCGCGGGTGACGGAGTCCAGGTCGTGGGCGCCGCCGAGGCGCGCGGCCAGGACGCCGTTGGCGACCGCGCCGAAGAGGGCCGCGCCGACGGTCTGGCCGGTCTGCCGGCAGAAGAGGATCGAGCCGGTCGCCGTACCGCGTTCCGCCCATTCCACCGACGACTGCACCCCGATGATCAGGGGCAGCTGGAACAGGCCGAGGGCCGCGCCCAGCAGCAGCATCAGCAGGGCCGGCTGCCACGCCTCGCCGGGATAGGGCAGGAAGGGGAACGCGAAGAGGACGAGCGCGGCCGTGCCGATGCCGAGCATGGCGGTGTCGCGGAAGCCGATGCGGCGGTACACGTGCTGGCTGAGGGCGGCCGACACCGGCCAGGACAGCGTCCACACGGAGAGGACGAATCCGGCGGCCACCGGGGCGAGACCGAGGACGGACTGGGCGTAGGTGGGCAGGAAGACCGTGGGGGCCACCATCAGCAGGCCCAGGGCGCCGAGGGCCAGGTTGACGGCGGCGATCGTACGGCGGCGCCACACCCAGCCGGGGATGATCGGCTCCGCCGCACGGCGTTCCGCCACCACCACGACCGCCAGGAGGGCGGCTCCCGCCGCGAACAGGGCGAGCGAGGGGGCGGACAGCCACGGCCAGGCGATCCCGCCCTGCACGAGCGCGGTGAGGAGGACGCCCCCGCAGGCGAAGACCGCGACCGCGCCCGCCCAGTCCACGCGCGCGGGGCGGGCGTTCTCCCGCGGCGGTTCGTGGAGGTGACGGACGATCAGCCACAACGCCACCGTGCCGACGGGCAGGTTGACGAGGAAGATCCAGCGCCAGTCGGCGTAGGAGGCGAGCAGTCCGCCGAGGCCGGGGCCGGCCACCGCGGAGAGGGCCCACACGGTGGAGAGGCGGGCCTGGATCCTCGGGCGTTCCTGGAGCGGGTACAGGTCGGCGGCGAGGGTCTGCACCGTGCCCTGGAGCGCGCCGCCACCCAGCCCCTGCACGACACGGAACGCGATGAGCGAGGCCATGTTCCAGGCCGCGGCGCACAGCAGCGAGCCCAGCAGGAACAGCGCGGCGCCCGCGACGAGGACCGGTTTGCGGCCGAAGGTGTCGGAGAGCTTGCCGTAGACGGGGAGGGTGACCGTCACGGCCAGCAGGTAGCCGGAGAAGAGCCAGGAGAAGGAGGAGAAGCCGCCCAGGTCGCCGACGATCTGCGGGACGGCCGTGGACACGACGGTGGAGTCGAGTGCCGCCAGGGCCATCGCGAGCATCAGCGCGGCGACGACGGCTCCGCGCCGCCCGGTCGCGGCGGATCGTCCGCTGTCGTGTGTCACCGGTCTGGTGCCGTCCACCCGGAGTCCCTTCCTCGCGGTTGAGTGCCCCTTGCACCTGTCTGCGCGGCACAGCTTCGCATCCGCCCCGTCCGGCGTTCGACCGGCACCCCTCGACGGCGCACTTCGCGCGACCGCCTCCCGTTTCGGGCCGCGGGAGGGCGGAGCCCCGGTGGGCCGACAGGGGGAGTGACCCCGAGACGGTGTCCACCCGTCGGAGGAGAGCCCTTAGGGGTACCTCCGTACTACGGGTCGGGGAGGGTTCGTACCGGCGGAGGACGAGACGGGGCGGGGGCCGTCCTTAACCTGGTCTTACGCCGCTGGGGGGCGGCAGGCGCACCGGCGGGGGTGGGGTTTTCCTCAGTAGAAGACTGCGCTGAACACCAGGGCGCGGGACCCCTGCCGGCCGCCAGACTGAAGCACGTCGCACGGACACGCACGGAGCGGCCGCCGGGTACCACGGGCGGGCGCCGGGGCACCGCTTTCACTTGTTGACCGACATAGGAGACTTACCGTGACATCGGCTGTGACCATTCCCGGGCACGGGGGCGATTCCGAAGGTGTGGCGCGAAGCGCCTCGATGAGGGGTGGCGGCCGGGTGGCGGGAGGGAGGACGGCCGTTGCCGCGCGGGCGCGGCAGGTCGTGAAGGCGTACGGGTCGGGTGAGACCCGTGTCGTCGCCCTCGACCACGTCGACGTGGACATCGACCGCGGCCGGTTCACCGCGATCATGGGCCCTTCGGGGTCCGGCAAGTCCACGCTGATGCACTGCCTCGCCGGGCTCGACACCGTCACCGGCGGTCAGATCTATCTGGACGACACCGAGATCACCGGCCTGAAGGACAAGAAGCTCACACAGCTGCGCCGGGACCGGATCGGCTTCATCTTCCAGGCGTTCAACCTGCTGCCGACGCTGAACGCGATCGAGAACATCACGCTGCCCATGGACATCGCCGGCCGCAGGCCCGACAAGGCGTGGCTGGACCGGGTGGTGGAGACCGTCGGACTGGCGGAGCGGCTCAGGCACCGGCCGACGCAGCTGTCCGGCGGCCAGCAGCAGCGGGTCGCGGTGGCGCGGGCGCTGGCGGCCCGGCCGGAGATCATCTTCGGTGACGAGCCGACCGGGAACCTCGACTCCCGCGCCGGCGCCGAGGTGCTCGGCTTCCTGCGCCGCTCGGTGGACGAGCTGGGCCAGACCATCGTGATGGTCACCCACGACCCGGTGGCCGCCTCCTACGCGGACCGGGTGCTCTACCTCGCCGACGGCCGCATCGTCGACGAGATGCACCAGCCGACCGCCGAGCAGGTCCTGGACCGCATGAAGGACTTCGACGCCCGGGGGCGCACGTCATGACCGTCCTGAAGACCTCGATGCGCAACTTTCTCGCGCACAAGGGACGCATGGCGCTGTCGGCGGTGGCGGTGCTGCTGTCGGTGGCGTTCGTCTGCGGAACGCTGGTGTTCACGGACACCATGAACACGACGTTCGACAAGCTGTTCGCGGCCACGTCGTCGGACGTCACGGTCAGCTCCGAGGACGCCTCCGACAGCGGCGAGACGACCTCCGACAACGGCAGGCCGCCGGTGATACCGGCCTCCGTGCTCGACGAGGTCAAGGGCGCGGACGGGGTGAAGTCGGCCGAGGGCACGGTGTTCTCCACCTCGGTGACCGTCGTCGACGGCGACAAGGACAGCCTCTCGCCGACCAGCGGCGGCCCGACCATCGTCGGCAGCTGGAACGGCAACGACGCCCGCACCATGGAGATCACCTCCGGTGCCGCGCCCGAGGGCGCCGGCCAGATCATGGTCGACGCCGACACCGCCGACAAGCACGACCTGAGGCTCGGTGACGAGATCGGCGTCATCAGCGCCGTCGGCACGCACACCGCGAAGGTCTCCGGCATCGCCGACTTCACCGTCACCAACCCCGGTGCCGCGATGTTCTACCTGGACACGGAGACCGCGCAGCGGACCCTGGTCGGCGAGGGCGGCGTCTACACCAACGTCAACGTCACCGCCGCGGCCGGCGTCAGCGACGCGCAGCTGAAGAAGAACGTCGTGGCCGCGCTCGGCGGCGACTACAAGGTGCTGACCGCGGAGGAGACCGCCGAGGCCAACCAGAAGAGCGTCGGCGAGTTCATGAACGTCATGAAGTACGCGATGCTCGGTTTCGCCGGAGTCGCCTTCCTCGTCGGCATCTTCCTGATCATCAACACCTTCTCCATGCTGGTCGCCCAGCGCACCCGGGAGATCGGCCTGATGCGGGCGATCGGCTCGTCCCGCCGGCAGGTCAATCGTTCGGTGCTGGTCGAGGCGCTGCTGCTGGGCGTCTTCGGTTCGGTCCTCGGGGTCGGCGCGGGCGTCGGACTCGCGGTCGGGCTGATGGAGCTCATGGGCATGATGGGCATGGAGCTGTCCACGGACGACCTCACGGTGGCCTGGACGACCCCGGCGCTCGGGCTGCTCCTCGGCGTCGTCGTCACCGTGCTCGCCGCCTACCTGCCCGCCCGGCGGGCGGGGAGGATCTCCCCGATGGCCGCGCTGCGCGACGCCGGCACCCCGGCGGACGCCAAGGCCGGCTGGATCCGCGGCGGGATCGGTCTGGTCCTCACCGGCGCCGGCGGGGCCTGCCTCTACCTGGCGGGAACGGCCGACAAGGCCACCGACGGCTCCCTGTGGCTGGGCCTGGGCGTGGTGCTGTCCCTGATCGGCTTCGTCGTCGTCGGCCCGGTGCTGGCCGGCGGTGTGGTGCGGGTTCTCGGCGCGGTCCTGCTGCGCGCCTTCGGCCCCGTGGGCCGCATGGCCGAGCGCAACGCCCTGCGCAACCCGCGCCGCACCGGCGCCACGGGCGCCGCGCTGATGATCGGTCTGGCGCTGGTGGCGTGCCTGTCCGTGGTCGGCTCCTCCATGGTGGCGTCCGCCACCGACGAACTCGACAAGACCGTCGGCACGGACTTCATCATCCAGTCCGACAGCGGCCAGCTGATCACCCCGCAGGCCGTCGCGGCCGTGAAGAAGGCGCCCGAGGTGGACCGGGTCACCGAGTACAAGTGGACCGAGGCCGACTTCACCACGCCCGACGGCAGGACGCTGAAGGACACGGCGATCACGGCGGCCGACCCGACGTACGCGACCGACCTGCGGGTCGAGACGGTCGCGGGAGAGCTCGGCGACGCCTACGAGCCCGACTCGATGTCCGTCCACGAGGACTTCGCGAAGGACCACGGCATCGAGCTCGGCTCGAAGATCGAGATCGCGTTCAAGGACGGCGGGACGGGCACGCTGACGGTCCGGGCGATCACCAGCAGCGAGGCCGTCGTCGACGCGGGCGCGATGTACACGTCCATCGACACCCTCGCCGCGTACGTCCCGGCCGACAGGATGCCGCTGGACACCCTGGTCTTCGCCTCGGCGAAGGACGGGCGGACCGACGCCGCGTACACGGCGCTGAAGGACGCGCTGCACGACTACCCGCAGTACACGGTGCGCGACCAGAGCGACTACAAGGAGGCGCTGAAGGACCAGATCGGCCAGCTGCTGAACATGATCTACGGTCTGCTGGCCCTGGCGATCGTCGTCGCGGTCCTCGGTGTGGTGAACACCCTGGCCCTGTCGGTGGTGGAGCGCACCCGGGAGATCGGCCTGATGCGGGCCATCGGCCTCTCGCGCCGGCAGCTGCGCCGCATGATCCGCATGGAGTCGGTCGTGATCGCCCTCTTCGGCGCGCTGCTCGGCCTCGGACTGGGCATGGGCTGGGGCGCGACCGCCCAGCAGCTGCTCGCCCTGGAGGGCCTGAAGGTCCTCGACATCCCGTGGCCGACGATCATCGGCGTCTTCCTCGGCTCGGCCTTCGTGGGCCTGTTCGCCGCGCTGGTCCCGGCGTTCCGGGCGGGCCGCATGAACGTCCTGAACGCCATCGCCACCGATTAGCCACCGCACACGGGGGTTGCGGGGGAGACACCCGGCGCCGGGGAGTCCGCGGAGGACTCTCCGGCGCCGGGTGCGTACGACCGGCCCGTCCGGCGTCCGAGGACGAGGCCCGTCCAGAGGGATCCGCCCCCTGGAGGGCCGGCACCGGCACCGCCCACCGGTCGGCGGACGTTGTCCACAGCCCCCCGCGCCCGCCCGCGCAGCGACGTACGCTGGACACCCCCGGCCCGCCGCGCGCGTCGGGCCCGTCGTGTTGCACACCCCCGGACGGAAAGCGCCCCGAATGAGCCTGCACGGTCTGCTCGACGCCGTCGTCAAGGACACCGCCCTCGCCGAAGCGATCGCCGCGGCCGCCGACGGCAACCGCACGCACGTCGACCTGGTCGGCCCGCCCGCGGCCCGGCCCCTCGCGGTCGCCGCCCTGGCCCGTGACACCGGCCGCCCCGTGCTGGCGGTGACGGCGACGGGACGCGAGGCGGAGGACCTGGCGGCGGCCCTGCGCTCCCTGCTCCCGCCCGAGGGGATCGTGGAGTACCCGTCCTGGGAGACGCTGCCGCACGAGCGGCTCAGCCCCCGCAGCGACACCGTCGGCCGCCGCCTCGCCGTCCTGCGCCGCCTGGCCCACCCCCGCCCGGACGACCCCGAGACCGGCCCGGTCTCCGTCGTCGTCGCGCCCGTGCGCTCGGTGCTCCAGCCGCAGGTCAAGGGCCTGGGCGACCTGGAGCCGGTGTCCCTGCGCACCGGCCACAGCGCCGACCTGAACGAGACCGTCGAAGCCCTCGCCGCCGCCGCGTACGCGCGGGTGGAGCTGGTCGAGAAGCGCGGCGAGTTCGCCGTGCGCGGCGGCATCCTCGATGTGTTCCCGCCCACCGAGGAACACCCCCTGCGGGTGGAGTTCTGGGGCGACGACGTCGAGGAGATCCGCTACTTCAAGGTCGCCGACCAGCGCTCCCTGGAGGTCGCCGAGCACGGCCTGTGGGCCCCGCCGTGCCGCGAGCTGCTGCTCACCGACGACGTACGGGACCGTGCGCGGGCCCTCGCCGAGCAGCACCCGGAGCTGGGCGAACTGCTCGGGAAGATCGCCGAGGGGATCGCGGTGGAGGGCATGGAGTCCCTGGCCCCCGTCCTCGTCGACGACATGGAGCTGCTGCTGGACGTGCTGCCCGAGGGCGCCATGGCCGTCGTCTGCGACCCGGAGCGGGTGCGGACCCGGGCCGCCGACCTGGTGGCCACGAGCCAGGAGTTCCTGCAGGCGTCCTGGGCGGCCACGGCCGGCGGCGGCGAGGCGCCCATCGACGTCGGCGCGGCCTCCCTGTGGTCCCTCGCGGACGTCCGCGACCGGGCCCGCGAGCTGGGCATGATGTGGTGGTCGGTGTCGCCGTTCGCCGCCGGCGAGGAGCTGGACGGGGACACCCTGAAGCTCGGCATGCACGCCCCCGAGACCTACCGCGGTGACACCGCGCGGGCGCTCGCCGACACCAAGGGCTGGCTCGCCGACGGCTGGCGCACGGTGTTCGTCACCGAGGGCCACGGTCCGGCCGCCCGCACGGTCGAGGTGCTCGGCGGCGAGGGCATCGCCGCACGGCTCGACACGGATCTCGGCGAGATCACCCCGTCCGTGGTGCACGTCGCCTGCGGCTGCATCGACCACGGCTTCGTCGACCCGGCGCTCGGGCTCGCCGTGCTCACCGAGACCGACCTGACCGGCCAGAAGGCATCCGGCCGCGAGGGCGCGCGGATGCCGGCCCGGCGCCGCAAGACCATCGACCCGCTCACCCTGGAGGCGGGCGACCACATCGTCCACGAGCAGCACGGCGTGGGCCGCTACATCGAGATGGTGCAGCGCACCGTGCAGGGCGCCACCCGCGAGTACCTGGTCGTGGAGTACGCCCCCGCCAAGCGCGGCCAGCCCGGCGACCGGCTCTACATCCCCACCGACCAGCTCGAGCAGATCACCAAGTACGTCGGCGGCGAGGCGCCCACCCTGCACCGCCTCGGCGGCGCGGACTGGACCAAGACCAAGGCACGCGCCAAGAAGGCCGTCAAGGAGATCGCCGCCGACCTGATCAAGCTGTACAGCGCCCGCATGGCCGCCCCCGGCCACGCCTTCGGCGCCGACTCGCCCTGGCAGCGCGAGCTGGAGGACGCCTTCCCGTACGCGGAGACGCCCGACCAGCTCACCACCATCGCCGAGGTCAAGGAGGACATGGAGAAGTCGGTCCCCATGGACCGCCTGATCTGCGGCGACGTCGGCTACGGCAAGACCGAGATCGCGGTCCGGGCCGCCTTCAAGGCCGTACAGGACGGCAAGCAGGTCGCCGTGCTCGTCCCCACCACGCTGCTGGTGCAGCAGCACTTCGGGACGTTCAGCGAGCGGTACGCGCAGTTCCCGGTGGTCGTGAAGGCGCTGTCCCGCTTCCAGACCGACACCGAGGCCAAGGCGGTCCTGGAGGGTCTGCGGGAGGGCTCGGTGGACGTCGTCATCGGCACCCACCGGCTGTTCTCCTCCGAGACCAGGTTCAAGGACCTCGGCCTGGTCATCGTCGACGAGGAGCAGCGCTTCGGCGTCGAGCACAAGGAGCAGCTGAAGAAGCTGCGCGCCAACGTCGACGTGCTGACCATGTCCGCCACGCCGATCCCGCGCACCCTGGAGATGGCGGTCACCGGCATCCGCGAGATGTCGACGATCACCACCCCGCCGGAGGAGCGCCACCCGGTGCTCACCTTCGTCGGCCCCTACGAGCAGAAGCAGATCGGCGCCGCCATCCGCCGTGAACTGCTGCGCGAGGGCCAGGTCTTCTACATCCACAACCGGGTCGAGTCGATCGACCGGGCGGCGGCCCGGCTGCGGGAGATCGTGCCCGAGGCGCGCATCGCCACCGCCCACGGCCAGATGTCGGAGTCGGCGCTGGAGCAGGTCGTCGTCGACTTCTGGGAGAAGAAGTTCGACGTGCTGGTGTCGACGACGATCGTCGAGTCCGGCATCGACATCTCCAACGCCAACACCCTGATCGTCGAGCGCGGCGACAACTTCGGCCTCAGCCAGCTGCACCAGCTGCGCGGCCGGGTGGGACGCGGCCGCGAGCGCGGCTACGCCTACTTCCTGTACCCGCCGGAGAAGCCGCTGACGGAGACCGCGCACGAGCGTCTCGCCACGATCGCCCAGCACACGGAGATGGGCGCGGGCATGTACGTGGCGATGAAGGACCTGGAGATCCGGGGCGCGGGCAACCTCCTCGGCGGCGAGCAGTCCGGTCACATCGCGGGCGTCGGCTTCGACCTGTACGTGCGGATGGTGGGCGAGGCCGTCGCGGACTACCGGCGCCAGCTGGAGACCGGCGAGATCGAGGAGGAGCCGCCGCTCGAGGTCAAGATCGAGCTGCCCGTCGACGCGCACGTCCCGCACGACTACGCGCCCGGCGAGCGGCTGCGCCTCCAGGCGTACCGGGCGATCGCCTCCGCGAACTCGGAGGAGGACGTCAAGGCCGTACGCGAGGAACTCGTCGACCGCTACGGCAAGTTGCCGGAACCGGTGGAGAACCTGCTGCTGGTGGCGGGGTTGCGCATGCTGGCCCGCGCGTGCGGCGTCGGCGAGATCGTGCTCCAGGGCAGCAACATCCGCTTCGCGCCGGTGGAGTTGCGCGAGTCCCAGGAACTGCGCCTGAAGCGCCTGTACCCCGGCACGGTCATCAAGGCGGCCGCGCACCAGGTGCTGGTCCCGCGCCCGAAGACCGCGAAGGTGGGCGGCAAGCCGCTGGTCGGGCGGGAACTGCTGGGCTGGGTCGGGGAGTTCCTGACGTCGGTCCTGGGTTCCTGACGGGGCACCGACGCGGACGGCGGGCCGTCCACGGCGTGAGGCCGCCGTGGACGGCTCCGAGGGGTGCGAGGCCCTACGGCCGGTCGGGACGGTCGCGGTCCGTGCCGAGCCGGCGTCCGGCCCGCTGTCGTCCGGTGTCGATGTGCTGCTCGTGCGTGCCGCCGGTCCTCTCGTCCCTCTTCCGTTCGGCGGTGTCCGAGGCCCGTTCGGCCTTGTCGCGCGCCGCCTCGTCGCTCCTGAGCGTGTCGCGGGCGCCCATGCGGTGGCTCCTTCCGCAGGCGCCTCGGGGCCGACGATACGCGCGCTGTGCGCCGTATGCCCGTATGCCCGTATGGCACCGAATTGGCCTGGCCCTCTCACTCGTTACGGTGAGATCGGGATCGGCCCGCCCCGGCGGGGCAGAAGTCCGGAAGAGCGAGGGAGGGTGCGGTGACGCGAGACAGGCGACGGGGCATACGGGTCGGTGGCGCGGGGCCGGCGGTGATCGCCGCGGTGGTTCTCCTCACCGGCTGCGAGGCGGTCCAGGACGCGGGATCCCCGGCCGGCGACGGAGCCGGGAGCGCCGCCTCCGACGGGCGCGCCGTCAGCCCGCTGGACAACCCCGACGGCACCGGACCGGGCCTCGCGGCCGTGACCGGCGAGCCGGACCGGGCCGAGGCCGTCGACCTCATCACGAAGGTGACCACCAAGGGCCGCGGACCGAGAACGGGCTACGACCGCGACGAGTTCGGCTACGCCTGGATGGACACGGCGGACGGGGTACCGCTGGCGAGGAACGGTTGTGACACCCGGAACGACTTGCTGAAACTTCATGGACGGGACGTCGAGTTCCGTAAGGGTTCCGACTGCGTGGTCGTGTCGATGACCCTGGCCGACCCGTACACCGGCACCACCATCGAGTGGCGCAAGCAGGAGGCCGCCGAGGTGCAGATCGACCACGTCGTGCCGCTCTCCTACAGCTGGCAGATGGGTGCCTCCCGCTGGTCCGAGGCCAAGCGGGAGCGGCTGGCGAACGACACCCTCAATCTGATCCCGGTCGAGGGCCGGGCCAACTCGGCCAAGGGCGATTCCGGGCCCGCGACCTGGCTGCCGCCCGACAAGTCGATCCGGTGCGCGTACGCGGTCCGCTTCGCCCAGGTCGCCGTCAAGTACGAGATGCCGGTGACGCCGGCCGACAAGCGCATGATGCTGGAGCAGTGCGGCGGCTGAGCGGACCGGGCGGGTCGGCCCGGTGGTGCGCCGGTGTCCGCCCTGCCCTCGCCGCCACGGCCGGCGGGGCCGGCGAGCGCGGTGCGGCGCGGGGTGGACGTCCGCACGGAATCCTAGAAGTTGCCGTTGCCGATGATCTCGCCTTCGGCGTCGTACACGGTGACGAGGCCGTTGTCGCTCTGCTTCCATTCGGCGAACACGGAGGCGATGAGCTTGGCGGGGGCCGTGCCCTCGCCCATGATCCCGCCGGTGAAGTCGGTGTGGACGTCGGCGGAGTCGAGGACGTCGTTCTGCTCGTCCGCGCCCTGCACCTTGGTGACGTGCGAGACCGCCTCCTTCTCCTGCGGCGTCCCGTTCTTCTGCGCGAACGCCTTGAACCGCTCGGCCTGGGACGCCTTCTCGGCGCCCTTGTCCTCGGCGGGCTTCGCGTCCGCGGCGCCCTCCGGCTCCGTGCCGCCGGACCGCCGCTCCGCGGACGCCGGGGTGCCCTTGCCGCCGGAACCGCCGTCCGGGTCGCCGGAGTTCGCCGAGACGGCGCCGATGACGACGATCCCCACGACGGCGCCCAGCGCGATCCTGCTCCTCATGCCCATGGCGGTGTCCCTCCCCACGCGGCCACCGCCGCCTGCCGACGGTCGCTCGTTCGCGGGGCCAATGAGAACAGTTCTTGTGAATGGAGTCAACGCGATTCACGCTGGTGGTCTAGTACACGGCTGTGAATTCGAGATCCCGAGAACGCCGGTATGCTCGTCGCCACACGCGGAACAGAGGGAAGCGGGGCGGGGTGCCGGGCATGCAGGACGACGCGACGGAAGCGACCGCCGCCGGGATCGCGCGACCGGCCGGTGCCGGCCGCGCCGCCGTCGGCAACCGGCGCCGGCGGCACACCGACTTCCCCGGGCCGGTCGGCGGCACGGAGACCGGCCCCGCGTTCGCGCCGGCCGAGGTCGAGGGCCGGCTGCGCAGGCACGGCAAGCTCGCCGAGGCCCCGCTGAGGGAACGCGTCCGGCGACGGCTCGCCGGCCACCCCGCCGGACCGGTCACCGCCCTCACCCACGCCGGCTGCGTCCTGCTGCTGGTCCACGACCGCTCCCCGGTCTGGCTGGAGGTGAGCTCCGGCTCCGACGAGCGGCTCGCCGCGCTGCTGCCCGGAGCGCTGGAGCAGGTGCTCACCCCACGGCTCGGCGCGGTGAACGGCTCACGTGTGAACACCGCCGGCACTGTTCACAGCCCCGCCGCCCCGACCACCCGAAAAGTCCTCGAACCCCTCACCGCCTCCCACCTGCTCCCCTCCGTCCCCCTCCTCCGCGCCGTCGCCGAACTCGCCGCCGAACTCGGCGCCCGGCGCACCTTCGAGTTCCTGCTCGGCCGGCACCTCGACGCCCACCCGCGCCGGCACCCGCCCACCCCCGCCGGCCTCGCCGGTCTCATGGCCGACCTGGCCGGCACCGCCCGCACCGTCCTCGACCCGGCCTGCGGCACCGGCGCCCTGCTGCGCTCCGCCGGCCACGGCCCCGGCCGGCGGCTGTACGGCCAGGACGGCGCCCCCGAACTCGCCGCCCTCACCGCGCTCCGTCTCGCCCTGCACACCCGCCTCCCCGTGCACATCGCCGCCGGCGACGCCCTGCGCGCCGACGCCCACCCGGAGCTGCGGGCCGACGCCGTCCTGTGCCACCCGCCGTTCGGCGAGCGCGACTGGGGGCACGACGCACTCGCCCACGACCCGCGCTGGGAGTACGGCCTCCCGGCCCGCACCGAGTCCGAGCTGGCCTGGGTGCAGCACGCGCTCGCCCGGCTGCGGGACGGCGGCACCGCCGTGCTGCTGATGCCGCCCGCCGCCGCGTCCCGCCGCTCCGGGCGCCGGATCCGGGCCGACCTGCTGCGCCGGGGCGCGCTGCGCGCCGTCGTCGCGCTGCCGGCCGGCGCGGCGCCCCCGTACGGCGCCCCGCTGCACCTGTGGGTGCTGCGCCGGCCCGAACGGGCCCCGGCGCAGCCGGAGGTGCTGCTCGCCGACACCGGGCGGTTCGCCGGCGAGGGGGGCGGCGGACCCGACTGGCCGGGGGTGCGTGAGACGGTCCTCGACGCCTGGCGCGCCTTCGACCGGGCCGGCCGGCTCGACGAACGGCCGGGACCCGTCCGCTCCGTGCCCGTCGTCGAACTCCTCGACGACGACGTCGACCTGGCCCCGGCCCGCCGTCTGCCGCCCCCGGCCGCCGCGGACGGGGCCGGCCGGCTCGCCGGCGTACGCGAACGGCTCGGCGAGACGCTGCGCCTGGCCGCCGGCCTCGCCCCGCCGCCCGTCGACCCCGCGCCGCCCGCCGCCGGGCGCCCGCCCCTCACCACCGTCGGCGAACTCGCGTACGCGGGCGCCCTGGTGATGCGCACGGGCGGGAACGGCGGCCACGCGCGCGTGCCCGTCCTCACCGACCACGACGTACGCTCCGGAAGCGGCCCCTCCGGCACGCTCCCGCAGAGCGAGGAGGAGGCGGTGCTCACCGCACCCGGCGACGTCGTCGTGCCCGTGCTCGGCGGGGGCGCCGTCGCGCGGGTGATCGACGACGCGACCGCCGGGGCCGCCCTGGGCCGCGACCTCGTGCTGCTGCGCCCCGACCCGGAGGTGCTCGACGCGTGGTTCCTCGCCGGGTTCCTGCGCGGCACCGCCAGCCGCCGCCGGGTCGGCGGCCACGCGTCCACCGCCCCCCGGCTCGACGTGCGCCGGCTGCGGCTGCCCCGGCTCGCACCGGCCGAACAGCGGCGCTACGGCGCCCGCTTCCGGGACCTGGACGAGTTCGAGCGGGCGCTCGGGCGGGCGGCCCGGCTCGGCGAGCAGCTCGTCCGCGGGATGTACGACGGACTGACCGACGGGACGGTCTCCCCCGGCTGAGCCCGCGGGGGCCGGGCCCGCGGAACGGCCCCGGCGCGCTTCCGGGTTGCCCCGATACGACAACGGTTCGGTACATCCCGGGACCGGTTGTCGCCGTCGGCCTATACGCTCGGACTCCGAGTTCCCACCGGCTACACCTGTCCAGGAGCAGTCATGTACGGCCACGGCGCGGCGCCGCCCACCCCCAGCGCGGCAATGGTCATCACGCAGCGCGTGTTGTACGCCGCCGCCGGAGTCCTCTGCTGCGGCCTGCTGGCCTGCGTACCGCTGTTCCGGGTCGCGTTCCTGCGGGGACGGCTGCTCGACTGGGCGGTGGCCTGGGTGAGCCTCCCGCTGTCGATAGCCTGCCTGGTGGTGATCGGCGCGCTGCCGGAGTCGGACCGCCGGACCGACGCGGCCCTGGCCGTCGTCCTGCTCCTCGGCGCGAGCGCGGCCGTGTACTACCTGATCGTGGACATCCGCCTGCACCGGCGGCCGCACCCGTACGCGGGCCAGGTGCCGCCCTCGCCCCACGGCACGACGGTGCACGGCCCGGGCGTCCACGCCCCCTACGGCTACCCGCAGCAGGGCTCGCCGTACGCGCCCACGCCGGTGCCGCAGCCCCAGGCCCCCCACACCCCGGTGCCGCACACCCCCGTACCGCACACCCCCGTACCGCCGCCGCAGTCGCCGCAGCACCCCGGGCCGGCCCGGATCGACCAGGTGCGCGCCGAGCTGGACGAACTCAGCGACTACCTGCGCCGTCAGGACGGGCAGCAGGGACCGCACGGCAACCACGAGGGCGGAAGGTGAGCGTGACGACGGGACGTGTCGTCGCCGGCCGCTACGAACTGTCCACGCTCATCGGACAGGGCGGCATGGGGCAGGTCTGGACGGCCTACGACAAACGGCTGGACCGGCGCGTGGCGGTGAAGCTGCTGCGCCCGGACAAGGTGGCCGGCCAGGAGGCCGACGAACTGCGCCGCCGCTTCGTGCGCGAGTGCCGGGTGACCGCACAGGTCGACCACCCCGGCCTGGTCACCGTGCACGACGCGGGCAGCGAGGGCGAGGAGCTGTTCCTCGTCATGCAGTACGTCGACGGCGCCGACCTCGGCGACCACCTCGCCGAACACGACCCGTACCCGTGGCAGTGGACCGTGGCGGTGGCCGCGCAGCTGTGCGCGGTCCTGAGCGCCGTGCACGCCGTGCCGATCGTCCACCGCGACCTCAAGCCGCGCAACGTGATGGTGAAGCAGGACGGCACGGTCACCGTGCTCGACCTCGGTGTCGCCTCCGTCATGGACAGCGACACCACCCGCCTGACGCACACCGGCTCGCCCATCGGCTCGCCCGCCTACATGGCGCCCGAGCAGGCGATGGGCGGCGCGGTCGGCCCCTACACGGACCTGTACGCGCTCGGGGTGCTGATGCACGAGCTGCTCAGCGGCGACGTGCCGTTCGCGGGCTCCACGGCGCTCGGGGTGCTGCACCGGCACCTGTACGAGCCGCCGGTGCCCGTGCGCCGGCTCCGCCCGGAGGTCCCCGAGGCCCTGGAGACGCTGGTGCTGCGCCTGCTCGCCAAGGACCCGCAGCACCGCCCGGGCTCCGCGCAGGAGGTCTACGAGGACCTGGCGCGGCTGCTCCCCGCGCGGGGGACGCCCACCGGCGCGCCCCTGGACCCCACCCGGCCCTTCCTGCGCCCGCACGCCCCCTGGCCGGACCGCGCCCGCACACCCGCCCCCCAGCCGGCGCCCGCCGCGCCGCCCGCGCCCGTGGCGGAGAAGGCCGACGTCGCCGCCGCCGTGGACGAGGTGAAACGGCTGCTCGGCGAGGGCCGCATCACCCAGGCCGTCGACATCCTCGGCTCGATCCTGCCCGTCGCCGCCGAGCAGCACGGCGAGCACTCGCCGGTCGTGCGCACCCTGCGCAAGCAGTACGCGGCCACGCTCCTGGACGACGGCCAGTACCGGCGCGCCCTGCCCGAACTGCGCCGCCTCGCCGACGAACGCGCCGCCGAGGCCGGCCAGGCCGACCCGCAGTCCCTGCGCCACCGCTACGAGGCCGCCCAGTGCCTGGAGCAGCTCGGCGAACCCGCGGCGGCGCTCGCCGAGTACCGGGCGCTGCTGGCGTACTACGAGAACCAGTACGTGGCCGCCGGCGACCCGCAGCTCGCCCATGACGTCCGCCGCCGCATCGGCCATCTGCTGCTCGCCCTCGGCGACCGGGCCGCCGCGCACGACACGCTGGCGCGGCTGCTGCACGACGTGGAGCGCGTACAGGGGCTGGGGCACCCGCTGGCCGCCGACATCCGGCGGACGCTGCAGTGGCTGGGGCAGGTGCGCGGATAGCGGGACGGCGGGAGCGAAGGCCGTTCAGGGGGGTCGTACGGCCGGACGGGGCGGACGCCGGTGCCGGAAGTGGCCGTGAATCGTTGGTCGAATGGGTTGGCCAGAGCTTGGCCGATGCCTACCATCGATCACCGCAAGACTTTGTGCACCGCCGCACAAGCTCTCCTCAGGAGGTCTCCTTGCACCGCCGCCGTCGCACCGCGCTCCTCCTCACCGCCGCGATCGCCGCGGCGGCGCCCCTGCTCACCGCCTGCGGGAACGACGCGCACCCCGGTGCGGCAGCCGTCGTCGGCGGCGAGCGGATCACCGTGTCGCAGCTGGAGCACCGGGTCGACGAGGTCCGCGCGGCCCAGCGGGCCGCCGTACCGGACGACGCCCAGTACCGGCAGGCCATCGCCCGGACCGGCAGCCTCACCCGCGACACCCTGCACAGCATGGTCCTGGACCGGGTGCTGGAGCGCGCCGCGCGGGACGCCGGCGTGACGGTCACGGACCGCGAGGTCCAGCGGATGCGGTCCGGTCTGGAGCAGCAGGCCGGCGGCGCCGAGGGGCTGGAGGCGGCCTGGCTGCAGCAGTACGGCATCCCGCCGCGGCGCCTCGACGCCAACCTCCGCCTCCAGATCCAGGCCCAGAAGCTCGCCCAGGAACTCGGCACCGACACCGGCCGGCCCGAGTTCTGGCAGGCGCTCTCCGAGGCGGGCGAGGAGCTCGGCGTCGACCTCAACCCGCGCTACGGCGCGTGGGACGCGGAGAAGAGCAGCCGGGTCGACGCCAGGACGCCGTGGGTACGGGACGTCACGGCGGCCGGGGCGCCGCAGACGCTCTGACCGGCCGCCTGTGGACAACCGGCCTGTGGACGACCCGGGGGCTGTCGGCGCGGTGGGCTAGTTTCGGAGCGTGAACGCAATCAGCCCCGCACCGAGCTCCGAGGCCGCCCCCGGCCGTGTCGTCCTGCTCACCACCAGCCACCGCGTCGCGCCCGGCCTGCTGTCCTGGCCGGCCTGGCAGGCCCTGCACGCCGCCGACAGGGTGCTGTGCGCGGACGGCGCCCACCCGCAGCTGCCGTACCTGCGGGAGGCGGGGATACCGGTCGAGGAGGCGTCACCGACCGCCGAGGAGATCGTCGACGCCTGTGCGGGCGGGCGGACGGTGGTGGTCGTGGCGACGGGGGAGGGCGAACCCGCGCTGACCGACGGGCTGGCACGGCTGGCCGGGAGCGGCAGGGTGAGGATGCCCGAGCTGGAGCTGCTGCCCGCCTCCTACGACCTGCCGGGCGCCCGGCTGCTCGACCTCGTGCAGGTCATGGACCGCATCCGCGAGGAGTGCCCGTGGTCGTCCCGGCAGACCCACAAGGGCCTGGCGAAGTACGGCATCGAGGAGGCGTACGAGCTCGTCGAGGCCATCGAGGAGGGCGACCGGGACGAGCTGCGCGAGGAGCTGGGGGACGTGCTCCTCCAGGTCGTCTTCCACGCGCGGATCGCCGAGGAGCACCCGGAGGAGCCGTTCTCCGTCGACGACGTGGCGGGAGGCATCGTGGCCAAGCTGATCCACCGGCATCCGCATGTCTTCGGCGGGGCGACGGCGGACACGCCGGAGGACGTCAAGGCGCACTGGCTGCGGACCAAGGCGGAGGAGAAGCGGCGCAGTTCGGTGACGGAGGGGGTGCCGCTCGGGCAGCCCGCACTGGCGCTGGCGGCGAAGCTGGGGTCGCGGGCGCGGACGGCGGGGCTGGACGTGCCGTTGCCGGCGGGGGAGGGGGTCGGTTACGAGCTGCTGGGGCTGGCGGTGCGGGCCGAGGCGGCGGGGGTCGATCCGGAGGCGGCGCTGCGGGCGGCCGCGCGGGTGTACCGCGACGCGATACGGGCCGCGGAGGGGCAGGGCGGGAGCTGAGGCGTGCGGGTGCCGCGCCCCTGAAGGGGCGCGGGGAACCGCGCGAACCCCCACGGCGCGCCCGCGCCCGCCGGACGCCCGAGCCCTGCCGCGCCGCCCTCGCCCGCGCCCGCCGGACGCCCGCGCCCGCCGAGCCGCCCTCGCCCGAGCCCTGCCGCCCCGTCCCCGCCCGTTAGGGTCGCCGCATGCATGACCAGCCCCTCACTCCCGAACTGTTCAGCTGGGAGTTCGCCGCCGATCCCTATCCCGCCTACGCCTGGCTGCGCGAGCACGAGCCCGTGCGCAGGACGCGGCTGCCGAGCGGGGTGGAGGCGTGGCTGGTCACGCGGTACGCCGATGCCAAGCAGACCCTCGCCGACAACCGGCTGTCCAAGAACCCCGCGCACCACGACGAGCCCGCGCACGCCAGGGGCAGGACCGGTATCCCCGGGGAGCGCCAGGCGGAGCTGATGACGCATCTGCTGAACATCGACCCGCCGGACCACACCCGGCTGCGCCGGCTGGTCAGCAAGGCGTTCACCCCGCGCCGGGTCGCCGAGTTCGCGCCCCGGGTGCAGGAGCTCACCGACGGGCTCATCGACCGGTTCGCGGACAGCGGCTCCGCCGACCTCATCCACGAGTTCGCCTTCCCCCTCCCCATCCACGCCATCTGCGACCTGCTCGGTGTCCCGCGCGAGGACCAGGACGACTTCCGGGACTGGGCGGGCATGATGATCCGTCACGGCGGCGGGCCGCGCGGCGGGGTCGCCCGGTCCGTGAAGAAGATGCGCGGCTACCTCGCCGAGCTGATCCACCGCAAGCGCGAGGCGCTCCCCGCCGAACCCGCCCCCGGCGAGGACCTCATCTCCGGCCTCATCCGCGCCTCCGACCACGGTGAGCACCTCACCGAGAACGAGGCCGCCGCCATGGCGTTCATCCTGCTGTTCGCCGGTTTCGAGACCACCGTCAACCTGATCGGCAACGGCACCTACGCCCTGCTCACCCACCCCGGACAGCGCGACCGCCTGCAGCGGGCCCTCGCCGCGGGGGAGCACGGGCTGCTGGAGACCGGGGTCGAGGAACTCCTGCGCTACGACGGCCCCGTGGAGCTCGCCACCTGGCGGTTCGCCACCGAGCCGGTCACCATCGGCGGGCAGCGCATCGCGGCCGGCGACCCCGTCCTCGTCGTGCTCGCCGCCGCGGACCGGGACCCGGAGCGGTTCGCCGACCCGGACGTGCTCGACCTCGGCCGGCGCGACAACCAGCACCTGGGGTACGGCCACGGCATCCACTACTGCCTGGGCGCCCCGCTGGCCCGTCTGGAGGGCCGGACCGCGCTCGCCACCCTGCTGACGCGCCTGCCGGACCTGCGGCTCGCCGTGGAACCGGCCGAACTGCGGTGGCGGGGCGGGCTCATCATGCGCGGACTGCGCACGCTCCCGGTGGAGTTCACCCCCGCGCGGAAGTGACGGAACGGGCGGCCGCCCGCCCTGCCCCCGAGCGGACCGGCGTAAACATGACGCGCCCTCAACTCTGTGATCTTCACGTGATCTGCGCGGCATGAACTTGTGACAAGTGATCGTCTGCCGATACGTTCACCCATCAAGCGCGGCACACCGAGTTCCGTTCGCCGCGCCGGTCATTGCTGTCTCGCGAAAGGTTTCCGCATGCTCTCCGGGAACGGCCGGCACCGTCGGCCCCGCCAGGCTCCGGCTCTCCTCGTCGCGGCCGGAGTGACCGGCTCCGCCATCGCGATCCCGCTCCTCGGGGCCGGCAGCGCCAGCGCGGCCGACGGCGCGACCTGGGACCGGGTCGCCGAATGCGAGAGCGGTGGCTCGTGGAGCCAGAACACCGGCAACGGCTACTACGGCGGCCTGCAGTTGACCCAGGACGACTGGGAGAGCTACGGCGGCCTGGACTACGCGACCAGCGCCGACCAGGCCAGCCGCGGCCAGCAGATAGCCGTGGCCGAGAGAATCCTCGCCGACCGGGGGGTCGGCGCGTGGCGCACCTGCGGACTGACGGCGGGCCTCGAGCAGGACTCGGCGTCGGCCGACATCGACACGGGCGTGGCGGAGGACGCGACCTCGGGCACGCCCGGCTCCTCCGGCTCCACGGACTCGTCCGGATCGCCGGACTCCGGTGACGCGTCCGCTTCGCCCTCCCCGTCGGCCACGTCCGACGCCGAGAACACCGAGGATGCCGAGGGGGACGAAGGCGCGGCCGGTGAATCGGCCAAGTCCGGCAGGTCGAGCGGCTCGGGCAAGGAATCGGACACCGGCTCCGACGGCGGATCCGGCACCTCCCCCTCCGTCTCGGCCACCCCCAAGAGCGACGAGTCGGACAAGTCCGGGCAGACCACCGGTTCTTCCGAAGTCACCGAGACCGAAGACGGCGGCACCGGCCGGCACCGCGGCTCCAGCGCCGAGGAGGGCGTGCTGGAGGACCGTACGTCGGAATCGTCCGGCCGGCATGCCTCGCGCGGCACCGACGCCTCGCGCGATGCCGCCGACGGCTCGTACACCGTGCGCAACGGCGACAGCCTCTCGTCCATCGCCGACTCCCTTGAGCTCGACGGCGGATGGCGGTCGCTCTACGCCGAGAACGAGCAGGTCGTCGGCGCCGACCCGGACCTCATCCTGCCGGGCCAGGAGCTCGAGGTCGGGGTCGAACCGGGCGAAAAGTGACGCTCGAAAGGGCCTGGGTTCGGCGGCAGTTGACGTCATGTTTCGAGACGAATGTCCGGTTTAAAGGCTGTGAGAGATAGGTCTCAGAAGCCCTGATCGTCTTTGAAATTCCGCGGATCGCGTGTCTACGGTCGTGACCGCTCGCCACCGCGGGCCCCGGCTGCCGCCACGCCGAATCCTGCCAGTGGCAGCACGGGAACAGTCGTCGCGTCATGCGCCGCAGGCAGGAGCGGGGGACCCAAGGTAAGCGCCCCTTCCGGTGGTTGACACCGGATCGGGCTTGGGGTGGAGCCGCGTCCCGTGAGGGACGTGGCCGGGCAACTCAACCGGCCCGAACCCGACAGCTCACCTCGTAGGCGTCGGTGAGGGGATCCATCCATGCTGTTTTCCGGCAAGGGCAAGCACCGTCGTTCCTCCAGGGCCACCCGCGCGATCGCCGTCGCCGGCATCGCCTCCGCCGCCGTCGCCGCCCCGCTGATGGCGGCCGGCAACGCCTCCGCCGCCACCGCCTCCGAGTGGGACGCCGTCGCCCAGTGCGAGTCCGGCGGCAACTGGTCCATCAACACCGGCAACGGGTACTACGGCGGTCTGCAGTTCTCCGCCTCCACCTGGGCCGCGTACGGCGGCACGCAGTACGCCTCCACCGCCGACCGGGCCAGCAAGGCGCAGCAGATCGAGATCGCCGAGAAGGTCCTCGCGGGCCAGGGCAAGGGCGCCTGGCCGGTCTGCGGCACGGGCCTGTCCAACGCCGCCTACACCGGCTCCTCCTCCGGCGGCTCCTCGGCCGGCTCCTCGCAGGGCACCGGTTCCACCGGGACCCGTGAGACCGAGCAGAAGGCCTCCCGCTCCACCGAGCGCCCGGCCGCCGAGCAGAAGACCGAGGAGCGGGCGGAGGAGAAGACCGTCACCACCCCGACCGGCGAGAAGGTCGAGAAGGGCGACGGCGAGTACAAGGTCGTCAAGGGCGACACCCTCAGCTCCATCGCCACCGAGCACGGCGTCAAGGGCGGCTGGGCCGGGCTGTTCGAGCTGAACGACGACATCGTCGACGACGCCGACCTCATCTACCCGGGCCAGCAGCTCCACCTGAAGTAAGCGGCCGCCCCCTGCTCCCCGCCCCGGTGCGTCTCCCCCCGTACGCACCGGGGTGGGGTTTTTGCGGCCGGGTTTCAGGAAACGGCTTTGTTCCGTTCGGAAACAATTTACTCTCGGTTCTGTCCACGCAACGGGCGGCCGGATGGCCGATCGCCCGGAGCCGGTTAGGCTCGGACTCGCACGACCCTCCGGGGTCCTGCTCACCCGCGTCACATCCAAGAAGGAGATGCTCGTGCCGTCCATCGACGTCGTCGTAGCCCGGGAAATCCTGGACTCCCGAGGCAACCCCACGGTCGAGGTCGAGGTCGGCCTCGACGACGGCAGCACGGGTCGTGCCGCCGTCCCGTCCGGCGCCTCCACCGGCGCCTTCGAGGCCATCGAACTCCGTGACGGCGATGCAGGCCGTTACCTGGGCAAGGGCGTCGAGAAGGCCGTGCTGGCCGTCATCGAGCAGATCGGCCCGGAGCTCGTCGGCTACGACGCCACCGAGCAGCGCCTGATCGACCAGGCGATGTTCGACCTGGACGCCACCGACAACAAGGGCTCCCTCGGCGCCAACGCCATCCTCGGCGTCTCGCTCGCCGTCGCCCACGCCGCCTCCGAGGCCAGCGACCTCCCGCTCTTCCGCTACCTGGGCGGCCCCAACGCGCACCTGCTGCCGGTGCCGATGATGAACATCCTGAACGGCGGCTCGCACGCCGACTCCAACGTGGACATCCAGGAGTTCATGATCGCCCCGATCGGCGCGGAGTCCTTCTCCGAGGCCCTGCGCTGGGGCGCCGAGGTCTACCACACCCTGAAGAAGGTCCTTAAGGGCAAGGGCCTGGCCACCGGCCTCGGCGACGAGGGCGGCTTCGCCCCGAACCTCGGCTCCAACCGCGAGGCCCTCGACCTCATCCTCGAGGCCATCAAGGAAGCCGGCTACACCCCCGGCGAGCAGATCGCCCTCGCGCTCGACGTCGCCGCGTCCGAGTTCTACAAGGACGGCTCCTACACCTTCGAGGGCAAGGAGCGCTCCGCCGCCGAGATGACCGAGTACTACGCCGAGCTCGTCGACGCGTACCCGCTCGTCTCCATCGAGGACCCGCTGTTCGAGGACGACTGGGAGGGCTGGAAGACCATCACCGCCAAGCTCGGTGACAAGGTCCAGCTCGTCGGCGACGACCTGTTCGTCACCAACCCCGAGCGCCTGGCCCGCGGCATCGAGGAGGGCGCCGCCAACGCCCTGCTGGTCAAGGTCAACCAGATCGGCTCGCTCACCGAGACCCTGGACGCCGTCGAGCTGGCCCAGCGCAACGGCTTCAAGTGCATGATGTCCCACCGCTCCGGCGAGACCGAGGACGTCACCATCGCCGACCTGGCCGTCGCCACCAACTGCGGCCAGATCAAGACCGGCGCCCCGGCCCGCTCCGAGCGCGTCGCCAAGTACAACCAGCTGCTGCGCATCGAGGAGATCCTCGACGACGCCGCGGTGTACGCCGGCCGCTCGGCCTTCCCGCGCTTCAAGGGCTGATACGTAGGAAGCGTCGCACGTACGTCCCCGTACCCGGTCCCGTACCGTGTGCGGGGACGTACGCACGTATGAAGGCGAACCGGAGGCGGAACATGGCGGTCAAGGACCGGGACCGTTTCTCCACCGCGACCAGGATCCGGCTGATCGGTGAGCAGACCGCGGCCCGGGTCTACCGCTCGCAGACCAAACGCCAGGCCCGTCGCTCCCGGCTGACCGGCCGGGCCGCGCTGCTGGCCCTGGTGGTCTGCTCCCTGATCGTCGCCCTCGCCTACCCCATGCGCCAGTACGTCTCCCAGCGCGCGGACATCGCCGACCTCCAGCAGGAGCAGGACGAGACCCGCAGGCGGGTCGAACGGCTGCGCGACCTGAAGGCCCGCTGGCAGGACGACGCGTACGCCGAGCAGGAGATCCGCCGGCGGCTGCACTACGTCATGCCCGGCGAGACCGGCTACATCGTCATCGACCCGGGTACGGCGCAGCAGTCCCGCACGGATCTCGAGGCCGCCGACCGCCCCTGGTACGCGAACGTCTGGGACGGCGTCGACAAGGCCGACGCCGCCGACCAGTGACCCCCTGTCGAAGACCGCAGAAAGACACGCATGGAAAAGCCCCCGCCCACGACCCCGCGCACCGAACCCACCGACGCGGACGTCGAGGCCTTCAAGCAGCAGCTCGGGCGGCCCCCGCGCGGGCTGCGCGCCATCGCGCACCGCTGCCCCTGCGGGCAGCCGGACGTCGTGGAGACCGCGCCGAGGCTGCCCGACGGCACCCCCTTCCCGACGCTGTACTACCTCACCTGCCCGAGGGCGAACTCCGCGATCGGCACGCTGGAGGCAGGCGGTGTGATGAAGGAGATGACGGAGCGGCTGGCCACCGACCCCGAGCTGGCGGCCGCGTACCGCGCGGCGCACGAGGACTACATCCGGCGCCGCGACGAGATCGAGGAGCTGAGGAACTTCCCCAGCGCGGGCGGCATGCCGGACCGCGTGAAGTGCCTGCACGTGCTCGTCGCCCACTCGCTGGCCGCGGGCCCCGGGGTCAACCCGCTGGGCGACGAGGCGCTGGCGATGCTTCCGGAGTGGTGGCGCAAGGGCGCCTGCGTGACGCTTCCCGAGAAGGAGGACGGCCGGTGACCCGGGTGGCCGCCATCGACTGCGGTACGAACTCCATCCGGCTGCTGGTGGCCGACGCCGATCCCGCGACCGGCGAACTGACCGAGCTGGACCGGCGGATGACGATCGTGCGGCTCGGCCAGGACGTCGACCGCACGGGCCGGCTGGCGCCCGAGGCGCTGGAGCGGACCTTCGCCGCCTGCCGCGAGTACGCGGAGGTCATCGAGGAGCACGGCGCGCGGCGCCTGCGCTTCGTCGCCACCTCGGCCTCCCGCGACGCCGGGAACCGCGACGACTTCGTGCGCGGGGTGCTGGACATCCTGGGTGTGGAGCCCGAGGTCATCACCGGCGACCAGGAGGCCGAGTTCTCCTTCACCGGGGCCACCAAGGAGCTGACGGGCCGGACCGACCTGCACCGCCCGTTCCTGGTGGTGGACATCGGCGGCGGCTCGACCGAGTTCGTCGTGGGCGACGACCACGTCCGTGCCGCCCGCTCCGTGGACGTCGGCTGCGTACGGATGACCGAGCGGCACCTGGTGCGGGACGGGGCCGTGACGGACCCGCCGGCCGAGGAGCAGATCGCGGCGATGCGCGCCGACATCGAGGCCGCCCTCGACCGGGCCGAGGAGACGGTCCCGCTGCGCGAGGCGCGCACCCTGGTCGGCCTGGCGGGCTCGGTCACCACCGTGTCGGCGATCGCCCAGGACCTCCCCGCGTACGACTCCGGGGCCATCCACCACTCCCGCGTCTCCCGCGACCGCGTCCGCGAGATCACCGAGTGGCTGCTGCGCTCCACCCACGCCGAGCGCGCGGCGGTGCCCTCCATGCACCCGGGCCGGGTCGACGTGATCGGTGCCGGGGCCCTGGTCCTCCTCTCGATCATGGAGCGGACCGGTGCGGAGGAGGTCGTGGTCTCGGAGCACGACATCCTCGACGGCATCGCCTGGTCCGTGGCCCGGACCCCTCTCGCTACTGACCGGTAGCACTCCGCTGAGCAGTCGGGATGGCGTTTGAGCGGTGTCCGGGGGGCCCTTTCGGGCCCTCCGGCGAGGCCCCGCCGGGAAAGTTCGTGAAGTTCTTCACAAGGAATTGGTCCCGGGAGGACGAAGAACTGCGCTCGGTTGACCCATTCGGGCCCTCAACACCCATTTGAACACGTTCAGAAGGCGGTGGCGGGCGTCCTGTCGGAGGCCGTCACGAAGGTCCGCCGACCGGCCTCACGCCGCCTGCTGACGGGCGGAGAGGCAGCTCACGCGGCATTGACAACGTCCCGCGCGGGGTGCCGGTTCCCGTTTCGCGCTGTGATCTGGATCAAGAAGCGGGGGATGGTAACACAGGCCCTGTCGGAGCTTGTGAAGGGGCGCACGAGGTACCCCCCTGAGGCGGGTGGATACTCGATGGCATGAGCACCACGGAGCGTCCCAGGATCCTCGTAGTAGGCGGTGGGTACGTAGGCCTGTACGCAGCTCGGCGCATCCAGAAGAAGATGCGTTACGGCGAGGCGACCGTCACCGTCGTCGACCCGCGGTCGTACATGACCTACCAGCCCTTCCTCCCCGAAGCCGCCGCCGGCAGCATCTCCCCCCGGCACGTCGTCGTCCCGCTGCGACGCGTGCTTCCCAAGGCGGAGGTCCTCACCGGCCGGGTCACCACCATCGACCAGGACCGCAAGGTCGCCACGGTCGCCCCGCTCGTCGGCGAGGCGTACGAGCTGCCCTTCGACTACCTGGTCATCGCGATGGGCGCGGTCTCCCGCACCTTCCCGATCCCCGGCCTCGCCGAGCAGGGCATCGGTATGAAGGGCATCGAGGAGGCCATCGGCCTGCGCAACCACGTCCTCGAGCAGCTCGACAAGGCCGACTCCACCACGGACGAGGAGATCCGGCGCAAGGCGCTCACCTTCGTCTTCGTGGGCGGCGGCTTCGCCGGCGCGGAGACCATCGGCGAGGTCGAGGACATGGCCCGCGACGCCGCCAAGTACTACAACAACGTGTCCCGCGAGGACATGCGCTTCATCCTCGTCGACGCCGCCGACAAGATCCTCCCCGAGGTCGGCCCCAAGCTCGGCGCGTACGGCAAGGAGCACCTCGAGGGCCGCGGCGTCGAGGTCTACCTGTCCACGTCGATGGACTCCTGCGTCGACGGCCACGTGGTGCTGAAGAACGGCCTCGAGGTCGACTCCAACACGATCGTGTGGACGGCGGGCGTCAAGCCGAACCCGGCGCTGTCCCGCTTCGGTCTGCCGCTGGGTCCGCGCGGTCACGTCGACACCGAGCCGACCCTCCAGGTCAAGGGCACCGACTACATCTGGGCCGCGGGCGACAACGCCCAGGTCCCGGACCTCGTGGGCCGCAAGGCCGGCAACGAGAACGCCTGGTGCCCGCCGAACGCCCAGCACGCGCTGCGCCAGGCCAAGGTCCTCGGCGACAACGTGGTCTCCGGCATGCGGGGCTTCCCGCAGAAGGAGTACAGCCACGCCAACAAGGGCGCGGTGGCGGGCCTCGGCCTGCACAAGGGCGTGGCGATGATCGTCATGGGCAAGATGAAGATCAAGCTCAAGGGCCGGCTCGCCTGGTACATGCACCGTGGCTACCACGGCATGGCGATGCCGACCTGGAACCGCAAGATCCGCGTCTTCGCCGACTGGACCCTCGGCATGTTCCTCAAGCGCGAGGTCGTGTCCCTGGGCGCGATCGAGTCCCCGCGCGAGGAGTTCTACGAGGCGGCGAAGCCGGCGCCGGCGGCCGCCCAGCAGGAACCGAAGAAGACCGAGGCCAAGGCCTCCTGACCTCCGGTCACCCACTGAAGGGGCCGCCCGCCATCCGTGGTGCGGGCGGCCCCTTCGGCGTTCCCGAGGACCCGACGGGAGTACGCCCACCCGCCCTGCGCACTCGTGCCCGGAACCGGCTCGTGCCCGGAACCGGCTCGTGCCCGGAACCGGGCCCGCACACGACGACGGGCCCCGCTCCACCCGGAACGGGGCCCGCGCCTCAGCCACAGCCGTGGCTCCTGCCCGGCTACTCGGCCTTGATCGCCTGCAGCATGTTCAGCCGGGCCGCCCGCCGGGCCGGCCACAGCGCGGCCAGCACACCCACCACCGCGGCCAGCAGCAGGAAGAGCCCCATCCGGCCCCATGGCAGGACCAGTTCGTACGTCGCCATGCGCGACCCCACCAGCTCACCGGCCGCCCAGCCGAAGAACACGCCCAGCCCCAGGCCCAGCACCGCGCCGAACAGCGAGATCACCAGGGACTCCAGCCGGACCATCCGCTTGACGCCCTTGCGGTCCAGGCCGATCGCCCGCAGCATGCCGATCTCCTGGGACCGTTCGAACACCGACATCGCCAGGGTGTTGACGACGCCGAGGACCGCCACGATCACCGCCATCGCCAGCAGGCCGTAGACCATGTTCAGGATCAGGGTGAACATCTTCGCGATCTCGTTGGAGAGGTCCTGCTTGTCCTGGACCGTGATCACCGGGTTGGCGCCGAGGGCCTTCTCCAGCGCCTCCTTCATCGCGTCGGACGTACCGTCGGCGGTCTTCACCATGACCATCATGTCGGCCGGTTCCGACTCGTGCGAGTCGAGGGCCGCGGTGTCGACCAGGATGCCGCGCACCAGCTCGTTGGCCTGGTAGACACCGGAGACCGTGAGCTTCCGCTTCGCGCCGTCCTCGCGGACGAGGGTGAAGGCCGAACCGGTCTTCCAGCCGTACGACTTCGCGGTGTCCTCGTCCACGACGGCCCGCGTGGCGCCGATCTCGAAGGCGCCCTGCGCCATCGGGAAGTCGGTCAGCTCGCCGATCGTGGCGCCGTTCACGCCGGTCAGGTACTCGTCCTGGCCGTCGACGCTGGCGTACGCGTTGCGCATCGGGCTGGTGGCGGTGACGCCGTCGGCCCGCTTCAGCTCCTTCTCGACGTCCGGCGACAGCGGGCGCCCGTTCACCATGGACACCATGTAGTCCGCCTCGATCGCGGAGGCCGCCATCTTGTCGATGGACTTCTGCAGGCTGCCGGCCATCACCGTCATACCGGTGATCAGGGTGAGCCCGATCATCAGCGCGGACGCGGTGGCGGCGGTGCGGCGCGGGTTGCGCACCGAGTTCTGCCGGGCCAGCTTGCCGGAGACCCCGAAGACGCGCAGCACCGGGGCCGCGGCGGCGATCAGCGGGCGGGACAGCAGCGGGGTCAGGACGAAGACGCCGATGATCAGCAGCACGGCGCCGATCCCCATGGGGACCTGGCCGTCGGACCCGTCCATCGTCGTGGCCGCGAGGACCACCGCGACACCGGCCGCCGAGAACAGCGCGCCCAGCGTGTTGCGCAGCACCAGCGACTTGGTGGTCGCCGTCGCGTGCATCGCGCTCATCGCCGCCACCGGCGGGATCTTCGCGGCCCGGCGGCCGGGCAGCCACGCGGCGAGCATGGTCACCAGGATGCCGACCACGAACGCGGAGCCGACCGTGCCCGGGCTGACCACCAGGGGCCCGTCGGGCATGGGCGCGTCCAGCGTCCCCATCAGGGAGCGCAGCCCCGCGCCGATGCCGACACCGGCGACGAGTCCGGCGACGGCGGCGACCGTGCCGACCACGAACGCCTCGATCAGCACCGACCGCGTGACCTGGCGCCGGGAGGCGCCGACCGCGCGCATCAGGGCCAGCTCCTTGGTGCGCTGGGCGACCAGCATGGTGAAGGTGTTGGCGATGATGAACGTACCGACGAACAGCGAGATCCCGGCGAACACCAGCAGACCCTGCTTCAGGCCGCTCATCGAGGAGGCGATCGCCTTGGCCTGGTCGTCGGCGAGCCGCGTACCCGTCGTGGTCTCCACGGCGTCGGACGGCAGGGCCTTCTCCAGCTGGGCCCGCAGCGCGGTGTCGCTGACGCCGTCCTTCGCCTCGACGGCGATCTCGTCGAAGGTGCCCTCCTTGCCGAGCAGCTTCTGCGCGCTCGCCGTGTCGAACAGCGTGAGGCTGCCGCCGGCCGCGACGTTGCCGTCGTCGGTGGTGAAGACGCCGGTGACCACCGGCTCCAGGACGGGACCGTCGACCGACATCCGCACCGTGTCGCCGACCTCGTAGCCGGCCCGCTCCGCGGTCCTGGAGTCGATGAGGATCTCGCCCTCGCCCTTCGGCGCACGCCCGCTGACCAGCGGGTACCGGGGATCCTCGGCGCCCCAGTAGTTGCCGCCCTGCGACTGGAAGCCGTCGCCGATCAGCTTGCCGTCCTTGTCGGCGAGCGCGGTGAAGCCCTGGACGGTGCCGATGGCCCGCGCGGCGCCGGGCACGGCGGCACTGGCGTCGACCAGTTCGCGGGTCAGCTCGTGGTAGGAACCGGCCTCGTCGCCCTCGCCCTCCTTCCACCGGGGGGTGACGGCGACGTCGACGTGGTCGAAGCCCTTGGCGGACTGCTTCTGCAGGGCGTCGGAGAGGCTGTTGGTGAAGACCAGGGTCCCCGACACGAAGGCCACGCCGAGCATCACGGCGAGCACGGTCATCAGGAGCCTGGCCTTGTGCGCGGACACGTTGCGCAAGGCGGTACGGAACATGGAAGTCTTCTCGGTTCCAGACGTACGGAGGAGGGGGCGGGCTGAGGAGGGGACGGGCGGGGGCGTCAGCTGGTGCGGCCCTTGGCGTCGGACCCGGGGGTCCGGGGGGACCCCCCAGGAAGATTCCGCATGCGGTCGAGCACCGAGTCGGCCGTCGGCCCGTGCGCCTCGTCCACGATCCGGCCGTCCGCGAGGAAGACCACCCGGTCCGCGTAGGCGGCGGCGACCGGATCGTGCGTCACCATGACCACGGTCTGTCCCAGTTCGCGCACGGAGTTGCGCAGGAAGCCCAGCACCTCGGCGCCGGAACGGGAGTCGAGGTTCCCGGTCGGCTCGTCGCCGAAGATGATCTCGGGCCGGGAGGCCAGCGCCCGCGCCACGGCGACCCGCTGCTGCTGTCCGCCGGACAGCTGTGAGGGCCGGTGGCCCAGCCGGTCCGCCAGGCCGACCATCCGGATCACGGTGTCCAGCCACTCCTTGTCCGGCCTGCGGCCCGCGATGTCCATCGGGAGGGTGATGTTCTCCAGCGCGGACAGCGTCGGGAGCAGGTTGAACGCCTGGAAGATGAAGCCGATCTTGTCCCGGCGCAGCCTGGTCAGCTGCTTGTCCTTCAGCGAGCCCAGCTCGGTCTCGCCGATGCGCACGGAACCGGAGGAGAAGGTGTCCAGGCCGGCCACGCAGTGCATCAGCGTGGACTTGCCGGAGCCGGAGGGGCCCATGATCGCGGTGAACTCGGCCTGCTGGAAGGCGACGGAGACCCGGTCCAGGGCGACCACCCGGGTCTCGCCCTGGCCGTAGATCTTCGAAAGCTCCGTGGCGCGCGCGGCCGCGGTGGTGGTCCGGTCGGCGAGGGATGCGGTGGTCACGGGATGGCGCTCCTGTCGGGACGGCGTGCTCTCGGGGGACGCCGTCCATCGTTCCGCCGCTTCGCCGCCGTGTAGTCACCCGCTGCTCCGGTTCCGGGGGGCGACTCGGGAGGGACCACCGGACGCGGTGTCATACCTGGGGATGACGGCGGCCTCTGAGCCGGGGGCGCGCGGAACAGGTGGAGCGCCCCTGTTCAGGCGGTGAAATTCCGTCATTCCGCGTGCGTGACGAAGTGCCACACGCAAGGCTGGTGGCATGTGCTGACGGCGAGTCCGTGGTGCTGATGCACCATCAGGCGCCAATAAAATAAGACAAGATCGGCCCCTCCCGTCGCTGTCGGCGGGAGGGTCACCGATAGGCTCGGGACCGCGAAGCGGAGCCCACGGCCTGCCCGGATGGTGGAATGCAGACACGGCGAGCTTAAACCTCGCTGCCCCTATGCGGGCGTGCCGGTTCGAGTCCGGCTCCGGGCACCATCACGTATGCCGCGCCCCCTCGCGCGTGCGACGCCCCCGTTCCGGACGCTCCCGTGTGATCGCGCGACGGGGCGCCCTCCCGGCGGTCACGTCCCGCGGATCCTCCGGCCGGCGCGCGTCCCGCCGCCCGGGCCCGCCCCGGAGGCGCCGGGCCACCGCGTGAGCACCGGGCCGGGGCGGACGGATGATCTCCGGCCGGTCCCGGGGAGGTACCGGGTCGGTCATGGTTCGGTGTCCCGCGGTGGAGGGAATCACCCGGCCGCGTAGCGTGTTGCGCAGCACAACGAGGGAAAGATCCTCCCCAAGCATTAGGGTCATTCCTTTGCCTACCTATTACTCTTGAGCCAAGGCCGCGCCGCGCGGCCATGGAGGAGTGAAATGAGGAGCAGTAACCCGGTCTTCTCGCGACGGGGGTTCGGCCGCGACAACGGCTACGCGGGCTTCAACACCGCGCCGCAGGCCGGGGGCCCCGCTGTCGCCACGCAGGCCAACCCGTACGCGCAGCCGACGGGCAACCCGTACGCCCAGAACCCCTACGCCCAGCAGGACCTGCAGTACGGCGCCCCGCCGCAGGCGCCGGCCACCACCGGCCGGATGACCATCGACGACGTCGTCATGCGCACGGGCACCACGCTCGGCGTGCTCATCGTCACCGCCGCGCTCTCCTGGGCCCTGCTGCCGGTCGACGACGCCAACATCAGCCGGTCCTACGGCATCGGCATCGGCGCCGCGCTGATCGGCATGGTCCTGGCGCTCGTGCAGTCCTTCAAGCGCAAGGCCTCGCCGGCGCTGATCCTGACGTACGCCGCGTTCGAGGGCGTCTTCCTCGGCGTCATCTCCAGCATCGTCGACAACCGCATCGCCGACGGTGCGGCCATGCAGGCAGTGATCGGCACCATGGCGGTCTTCGCCGGTGTGCTGGTGGCCTACAAGGCCGGCTGGATCCGCGTCAACCGCCGCTTCTACGGCTTCGTGATGGCGGCCGCGCTCGGCTTCATCCTGCTGATGACCGTGAACCTGCTGTTCGCGGTGTTCGGCGGCGGTGACGGCCTCGGCTTCCGCAGCGGTGCGCTCGGCGTCGTCTTCGGCGTCATCGGCATCATCCTCGGTGCCTGCTTCCTCGCCCTGGACTTCAAGCAGGTCGAGGACGGCATCGCCTACGGTGCCCCGCGCGAGGAGGCCTGGCTCGCCGCCTTCGGCCTCACGCTGACGCTGGTGTGGATCTACATGGAGTTCCTGCGACTCATCTCGATCCTCAACAGCAGCGACTGACGCCCAGCAGCGCGGACGAGGGCCCCGGGTTCCCACCCGGGGCCCTTCGCCGTGCCGGCGTGCGTCAGAGCAGTTTGCGCGCGGCCCTCCTCAGGTCGTACTCGTGGACGATCGCCTTGGCGTGGCCGTACGCCAGGTCGTACTCGTGCCGGAGCCAGCTGACCTTCTCCTCGAAGCGGAAGAGCGCCGGGCCTTCTTCGACGGTGCGCAGCCAGTCGGAGATCTCACGACCGGTGCAGTGGGGGATGCGGGCGAGCATGTTGCGGTGGGTCTCGGCGGAGAAGACTTGGGACATCGGCGCCTCCGGACGCATGGGGTGTGAGCCGGTCCTTCAGGTCACCGTGCCTGAGCGTTCGCCCGTTGGCAACAGTCCCGCCGCGCCGCGTACGCTCGCCGCGTGGTTGATACGACGCCCTTCACCCGTGCCGTGGATCATTTCGCCGACCGCCTGCGGGCCGCGCCGCAGAGCAGGCTGCAGCGGGGCGGGGCCGCCGAGGCGCTCGCCCTGGCCAGGGAACTGGCGCGGCGCACCCAGCGCGTCGAGGAGCCGGGCACCGAGCCCCGCGAGATGCCCGACGCGGGCATGTTCGCCGCCGCCGACCAGATCACCGTCGCCGGCCACGACCTGGCGCTCGTCCTGCGGAGCGAGGACGAGGTGCGGGAGGCCGTACGGCTGGTGGAGGAGGCGCGGGAGCGCGCCGGGGTGTAGCCGCCCCGGAGTCAGAGGGACGCGATGACGCGGTCCGCCAGGATGTAGACGTTCTCCTCGCCGCAGGAGAACGTCAGCGTGTACGCCCCCGAGATGCCGGAACCGCCCAGCAGGAACGGGGTCTCGCCCGCGCGCAGGGCCGCGGCCAGGCGCTCCGCGGTCTCGCGGTGGCCCGGCGTCATGCACAGCGTCGTCCCGTCGGCGAAGACGTAGACGTCGAGGGTGCCCAGCGGGCCCGGACGGACGTCGGTCAGCTCGGTCCGGGCGGCGGCCAGCCCCTCCAGGGCGGTCACCGTGCGCTCGTGGTCGTTGACGACCGGTGAGGGGTTCGGCACGAAGTCCGGGTGCGAGGGGTGGCGGCGGCGGGCCGCGGCCAGCTCCGGGGAGTCCCCGGAGTACTCCTCGGCGTCCGCGCCCGGCTCGCTCACCGGCTCCAGACCCACGAAATCGGCCTGCCGGGGCAGGAACAGCTCGCTGTCCGCCAGACCCAGCAGGGACGGCGCGTCGGACGCGTCACGCGCCTCCTGGGCGGCCCAGAAGGCCCGCGCCTCGGCGAGCTCGCGCTCCCGCTCCTCGGCGAGCGCCTCCGCCACGGCGGTGCGTATCTCGTCGGTGCCCGCCGTACGGGCGGGGGGAACGTGCGCGCGCGTGGCCGCGGCGCCGTCCTCGGCCAGTGCGGTGTGCAGGGCCGCGACCTGTCGGCGCAGCACCATGATGCTGCGCAGGACGGCGACGCCCACGGCGCCGGTGGCGGCCGTGGTGACCAGCAGGGCGATCGGCATGGCGCTCACTGACGTACTCCCGGTTCAAAGTCGACCCCCGACTTCCTACATCAGCTTGAAGGGTGGACTAACCATCTGTCAGTGCGTAACGTCACGAAACGGACAGTCCTTTGGGGGTGCACCCGAGAGGGGCCCGGTCCTGACCTGCGTGAATCCCTGCGGCGAGGGAGATAGGTCACATCCTGGGGGAGATTGGATCACGAATCGGCCCGGGCCTCCGGGGGTTCCGAAGGTCCGGGCCATTGACTGACGCAGCGTGTCGTGACGGCTACGGTGCGCCCACGGTGCGGGGGTTCAGCTGAGGCGCTCGATGACCATCGCCATGCCCTGGCCGCCGCCGACGCACATCGTCTCCAGGCCGAACTGCTTGTCGTGGAACCGGAGGGAGTTGATGAGCGTGCCGGTGATGCGGGCGCCGGTCATGCCGAAGGGGTGGCCGACGGCGATGGCGCCGCCGTTGACGTTCAGCTTCTCCAGCGGGATGCCGAGGTCGCGGTAGGAGGGGATCACCTGGGCGGCGAACGCCTCGTTGATCTCGACCAGGTCGATGTCGTCGATGGTGAGACCGGCGCGGCCCAGCGCCTGCTTGCTCGCCTCGACCGGGCCGAGGCCCATGATCTCGGGGGAGAGGCCGGAGACGCCGGTGGAGACGATCCGGGCGAGCGGGGTGAGACCGAGCTCGCGGGCCTTGGTGTCGCTCATGATGACGAGCGCGGCGGCGCCGTCGTTGAGCGGGCAGCAGTTGCCGGCGGTGACCAGGCCGTCGGGGCGGAAGACCGGCTTCAGGCCGGCCACGCCCTCCATGGTGACGCCCGCGCGGGGGCCGTCGTCCTTGGAGACCACCGTGCCGTCGGGGAGCGTCACCGGGGTGATCTCGCGCTCCCAGAAGCCGTTCTTGATGGCCTCCTCGGCGAGGTTCTGCGAGCGGACGCCGAACTCGTCCATGTCCTGGCGGGTGACGCCCTTGAGGCGGGCCAGGTTCTCGGCGGTCTGGCCCATCGCGATGTACGGGTCCGGCATCAGGCCGTCCTCGCGCGGGTCGTGCCAGGTGGAGCCCTCCGACTCGGCGACGGCGGCGGTACGGGCCTCGGCCTCGGCGAACAGCGGGTTGCGGGTCTCCGGGAGGCTGTCGGAGTTGCCCTTGGTGAAGCGCGAGACCGTCTCGACGCCGGCCGAGATGAACACGTCGCCCTCGCCGGCCTTGATGGCGTGCAGGGCCATGCGGGAGGTCTGCAGCGAGGACGAGCAGTAGCGGGTGATGGTGCAGCCGGGAAGGTGGTCCATCCCCATCTGCACGGCGACCACGCGGCCGAGGTTGTTGCCCTGCTCGCCGCCGGGGAGGCCGCAGCCGAGCATCAGGTCGTCGATGTCCCTCGGGTCCAGCTCGGGGACCTTGGCGAGGGCGGCCTGGATGATCGTGGCGGTCAGGTCGTCCGGGCGCAGGTCCTTCAGGGAGCCCTTGAAGGCGCGGCCGATGGGGGAGCGGGCGGCAGAGACGATCACGGCTTCGGGCATCACGGCTCCAGTGGTGAGGGGCGGCGCGTAGCGCCTCGTCGAGGGGTGGTGGTCGGGCGACGGGAAGGCGTACCGGGTGGTCGGTGCGGGGCTTCTTGGGAAGTTACCCGGACGTATGAGCGGGGTCACGGGTGGCGCGGTGTGACATGGACCGCAACTGTCTAAGCGCTTGCTTGGCTTACGTCCGCGGGCAGCCGTGCCGCCCACCGCGTCCGCGGGCAGTCGTGCCGCAGGGCGGCACGGGTGGGCGCGACGGCGCCCCGTGAGCGCCGGGCCGCGCGACACCCCCCGCCCCGCACCGGCACTGCTGACCGGTGTCGGCCGGGTGCTGAGACGCTCACGGCGCTCGCCGGGTGCCTCCCCCACTCTCGACTTCTCCCCCACTCTCGACTTCTCCCCCACTCTCGACTTCGCTCGAGCGGGGGGACCCCCATCGCCCACCCGTGCCGCCCTGGGGGTACCTCCCAGGCCCTTGAGGCACTGGGGGAGGCGCGACTTGCCCGTAGCTGCGTGGGGCCGGCGCTGACTGCCCGCAGCTGCGTGGGGCCGGTGCCGGCGGTCCGCGGCTGCGGCGCTCCGGCGAGGTCGCGGCGGTCGTCCGGCGCTACGACGGCTGGGGCGAGGGTTCCGGCTCCGTCTCCGCCACCCGCCGGCGCCGGCGGCGTTTCAGCAGGGCCCACGGCCCCCGCGGACCCGCCGGCATCACCGCGGTGACCTCCGTGCCCGCCTCCGCCGCCGCCTCCGCCGCCGCCTGGGCCACCGGCAGGAACCCCTCGCGGCGGGCGGCGTCCGGGCGCTCCTCCTCCGCCGGCCACAGGCCCAGCGCCGCGCACACCGTCGGCAGCACCGCCATCGCCGCCGTGGCGTACCCCTCCACCGAGGGGTGGTAGCTGTCCGGCCCGAACAGCTCGCGCGGGTTCGCCGCGAACTCGGGCCCCAGCAGATCGCCCAGCGACACCGTGCGCCCGCCCTGCTCGACGGCTCCGATCGTCTGCGCCGCCGCCAGCTGCCGCGAGGCCCGGCGGGCCAGCCAGCGCAGCGGCTGCCGCACCGGCTCGATCGTGCCGAGATCGGGGCAGGTGCCGACGACCACCTCCGCGCCGGCCGTCCGCAGCCGCCGTACCGCCGAGGACAGGTGGCGCACGGACCGGGCGGGCGGCATGCGGCGGGTGACGTCGTTGGCGCCGATCATGATCACGCAGATGTCGGGCGTCCGGGACGGATCCGCCAGCGCCCTCGTCACCTGCCGGTCCAGATCGTCGGAACAGGCCCCGGGCACCGCGACCGTGCTCAGCCCCACCGGACGTTCCGCGACCGCCGCGACGCCCGACGCCAGCAGCGCGCCCGGCGTCTGCCCGGCCCGGTGCACGCCCTGCCCGACCGCCGTGGAGTCGCCCAGCATCGTCAGCCGCAGCGCCGGCTCGCCCGGCACCGTGTACGCCGCGCCGTACAGCCCGTCCGCGTTCGGTACGTGGGGAGTCGTGCCGTTGCCCACGTGGCGCCGCGCCAGCTGGGCCTCGGCCATCAGGAGCCCCACGGTGGCCGCCCCGGCCAGACCGATCCCCCCGCCGCCGTACGCCGCGCCGGCGGCGATGCGCCGGGCCACCCTCGCCCTCGACAAGCCCGTCATGCCTCGCCGCCACCTCCTCGAACCCGTACACCCAGTGCTTGCCCCGTACGGACCGTGGTCCAATCCTTACGGCGAGTGAACGATCCGGCCGGGTTCCGACCGGCGAGGGCCTAGGCTGGCATCACCACTACGACCACCCTTTTGCAGCATCCGGAGACAACGGTGCAATTCCACGACTCGATGATCAGCCTCGTCGGCAACACCCCGCTGGTGCGGCTCAACAGCGTGACCAAGGGCATCAGGGCGACCGTCCTGGCCAAGGTGGAGTACTTCAACCCGGGCGGCTCCGTGAAGGACCGCATCGCCCTGCGCATGATCGAGGCGGCGGAGAAGAGCGGGGAGCTGCGGCCGGGCGGCACCATCGTCGAGCCGACCAGCGGGAACACCGGGGTCGGGCTCGCCATCGTGGCCCAGCAGAAGGGCTACAAGTGCATCTTCGTCTGCCCGGACAAGGTGTCCACGGACAAGATCAACGTACTGCGGGCCTACGGGGCCGAGGTCGTCGTCTGCCCGACCGCCGTGGCGCCCGAGCACCCCGACTCCTACTACAACGTCTCCGACCGGCTGGTGCGCGAGACGCCGGGGGCCTGGAAGCCCGACCAGTACTCCAACCCCCACAACCCGCTCTCCCACTACCACTCCACCGGCCCCGAGCTGTGGGAGCAGACCGAGGGGAGGATCACCCACTTCGTGGCCGGCGTCGGCACCGGCGGCACCATCTCCGGGACCGGGCGCTACCTGAAGGAGGTCAGCGACGGGCGGGTGAAGGTCATCGGCGCCGACCCCGAGGGGTCCGTGTACTCCGGCGGCTCCGGGCGGCCGTACCTGGTGGAGGGCGTCGGTGAGGACTTCTGGCCGAGCGCGTACGACCGTGACATCGCGGACGGGATCGTCGCCGTCTCCGACAAGGACTCCTTCCAGATGACCCGGCGGCTCGCCAAGGAGGAGGGCCTGCTGGTCGGCGGCTCCTGCGGCATGGCGGTCGTGGCGGCGCTGGAGGTGGCCTCGCGGCTCGGTGAGGACGACGTGGTGGTCGTCCTGCTGCCGGACAGCGGGCGTGGCTACCTCAGCAAGATCTTCAACGACGAGTGGATGGCCGACTACGGCTTCCTGGAGGACGCCGGCCCCAGCGCCCGCGTCGGCGACGTCCTCGAGGACAAGGAGGGCGGCCACATCCCCTCCCTCGTCCACATGCACCCCGACGAGACGGTCGGCCAGGCCATCGAGGTGCTGCGCGAGTATGGCGTCTCGCAGATGCCGGTGGTCAAGCCGGGCGCCGGCCACCCGGACGTGATGGCCGCCGAGGTCGTCGGCTCGGTGGTGGAGCGGGAGCTGCTGGACGCGTTGTTCAGCAAGAGCGCCTCGCTCGACGACCCGCTGGAGAAGCACATGTCCGCGCCGCTGCCGCAGGTCGGCTCGGGTGAGCCCGTCGCGGACCTGATGGCCGTCCTGGGCGAGGCCGACGCGGCGATCGTCCTCGTCGAGGGCAAGCCGACCGGTGTGGTCAGCCGCCAGGACCTGCTGTCCTTCCTGGCCAGGACCGGGAAGTGACGGAGCCTCGGGCGAACCGCCGGTGAAGCGGCGGTGAACGGCCGGGCGTCGACGCGGCGATGATCTTCGTGGACTTCGCGGAAGTGGTACGAGCGCGTCACGTTCGCGCAGCACTCGCTTAACACGGGTCCGGCAGATTGATGGGTGTCGGCGGAACGGGAGCGGCTCCCCGTTCCGGCCGGCGGCCAAACGGCGTCGAAGGACCTCCGGAGCGGCTCCCGGACCTCCATGGACGCCTCGGGCGCGCAGCCTGCCTCAACGGGCGCGCGTCCCCCGCGGGGACCGCCGTCGTCCCGCCCCCCGGTGACGGGGGTGCGGCGGTCCCCGCGCAGCACTCTCCCGCGCCCGGACCGGCGCCGCTCCCGCGGATGCGGCCGCCCGCCGTCGGGGTCGCCCGGCCGGTGGTCGCGGCCGTCGTCGCCCCGAACCGCCGCGCACCGCGGCCTCAGTCGTCCCAGTCGCCGTCCTGCGCCGGCTTGCGGCGGCCGAACAGGCCCGGGTTGCTCCGGACGGCCTGGACGACGTTGACCCCGACGATGCCCAGCCAGGCGACCACCAGGCCGGGCAGATTGCCCACGCCCCCGCCGATGGCGGACAGCGGCACCGCCAGGACCAGCGAGACGATGCCGAAGCCGAAGCGCTCGCCCCAGGTGTCCGTGGCCTTCGGGGACCGCGAGTCCCGGGCCGCCGTCATCTGCCGCTCGGCGAACTGCCGGCGCACCCGGCGCTCCACCGCGCCGTCGATGCGCTGGTCGACCTTCTCCAGGAACGAGTCGACCAGCGCGGACTCGTACTCCTCGCCCAGCTCCCTGCGGGCCTGCAGGGAGGCGTCGAGTTCCTTCTTCAGCTCGGTGTCCCGCGCGTCCATTCCGGTCATGCGTCCCACGGTAGGGAGGCGGGAGGCAGGTGGCACTGGGGGTAACCCCCCACTCGTTCTCGGGTTCGCCGCGCTCCTACTTCTTGCACATCTTCTCGTCGGCCCGGGACTGTTCGACGTCGACCTTCTTCGGCGGGGCGATGGGGACGCCGGCCTCCGTGAAGTCCGGCCCGAGGGTGAGCGTCATCGGTGTCGTCCCGTCGGCGTCCGTCGTGCCGGGCTTCATGGCCGAGGCGGGCAGGCCCATCAGGTCGGCGAGCTTGCGGGCCTGGTCGGCCTGGTTCGGCGCGTACTCCAGCCGGGTCCCGTCGACGTCGGCCGGGGCGTTGCCCTTCTTGGCGGACCTGGTCACGCCCTCGCTGGTCTGCAGCCAGGCGAGGGTCTCCTGCGCGGCCCCCTGCGGGCCGCCGCCGTTGAAGACGTCGACGAGGATCTCGGACGCCTCCGCCCGGGGGCCCTCCAGAAGCCTGGCCTGCTTGTCCTTGGCGTCCTTCTCCTTCTTCTTCACCTCGGTGAAGGAGACGTCGTTCCGCAGCATGGCGAAGACCTTCGGGGCCTTGGCCGGGTCCGGTACGACGGTGACGGGCGTGGGCTCGGCCGGGTTGTCCCTCACCGGCAGGGTCATCAGGGTGATGTTCTTCAGGTCGATCCTGCCGAGTTCCCTGGCGAGGGTGAGCAGCTTGGTGGGGCTGCCTATGCCCTTGTCCACGGTGAGGGACTTGGTGGCCGCGTCGGCGACGTCGAGCATCTTGGACGGGCTGTCCAGCGTGTCCTCCTTCAGCCGGCGGAGCATCGACGCGACGAACTTCTGCTGCATCCCGATGCGGTCCAGGTCGCTCTCGTTCTTCAGCCCGTGCCGGTTGCGGAGGAAGGAGAGCGCCTCCTCGCCCTGGACGGTGCTCCTCCCGGCCGGCAGGTCGAGCCCGGAGCCGCCGTCCAGGTCCTTGAGGGGCTTCTCCAGGCACACCTCGACGCCGCCCACCGCGGTGGACAGCGTCTTGACCGCGTTGAAGTCGAACATCATGAAGTGGTCGACCTCGAGGCCGGTGATCTCCTCGACGGTGAGCATGGTGCAGCCCGGATCGCGGCCGTTCACCCCGTAGGACTCGTTGAACCGGGTGGGGACCGTCGAACCGGGGATGTCCTTGGCCGAGCCGTCGGGCTGGATGGCCTGGCAGTCCGGGATCTCGATCATCAGGTCGCGCGGGATGCTCACCACGGTGGCGTTGGTGCGGTCCCCGGCCACGTGGAAGAGGAGCGTGGTGTCGGCGTGGCCGGTGACGTTGGTGCGGTTGCCGTAGTCCTCGTTGCCCTCGCCGGTGCGGACGTCGTTGCCGATGACCAGGATGTTGACCGGCCCGTCCGCCAGCACCTCGTCACTGCCCACGTCACCGATGTCGACGGTGTCGATGTTGCCGTAGAGGCGGTCGTACCAGTAGTACGCGAACGCCGAACCGCCCACGAGGACCAGGCCGAGGGCGCCTCCCGTCCACAGCAGCGCCTTCTTCCTGCCGCTCCTCCTCGGCCTGCGCCTGCGGCGGTCCTGGCCGGGCGTGTCCTCGGGGGCGGGTGCGGCGCGGCGGCCGCGCTGGCCGGGGACGCGGGCGGGCGCGGCGGAACCGGCGCGCGGGGCGCTGCGCGGGCGGGGCGCCCTCGGCCGCTCCGCGGAATCCTCCGGCCGCAGTTCGTATTCACCGGTCTCCGGGTTGAGTACCCACTGGTCGGCGGGATCGGTTCCGTCCGCCCGCCCACGGCTCTGCGCGTCCACGCCTGTACCAGTCCTCCGTCGGGTGCCACATGGGTCGCCTGTGCCTCAAGACGCTCTGTTGTTCGATGAGTTACGCTATCCGGCCCGTTCGGGACATGGTGGTGTCGTAACGAAATCGCCGGGTTTCCGGATCTGTCACCGAAACGGGCACGGTGCGCGATCCCCGCCCGTCGCGACGCGCGGTCGGCGCGGCCCCGCCTGCGCCTGTATAACGGTATGCAGGAATGTCGACGGGTGAATAAGCCAAGGCGCCGAGGCGTCGAGGGGGAGTCAGGTCATGAGCGGCACCGAGAGCTCCGCCGCGCGCCTCCAGGCGCTCTTCGAGGGGCATCGGCTGACGCCGACCCAGCGGCGCATCGCGCACAGCATGGTGCGGCGCGCCGCCGACGTGCCGTTCCTGTCCAGCGTGGAGCTGGCCGAGCTGGCCGGGGTCAGCCAGCCGTCCGTGACCCGGTTCGCCGTCGCCCTCGGCTTCGACGGCTACCCCGCCCTGCGGCGGCACCTGCGCGAGGTCGCGCCCGCCGAACCGGCGCCGGAGACCGGCTCGTACAACGAGTACCAGCAGGCCGTCGAGGCCGAGATCGAGAACCTGCGGCATCTGGCGGAGGCGCTGGCCGACCCCCGGCCGGTGCGGCGGGCGGGCCGGGTGCTGGCCGGGAGCCGGCCGCTGCCCGTGCTGGGGCTGAGGGCCGCGGCGGCCCAGGCGCACGGGTTCGCCTACTTCGCCGCCAAGGTCCATCCGGACGTACGGCTGCTCAACGAGGGCGGCACGATGCTCCACGACCGGATCGACGCCGCCGCGCGGGCCGGGGCGAGCGCCCTGCTGTGCTTCGCGCTGCCCCGGCATCCCCGCGAGGTCGTCGACGCCCTCGCCCACGCCAGGGAGGCGGGGCTGACCGTGGTCACCGTCGCCGACTCCCCGTTCGCGCCGGTCACCAAGGTGTCCGACCTGCTGCTGCCCGCCGCCGTCGGCACCGGTCTTGCCTTCGACACGGCGTGCGCGCCGATGCTGCTGGGCCGGGTGCTGCTGGAGGCGATGTGCGACGACCTGCCCGACGCGCAGGCGCGGCTGGAGGAGTTCGACGCGAAGGCGGCGGCGCGCGGGCTGTTCGTGGACTGACGGCGGGCGTGCCGGCGGAGGTCCGCCCGTCTTCTCAGACTCGTCTCACCTTGCGTCGCTAATCTCCTGTGTCCACTGGCGTGAGAGACGGGAGGCCGAACATGACGCGCGGAGGACATGGGCTGGCCCGGGTGGCCGTCGTCGTACGGGCCGGGGCCGCGCCACTGTGGTGGCTGGGAGCCGTGGCGGCGGGGATCGGGGTGCTGGTGCCGGGACTGACCGGGCGCCGGATCGGTGTACTGGCGGGTGCCGCGCTGTTCCTCGTGGCGGCGGCCGTCGTGGCGTACGGGCGGCGGGGGCGGTACCGCGCACTGGCCCGTTCGGCGGCCCGGGCGGGCAGGCACGACGTGCTCCAGGACCGGGCGGTGACCGTCCGCAACTGGCGTCGCGGGCACCGCTGGTGGCTGCTGCTCGCCTTCCTCGCCGCGCTGGGCACGGCGTTCGCGGTCCCCGCCGCCGGTGGTCTGCTGCTCGCCGGGTGCGGGGCGGGCCGGTGGCTGAAGGCGGCCTGGATCGGGCGTCTGGAGCGGTCGGACGAGGTCCTGCTGTGGGTGCGCGTCGACTGGCTCCGCGCGGGGGTGGGGCGGCCCGCCGGAAAGGCGGTCAAGGGGTACCGGGCGACCGGTGTCGCGGCGGGTGACGCGGCGCCCGGGGGCGCCCGCCGCCGGGCGCCGGCCCTCGTCTGAGGGCCGGTTCCCGCCGGGGGCGCCGCGGGCCGGCAGGGCCCCGCGCCCCCTAGAGGATCAGGGCGTCGGTGTGGGCGGCGCCCGATTCGGTCACGATCTCCTCGATCGTCTGGGGGGTGCGTACCGTCGCGAAGGCGACGCCTCCCGTGCCGTCCGGGGCGAAGCCGTGGATGCCGGGGCGGGGGAGCGAGTTGTAGGCGTAGTGGTGGGCGAAGTAGTACGCGCCCGTGTCCAGCGCCGCCACGTGGTCGCCCTGTTCCAGCAGGGGCAGTGACTGCGCCCGGGCGAGCAGGTCACCCGCGAAGCAGGCCGGTCCCGCCACGTCCTGCACGACCGCCGGGCCCTCCTTGGGCCGCCCCTTCGCGTCGTACGCGGCGATCCGCAGCGGCCAGGACGCCGGCGCGTACACCGTCCGCGTCGCCACCTGCACGCCCGCGTGCGTCACCGCGACCGGACGCCCGCCCGCGCTCTTGGCGTACTCCACGCGCGCGACCACCGTGCCGTGCTTGGCCAGCAGCGACCGGCCGAACTCGGTGACCAGCCCGTACCGCCCGTCGAACAGCCCCGGCACCGTCCGGCTCAGCAGCCGCGCGTACCGCCCGTACGTCGGCGCGCTCTCCTCGGAGGCGAAGTTCACCGGCAGCCCGCCGCCGATGTCGACGGTGTCGACCTGCCGGCGCCCGGCGCGCCGGTTGATCTCCTCCGCCAGCGCGTACGTCTCCGCGACCCCCCGCGCCATCATCGTCAGCGCGACGCCCTGGGAGCCGGTGTGCGCGTGCAGCCGGGTCAGCCACGGCCGGTCCAGATACGCCCGTACGACCCACTCCCGCGCGCCCTCGTCGCGCAGCGCCACCCCGAACTTCGAGGTCGCCGTGGCCGTGGACAACGCCTCGATGGAACCGCCGCCGACCTGCGGGTTCACCCGGATGCCGACGGGGGAGCGGGAGACCTGTTCCGCCATCAGGGCGTCGAGGCGGGCCAGCTCCTGCGCGTTGTCCGCGTTGACGGCGATGCCCAGCGCGAGCGCCTCCCGCAGCTCGGCGGGTGTCTTGGCGGGCGAGTCGAGGACCGTGCGCTCCGGCTCCACCCCCGCCGCCCGCGCCAGCGCCAGCTCGCCCGGGCTGGCCACCTCCGCGCCGATGCCCTCCGCGCGCAGCAGCCGCAGTACCGGCACCAGCGGGCTCGCCTTCACCGCGAAGGCGTGCAGCACGGGGGTGCCGGGCGCCGTCACCGCGTCGAACGCCGCCCGCAGCGCGGCCGCCGATTCCCGGATGCCGGTCACGTCGAGCAGGGCCACCAGCAGGGTCCCGGCGTCGAGCAACCCCTGCTCCACGGCGGCCCGCACCGCCTCGTCCCGCCGGGCCGCCCGCCCCTCGGCGTACGCGTCCACCTCGTCCGTCCGGCCGTCGTCGTGGGCCACCGGGTCCCTCGTCCCTTCGGCGTTCTCCGTGTTCGCGCGCATGAACCCAGGGTTCGCGCGCGGGGGCCCGGCCAAACATCCCCCGCGCGGCCGGGCCGGCCCGCCCCTGTGTTGACTAGCTCTATTCAGGTCGGGAGTATGTGAATATCCGCAGTAATCATCCGCAGCTGAGGAGGCAGACATGTCAGGACCCCGGCCCGTCCGAGCGCCCCGCGGCACCGAACCGAGCGCCCGGGGATGGCAGCAGGAGGCCGCCCTGCGGATGCTGCAGAACAACCTCGACCCGGAGGTCGCCGAGCACCCCGACAAGCTCGTCGTCTACGGCGGCACGGGGAAGGCGGCCCGCGACTGGCGCTCCTTCGACGCCATGGTCCGCACGCTGCGCACCCTCGAGCAGGACGAGACGATGCTCGTCCAGTCCGGCCGCCCCGTCGGCGTCATGCGGACCCACGAGTGGGCGCCGCGCGTCCTCATCGCCAACTCCCACCTGGTCGGCGACTGGGCCACCTGGGAGGAGTTCCGCCGTCTGGAAGCCCTCGGCCTGACCATGTACGGGCAGATGACCGCCGGCTCCTGGATCTACATCGGCACCCAGGGCATCCTCCAGGGCACCTACGAGACCTTCGCCGCCGTCGCCGCCAAGAAGTTCGGCGGCACCCTCGCCGGGACCATCACCCTCACCGCCGGACTCGGCGGCATGGGCGGCGCCCAGCCCCTCGCCGTCACCATGAACGACGGCGTCGCCATCTGCGTCGACTGCGACCCCCGCGCGATCGAGCGCCGCATCGGGCACCGGTACCTGGACGTGAGGGCCGACTCGCCCGACCACGCCCTGCGGCTGGCCGTCGAGGCCCGGGACCGGCGCGAGGCCCTGTCCATCGGCGTCCTCGGCAACGCCGCCGAGCTGGTGCCGCGGCTGCTCGCCATGGGCGCGCCCATCGACGTCGTCACCGACCAGACCTCCGCCCACGACCCGCTGGCGTACCTCCCCGCCGGGATCGCCTTCGAGGACATGGCCGACGCCGCCGCGAAGGACCCGGCCGGCTTCACCACCCGCGCGCGCGAGTCCATGGCCCGGCACGTCGAGGCGATGGTGGGCTTCCAGGACGCCGGCGCGGAGGTGTTCGACTACGGCAACTCCATCCGCGGCGAGGCGCGGCTCGCCGGGTACGACCGCGCGTTCGCCTTCCCGGGGTTCGTGCCGGCGTACATCCGGCCGCTGTTCTGCGAGGGCAAGGGGCCCTTCCGGTGGGCCGCGCTGTCCGGCGACCCCGCCGACATCGCCAGGACCGACCGGGCGGTCCTCGACCTCTTCCCGGAGAACGAGTCCCTGGCCCGCTGGATCAGGATGGCCGGGGAGCGGGTGCACTTCCAGGGGCTGCCCGCGCGTATCTGCTGGCTCGGCTACGGCGAGCGGGACAAGGCCGGGGAACGGTTCAACGACATGGTCGCGAGCGGTGAGCTGGCCGCGCCGGTCGTGATCGGGCGGGACCACCTCGACTGCGGCTCGGTGGCCTCCCCGTACCGCGAGACCGAGGCGATGCTGGACGGGTCCGACGCCATCGCCGACTGGCCGCTGCTGAACGCGATGGTGAACGTGGCCTCCGGGGCGTCGTGGGTCTCCCTCCACCACGGCGGGGGCGTCGGCATGGGGCGGTCGATCCACGCGGGACAGGTCACGGTGGCCGACGGGACCGCGCTGGCCGGGGAGAAGATCCGGCGGGTGCTCACCAACGACCCCGGCATGGGCGTCATCCGGCACGTCGACGCCGGGTACGACATCGCGGAGGCGGTGGCGGACGAACGCGGTGTCCGCGTGCCGATGCGGGAGGGTGACCCGGCGTGAAGGACGGCACCCCTCCGGCGGCGACGGAGGCGTCGCCGCCCGCCCCGCCCCCGGCCCACCACGCCGCCTCCTTCCACGAGATGTGGGGGCAGCTGCGCTCCGTCGGGCGCAGTGCCGCCTCCGGCGGATACCGGAGGTTCGCCTGGACCCGGGCCGACTCCGAGTGCCGGAGCTGGTTCGAGGAGCAGGTCCGCGGCCGGCGGCTGACCTACGAGGTCGACCGCAACGGCAACCAGTGGGGCTGGCTCGGGGATCCCGCGCGGGGGGACGCCGTCGTCACCGGGTCGCACCTCGACTCCGTGCCCGACGGAGGGGCCTTCGACGGGCCCCTCGGGGTCGTGTCCGCCTTCGCCGCGCTCGACGAACTGCGCCGGCGGGGCGTGCGGTTCGCCAAGCCGCTCGGCATCGTCAACTTCGGGGACGAGGAGGGCGCCCGGTTCGGGCTCGCCTGCGTCGGCTCCCGGCTCACCGCGGGCGCGCTCACCGTCGAGCAGGCCCACCGGCTCACCGACGGGGACGGCATCACGCTCCCGCGGGCCATGGAGGCCGCCGGACACGACCCCGATGCCATCGGCCCCGACCCCGAACGGCTCGGCCGCATCGGCGCCTTCGTCGAACTCCACGTCGAACAGGGCCGCGCCCTCGCCCTGTCCGGCGACCGCGTCGGCATCGCGTCCGCCATCTGGCCGCACGGCCGCTGGCGGTTCGACTTCCGGGGCGAGGCCAACCACGCCGGCACCACCCGGCTCGCCGACCGGCGCGACCCCATGCTGCCGTACGCGCAGACCGTCCTCGCCGCCCGTCGCGAGGCCGAACTCGCCGGCGCCGTGGCCACCTTCGGCAAGATCGCCGTCGAGCCGAACGGCGTCAACGCCATCCCCTCCCTGGTGCGCGGCTGGCTCGACTCCCGCGCCGCCGACCCGGAGAGCCTGGACGCCGTCGTGGACGCCGTGCGGCGGGCCGCCCGCGCCCACGCGCGGGAGCACGGCGTCACCCTCGACGTCGAACGCGAGTCCTTCACCCCCGTCGTCGAGTTCGACCACGCCCTGCGCGACGAGCTCGCCCGCATCCTCGGCGGCGGCACCAGCCTCGACGTGCCCGTCCTCGGCACCGGCGCCGGACACGACGCCGGAATCCTCTCCGGACGCGTCCCGACCGCCATGCTGTTCGTGCGCAACCCCACCGGCGTCTCGCACTCCCCGGCCGAGTTCGCCGCCGAGGACGACTGCGTGGCCGGGGTCCTCGCCCTCGCCGACGTACTGGAAGGACTGGCCCGCACGTGACTGCCACCCCGCGGACGTACTGGCTGGAGCACGCCTGGCTCGGCACCCACGTCGAACCGGGCGTCGCGGTGGACGTCCGGGACGGCCGCGTCACCGCCGTCCGCCCGGACACCCCCGCCCCGCCGCCCGGCGCCGAGATCCTGCGCGGGCTGACCCTGCCGGGACTGGCGAACGCGCACAGCCACGCCTTCCACCGCGCCCTGCGCTCCACCGTCCAGGTGGGCTCCGGCACCTTCTGGACCTGGCGCGAGACCATGTACGCCACGGCCGACCGGCTCACCCCGGACACCTACCACGCCCTCGCCCGGGCCGTGTACGCCGAGATGGCGCTGGCGGGCATCACGGCGGTCGGCGAGTTCCACTACGTCCACCACGCCCCCGGCGGCACGCCCTACGCCGACCCCAACGCCATGGGCGAGGCGCTCGTCGAGGCCGCCGCCGAAGCCGGTGTCCGCATCACCCTCCTCGACACCGCCTATCTCTCCTCCGGCTTCGGACAGCCGCCCACCGCCCACCAGCTCCGCTTCTCCGACGGCGACGCGGACGCCTGGGCCGCTCGCTGTTCCGCCCTCGGGGAACGGGACCACGCACGGATCGGGGCGGCGATCCACTCCGTCCGGGCCGTACCGGCGGAGCAGCTGGCCACCGTGGCGCGGTGGGCCGAGGAGCGGCGGGCCCCGCTCCACGTGCACCTGTCCGAGCAGACCGCCGAGAACGACGCCTGCCGGGAGGTCCACGGCTGCACCCCGGCGCAGCTCCTGGCCCTGCACGGCGTCCTCGGACCGCGCACCACCGGCGTCCACAACACCCACCTCACCGCCGAGGACGTCGCCCTCATCGGCGGCAGCGGCACCGGCACCTGCATGTGCCCGACGACCGAACGCGACCTCGCCGACGGCATCGGACCCGCCGCCGCCCTGCAGAACGAGGGCTCCCCGCTCTCCCTCGGCTCCGACAGCCACGCCGTGATCGACCTGCTCGAAGAGGCACGCGCGCTGGAGCTCGACGAGCGCCTGCGCACCCGCACCCGCGGCCACTGGACGGCCGCCGCGCTGCTGCGGGCCGCCACCGCCGACGGACACGCCGCCCTCGGCTGGGACGACACCGGCCGCATCGAGGCCGGGGCGCGCGCCGACCTCACCACCATCGGGCTCGACTCGGTCAGAACAGCGGGGCCACCGCCCGGGCTCGGCGCCGAGACGGCCGTATTCGCCGCGACCGCCGCCGACGTACGGCACACGGTCGTGGCGGGCCGGCACGTCGTGCGCGACGGGGCGCACACGCTCGTACCCGATGTGCCCGGAGCCCTCGCGCGGGCCGTCGAGGCACTGCGCGCCTGACGACCACCCACGAGGACGCCATGAACAGCACCGTCATCAGCAACATCGCCGCGCTGGTCACCAACGACCCCTCCCTCGGTGACGGGTCCCCCCTCGGTCTGGTCCGGGACGCGGCCGTCGTCATCGAGGGCGACCGCGTCGTGTGGACCGGTGGATCGAGCAAAGCACCCGCCACTGACAACCAGGTCGACGCCGGGGGCCGGGCGGTCCTGCCGGGCTTCGTCGACTCCCACTCCCACCTGGTCTTCGCGGGCGACCGCACCGAGGAGTTCAACGCCCGGATGTCGGGCCGCGCCTACGGCGCCGGCGGCATCCGCACGACCGTCGCCGCCACCCGCGCCGCCGGTGACGCGGAACTCGAGGCGAACCTCACCCGTTTCCTCGACGAGGCGCTCCGCCAGGGCACCACGACCTTCGAGACCAAGTCCGGCTACGGCCTGACCGTCGAGGACGAGGCCCGCGCCCTGCGCCTGGCCGCCCGCCACACCGACGAGGTCACCTACCTCGGCGCCCACGTCGTCGCGCCCGAGTACGCCGAGGACCCGGCCGGATACGTCGCCCTGGTCACCGGCGAGATGCTGGACGCCTGCGCGCCGCACGCCCGCTGGATCGACGTCTTCTGCGAGGAGGGCGCCTTCGACGGCGACCAGGCCCGCGCGGTCCTCACCGCCGGGAAGGCGAAGGGCCTGCACCCGCGCGTCCACGCCAACCAGCTGTCGTACGGCCCCGGCGTCCGGCTCGCCGTCGAGCTCGACGCGGCCAGCGCCGACCACTGCACCCACCTCACCGACGCCGACGTGGACGCCCTCGCCGGCGGGAACACCGTCGCCACCCTGCTCCCCGGCGCCGAGTTCTCCACCCGCGCCGAGTGGCCGGACGCCCGCCGGCTGCTGGACGCGGGCGTCACCGTCGCGCTGTCCACGGACTGCAACCCGGGCTCGTCCTTCACGTCCTCCGTCCCCTTCTGCGTCGCGCTCGCCGTGCGGGACATGGGGATGACGCCGGACGAGGCCGTCTGGTCGGCCACCGCGGGCGGCGCCGCGGCCCTGCGCCGCACCGACGTCGGCCGGCTGACCCCGGGCGCGTACGCCGACCTCACCCTCCTCGACGCCCCGAGCCACGTCCACCTCGCCTACCGGCCCGGGGTACCGCTGGTCGCGGGGGTGTGGCGACGGGGCGTGCGCAGGGTGTGAGCGCCCCCGGACGTCCCGAAGGGGGCGGCCCGGCCTCGGACCACCCCCTGGAGGACGGGTGTCACCCGGTGAGGATCACTCCTCGACCGTGAGCCCCTTGCGCAGCTTCACCAGCGTCCGCGACAGCAGGCGGGAGACGTGCATCTGGGAGATGCCCAGTTCCTCGCCGATCTCCGACTGGGTCATGCCCGCGACGAAGCGCAGGGAGAGGATCTTCCGGTCCCGCGGCGGCAGTTCGGCGATCAGCGGCTTCAGCGACTCGACGTACTCGATGCCTTCGAGCCCGTGGTCCTCGTAACCGATCCGGTCCGCCAGCGCGCCCTCGGTGTCGTCCTCCTCCGGCTGGGCGTCCAGCGAGGAGGCGGTGTAGGCGTTCGACGCCGCCATGCCCTCGACGACCTCGTCGTTGCTGATGCCCAGGCGCTCGGCGAGTTCGGCCACCGTCGGCGCCCGGTCCAGCTGCTGGGCCAGCTCGTCACCGGCCTTGGCCAGGTCGAGCCGGAGCTCCTGCAGCCGGCGCGGGACGCGCACGGACCACGAGGTGTCGCGGAAGAAGCGCTTGATCTCGCCGATGATGGTCGGCATCGCGAACGTGGGGAACTCCACACCGCGCGACATCTCGAAGCGGTCGATCGCCTTGATCAGGCCGATGGTGCCGACCTGGATGATGTCCTCCATCGGCTCGCTGCGCGAGCGGAAGCGGGAGGCGGCGAACTTGACCAGGGCGAGGTTCAGCTCCACGAGCGTGTTGCGCACGTACGAGTACTCGCGGGTGCCTTCCTCCAGCGACTCCAGGCGCTCGAAGAGGGTCTTGGACAGGGCTCGCGCGTCGACCGGGCCCACCTCGTCGTACGGGGGGATCTCCGGGAGTCCGGCGAGCGACTCGTCCGGGACGACGCCCGGGTCGTCACGCTCGATGGGATCCAGATGTTCCGGAGGGAGTGTCGACGTCGCTTTCGGGGTACGCGATGCGTCGAGCCGGGGTGACATGATGTCCTCCATCGTTCTCGGCATATGGCTGCCGAAGCCGATACGTGCACTGCGGTGTGCGGCGCCTCCAAAGCCGGCCGTGTCGGTTGTGTGTTCTTACTAGCCCTACCCGCTTTCCCGAGCCGACCGCAAGTGCGTTCCGTTTGCATATGTCTGTTTGTGTGCGATTGTTCGGCTGTCGAAGCGTGGCCATAAGGCGTAATGTTCGAGGACGTCAGCAGGCAGCCACGACGTCGGGAGAGAGAGACGGCATGGACCGCGGGACGGTCGGCAGCGCACAGTCTGGCCGGCTTCTGGTCGAGGTGCGAGAAGAGGGCCCCAGTGCCGTCGTGACTCCGGCGGGTGAGTTGGATCACCACACCGCCGATTTGTTGCGGGAGCCACTGGAGGACTGCCTCGCCAAGGGATTCAAGCGACTCGTCATCGACTGCTCCAGGCTGGAGTTCTGTGACTCCACGGGGCTGAACGTGCTGCTGGGAGCCCGGCTGAAGGCCGAAGCCGCCGGGGGAGGGGTCCATCTCGTGGGGATGCAGCCCGTCGTCGCGCGTGTCTTCGAGATCACGGGAGCGGACGCGGTGTTCACCGTCCACGACACGCTCGAGGCGGCGCTGGCCGACGATTCCGCGTGACGCGCGCGGGCAGGACCGGCCGGGCTTTCACACCGGCCCCGTCAAAGGGCCGCTTCCCCCACACCTTTTCGTGCGAATACGGGGGTGTCCCCTCGGCCCGCCAGGGCAGGAGACACCCTGAGCGTGTCGGACAGGGTGGTCGCGAGGGCGTCGGGAACCGAATGAGCCGTCCGTGCGTGACCGACCCAGTACGGAAACTTGTGAATCGTGAACTGGTGACACGGTGAGGTGAAGCGCTGATGAGCACCACCCGGCCCTACTCGCCGGGCGACCGCGGTCCGGAGCCCAGCGGCGCTTCCGGGACGCCCGGGGGCGGCGCACCGACGGGGAGCGCGCCCGACGGGGGCGTCGCCGCGCCCACCGCGCCACCGGAGTCCTCCGGGCCGTCGGGCGGCGGCCAGGTCCGCCGGCTGAGCTTCGACGACCAGAGCGGCGTCGTACCGCTCGCCCGCGACTTCACCCGCCAGGCGCTGTACGCGTGGGGCTGGCTGCCCGCCGCCACCGCCGACCAGCGGGCCGCCGCCGAGGACGTCCTGCTCGTCGTCTCCGAACTGGTCACCAACGCCTGCCTGCACGCCGAGGGGCCGGACCACCTGGCCATCACCTGCGACAAGAAGGTGATCCGGCTCGAGGTCACCGACCGGGGCACGGGCCAGCCGGCCCCGCGCACCCCGCACCGGGCGGGCCGCCCGGGCGGCCACGGCATGTTCATCGTGCAGCGGCTCTGCCTGGACTGGGGGGTCGTACGGGCCCCAGGCGTCGCGGGCAAGACGGTCTGGGCGGAACTCGGGGCGCCGGCGTAGCCCGGATCCGGGGCACCGATGCCATCCGGACTCGGGGCACCGTGTACGGCCCGGGCGGTCGGCGCGGGCGTGACCCGGACCCGACGTGCCCGCAAGCCGACGGTCCGGGCGGAACGCGGGACACCGGCGTAGCCCGGGTCCGGGGCACCGATGCCATCCGGGCCCGCGGTACCGGCACGGCCCGGACCCGCGGCACCGGCGGCATCCGGACTCGGGCACCGCGTACGGCCCGGGCGCCACGGCGGTCGGTGCGGGCGTGACCCGGACCCGGTACACCCCGTCACCCTGACCCGGCGCACCCGGCGCCCGCGCCCCACCCCCACGACGCCCGAAGGGCCCCGCATCCGACCGGATGCGGGGCCCTTCGTCCCGAGCCGTGGGGGAAGGCTCAGCGCACGTCGCCCATGAGGGTCTTGACCTTGTTGCGGTACATCCACACCGCGATGCCGGCGACCACCGCGAGGCTCGCCTCCATCGCGACGATGCCCGTCTTGTTCAGGTCGACACCGGCGATGGAGAGCAGACCGGTCGTGGCGTCACCGGCGGTGACGGCCAGGAACCAGACGCCCATCATCTGCGAGGCGTACTTCGCGGGCGCCATCTTCGTGGTGACCGACAGGCCGACCGGGGAGAGCAGCAGCTCACCGACGGTCTGCGTGAAGTAGATCGCCACCAGCCACAGCGCCGCGGCCTTGTGACCGCCCTCGGCGATCGACAGCGGGGCCAGGAAGAGGAAGAAGGACGCGCCGACCAGCAGCAGGCCGGAGGCGAACTTCACGATCGTGCTCGGCTCCTTGCCGCGCCGGTTGAGCGCCAGCCAGATCCAGGCGAAGACCGGGGCCAGCGCCATGATCAGGACCGGGTTGACCGACTGGTACCAGGAGACCGGGAACTCCCAGCCGAGAACGGTGTTGTCGGCCGACGAGTCGGCGAAGATCGACAGCGTCGAGCCGCCCTGGTCGTAGATCATCCAGAACACGGCCGCGGCGACGAAGAACCAGATGTACGCGGACATCTTCGACTGCTCGGCGCGGTCGAGCTCCCTGTCGCGCTTGATGCGGACCAGCACCATCACCGGGATGATCACACCGAGCAGCGTCAGCGGGACCAGGACCCAGTTCAGCGTGTAGTGGCCGGAGAGGCCGAGGGCGGCGTAGGCGACGACGGCGATGCCCGCCCAGAGGGCGGCCTTGCGCAGGGTGGAGGACTTCTCCTCGGCCGACAGGGGCTTCGGGACGACGCCGGAGCGCGCGTCCAGGTGGCGGCTGCCCAGCAGGAACTGGACCAGGCCCAGGCCCATGCCCAGCGCGGCGAGCGCGAAGCCCAGGTGCCAGTCGACGCTCTCGCCGATGGTGCCGATGATCAGCGGCGCGGCGAAGGCACCCAGGTTGATGCCCATGTAGAAGACGGTGAAGCCGCCGTCCCGGCGCGGGTCGTCCGGGCCCTCGTAGAGGTGACCGACCATGGTCGAGATGTTGGCCTTCAGCAGGCCGGAGCCGATGGCGACCAGACCGAGACCCGCGTAGAAGGTGCCGGAGGACGGCAGCGCCAGCGTCAGGTGGCCCAGCATGATGACGCCGCCGGCGACGGCGACGGTCTTGCGGGGACCCCAGACGCGGTCGCCGAACCAGCCGCCGGGCATGGCGAGCAGGTACACCAGCGACACGTACACCGAGTAGATCGCCGTCGCGGTGCCGGCGCTCAGGGCCAGGCCGCCCGGCGCGACGAGGTACAGCGGGAGCAGAGCCCTCATGCCGTAGTAGGAGAAACGCTCCCACATCTCCGTCATGAAGAGTGTGGCCAGTCCGCGGGGGTGGCCGAAGAAGGTCTTCTCGGAGCCGGGGGTGCCCGGGGTGACCGAGTCCTTCGTCAGGCTGGACGCCATGGTCGATCCTTGCTGGTCGGGACGCGTCGCGCGAGCGTGTACGCGCCCGGTGGGGGGCGGCCGGCACCGGCGGGGCCGTACCGTCCACCCCACGCCCGAGGGAGGCCGCTCCGGGTCGCGGAACGGCGGACGGCGACCACCGGGATCCACGCCCCGCCGTGCGTCTGCGCGCGACGGGGCCCGGCCACAGGTCATTCCTTCCGGGGCCGGCGCACGGGCCGGCCCGCACACAAAAGAGACCCTCGGCGTCAACTGCGCCAAAGGTCCCCATGGTGCAACAGGCGTTGATTCACCATACGGCAGGACAGTGCCGGATATGGAAGGGCTTGAGACAAGGATCACAGGTTTCACTGGAACCGCGGTCACCCATTCGAAGGTCAGCCCCAGGTTCGCACCCCACAGCCGCAGGTGCGAACCGGGACCGCCGCAGGTGAGAAACGGGTATGCCGGAGGTAAGAGTCAACGCCGGCGATCACACCCCGGGCCCCTCGGCGGCGGGACTACCATCACTGGCATGACCCGTGTACTGCTCGCCGAGGACGACGCGTCCATCTCGGAGCCGCTGGCCCGCGCCCTGCGCCGGGAGGGCTACGAAGTCGAGGTGCGTGAGGACGGACCCACCGCGCTCGAAGCCGGCATGCAGGGCGGCGTAGACCTGGTGGTGCTGGACCTCGGACTGCCCGGCATGGACGGCCTGGAGGTCGCCCGCCGGCTCCGCTCCGAGGGGCACACGGTTCCCCTGCTGATCCTGACCGCGCGCGCCGACGAGGTGGACACGGTCGTCGGGCTCGACGCGGGCGCCGACGACTACGTCACCAAGCCGTTCCGGCTCGCCGAACTGCTGGCCCGGGTCCGGGCCCTGCTGCGGCGCGGTTCCGCCGAGCCCCAGCAGCCGCCCGCCACCCACGGGGTGCGCATCGACGTCGAGTCGCACCGGGCCTGGATGGGCGACGAGGAGCTCCAGCTCACCGCGAAGGAGTTCGACCTGCTGCGGGTCCTGGTGCGGGACGCGGGCCGGGTCGTCACCCGCGACCAGCTGATGCGCGAGGTCTGGGACACCACCTGGTGGTCCTCCACCAAGACCCTCGACATGCACATCTCCTGGCTGCGCAAGAAGCTGGGCGACGACGCGGCCAACCCCCGCTACATCGCCACCGTGCGCGGCGTGGGCTTCCGCTTCGAGAAGAGCTGACCGAGACCGCCGTGGGGTCTTCCGTCTTGGGTAAGAGGACATGCGCCGCCGCCTGATCCAGTCCACGCTCGCCGTGGTGCTCGTCGTGATCGCCGTCTTCGGCGTCTCCCTGGTGATCGTCGAGACCCGCACCATCAGCGAGAGCGCCAGGGAGCGGGTGGAGTCCGAGGCGGTCCGGCTGGCCAGCATCGTCGACAGCCGGCTGATCGTCGAGGACCAGGTCACCGCCGAGATCCTCAGCGACCAGGTCACCGAGGACCGGTACGCCGTCATCCGGATCCCCGGCAAGCCGCTCATCGAGGTCGGCACCGAGCCGGACGGCGACGTCATCAGCGCCTCGGCGCCCGGCGAGGAGGGCGAGACGGTCACCGTGCAGGAGCCGCGCTCCTCGGTGACCCGGGAGGTCGGCCGTACGCTGCTGATCATCGGCCTGGTGGCGCTCCTCGCGGTGATCGCGGCGGTGCTGCTGGCGATCCGCCAGGCCAACCGGCTCGCCTCCCCGCTGACCGACCTCGCGGAGACCGCCGAACGCCTCGGCTCCGGTGATCCCCGCCCCCGCCACCGCCGCTACGGCGTTCCCGAGCTGGACCGGGTCGCGGACGTGCTGGACCGCTCCGCCGAGCGCATCGCCCGCATGCTGACCGCGGAGCGGCGACTGGCCGCCGACGCCTCCCACCAGCTGCGCACCCCCCTCACCGCCCTGTCCATGCGCCTGGAGGAGATCACCCTCACCGACGACCCGGACACGGTGAAGGAGGAGGCCACGATCGCGCTGACGCAGGTGGAGCGGCTGACGGACGTGGTGGAGCGGCTGCTGACCAACTCCCGCGACCCGCGGACCGGCTCCGCGGTCACCTTCGACCTCGACGAGGTGATCCAGCAGCAGCTCGCCGAGTGGCGCCCCGCCTACCGCAGCGCGGGCCGCGCGATCGTCGCCTCGGGCAAGCGGCAGCTGCGGGCGGTGGGCACGCCGGGCGCGGTCGCCCAGGTGCTGGCGGCGCTGATCGAGAACTCGCTGATGCACGGGGGCGGCACGGTCGCCCTGCGCACCAGGGTCACCGGCAACCAGGTCGTCGTCGAGGTCACGGACGAGGGCCCGGGCGTCCCCGCCGACCTGGGCGCGCGGATCTTCGAGCGGGCGATCAGCGGCCACAACTCCACCGGCATCGGCCTCGCCGTCGCCCGCGACCTCGCGGAGGCGGACGGCGGCCGGCTGGAGATGCTCCAGGCCGCCCCGGCCGTCTTCGGCCTGTTCCTCTCCCGCACGCCGCCGCAGAGGTCCCCGGACGACGAGTCCCGCCGGACGGTGCGCTGACGGCTACGGCACGCGCTGCGTCGCGCGGGAGCCGTCGGAGGGCGCGTCCCGCGGCACCGGCCTGCGGACCGGCAGCGCGCGGAACACCCAGGTGCGGTACGACCAGAAGCGGAACAGGGTCGCCACGGCGATGCCGAAGAACTTGAAGACGTTGCTCTGCAGCGGGCTGTCCCAGCCGAAGCCGTACGTCGCCGTGTACAGCACGCCGTTCTCGATCACCAGGCCGACCGCGCTGAACAGCAGGAACAGGGACATCTCCCGGGTGCGCCGGGACTTGTCGCGGTCGCGGTAGGTGAAGTAGCGGAAACCGACGTAGTTGAAGACGATCGCCACGACGGTGGCGATGACGCTCGCCCGCACCACCTGGAGGTCGGTCACCTGCCGCACCAGGTTGAAGACGCCCAGGTTGACCAGTACTCCGGCTCCTCCCACCGCGCCGAATTTGGCCACTTCCCGGAAGAGCCGCCGAAGCCCCGAGGAACCGCGTTCCATCGTCTGCAGGCTCCCGTCCGTCGAATGCGTCAACCCAGTCATGCTAACCACCCACCCGTGCGATCTTCCTGCGGACGCGGGCCGTGACCGCGGTCCTTCCCGTGCGACGGGCGCGAAATCGGCCACCGTGGCGCGGGCAGATACCCTGAGGGCGTGACGTTCCCGGTAGTCGGCATGGTCGGCGGTGGCCAGCTCGCTCGTATGACACACGAGGCGGGCATCCCGTTCGGCATCAGGTTCAAGCTCCTCAGTGACACTCCGCAGGATTCCGCGGCGCAGGTCGTCGGCGACGTCGTCGTCGGCGACTACCGCGACCTGGAGACGCTGCGCGCGTTCGCGCGCGGCTGCGACGTGATCACCTTCGACCACGAGCACGTGCCCACCGAGCACCTCAGGGCCCTGGAGGCGGACGGCATCCCCGTCCGCCCCGGCCCCGACGCGCTGGTGCACGCCCAGGACAAGGGCGTGATGCGCGCGAAGCTCGACGCGATCGGGGTGCCGTGCCCGCGGCACCGCATCGTCGCCGATCCCGAGGACGTCGCCGCGTTCGCGGCCGAGGGGGACGGTTTCCCCGTCGTCCTCAAGACGGTCCGCGGCGGCTACGACGGCAAGGGCGTGTGGGTCGTCGGTTCCGTCGAGGAGGCCGCGGAGCCCTTCAGGGCCGGTGTCGCCGTCCTCGCCGAGGAGAAGGTCGACTTCGTGCGCGAGCTGGCCGCCAACGTGGTCCGCTCCCCGCACGGGCAGGCCGTCGCCTACCCCGTCGTCGAGTCGCGGCAGGTGGGCGGCGTCTGCGACACGGTGATCGCGCCCGCTCCCGGCCTCGACGAGGCCCTCGCGCTGAAGGCCGAGGAGATGGCGCTGAACATCGCGGGGGAACTCGGCGTCGTCGGCCACCTCGCGGTCGAGCTGTTCCAGACCCGCGACGGCCGCATCCTCGTCAACGAGCTCGCGATGCGCCCGCACAACTCCGGCCACTGGTCCATGGACGGCGCGATCACCTCGCAGTTCGCCAACCACGTCCGCGCCGTCCTCGACCTCCCGCTCGGCGACCCCCGCCCGCGCGCGAAGTGGACGGTCATGGTCAACGTCCTCGGCGGCGACTACCCGGACATGTACTCCGCGTACCTGCACTGCATGGCCCGCGACCCCCAGCTGAAGATCCACATGTACGGCAAGGACGTGAAGCCCGGCCGCAAGGTGGGCCACGTCAACACCTACGGCGACGACCTGGACGACGTGCTGGAGCGCGCCCGTCACGCAGCCGGCTACCTGAGAGGCACGATCACCGAATGAGCGCCCACCCGTCGCCCGGCCACCACCCCTCAGCGAGCGCTGACGCGCGCCCCTTCCCTTCGGTCGGCATCGTCATGGGGTCGGACTCCGACTGGCCCGTCATGGAGGCGGCGGCCAAGGCCCTCGACGAGTTCGAGGTCGCCTACGAGGTCGACGTCGTCTCCGCGCACCGCATGCCCCGCGAGATGATCGCGTACGGCGAGCAGGCCGCGGACCGGGGACTGAAGGTGATCATCGCGGGTGCGGGCGGCGCCGCCCACCTGCCCGGCATGCTCGCCTCCGTTACCCCGCTGCCCGTCATCGGCGTGCCCGTGCCGCTGAAGTACCTCGACGGCATGGACTCCCTGCTGTCCATCGTGCAGATGCCGGCCGGTGTCCCGGTCGCCACCGTCTCCGTGGCCGGAGCGCGCAACGCGGGCCTGCTCGCGGCCCGGATCCTCGCCGCCCACGACGAGGAACTCCTCGGCCGGATGCGGGAGTTCCAGCAGGAGCTGAACGACCAGGCCACCGAGAAGGGCAAGCGGCTGCGCGCCAAGGCCGAGGGCTCCGGCAACGGCTTCGGTTTCGGGAAGTGAGCGGGGTGGGCTCCATGGCGTCCCTCGACGAAGCCCGCGCGCTGCTGGCCGAGTTCCCCGTCGTCGACGGGCACAACGACCTGCCGTGGGCGCTGCGCGAACAGGTCCGCTACGACCTCGGCGCCCGCGACATCGCCGGCGACCAGTCCGCCCATCTGCACACCGACATACCCCGGCTGCGCGCGGGCGGGGTCGGCGCGCAGTTCTGGTCGGTGTACGTCCGCGCGGACCTGCCGGACGCGGTGCCCGCCACGCTGGAACAGATCGACTGCGTACGGCAGTTGCTGGACCGTCACCCGCGGGAGCTGGCGCCCGCGCTGACCGCCGCCGACATGGAGGCCGCGCGCGGTCAGGGCCGCATCGCCTCCCTCATGGGGGCGGAGGGCGGTCACTCCATAGCCGACTCCCTCGGCACCCTCCGGGGGCTGTACGCCCTCGGCGTGCGCTATCTGACCCTCACCCACAACTTCAACGTGGCGTGGGCGGACTCGGCGACCGACGAGCCCGGCGTGGGCGGCCTGTCGGCCTTCGGCCGCGAGGTGGTGAAGGAGATGAACCGGCTCGGCATGCTGGTCGACCTCTCCCACGTCGCCGCCACGACCATGCGGGACGCGCTGGACGCCACCTCCGCGCCGGTGATCTTCTCCCACTCCTCCGCCCGCGCGGTCTGCGACCACCCGCGGAACATCCCCGACGACGTGCTGGAGCGGCTGCCCGCCAACGGCGGCGTCGCGATGGTGACGTTCGTGCCGAAGTTCGTGCTCCAGGCGGCCGTCGACTGGACGGCCGCGGCCGACGAGAACATGCGCGCGCACGGCTTCCACCACCTCGACACCACCCCCGAGGGGATGAGGATCCACCGCGCCTTCGAGGAGGCCCACCCGCGCCCGGTCGCCACCGTGTCCACGGTCGCCGACCACCTCGACCACATGCGCGAGGTCGCCGGCGTCGACCACCTCGGCATCGGCGGCGACTACGACGGCACGGCCTTCACCCCCGACGGCCTCGGCGACGTCTCCGGCTACCCGAACCTGATCGCCGAGCTGCTGGGGCGCGGCTGGTCGAAGGCCGACCTGGCCAAGCTCACCTGGCGGAACGCGGTACGGGTGCTGGGCGCCGCCGAGGACGTGGCGCGGGGCCTCCAGGCCACGCGGGGCCCGTCGAACGCGACGATCGAGGACCTGGACGGCTGACCGCCGGGGGTGGGGTGGCCGGTGCGGCCGTCCGCCCCGCCCACGTGCGCCGGGCAGCGGTCCCGCACCCGGTTCGGCGGCGCGCCGGGACGCAGCCGCCGCAACCGGGCCGGGGCCGGCGAGGAAGGGCTGGCCGAGGGCGATCGGATGGGCCCCGGCGGCCGGCAGCCGCCCGGAGGCGCGGTGCACGGCGTCGGAGGACATCTCCTCCGGCACCGGGCCGGCGACGGGCGCCCCCGGCCACGCGGCACGGATCCGCCCGGACACCGGCGTGTCCGGGTCGGCGGGCACCAGGTGCGGGTACGCCGCCCCGAGCCCGCCGAGCCGTTCGGCGAGCGCCGGGTGGATCTCCTCGGTCCCGTCCTCCGCGATTCGTCCGGATCCAGGAGCTGCACGCGGCCGGGCCGTGCAGCGGCAGGACCGCGCGGTTTCCGCCCCGCGTGCGGGACGCGGACGGCGGCCCTCCGGCCGTCGCCACGCCGCAGCCGGTCGCCGGCCTCACCGCCGGGCGCGACCGCGTCGACCGCATGACCGCCGGCCCGGTCCGCTCCCGGGAGACCCTGGACGAGGTGACCGAGGCGGCCCACGCGCTGATCCGGCGCCGTACCCCCGAACGGCACGTCCACCAGGAAGCACCCCGGGGCGCCGTGCGACGGTGGCCGTACCGCGAGCACGCACCCCCGCCGAGGTCACGACGGACGGAGCCCGACATGGCCGATCTCCAGGACGACCTGTATCCCGCCGCCGAGGTCGGCCGCGTCGACGGCGCTCCCGGCGAGGCCGGGCCCTACCCGGCCGAGGCGGTCGTCGTCCCGCCGGAGGAGTACCGGCCCGTCTCCGACCCGGACGACGAGCCCCTGACCCGGGCCCACGCCGTCCTCGCCGCCCACCCCGTCGCCGACGGTTACAGCGGACTGCCGCGGGCGCTGCGCCGGCTGCCCTGGTACGACCTCGACCTCGGGGAGAGCGCCGTCGACGCGGACGTGCCCCGCCTGCGCAAGGGGCGGGTCGGCGCGGTGTTCTGGTCGCTGGACCCGCCCGAGACGGGCGACGGCGACCGGGCCGTCGGCGCCACCCTGGAGCAGCTGGACCTGGCGAAGGCGGTGGTCGCCGCCCACGACGGGGGCCTGCGCCCGGCGCGCACCGCCGGAGAGGTCAGCGACGCCCGCAACTGCGGCCGGGTCGCCGTCCTGTTCGGCCCCGCCGGCGCCGCCGCCCTCGGCGACTCCCTCGGCGTCCTGCGCGCGCTGCACACCCTCGGTCTGCGCGTGCTCACCCTGGCCGGCGCCTCCTGGGCGGGCGCCGCGGGACTGACCCGGTTCGGCGAGGAGGTCGTCCGCGAGATGAACCGGGTCGGCGTGATCGCCGACCTCTCGTACGCCTCGACCCCGACGATCCGCCGCGCCCTGACCGTCTCCAAGGCGCCCGTGCTGTTCAGCCGCTCCGCAGCCCGCGCCCTGCGCCCCCACCCGGCCAACCTCCCCGACGAGCTGCTCGCCGAGGTGGGGAGGGCGAAGGGCCTGTGCATGGTGCCGCTGACCGCCGAGCAGTCCGGCCCGACCGTCCGTGACGTCGCCGACCACCTCGATCACGTCCGCACGGTCGCCGGACCGGAGTGCGTGGGCCTGTCCGGCACCTACGACACCGGCGGCGCCCATCCGCAGGAGCTCGCCGACACCTCCTGCTACCCGAGGCTGATCGCCGAACTGCTGCGGCGCGACTGGGACGAGGCCGAGGTGGCCCTGCTGACCTGGGGAAACGTCCAGCGGGTGCTGCGCGAGGCGCACTTCGCCGCCCATGTGGCCCAGCAGCGCCGCCCCCCGTCGACGGCGGACATCGCCGACCTGGACGGCTAGGCCCCGCCCGGCGGGGCGGTCAGGGCTGTTCGATCCGGCAGAGGCAGAACGGATGCCCCGCCGGATCGGCGTACACCCGGAAGTCCTTGCTCTCGTAGTCCTCCCGGTCCAGCACCCGCGCCCCCAGCGCCAGCACCTTCTCCTCCGCCGCGTCGACCTCCTCCCAGGTCCCGCCGGCGTCGAAGTCGAGGTGGAACTGCTGGGAGTCGTGGTCGGCGCTCGGCCACTCCGGCGGGGCGTACCCCGGCGCCCGCTGGAAGGCCAGCCGGGGCCCCGCGGGGATCTGCAGCACCACCCAGTCCGGGTCCTCCTCCACGGGCGTGCCCCCGCCGACGGCCGCGTAGAAGACGGCCAGTTCGCGCGGGTCGGGGCAGTCGAGAACGACGGAACGGAAACGGGCCACGGGGGCCATGGGTCCTCCAGGGATCAGCAGGTCAGCCGGCGCACAGGCAGAACGGGTGCCCGGCCGGATCCGCGTAAACCCGGAAGGTCCGGGAGCGGTCGTCCGCGTCCAGCGGCCTCGCGCCCAGCGCCAGCACCTCCTTCTCGGCCGCGTCCAGGTCCTCGACCGTCAGGTCCAGGTGGAACTGCTGCGAGCCGTCGGCCGACGGCCACCGCGGCGGTACGTACCCCGGGGACGCCTGGAAGGCGAGGCCCGGGCCGCCGGGCATCCTGAGGTCCACCCACTCGCCCTCGTCCACCACCGTGCCGCCGAGCACCTCGGCGTAGAACCCGGCCAGTGCGCGGGGGTCGGGACAGTCCAGGACGACGGCGCCCAGTTCGGCGAAAGCCATGACGTGCTCCTCGAAGTCTGCGGTGCGGTCGGAGACCCTCGGCGACCCACGTTACCGGTTATCCCCCTCTTGCGGTAACGAATTGAGCGGCATGGCCCCATCGATTCCCGGTGGACGTCCCTCCGGGCCTTCGGATAGCTTGTGCGCGGGAATGATCATCTTGGAAAGCCCTGGAGAACAGCGCCAGTTGACCTGGTCTTCGTGGGCGGTCCCCGGGTGACACCCGCACACCGGACCTTCGCCCCAGGGGGAGACACATGAAGAAGTCGCGACTCGGCGCGGTGGCGATGACGATCGCCGGCACGGCCGCCATGGTGGGGATCTCCGCGGCCCCGGCCCAGGCGGGCACCGCGGGCTACAACCTGTGCGCCGAGGCCACCGATCTGTGGTCCAACCGCCTCTGCCTCTTCTACAACTCCGACCAGCAGGGCTCGTTCGCGGGGTTCACCAAGAGCGTGGCCGACCTGGAGCCGTGGATCTTCGGCCACATCGGTACGACCACCGCCGGCCAGGGCCAGCCCGTCAAGAACAACGCGGCGAGCGCCGCCAACCCGGGCAGCCCCTGCTGGCGCGTCTACTACAACAGCAACTACGCCGGTCCCAGCGACACCATCAACGGCTACAGCTACCGGCAGCTCGTCAACACGTACAACGAGAACGCCTCCGTGAAGGTCTGCTGACGGCACCGCCCGCCGAACCGCCCCGTGGTGCGGCCGTCGCGGACGGCCGCACACCCCTTTCCGATGGAGTTCCCGATGAGACGCCCGCGCCCGTGCGCGACCCTCCCGGCCGCACTGGCGCCGATCCTCGTGACGGGCCTCCTCGCGGGCTGCTCGGCCGGCGGCGGGCGGGAGGAGCCCGCGGCGGCGAAGGCGTCGCCGTCCCGGACCGCGTCGCTCGGCTTCACCCCGCGGCGCCTCGATCTCCCGATCCACGCCTACCAGTTGAGCCCTGCCGACCAGGCCGGGGTCACCGAGGCGAAGAACCTCCTGATCGCCGCGTGCATGAAGCGGTACGGGTTCTCCTGGAGCGCGCCGGCCACCCCCACGGCCCCGCGTCAGGACCGCAGGTACGGCGTCATCGACCTCCCGGCGGCCCAGCGGTACGGCTACCACCTCCTGCCCACGGACGACACGGCCCCCTCCCGGCTGGACGAGCCCCCGTCGAAGGCGGAGACGGAGGCGCTCACCGGCGGGCAGCTGCTCGACGCCGACACCGGCCGGTCCCGCCCGATCGCCGGGTACACCGGCCCCGTGCGGGAGGTCGACGGCAAGCCGCTGCCGCCCGGCGGCTGCGCCCAGGAGGCGGAGCGGGAACTGCTGGGCCGTGAGGACCTCTCCTCAAAGGCCGGGGTGGTGAGCCGCATCAACACGGACTCGTTCACCGAGTCCCTGAAGACCCCCGCCGTCAAGGACGCACTGGGCGAATGGTCCGCGTGCATGAGGAAGGCGGGGTACGACTACGCCGATCCGCTGGAGAGCATCGCCACCGCCCGCCTCGACTCCCCCGAGGTGCCCGCCGCCGAGATCGAGCTGGCCACCGCCGACGTGACCTGCAAGGACTCGGTCGGCCTCGTGGACGTCTGGAACCGCGCGGAGTCGGCCATCCAGCGGCGCATGATCGAGGAGCACGCGTCGGCCACCGCGCGACAGCGTGCCGACAACGCGGCGCGGGTCCGCAACGCGGCCGCGGTGACCGGCGCGTCCGAGGAGTGACGGGCGCGGTCGCCGTGCGTCGCCACCGAGCGGCGCGGTGACCGCATGCACGGGTGAGAGCGGTAACGTCGCAGGCATGAGTGAGAGGTCGCCCGCGCCGGCGGGGCTGGCTCTGGTCGAGTCCCTGGTGAACACGCTGGACGTCGAGACCGGCGCCGACTCACTCGGCACACCGGAGGGCCGGGCGCGCTTCGGGCTGACGGAGGACGAGCTGCCCCGCGCCCGCGAGCTGCGCGAGTCACTGCGCGCGGCCCTGCTCGCCCACGCCGGTCACCCGCCGCACCGCGCCGTGACCCCGCTGGGCGAACTGCTGGCCCGGGCGCCCCTGGTGGTCACCGTCGACACCGCGGACGGCTCCGCCGCCCTCGCCCCCGTCGACGACGGGCCCCTGCTCTCCCGGGTGGCCGCCGCCGTCGCCGAAGCGGTCACGGCGGGCACCTGGACCCGGCTGAAGGCCTGCGAGGCCACCGACTGCCTCTGGGCGTACTACGACCGCAGCCCCGCCGGACGCGGCCGCTGGTGCTCGATGCAGGTGTGCGGGGCGCGCGCGAAGATGCGCCGGTACCGGGCGAAGGGGGCGTAGCCGCACCGCGCCCGCGCCCGGTGGGGCAGAATGCAGCAGGACGCCGGTTCGGCCGACTGAGCCTCGGCCGAACCGGCGTCATTCGTTCCGTCAGGCGGTGGGGCGCCCCATCGCGCGGTAGCGCCAGCCGGCCCGCCGCCACACCTCCGGGTCGAGCGCGTTGCGCCCGTCGAGGACCAGCCGCTGTGCCGCCACCTCGCCCAGCGCCGCCGCGTCCAGCTCGCGGAACTCCCGCCACTCCGTCAGGTGCAGCACGACGTCCGCGCCGCGCACCGCCTCCAGCGCCGAGTCGGCGTACCCCAGGGTCGGGAAGAGGCTGCGGGCGTTGTCCATGCCCTTCGGGTCGTACACCGTGACCTGGCCGCCCTGGAGGTGGATCTGGCCGGCCACGTTCAGCGCCGGCGAGTCCCGGACGTCGTCCGAGTCCGGCTTGAAGGTCGCGCCGAGCACCGCCACCCGCCTGCCCAGGAACGACCCGCCGCCCAGCGCCTGTCTCGTCAGCTCCACCATCCGGCCGCGCTGCCGCATGTTGATCGAGTCGATCTCCCGCAGGAACGTCAGCGCCTGGTCCGCGCCCAGCTCACCGGCGCGCGCCATGAACGCCCGGATGTCCTTCGGCAGGCAGCCGCCGCCGAAACCGATCCCGGCCCGCAGGAACTTCGCGCCGATCCGGTCGTCGTAGCCGATGGCCTCCGCCAGCTTGGCGACGTCACCGTCCGCGGCCTCGCACACCTCGGCCATCGCGTTGATGAACGAGATCTTGGTGGCCAGGAAGGAGTTCGCCGAGGTCTTCACCAGCTCCGCGGTCGCGAAGTCGGTCACCACGAACGGCGAGCCCTCCTCGATCGGCGTGGCGTACACCTCCCGCAGCACCTTCTCCGCCCGCTCGCTGCGCACGCCCACCACCAGCCGGTCCGGGTGCAGGGTGTCCTCGACGGCGAAGCCCTCGCGCAGGAACTCCGGGTTCCACGCCAGTTCCGCGTCCTCCCCGGCCGGGGCGTGCTCGGCCAGGTAGGCGGCCAGCCGGTCGGCCGAGCCGACGGGCACCGTCGACTTGCCCACGACCAGCGCGGGACCCTTCAGGTGCGGTGCGAGCGAGGCGATCGCGGAGTCGACGTACGACATGTCGCAGGCGTACTCGCCGTGCCGCTGCGGGGTGTTCACGCACACGAAGTGGACGTCGCCGAACTCGCCGGCCTCGGCCCAGTCCATCGTGAACCGCAGCCGTCCGCTGGACCCCTCGATCCCGGCCACGTGCCTGCGCAGCAGCTCCTCGAGTCCCGGCTCGTACATCGGGACCTCACCGCGCCGGAGCTTGTCGATCTTCTCCGGTACGACATCGAGGCCCAGCACCTCGAACCCCAGCTCCGCCATGGCCGCCGCGTGGGTCGCACCGAGATAACCGGTGCCGATCACGGTGATCTTGAGGGCCATGAGTGCTCCAGGGGATGTGCGGCATGCAGTGCGGGCCTGAGCATAACCGGGGGCCCGGGGCCGCCACCGGCGGGCTGTCACCCAGCTCACCTATCCACGAACGCCGGTGAAGGCATAAAATTTGAGTTACTTAACGGTAGTTAGCGTGACCAGCATCGCAGCGTTTTGGAGCGTGAGAGACCTTGGCCGGATCGGCTGACTTCGACCTGTACCGCCCGTCCGAGGAGCACGACATGCTCCGTGACGCCGTCCGCGCGCTGGCCGAGGCGAAGATCGCGCCGTACGCCGCCGCGGTCGACGAGGAGGCCCGCTTCCCCCGGGAGGCCCTGGACGCGCTGACCGCGAACGACCTGCACGCCGTCCACGTCCCCGAGGAGTACGGCGGCGCCGGCGCGGACGCCCTCGCCACGGTGATCGTGATCGAGGAGGTGGCCCGCGTCTGCGCCTCCTCCTCCCTCATCCCGGCCGTCAACAAGCTGGGCTCGCTGCCGGTGATCCTCTCCGGCTCCGAGGCGCTGAAGAAGAAGTACCTGACCCCGCTCGCCAAGGGCGACGGCATGTTCTCGTACTGCCTGTCCGAGCCCGACGCCGGCTCCGACGCGGCCGGCATGAAGACCCGGGCGGTCCGCGACGGCGACACCTGGGTCCTCAACGGCGTGAAGCGCTGGATCACCAACGCCGGCGAGTCCGAGTACTACACGGTGATGGCGGTCACCGACCCCACCAAGCGCTCCAAGGGCATCTCCGCCTTCGTCGTGGAGAAGTCCGACGAAGGCGTCTCCTTCGGCGCCCCGGAGAAGAAGCTCGGCATCAAGGGCTCCCCGACCCGCGAGGTCTACCTCGACAACGTCCGCATCCCCGCCGACCGCATGATCGGCGAGGAGGGCACCGGCTTCGCCACCGCGATGAGGACGCTGGACCACACCCGCATCACCATCGCCGCCCAGGCCCTCGGCATCGCCCAGGGCGCCCTCGACTACGCCAAGGGCTACGTCACCGAGCGCAAGCAGTTCGGCAAGCCGATCGCCGACTTCCAGGGCGTCCAGTTCATGCTCGCCGACATGGCCATGAAGATCGAGGCCGCCCGCCAGCTCACCTACGCGGCCGCCGCCAAGTCCGAGCGCGGCGACAGCGACCTCACCTTCCAGGGCGCCGCCGCCAAGTGCTTCGCCTCCGACGTCGCCATGGAGGTCACCACCGACGCCGTCCAGCTCCTCGGCGGCTACGGCTACACCCGCGACTACCCGGTCGAGCGCATGATGCGCGACGCCAAGATCACCCAGATTTATGAGGGCACGAACCAGGTCCAGCGGATCGTGATGGCCAGGAACCTGCCGTAACGGCCGGCGGGCCGACGGGTGAAGGGCGTCCGCGGGCCGGGCGCCCTTCGTTCCTCCCGGCCGCCGCGCGCCGTCACAGGAAGCGGCGGATCGGGGTGACCGAGGCCTCGGCGAGGCGTGCGGTCAGGGGGCGGCGCCGCCAGCGTTCCGGGTCGATGGGCTCGCTCAGCTTGCGGTCGGCGTCGAAGTCGGCGTCCAGCGCGGCGGTGAAGTCCTCGTCGAGGACGGCCAGCATGACCTCCTCGTCGTGCTCCAGGGAGCGGCGGTTGAAGTTGGTGGAGCCGATGAGGGAGCAGACGCCGTCCACGGTGATGATCTTCGTGTGCAGCATGGTCGGCTGGTACTCCCGCACGTCCACGCCCGCATCGACCAGGGTCTGGTAGTGCTGCCGTCCGGCCAGCAGGCAGGCCCGCTGGTCGGTGTACGGGCCGGGCAGCAGGATCTCGACCCGCACCCCCCGGCGGGCGGCGTCGGCCAGGAGGTCGATGAAGTAGGCGTCCGGGGCGAAGTAGGCGGTGGACAGCCGGAAGCGCTCCCGCGCCGAGGTGATCACGACGCGCAGCAGCGTCTGCATGTCCTGCCAGCCGAAGCTCGCCGAGCCCCGCACGACCTGGACCGTGGCCCGCCCCGGCTGCTCCTGCGCGGTGAAGCGGTCGTGCTCGTCGTACAGGTCGTCGTGGCACTCGGCCCAGTTCTGGGCGAAGGCCGCGGCGATCCCGTCCACGGCGGGACCCCGGACCCGTACGTGGGTGTCGCGCCACTCGTCGGGTCCGCGGGCGTCGCCGCACCACTCCTCGGCGATGCCGACGCCCCCGGTGAAGGCGGTGTGCTCGTCGGTCACCAGGACCTTGCGGTGGCAGCGGTGGTTCTGCCGCATCGGCGACAGCCGGGTGGGCTTGCGGAACCAGGCCACCTGGACGCCGGCGTCGTCCATGGCGTCCAGCAGGTCCGGCTCGATCTCCTTGGCGCCGAAGCCGTCCAGCAGCAGCCGCACCCGGACCCCCGAGCGCGCCCGCTCGGCCAGGGCGTCGGCGAACTCCCGCGCTATGTCGCCGCGCCAGTACACGAACGTCATCATGTCGACGGTGTGCTCCGCGGCGCGGATCGCCTCCAGCATCGCGGGGAAGATCTGGTCGCCGTTGCGCAGCGGCACCAGTTCGTTGCCCTCGGTCGCGGCGATGCCGATGAGCCGCTCCAGCCGTCTGCGCAGCCGCTGTCGCTCCGCCTGTGGTGTCACGTGTGCTCTCCTCCCCTTGGCCGCTCGTCCCGCCCCCGTGGCGTGGCCGGTGCGCTCCGGCCGCGCCCCACCTCTTTTTGCCGCTGCCGGAGGTTCCACGCAGGCATCCCGTGTGTCCTGCCCGACAGTGGAGCGGGGCGGCGGGTTGTCCCGTCTCCTGTGGTGCTCATGGGGCCGGGGGCGTAGGACGGAGGGGCGAGGGCCGGGAAGCGGTCCCCGCCGTCCCCCGGGAGGAACCATGACCCAGCAGCAGCCGACCATGGAACCGATGAGCAAGGAGATGCAGGACTGCGTCCAGGCGTGCATGGCCTGCCACGGTGTGTGCGAGGAGACCATGAGCTCCTGTCTGCAGATGGGCGGCCAGGCCCAGATGCGGATCATGCGGGCGCTCATGGACTGTTCGGAGATGACCCGCATGTGCGCGGACATGATGATGCGCCGCTCGCCGCTGGCGAACGAGATGTGCATGATGTGCGCGCAGGCCTGCGACATGTGCGCCGAGGCGTGCATGTCCATGCCGGACGACGAGAGGATGACGCGCTGCGCCGAGTCCTGTCGCCGCTGCTCCGAGATGTGCCGCGCCATGGCGGGCGCCACGATGTGACGCCTCCGGACGCAGGTGTGGGCACCCCGCGGGGTGCCCACGACCGGTTCAGTTGCCCTTGACGGTGACCTTTTCGTCCTTGTTCAGCTCGCTCACCAGCTGCTTCACCTTCGCCTTGTCCCAGAGCAGGTTGCCGCCGGTGGAGCCCGCGATCGGCATGTTCATGGACGTGCCCTCGCCGCCGCTGACGCCCTTCATCGACCAGAACATGTCGGCGAGGTCGAACAGGCCCATGTCCTTGTCGACGATCAGGGAGTCCAGGCCGGCGCCCATGGTCGGGTAGAGCGTGAAGGGGTTGAGGACCGTGCCCGGCGTGGCCACCTGGTTGGCGAGGGCGGAGAGGAACTTCTGCTGGTTCTTCGTGCGGTCCAGGTCGGAGCCGGCCAGCGCGTAGCGGGTGCGGACGAAGGCGAGGGCCTCCTCGCCGTTCAGGGTCTGCTTGCCCTTCTTGAGGTCGGCGCCGGACTTGGTGTCCTTGATGTCCTGCGGGATGTCCATCTCGACGCCGCCGACCGCGTCCACGATGTTCGCGAAGCCGGCGAAGCCGATCTCCACGTAGTGGTCGATGTGCAGGCCGGTGTTGAACTCGACCGTGCGGACCAGCAGTTCGGGCCCGTCCTCGGCGTAGGCGGCGTTGAGCTTCACCTGCCGGCCGGTCCCCTGGTAGGTCTTGCCCGACTCGGAGCCCACGAAGGACGGGATCTCGACGTTGGAGTCCCGGGGCAGCGAGATCAGGGTGGGGCCGTTGTCGCCGGTGTGCAGGATCATCATCGAGTCCGTGCGCTTGCCGTCGGCGGACCCGGTGTGGAGCTTCTTCTTGTCCTCGTCGGTCATGCCCTCGCGGCTGTCGGAGCCGACGATGAGGTAGTTGGTGCCCTCGCCCTTCTCGGGCCGCTCGATCACCTTCGACAGGTCGACCTCGCGGTTGAGCTTGGAGTCGGCCCAGAAGTACGTGCCGACGGTCGTCACGACCAGCACCGTCCCCACGGTGATCGCCGTCCACTTGATGCGGCGGCGCCAGTCCGGCGCGGGGCGCTGCGGGCCGTGGCCGGCACCGCCCGGCCCGGCGGGTCCGCCGCCGCCGGGCGTGCCGTAGACCTGGCCGGTGTTGTAGCCGCTGTCGTAGCCGCCGCTGCCGTGGCCGTCCACGTACGACGGCTGCTGCGGGACGCCGCCGTGCGCGCCCTGCCCGGGAGGGGCCGCCGGGCCGCGGCGGACCTGCCGCATGACGCGGGCGCCCTCGGGCTGTGCGCTCGCGCTGCCGCGTCCGTAGCGTCCGCCGCGGTTGTCGTCGGGCCGTGCCTCGGGCCAATCAGTCATGGAAGACAGTGTGCAGGTCCCTGCTGTGCGCCATACAAGGGACGTCGGAAAATCAGGTCACCGCTGTTGCGAAGCTGACACAAATTCCGCAGGCGCGACCTCGGCATAAGGTGGAGGCCATGACAGAACAGGCCCCTGCCGCAAGCGTGGAGAGTCCGGACATCCCGGGCAAGCCCACCTCGGCGTCCCGGACGACCCTCAGCCACATCATGACCCACAACGACACCAACCTCCTGGGCACGGTGCACGGCGGGGTGATCATGAAGCTGGTCGACGACGCCGCGGGCGCCGTCGCCGGACGGCACTCCGGGGGGCCCGCCGTCACGGCCTCCATGGACGAGATGGCCTTTCTGGAGCCGGTCCGCGTCGGTGACCTGGTCCATGTGAAGGCCCAGGTCAACTGGACGGGGCGGTCCTCCATGGAGGTCGGGGTGCGGGTGCTGGCCGAGCGCTGGAACGAGTCCACGCCGTCCACCCAGGTCGGCTCGGCCTACCTCGTCTTCGCGGCCGTCGACGCCGACGGCAGGCCGCGCCGGGTGCCGCCGGTGATACCGGAGACCGAGCGGGACAGGCGCCGCCACCAGGAGGCCCAGATCCGCCGCACCCACCGTCTGGCCCGCCGCCGGGCGATCATGGAACTGCGGGAGAAGCGGGCCGCCGAGGGCTTCGAGGACTAGGCCCTGTCGTCGGACTCCCGTCTGCCGCGCGACGCCGTGCACGCGCTCTCGCCGCACCGGGCCCCGACCCGAGTGCATCCGGTACGAGGGTCGGGGCCCGGCACGCCGGGAGCACGCACCCGACGCCGTGCGGCCCGCCCTCCGGGCGGTCGGCGGGAGTCCGACGACAGGACCCGGGCGCGGGTCAGGAGCAGCCCACCTCGTCGCCCCGCACCACCCCGAACTCGCCCTGCCCCGGGTCCTGCGCCCGCACCTTGCGGACCTTCTCGAAATCGGAGCCCGCGATCACCTTCAGCGTGGCGCCCTGGCCCCTCACCGCGCGCAGCTCGCTGCCGGGAAGGGCCGTCGCGAGGGACTTCGCGGAGCGGTCCCAGCGGGGGTCGTAGGAGACGACCGTCCGTTTCACGTCCTGCTCCGCCGCGTTGACCGGGGCGCGGGTGGTGGCGAAGCCGGTCGCCGCCAGCGCGGCGTCCACCCGCCGGCCGAGGCCCGCGGTGCGGGTGCCGTTCTCGACCTGGACGCGGATCTGCCGGGGATCCACCGGGACGCGGAGCGCCGCGCCGGGGGTGCGGTGCGCGGAGAGCGGCTCGTCCCTGCGCAGCGCGTCGAAGATGCGCCCGGACTTCTCGGGGTCCCACTTCAGCGTCGAGCCGATGCCCTTCACGGCGTACCCCGTCCGCGCGATCGGCACGGTGGTGAACTCGGAGGAGGAGGGCGAGAAGTTCCGCATCGCCCGGCCGAGGTCCAGGAGTTCACCGGTGCCGAAGCCCTCGTCGGCGCGGACCGAGCCGAGCACCGCCCGGGTCACGTCCCGGAACCTCAGCGGGTTCAGCAGGATCCCGGAGGAGGTGACCCGGTCCACCAGGGCCGCCATGAAGCGCTGCTGGCGCCTCATCCGGCTGAGGTCGGCGGCGCCGTCGACGTGCCGGGCCCGGACGTACTGCAGGGCCCGGCCGCCTCCGAGGGTGTGCCGGCCGGCCGGCAGGTCGAGTCCGGTGTGACTGTCCTTCAGCGGCTCGCCGGTGCAGATCTCCACGCCGCCGACCACGTCCACGGTCTTCATGAAACTGGTGAAGTCGACCTCAAGGTAGTGGTCGATCTTCACCCGGGTCATCCTCTCGACCGTGCGCACGGTCAGCCGCGGCCCGCCCTCGGCGTACGCCGCGTTCAGCCTGACCGGGTGCCCCTTGTGCCGCTCGCCGCTCACGCGGTCGGTGTGCGGGGGCGTCACGGCGTACGAGTCGCGGGGCAGGCCGACCACGCTGGCGCGGTCCCGGTCCTCCGAGACGTGCACGATCATGATCGTGTCGGTGCAGTGGCAGGGCGCCCCGCCGAGCCGGTACCTCTTCCGCTCCCGGGCGCCGATCCTCTCCCGGCCGTCGGTGCCGACCAGCAGGATGTTCATGCCGTGACCGGCCTCCGGCCGGTTCTTCATGTCGCGGAACGGGTCGACCCGGGCGATGTCCTCGTCGAGGCCGCTCATCACCGCGTGCCCGATCCCGGCGCAGGCGAGCACCACGACCGACAGCGTGGTGACGGTGCGCACGACCCAGCGCGGCCTCCCCCGCGGTGGTACGGGCGGCCGCGGGCTCCTGCGGGGCGGCCGCGGGGGACGCTGCGGTGCGGTGCGGGGCCGGGAGGACCGCGGCGGCGTGGGCAAGGGGGACACCTCCGGACGACGGCCGTGCGTGGGACCGTGAGCACGGTAGGCCGATACGATCTGCGGCCCGGCGCATCGCCCCCGGCGCGCGCGTCGGTGTCATCCGTTCGCGGTAACGTGAGCCCCCTATGAACGCCAATCCCGACGTGCGGCTCCCCGCCGTTTCCGTGATCATGCCCGTCCTCAACGAGGAGCGGCATCTGCGCGGCGCCGTCCGCGCGATCCTCGCCCAGGAGTACGCCGGCGAGATGGAGGTCGTGATCGCCCTCGGTCCGTCCACGGACCGCACGGACGAGATCGCCGCCGAGCTCGTGGCCGAGGACCCGAGGGTGCACACCGTGCCCAATCCGACCGGCCGCACCCCGGCCGCCCTCAACGCGGCGATCAAGGCCTCGCGCCATCCGGTCGTGGTCCGCGTCGACGGGCACGGGATGCTCTCCCCGAACTACATCGCGACCGCCGTGCGGCTCCTGGAGGAGACCGGCGCGCAGAACGTCGGCGGCATCATGCACGCCGAGGGGGAGAACGACTGGGAGCACGCCGTCGCGGCCGCGATGACCTCGAAGATAGGTGTGGGCAACGCCGCGTTCCACACCGGCGGCCGGGCGGGCGCCGCCGAGACGGTCTACCTGGGGGTGTTCCGGCGCGAGGCGCTGGAGCAGCAGGGCGGGTACAACGTGGAGTTCATCCGCGCCCAGGACTGGGAGCTGAACTTCCGCATACGTGAGGCCGGCGGGCTGATCTGGTTCTCGCCGGAGCTGAAGGTGTCGTACCGGCCCCGGCCGAGCGTGCGGGCGCTGGCCAAGCAGTACAAGGACTACGGCCGCTGGCGGCACGTCGTGGCCCGCTACCACTCCGGTTCCATCAACCTGCGCTACCTGGCCCCGCCGGCCGCGGTGTGCGCGATCGCGGCCGGGACCGTGGTGGGCGCCGCGCTGACGCCGTGGGGCTTCGTGGTGCCCGGCGGTTACCTCGCGGCGATCGCGCTGGGATCCGTCCCGGCCGGCCGGGGACTGCCGCTCAAGGCGCGGCTGCAGATCCCGGTGGCGCTGGCCACCATGCACATGTCGTGGGGCTGGGGCTTCCTGACCAGCCCGAAGTCGCTGGCGCGCAAGGTGATCGCGAGCCGCCGCCCCGCGGTCCGCGCGGACGCCGCCTCGCACTGACCGGACGCCACCACGGGCCCCTCTCCCCCGCGGAGAGGGGCCCGTCGCCGTTCTCACCAGGTGAAGGCGGGGTTCACCTTCATGCAGGCCCCGTCGTCCGCGCCGTTGAGCGCCTCGGCGGTCTCCGGGACCTCGTCGTCCTCCTCCGGGGCCCGGTACGTGGTGCCCTCGCGCCAGTCCGCGCCCACCACGAGCGTGACCCCGGAGACGTCGGTCGACCTGCGCACCGCGTCCGGCTCGAGCCCCAGGGCCTCGGCGACCGCCTCGGCGTCGCCCTCCAGGTCCGCGCTCGGGTAGCGGACGACGGTCGTCTTCTCGCTCGGGGACCCGCCCGGGTCGGCGACCGCCTTGGCGAACCCCTTGTCCACGAGCAGCTCCGCCACCTCGCCGGCCCGTTCGCGCACCGCGCCCAGCGTGTCGGTGCGGGTGCCGTTCCGCACCAGGACCGCGATCTCGGCGTCCTCGGCCGCCGGGTCGTCCGGGGTCCGGTCCTCCTGCGCCGGGGCGGTCTTCTCCTTCGTGTCCTCGCCGTCCAGGGAGATGTCCTCGCGCACCAGCCGGAAGAGCTGCTCGGCGTCCTCCGTGGGCTCCACCCGGGCGCCCACGTACCGGTTCGGCATGGTGGTCATGGTGATGCGCTTCGGCTCCACCTTCCGCAGCTCGGTGCTGAGGTCGTAGAGCTTCTTGACCGAGTCCAGGCCCGGGTCGACCGTGAGCGCCTCGGTGGCCTTCTCGGCGAGCCTGCGCAGCTTGTTCGGGTTGCTCAGGGTGGCGTTCTCGCGCAGCTCCCGGACCATCGAGTTCATGTACATGTGCTGGGCCTTGGCCCGGGCCAGGTCGCTGCCGTCCTCGAAGCCGTAACGGGTGCGCAGCCACTGCAGGGCCTGCTCGCCCTTGACCGGGTGGGTGCCCTTCTCCAGCTTCAGGCCGGAACCGTGGCCCTGGCCGTCGCGCGAGTGGATGTTGGCGTCGACGCACACCGGGACACCGCCGACGGCGTCCGCCATCGACACGACACCCGCGAAGTCGACCATGAGGAAGTGGTCGATGTGGATGCCGGTGAGCTCCTGCCAGGTGGCGACCGTGCAGCCCGGACCGCCGTGGCCGAGGCTCTGGTTGGTCATCACCCGGCCGTCGCTCGCCGGGTACACCGTGCCGTCGTCGGGGTCGGTGCACTTCGGGATCTGCACGAGGGTGTCCCGCGGCATGCTGACGACCGACATGTTGCTGCGGTCGGCGGACAGGTGCACCAGCATCTGGACGTCCGCCAGCGGGGTGGAGCCGAACGTCTCCCGGGCGCCGCCGAGTTCCTGGTTCTCCTTGCTGTCCCGCGCGTCGGAGCCGATGAGCAGGATGTTCAGCGGGGTCTGGCCCGCGGCGTTCGGCGTCGGCTCCGGGACCTTCGTGTCACCGAGGTTGAGCTCCTGCTGCTCGATGTTGGCGTTGAGGTGCCGGTAGTAGAGGTAACCGGCGCCGGCCGCGCCCGTTATCAGCACCGCCAGCACCATCGCCGACCAGCGGAGCACCCGGTGCTTGCGCGGCGCTCTGCGCCCGTCACCCGGGCCCTCGCCGCTCCCGTCCTCGCGGGCGGCTTCGTCCTCGGCGGCCGGTACGGCCTCCTGCACCATGTCCTGCGTCAACTTCCACGTCCTCCCCAGCCCTTGGGGCCTGCCCGGCGGATCACGACGGACAGGCTCCAACGCCCCTGGCGCCCACGGCACGGGCCCGTCGTACGTCCTGGAGACAGACGACGGGCCCGTGAGGTTGCGCTACCGCCTCAACTGGCGCACTGAACTTTGTCGGCCGTGGACTTCTCCACCTCGGGCGTCTCGATCGACGTGGCGTCGAGTTTGACCCCGGCGCCCTTGAAGTCCTTGCCGAGGGTGAGGGTCATGGCGGGCAGGCCCTGGGAGTTGATGACGCTTTCGCCGGGTTTCATGGCGGATCCGGACAGGCCGAGGATGTCGGCGAGGCGGCGGGCCTGGTCGGCCTGGTCGGGGTCGTACTCGAGGGTGGTCTTCTTGACGTCCTCGGGTGCGTTGCCGGCGTTCTCGGACTTGGTGACGCCGGCCTTGATCTGGAGGTAGTTGAGTTCCTGCTGGGCGCTGTCGGCGGGGGCGCCGCCGTTGAGGATGCGGACGCGGACCTCGGAGGCGTCGGACTTGGGGCCCTTCAGACGGGCGGCGACCGCGGCGGCCTCCTTCTTCTTCTCCGCCTTCTCCTTCTTCTCGACCTCGGTGAAGGAGACGTCGTTCGCGATCATCTCGAAGACCCGGGGCGCCTGCGTCTCGTTGGGGACGACCGTCGCCTTGACCTTCTCGGCCGGGTTGTCGACCACCGGCACCGTCAGGAACGTGATGTTCTTCGGCGGCACCTTCTTCAGCTCCAGGGCGATGTCCTTGAGCGTGCCCACCGTGCCGATGGCGCTGTCCACGGTGAGCGCCTTGGTCGCGGCCTCGGCCAGACCGACCAGCTTGGTGGGGCTGGTGAGGGTGTCGCTGGAGGACATCTGCCGCATCAGGGAGCCCAGGAACTGCTGCTGCACCTTGATGCGGTCCAGGTCGCCCTCGTTGCCGAAGGAATGCCGGGTGCGGAGGAAGGCCAGGGCCTGCTCGCCCTCGATCTCGGACTCGCCCGCGGGCAGCTTCAGATGGGACTTCGGGTCGTCGACGGCGTGCTCCACGCAGACCTTCACCCCGCCGACCGCCGTGGTCAGCGTCTTGACCGCGTTGAAGTCGGCCATCATGAAGTGGTGGGGCTGGATGCCGGTCGCCTCCTTCACCGTGCGCATGGTGCAGCCGGCGTCCCGGCCGTCCTGGCCGAGGCTCGTGTTGAACCGGACGCCGACGGAGCCGGGGACGATCTTCTCCGTCCCGTCCTCCTGCGTGGTCGGGCAGTCGGGGATGTCGACGATCATGTCGCGCGGGATGCTGAGCGCGGTCGCGTTGGAGCGGTCCTCGGAGACGTGCAGCAGGATCGTGGTGTCCGCGTGGCCGGCGCTGCCCGCGTCGCCGTAGCCCTCGTTGCCCGCACCGGTGCGCTTGTCGGTGCCGATGATGAGGATGTTGAAGGCCTCGTCCTTCTTGAAGCTGCTGCTGCCCGCGTTGCCCACGTCGGTCGTCGTGACGTTGCCCTCGAGGTGCTTGAGGTAGAGGTAGCCGCCGACGCCGGTCGCGAGCACGGCGAAGGCCAGGGTGCCGCTGGTCCACAGCAGCACCTTCCTGCCCCGTGACTTCTTCTTCGCGGGCTTACGTCCGCGCCGTCCGGGTACAGGTTCCTCGGGCGCCGTACGGCGTCGCCGCTGGGGCGGGACCTCACGGCCGGGCGCGGCCGTACGACGGCCCCGCGCACCGTCGGCGGTGTCACGGCGGGCGGACCTGCGCGGGCCCGGAACGGCCGGCTCCGGTGCGCCGTTGGGCAGGCGCAGTTCGTATTCGCCGGTACGCGGATTCAGTACCCACTGGTCTGCGGGATCGACGTCGTCTGCCCGCCCACGTCCTTGCGCGTCCACGGTTTTCCCATCCTCCGTCAGGGCCACGCGGCGCCTGCTCCGAAGGCGCACGGTAAAGGTCAGCAAGTGCACTGCGCCAGAGCGGACCTCATGGCGGGGGCACGGGGGTGCTCACACTATCTGCCAAGTTGAGCGTCGAACGGTACAGGTGACGTATCCGACGTTCCCACTCCCGGCGCAAGTGCTCGTATATACCGACTTCCTACCATCGGTAGGGCTTGTACACGTCCATGCATGCGCCCGTCTCCGATCCGTTCAGGGCGTCGCTGCTGTCGGGCAGGTCCCCTGCCTCCGGCTTCCTCTGCCGCGGGTACAACGCGCCCGACCGCCAGTCCGCTCCGACGTCGACCGTGACCCCGGTCACATCCGTCGACTTGCGCGTCGCGCTCGCCGGAATGCCCAGCGCCTCGGCGACCCGGCGGGCGTCCTCGGCCGACTCGTCGCCCGGATAACGGACGACGGTGCGCTGCCCGGAGAGCGCCGCCGAGGTGTCCGCCCTCGCCCTGCCGAATCCCTGTTCCGCCAACGTCCGGGCGACGGCGCGCGCACGGCCGTCGACCGGTCCGAGCGTGGTGGACCGGGTGGCGTTCCGCACCAGGACGTCGATGCCGGCGGCTTCGGCGGCTTCGGAGGTCTCGGCGGCCTCGGAGGCCGAGTCGCCCGGCGGCTCCGCGGAGGCCTTCGCGGAGCCGCCGGCGGTGCTCCCGCCGCCGTCCTTGCCGCCGTTGTCGTCGAAGGGCACGTCGTCGCGGAGCATCGCCCACATCCGCTCGGCGTCGTCACCGGCCGGAAGCAGGTGGTTCGCGTTCTCGGGGTCCGCGACGGTGGGCATCGTCGTCATGGTGATGCGGTTCGAGGGAACCGTCTTGAGCTGCGTACCGAGGTCGAACAGCTTCTTGACCGTGCCGATCTCCTCGGACACCACCAGGGACTTCGTGGCCGCCTCGGCCAGGTCCATCAGCCTGCCGGTGTCGGTGAAGACGTTCTGGTCCCGCAGGGTGCGCATCGCCGAGTTCATGTACATGCGCTGCGCCCGGGTCCGCAGCACGTCGCTGCCCCAGGCGTGGCGGGTGCGCAGCCACTGCAGCGCCTGTTCGCCCTCGACCTTCTTCGACCCGGCCCTCATCTTCAGCCCCGAGCCGCCGGGCACCCCGGGCAACGGGCGGTCCCACACGTTCTGGTTCACGCAGACCTCGACCCCGCCGATGGCGTCGGCCATCCGCACCACGCCCGCGAAGTCGATGGTCATCCAGTGGTCGATGTAGACGCCGGTGAGGTTCTCCCAGGTGGCCAGGGTGCAGCCGGCTCCGCCGCGGCCGAGCGACTCGTTGATGATCGTCTCGGTCGCCGGATAGGCCGTACCGGTCTTCGGGTCGGTGCACTCGGGGATGTCGACCCGGGTGTCCCGCGGGATGCTCACCACCGCGGCGCTCCTGCGGTCCGCCGCCAGGTGGATCAGCATCTGCACGTCGCCCAGCGGCACGCTGTCGCGGTGGTCCTTGCCGCCGCCCAGCGCCACGTTCGCGTCGGAGGCGCGGCTGTCGGAGCCGATCAGCAGGATGTTCAGGGGGGTCTGGCCGGCGGCGTTCGGCCCGGTCCTGCGGGCCTTGGAGTCGCCGCTGCTGCGCTCGCCCTTCTCGATGTTGCCGTTCAGGTGCCGGTAGTAGAGGTATCCGGCGCCGGCCGTGCCGAGTATCAGGACCGACAGCGTGACCGCGGACCATCTGAGCACGCGGTGCCGCCGCCGGGGCCGTCTGCCGTGACCGCGCCCCGTGCCTGCCCCGCCGCTCCCGCTGGCCCCGCCGTCCCCGTCGAACGCGCCGTCCCCGTCGGGCCGGACCGCGTCCGCCCGCGCTCCCTCTCCCCGCACACCGCTGTGTGTCATGCCCTTCTCCCCGCCCTCGCTCCCGCGGACGTGCCCGCGCCCGGCTCCTCCGCGCAGTCGGACACGCACTGTCCCCCATGGCTGTACGACCGTGCCGGTGGACCGGTTGCCCCCGGGCCGTAACAGGCTCGTCCTGTAGGACGCGTGACGGGCCGCTCAGGTCACTTGGCGCACTGGACCTTGTCCGCCGTGGACTTCTGGACGCCCTCCGGAGCCTCCGCGGACGTGGCGTCGAGTTTGACCCCGGCGCCCTTGAAGTCCTTGCCGAGGGTGAGGGTCATGGCGGGCAGGCCCTGGGAGTTGATGACGCTTTCGCCGGGTTTCATGGCGGATCCGGACAGGCCGAGGATGTCGGCGAGGCGGCGGGCCTGGTCGGCCTGGTCGGGGTCGTACTCGAGGGTGGTCTTCTTGACGTCCTCGGGTGCGTTGCCGGCGTTCTCGGACTTGGTGACGCCGGCCTTGATCTGGAGGTAGTTGAGTTCCTGCTGGGCGCTGTCGGCGGGGGCGCCGCCGTTGAGGATGCGGACGCGGACCTCGGAGGCGTCGGACTTGGGGCCCTCGAGGCGGGCGGCGACCGCGGCGGCCTCCTTCTTCTTCTCCGCCTTCTCCTTCTTCTCGACCTCGGTGAAGGAGACGTCGTTCTTGATCATCTCGAAGACCTGCCGGGCGGGCGTCTCCCTGAGGACGACCGTCGCCTTGACCTTCTCGGCCGGGTTGTCGTCCACCGGCACCGTGGCGAAGGTCAGGTTCTTGGTGTCGAGCTTGCCCAGCTCCAGACCGAGGTCCTTCAGCTTGCCGATGCTGTTCAGCTGGGAGTCGACGGTCAGCGCCTCGGTGCCCGCCTCGGCGAGCTTCAGCATCTTGGACGGGCTGGTGAGCGTGTCGTTCGACTTCAGCTTGCGCATCAGCGCGCTGAGGAACTGCTGCTGGATCTCGATCCGGCTGAGGTCGCCGCCGAAGCCCACCGAGTGCCGGGTGCGCACGAAGGCCAGCGCCTGCTCGCCCTCGATGGTGTGCGTGCCCGCCGACAGCTTCAGGTGCGAGTCCGGGTCGTCGATGTCCTTGGCCAGGCAGACCTCGACCCCGTCGACGGCCGTGGTCAGCGTCTTGACCGCGTTGAAGTCGGCCACCATGAAGTTGTCGGGGGTGACGCCGGTCAGCTCGGTGACGGTCCGCATGGTGCAGCTGGGCGTACGGCCGTCCTGGCCGAGGCTCGTGTTGAACCGGACGCCGACGGAGCCGGGGATGATCTTCTCCGTCCCGTCCTCCTGCGTGGTCGGGCAGTCGGGGATGTCGACGATCAGGTCGCGCGGGATGCTGAGCGCGGTCGCGTTGGAGCGGTCCTTGGAGACGTGCAGCAGGATCGTGGTGTCCGCGTGGCCGGCGCTGCCCGCGTCGCCGTAGCCGTCGTTGCCGGCGCCGGTGCGCTTGTCGGTGCCGATCAGCAGGATGTTGATGGCCTTGTCCTTCTGGAAGCCACCGGTGCCGGCGCCGTCGTCCGGGAGGGACTTGATGTTGTCGTTGAGGTGCTCCAGGTAGAGGTAGCCGCCGACGCCGGTCGCGAGCACGGCGAAGGCCAGGGTGCCGCCGGTCCACAGCAGCACCTTCCTGCCCCGTGACTTCTTCTTCTTCGCGGGCTTGCGTCCGCGCCGTCCGGGTACAGGTTCCTCGGGCGCCGTACGGCGTCGCCGCTGGGGCGGGACCTCACGGCCGGGCGCGGCCGTACGACGGCCCCGCGCGCCGTCGGCGGTGTCGCCCGGGGCGGGCCTGCGCGGGCCCGGGACGGTCGGCTGCGGTGCGGAAGGGGGCAGTCGCAGTTCGTATTCGCCGGTGTGCGGATTCAGCACCCACTGGTCCGCGGGATCGACGTTCTCCACCCGCTCACGGCCTTGCGCGTCCACGATTGTCCGAAACCTCCGTCGGGGCCACGCGGTGCGTCCTCCCCTCCAGACGCCCGGTCTCGCTCTTCCCGGTGCGCGCTCCTCCTCGCGGCGGGACCTCGTGGGCACCGGCGCACCGGACCGTCACATTAACCGCCCGGTTCGCCGCGGGGCGACGGCGGCCTCGCATTCTCAGATTCCTTACAGCGGGCAATGCATGCGTTTCCCGAACCAAGGGGCCATTGTTCCGGCCGGGTTCCGCGCCGGTCCTGTGCCGGTCCCGGAGTCCGCCTCACCCGCAGAGGTCCTCGGCGGCGGAGTTGCCGGAGAACGTGGGCGCCGGAGAGGCGCCGCCGGGGCCGCCGTCCGGTGCGGAATCCCGCGCGGCCGGCGCGATCGTCACGGGTCCGTCCGTGCGCAGCCGGGTGAACAGCTCTTCCGCCGCGGGCTGCGCGAGCTGGTCACGATTGACGTCCCCGGCGTACGGCTCCCTGGGGACGGTCAGGAATCGCACCCGTTCCGTGGGGATCTCGCGCAGCCCGCGCGCGAGTTCGTACAGGCCCCGCAGGTTCGCCAGTCCCGGATCGGTGGTGAGCGAGGAGGTGGCCGCGTCCAGGACGGGATACAGCTTCACCGGGTTCAGCAGGACGTCGTTGCCGCTCACCTTGTTGACGAGTGCGCCGAGGAAGCGCTGCTGCCGCTCCATACGGCTGGTGTCGCTGCCGTCGCCCAGGGTCTTGCGGGCGCGGACGTAACCGAGCGCCTGCTCCCCGTCCAGCGTCACCCGGCCCGCCGGCAGTCTCAGCTCGGCGTCCTCGTCGTCGACGGGCTCGCGCAGGCACACCTCGACCCCGCCCACCGCGTCGACCATGTCCTTGAAGCCGTCGAAGTCGACGACGACGTGGTGGTCGACGCGGATGTCCGTGAGCTTCTCCACCGTGCGGATGGTGCAGGCCGAACCGCCCACTGCGAAGGCGGAGTTGAACATCGTGAACACCGGCTCGGAACGCGACCCGTCGGGGCGGCGGCAGCCGGGCACGTCCACCATCAGGTCCCGGGGGACGGACACCGCGGTGGCGCTGCGCCGGCCCGCCGACAGGTGCAGCAGGATCACGGTGTCCGAACGCTCCGTCCCCGCGTCCCGCCCGTAGCGGGCGTTCTCGTCCCCGGAGCGCGAGTCCGAGCCGATCAGCAGGATGTTCCGGGCGTCCTTGACGAGCGACGTGGGCCGTTCCTCCTCGAACCGCGCGAGTTCGGCGGCCGCCGCCTCGTCCGGGGTGATGTTCCCCTCCAGCTTCACGTACACCGCCCACCCGGCGCCCGCGGCCGCGAGCAGCACGACGGCGCCGGCGAGCCCGGTACCACGCGCCCAGCGCCGCCGCCGGCGCCGGGCCCGCCCCCGCCCGCTCGCCGAGGAGCCCGTCCCCGGGCCGAGGGCACGGCCGCCCTCCGGCTGCGCGGAGGACGCGCCTGCGGTGTCGCTCATGACCGGGTCCATCCCTCACTGCGTACGGCGTGCGGTGGTGCCGCTGCGTACGACGATGACCCGGGACGGCGGTCCGGGGCGGGTGGTGGTGCGCCGGACGGGGGAGGGGCCGGGGCGGACGGGGGGTGTCGCGGGGGGACCGGTTCGGTGGTGGACGGGGGGTGTCGCGGGGGGACCGGTTCGGTGGTGGACGGGGATGTGGGCCCGCGGGTGAGCGGGGTGGTGGCGGGTGGTGGGAGGCAGGGGCCGGGGGCGGGGTGATCGCGTCGGTGGGGCGACGGTTCCCGGGGGCGCGGGCCGCCGGCGGCGCCTTCCGTCAGCGGGCGATGACCGTCACCCGTTCGCTCTCCACCCGCTTGTCCAGGGCGCCGCCCCCGAGACGGTCCAGGTTCCGGCACAGCACCACGGAGCCACCGGTCGCCAGCGGCCCGTACAGGCCCGTGTTCAGGCCCTCCCAGGTGTCGTACGGCCGACCCGACAGGATCCGCGAGCCCGGCCCGGTCAGACCGAGCTCCGGCGCCTCGGCCCGGGCCCGCTCGACCACCTCCGCCCCGGTGAACTCCCGGCCCGCCACGATCAACGCCGGCTCCTCGGGGTCGACGGGCGCGTACGGCACGAAGCGGTCGCCCTGCCCCGGTACCTCGACGGCGTAGTCGGCGAAGCCCTCCGGCGGTTGCGGGAAGCGCCCGCCGAGCGGCCTGAGCGCCAGCGCGATCCTGGACCCCGAGCAGGCCCGCGCGGCCGCCAGCGACTCCGGCTCCGGACCGCTCACGGCCACGTCCGCCGCCGCCGGGTTCCCGGCCATGTCCGCGACCGCGCCCACCGACGCGCACGCCAGCAGCCAGACCGCCGTCTGCCAGTGCGCGGGCAGCAGCAGGGCCACCCGGTCGCCGGGTTCCACGGACAGTTCGTCCTGGAGGAGGTTGGCGGTCTTGGCCACCCAATTGGCGAAGGTGGCCACGGACAATTCGACGCGTTCGCCCGTGGCGTCGTCGTAGAAGGTCACCAGGGGGCGTCCCGGGTCCGCGGCCAGCGCGGAACTCAGCAGGTCGGCAGGGGTGCGGTCGGTGGCGTTCACCCGCGCAAGCGTACGCGGACCCGTCCGTGCGCACCGCCCGCCGGGGGCACCGGTTCGGGGGAACGGGCTCCGACAGGCCGTCAACTTCCCGATGGACAGATTTGTCTGACTATGTCCAAGCTCAGGGGCATGCGTGGAATTCTTGCTTCCTCAATCGGTGTCACCTGCGCCGCCGCCCTCGCCCTCCCGCTCGCTCCGCCCGCCACCGCGGCGGACGCGAGACCGGTGCCGACGGCGGAAGCGGCCACGCGCGCAGCGGTGACGGCCCGGCCCGACGTACCCGGCAGCACCCAGTCGCTGCCCCTGGGACGTCTCGCCCGTGACCGTGCCTCCGGCGCCGCCGTCCTCGGCCTCGCCCCGCGGGCGGTACGGCCCTTCTCCCTCCTCGGCGTCGTCTGGGACGACCCCGCCGCCGAACTCCACGGCCGCGTCCAGGTCCGCACCCGGGCGGCCGGCACCGGCGCCTGGTCCGGCTGGCGGGACGTCGAGACGCACTACGCCGACCACGCGGCCGATCCGGGCACCGCGGAGGGCGCCGCGGACGGGGTCCGCGGCGCCACGGCGCCGCTGTGGGTGGGGGAGTCGGACGGGGTGGAGATCCGGGTTCGGCCGGAGCCCGGCGAGGGCGGGGCCGGTGAGGGCGGGGCCGGTGAGGGCGGGGCCGGTGAGGGCGGGGCCGAGGAGAACGGGGTGGATGAGTCGGAGGTCGGTCAGTCCGGGGTCCGTGAGGCCGGGCTCGGTGAGCCCGAGGGCGGAGGGGCCGGTGACCACGCGGTGCTGCCCTCCGGGCTGCGGCTCGAGCTCGTCGACCCGGGGGACGAGGCACCGGAGGGCCCGCGCACCGGCGTCATGAGCGCCGGGGCGACCGCCGCCTCCGCGGCCAACTCCGCACTCGCGCCGCTCGGCACCCTGGAGATCCCCGCGCTGAACGGCGAGCAGACCCGGCAGGAGCACCTCACCCTGAACGGAGCCGAACTGACCGAGCGGCAGCGGGCCAAGCCGTACATCGGGCCGCGCCCCGCCATCGTCACCCGGCGCGGCTGGGGGGCCGACGAGAGCCTGCGGGGGAAGCGGTTCGTGTACACCGGCAAGGTCAAGGCGGCCTTCGTGCACCACACCGCCTCCGGCAACACCTACGCGTGCTCGCAGGCCCCCGCGCTCGTCCGCGGGTTCTACCGCTATCACGTGCGGAGCCTGGGCTGGCGGGACATCGGTTACAACTTCCTCGTCGACAAGTGCGGCAGGATCTACGAGGGCCGGGCCGGGGGAGTGGCGGAGCCGGTCAAGGGGGCCCACACCATGGGCTTCAACACCAACACCACGGGCATCGCGGTGATCGGGTCCTACGGGTCCAAGAAGCCGTCCTCCTCCGCCGTGAAGGCCGTCGCCCGGCTCGCCGCGTGGAAACTCGGACTGCACGGGATGAATCCGAAGGCCAAGACATATCTGAAGTCCGCCGGTGGCAATCTCTACCGAAAAGGTAAGAAGGTACGACTGAATGTGATCTCCGGTCACCGGGACGGTTTCAACACCTCGTGCCCAGGGGGGAAGCTGTACAAGAAGCTCGGCACCGCGCGTTCCACGGCGGCTCGTTACCAGGGCCGCTGAGGCGGGCCGGGCGCTCCTTCCTGCCGGAGACGGTCTGCATACACTGGCCGGCCGAAAGACAGTTCGGCCGGTCCCGGCAGGAAGCAGAGACGACAGGTGACAGAAGCGATCCTCCTGGTCGGCGGCAAGGGCACGCGGCTGCGGCCGCTCACGGTGCACACGCCCAAGCCCATGGTCCCGGCGGCCGGGGTGCCCTTCCTCACGCACCAGTTGGCGAGAGCGAGAGCGGCGGGCGTCGAGCACATCGTCCTGGCCACGTCCTATCTGGCCGAGGTCTTCGAGCCGTACTTCGGCGACGGGGCGGCCCTCGGGCTGCACATCGAGTACGTGACGGAGGAGGAGCCGCTCGGTACGGGCGGAGCGATCCGCAACGTCGCGTCCCGGCTGCACTCGGGGCCGGACGAGCCGGTGCTGGTCTTCAACGGGGACATCCTGACGGGACTGGACATCCGGGCGCTGGTGCGGACGCACGAGACGACCGGAGCGGATGTCTCGCTGCACCTGACGAAGGTGACGGATCCGCGGGCGTACGGGCTGGTGCCGACGGACGAGTCGGGGCGGGTGCGGGCGTTCCTGGAGAAGCCGCAGACGCCGGAGGAGATCGTCACCGACCAGATCAACGCGGGGGCGTACGTCTTCCGCCGGTCGGTGATCGACACGATCCCGGCGGGGCGGGTGGTGTCGGTGGAGCGGGAGACGTTCCCGGGGCTGCTGGAGGCGGGGGCGCATCTGCAGGGGATGGTCGACTCCACGTACTGGCTGGACCTCGGGACGCCGGCGGCCTTCGTGCGGGGCTCGGCGGATCTGGTGCTGGGCCGTGCGCCGTCGCCGGCGGTGCCCGGGCGCTGCGGGGACCGGCTGGTGCTCCCCACGGCGACCGTGGCGCCGGACGCGAAGCTGGCGGGCGGGACGGTGGTGGGCGAGGGCGCGTTCGTGGCGGAGGGCGCGCGCGTCTTCGGCAGCACGATCCTGCCGGGGGCGGTGATCGAGCCGGGCGCGGTCGTCACGGACTCGCTGATCGGTACGCGGGCACGGGTGGGCGAACACTCGGTCCTCACCGGCACGGTCATAGGCGACGGCGCGGTCATCGGCCCCCGCAACGAACTCCGCGAGGGCGTCCGCGTCTGGTGCGACGCGACGATCCCAGCGGGCGCCCTCCGCTTCTCCTCGGACCAGTAACGCCTGCGGTTTCGGCGGGGGTGCGGGCCTTGTGCCTGCGGCGCAGCGCGTCGGTCCGGTGGGGGGTGGGCGGGCGTAGCGCCCACTGTCCGGTGGGTGGGGCGGGGCCGGGTCGGGGGTGTCCGTCCTCGGACCGGCGCGGAATCGGCCCGCTGGAGGGGGTGCGGGGTGCGGACGCGCCGGCCACTGCGGGCGGCCACCCCCGCCCCGACCCCTTCCGTGGACCGCGGGCAGTCGTGCCGCTGGGGCGGCACGGGTGGGCGCGACGGCACCCCGCAAGCGCCGGGCTGCGCGGACACCCCCCGGCCCACACTCACGCGCGGGCGCCCCCATGACGCACCGGGCCGCGCAGCCCCACCCCCGGCCCACCCCCACGCGAGGCACCCCGAACACCGGCCCGGCCGAACCTCAAAGCCGCCCGATGTCCCCGTACGGCATCCGCGGCGCCCGCCGCCCCGGCACCTTCCCGCTCAGCAGAATCAACCGCGCCGCCCGATGCCGCTGCCCCGCGTACGGCTCCAGCAGCGACAGCATCACCGCGTCATCCGCATACCGGTCCCCCGCGAGCGCCCACCCCACGATCCCCGGCAGATGCAGATCCCCCACGGTCACCGCGTCCACCGCCCCGTGACTCCGCTGCACCGTCTCCGCCGACGTCCACGGCCCGATCCCCGGCACCAGCTCCCACCGCGCCCGCGCCGCCTCCGGAGGCATCCCCACCGCCTCCTCCAGCCGCGCGGCGACCCGCACCGCCCGCAGAACCGTCGACGCCCGCTTGTCGTCGACCCCGGCCCGGTGCCACTCCCAGGAGGGAATCAGCGCCCACGTCCGCGGCGCCGGCATCACCGACATCCGCTCCGGCGCGGGCCCGGGCGCCGGCTCCCCGTACTTCCGTACCAGCAGCCGCCACGCCCGGTACGCCTCACCCGTCGTGACCTTCTGCTCCAGGATCGACGGGATCAGCGACTCCAGCACCAGCCCGGTCCGCGTCAGCCGCAGTCCCGGACGCCGGTGCCGGGTCAGCGCCAGCAGTTTGTGCCGGGGCACGAAGGCGGACGGATCGTCGGCGGCACCGAGCAGCTCCGGCAGCCCGTCCAGGAGCCAGTCGGCGCCCGGCCCCCACGCCTCGCCCCGGATCCCGTCGGACCCCCCCGTCACCCGGAGCGTCCCCGGACCCGCCGGCGTCAGGCTGGCCCGCCACACGGAACCGTCCGGCAGCGCCCGGAACGTCGGATCACCCGGTCCTCGTCGCAGCGGCCCGAGGACCAGCCCGAGGTCCAGGGGCCCCTCCGGCACCCACGTCCGCACGCGGGCCGCAGCCGGTGTCCTGCGGGGGGATCCCCCGGTCACGGCGACATGCCCGCCGCGCACCGTCGTACGAGTCGGGCGGGGGGCGAAACGTCCTGCCACGAGAGATCCCAGGGGTGGAAGTGAACCGGGCCCCTATGAGGGTAGGCGCAGGCTCACCGCACCTCGATGAAACCGTCCGCGTCCCGCTCCGGGCGCGGGCGCGGGTCCTCCGCCGGGTGGCCGACCGCCACCGCGCCCATCGGGTCCCAGTCCGCCGGCAGGTCCAGGACCTCGCGGACCACCTCGCGGCAGAACATCGTCGACGACACCCACGCCGAACCCAGCCGCTCCCCGGCCAGCGCGACCAGGAAGTTCTGCACGCCGGCGCCCGCGGCGACCACGAACATCTCCCGCTCCGCGCCGTCCCGCCGCGCGTCCCCGTAGGTGTGCGAGCCGTCCATGACCAGACAGGGGACGACCAGATACGGCGCGTTGCGCAGGACGTCGCCGCGGCGGACGCGCTTGGCGATCGACTCCTCCGCCTTGCCGTCGCGGCGCAGGTCCGCGATCCACGCCTCGCGCATGGCGTCCAGGAGACGGGTGCGGGACCCGGGCGACTCCAGCAGCACGAACCGCCACGGCGTGGTGTGGTGCGGGGCCGGTGCCGTCAGCGCCGCCGCCACCGCGCGGCGTACGGATCCGGGGTCGACCGGCTCGTCCGTGAAGGCCCGCACCGTACGGCGCCGGGTCACCGCCTGGCGTACCGCCTCGGACGTGCCGAGGCGGAACATGTCGTCGCGCGCGCCGCGGACCATCGCCCGCGCGCCCTCGCCGTCGTCGGCCGCCACCACGTGCGGCAGCCCGCGGACCACGGCCACCGGGAGGCCGGACGCCTTGCCCTTGACCAGGTCGCCCGCCGCGGCGAGCTCGTCGGCCGTGGCGACGACCGTGGCGCCGAGCGGATTGCCGTGCGCGTCGGTGCCGCCGCGCAGGTCGTCCAGCACCCGGACGCCCGCCGCGCCGATCGCGACGTCGGTCAGCCCCGCACGCCAGGGCCGGCCGAAGGTGTCGGTGACGATCACGCCGACCTCGACGCCGAGGGCGTCGCGCAGGCCCTCGCGTATCGCCCGCGCGGAGGCGTCCGGGTCCTCGGGCAGCAGCAGGACCGTACCGGCGGGGGTGTTGGAGGCGTCGACCCCGGCCGCGGCCATGATCAGGCCCTGCCGGTTCTCGACGATGCGCAGGGGGCCGCGCCGGGCCACCACGCGCACCGTCTCCGCGTCGATCGCGGCCTCCCGGTCCGTCGCCTCGACGATCCGGCCCTCCGCCTTGGAGACGATCTTCGAGGTGACGAGGAGGACGTCGCCGTCGGAGAGGTCCGGTGCGGCGGCCGCGATCAGCTTGGCCAGGTCGTCGCCCTCGCGGATCTCGGGCAGGCCCGCCACGGGCCAGACCCGGTAGCCCGTGCCGCTCATACCGCCCGGACCTCCTCCGCCAGCGTCAGCGCCTCCCGCGCCATCCGCGCGGCCGCGTCGACGTCGGTCATCATCAGCGGTACGGCCCGGCAGCGGATCCCGGCCGCCTCGACGCGCTCCACGCAGGCCGCGTCGACCGTGTCGACCAGCCAGCCGTCCAGCAGGCCCGAGCCGTAGTGCTCGGCCACCGCGGGGGCCGTGGACTCCACGCCGACGGCCGCCAGCACCTTGTCGGCCATGCCGCGCACGGGCGCGTCCCCGACGATCGGCGACAGGCCGATCACCGGCACGCCCGCGTCGGCGATCGCCTCCCGGATGCCGGGGACGGCGAGGATGGTGCCGACGGAGACCACGGGGTTGGACGGCGGGAAGAGGATCACGTCGGCCTCGGAGATCGCCTCCAGGACGCCCGGCGCCGGCTTCGCCTGCTCCGCGCCGACCGGCACGACCGCCTCGGCCGGCACCGAGGCCCGCAGCCGCACCCAGTACTCCTGGAAGTGGACCGCCTTGCGCTCGCCCTCCAGCTCGACGGCCACGTGCGTCTCCACGCGGTCGTCGGTCATCGGGATGAGGCGCACGCCGGGCTGCCAGCGGTCGCAGAGCGCCTCGGTCACCGCGCTGAGCGGGAACCCGGCGCCGAGCATCTGCGTCCGCACGATGTGCGTGGCGAAGTCCCGGTCGCCGAGCCCGAACCACTCCGGGCCGACGCCGTACGCCGCGAGCTCCTCCTTGAGGTGGAAGGTCTCGTCGGTCCGCCCCCAGCCCTGCTCCTCGTTGATGCCGCCGCCGAGCGTGTACATCACCGTGTCGAGGTCCGGGCAGACCTTCAGCCCGAAGAGGTGGATGTCGTCCCCGGTGTTGCCGATGACCGTGATGTCCGCGTCCGGCACGGCCCGCTTCAGACCGCGCAGGAAACGGGCACCGCCGATGCCGCCTGCCAGAACCACAATGCGCATGGGGCCATCCTCGCAGGCGGCTACGACATCGCGTCAGGCAGTTACCGGGCCGGGCGCCGTGCGGGCCTCGCAGTGGGGCGAGGCGTGCATCGGCATCTCGGTCAGGCCCGGGTGGTAGACGTGCAGGCTGACCGCGGGTTCCAGCGCGTCGTTGACGACCTCGTGCACGTAGCCGGGTGCGAACACGCGCTGCGCGCCGGCCGTCAACACGCGCGTGCCGCGCTCCGTGCGCTCGGTCAGGGTGCCGTCCAGGACGGTGAGCACGCCGGAGGAGCGGCCGTGGTCGTGCGGCCCGCTGCCCTGGCCGGGGATCCAGGACAGCAGCCACACCTCGTAGCCGGGGCCGGTGCGCAGCCGGTGGTACCAGCGGCTGGTGGCGTCGTACCGGACGAGGTGCTCCCACTGGGAGCGGTCGGCGGCGATGGAGCGGACCAGGCCGACGAACTCGGCGACGGTGGCCGGGTGCTCGCGCGGGGGCTGGAGCAGGTGCGGGACTTCGAGGATGTCGCCGGCGATCTGGAGGTCGCTGTCGCTGTTCATGGGTGCGGAGGTTCCTTGGCGGAGAAGCGGTGGGGGGTGTCGCGTCGCGTGCGCCCGGGTCGCGGGCGGCGGCGAGGGGGGCCCTGGTGGGAGCGAAGGAAACAACGGCCGGGTCTGTGGCCCGGCGAGGGCTGGAGCTACGGGAGAGGGCTCAACAGCCGGAACAGCGACAGCTACAGCGAGCGCGGGCAGCACCGAGGAACCCGACGGGGCGGGCCGAGGTGAGTGCCGAATTCGCGAGCATGCCCACTAGGACAGCGGTTCATTCCTCCACTGTCAACTCGGCACCCGGTATGTGGGACATGGTTCACCTCATCCGGTTCATCTTGCAGGCGAAAGGTTTGCTCAGTCGTTTCTCGGGACACATGGTGCCCACGGCCGGGCGTCCTGCACGTCGTTGCGATCCCGTGATCCGACTGTGATCCGGTTCGCTTCGGTGCGGGTGTCGGAACGAGATCGCCCCCCTGGGCGTCCTCCCCGTGGAGGCTGCGCGTGGGGGCTGGAAGCCCTGTGGGCCCCGTACGTGTGTCAAGGTTTAGGACGATTTGAACACTTTCCGCTTGGCCTTGGTTCCGCAGAGTGAATAAGGGGCTCAATAGCAGATCTCGGCTTGACTCGCCCGGAGCAGCACACTTGTAATTTCACTCGTGTCGTTCAGCCGGAATCGGTAACGGCTGGATCACGGGGACGCGAAAGACAGACGAGGGGCGCACATGACCGAGCTGGTGCAGCAACTGCTGGTCGACGACGCGGACGAGGAGCTCGGCTGGCAGGAGCGCGCGCTGTGCGCCCAGACCGACCCCGAGTCCTTCTTCCCCGAGAAGGGCGGCTCGACCCGGGAGGCGAAGAAGGTCTGCCTCGCGTGCGAGGTCCGCTCCGAGTGCCTCGAGTACGCCCTCGCCAACGACGAGCGCTTCGGCATCTGGGGCGGCCTGTCCGAGCGGGAGCGCCGCCGGCTGAAGAAGGCCGCCGTCTGACGAATCGACACATGACCGTCGCAAGCACGGCACATGCGTCACTTCGTACATACATCGCTTAAGGCCCGTCGCGGGTGGGTTGTCCACAGGCGGCGGGTCGTTGTGTTGGCCAGCCGATAGTGTGGTCGCTCGTCCGAGACGCCCCGATGCCCCCACCGGGCACAGGCGTTCCCCCCAGACCACCGAACCGGGGCCCGTACCTCGATGTCCGTGCACAGCCACACGGCAGCCCGGCAAGACCTCGCTGCCACAGCAGGGTTCGACCCGACCCGCCCGCCCGAGTTCCCGCGTCACGTGGTGACGGCGGTCCTCGTCTCCCACGACGGCGCCCGCTGGCTGCCCGACGCGCTCGCCGGGCTGCTCGGCCAGGAGCGCCCCGTCCAGTTCGCCATGGGCGCCGACACCGGCAGCGCGGACGACTCCGCCCGACTGGTCACCGAGGCCCTCGGCGACGAACGCGTGCTGCACCTCGCCCGGCGCACCGGCTTCGGCCAGGCGGTCGAGGAGTGCAACCGCAGCGCCCCGCACCTCACACCGGAGGAGCTGCCGTACCTGAAGCGGCCGAGCGGCTGGGACCCGGTCACCCGCAGCTGGCGCGATGACGCCTACGACCTGCCGGAACTCCCGCACGGGGAACCGGTGCAGTGGCTGTGGCTGCTGCACGACGACTGCGCGCCCGAACCCGACGCGCTGGCCCAGATGCTGCGCGTCGTGGAGAACGAGTACGAGCTCGGCCGTGACGACGTGGCCGTCGTCGGCCCCAAGCTCCGCGGCTGGTACGACCGCAGGCAACTCCTCGAGGTCGGCGTCTCCATCGCCAACTCCGGCCGCCGCTGGACCGGTCTGGACCGCCGCGAACAGGACCAGGGGCAGCACGACCACGTGCGGCCCGTGCTGTCGGTGTCCACCGCCGGCATGCTGATCCGCCGTGACGTCTTCGACCGGCTCGGCGGGTTCGACCGGCACCTGCCCCTCATGCGCGACGACGTCGACCTGTGCTGGCGCGCCCACTCCGCGGGGCACCGGGTCCTGATCGCCCCCGACGCGGTCGTCCGGCACGCCGAGGCCGCCTCCCGCGAGCGCCGCGCCGTCGACTGCGTGGGCCGCACCTCCGCCTCCCCGCACAAGGTGGACAAGGCGGGCGCGGTCTACACCCTGCTCGTCAACGCCCGCACGGCCGCCCTGCCCTGGGTGCTGCTGCGCGTGGTCCTCGGCACCGTGCTCCGCACCCTCGCCTACCTCGTCGGCAAGGTCCCCGGACAGGCCGTCGACGAGATCCGCGGCCTCATGGGCACCCTGCTCCGGCCCGAACGGATCCTCGCCGGGCGGCGGCATCGCGGCAGCCCGCAGACCGACAAGGGCGAGATGCGGCCGCTGTTCCCGCCGCCCGGTGCGACCGTCCGCGTCACCGTGGAACAGGTCGCGAGCAGCCTCGTCGGCCGCTCCGACCCCGAGGCCGTCGCCGGCGCGGGACGCCACGGCGGCACCGTCGAGTCCGGACCCGGCGGCGACGACGCCGACTTCCTGGAGGTCGAGCAGTTCGCCCGCCTCAAGCGCATCGCCCGCAAGCCCGGCCCGGTGCTCTTCCTGGTGCTGCTGCTCGTCTCCCTCGCGGCCTGCCGCCAGCTCCTCGACACCGGCGCGCTCGCGGGCGGCGCCCTGCTCCCCGCGCCCGCCGGCGCCGGTGAGCTGTGGGCCCGCTACACCGACGCCTGGCACACCGTGGGCGCCGGCGGCACCGGATCCGCACCGCCCTACCTGGCGATCGTCGCGGCCTTCGCCTCCCTCCTGCTCGGCTCCACCGGCCTCGCCGTCACGATCCTCCTGGTCTGCTCGGTACCGCTGGCCGGCCTCACCGCGTACTTCGCCTCCCGCCCGCTCGTCGAGTCCCGGCTGCTGCGCGCGTGGGCGGCCGTCGCCTACGCCTTCCTGCCCGCCGCGACCGGCGCCCTGGCCGGCGGCCGCATCGGCACCGCCGTGCTCGCCGTGCTGCTGCCGCTGATCGCCCGCGCGGGCACCGCCGCGAGCGGCCTCACGAGCCCCGCGGGCACCCGCGGCAGCTGGCGCGCCTCCTGGGCGTACGCCCTGCTGCTGACGATCACCACGGCGTTCACCCCGATCGTGTGGCCCATCGCCCTGGTCCTCGGCGTCGGCGTACTGGCCCTGCGCAGGACCGACCTCCCGGCCTACGGACTCCGCTTCCTGGCCCAGCTGGGCATCCCCCTGCTGATCCTCGCCCCCTGGTCGCTCTCCCTCCTGCCCCTCGGCTTCTTCCGGGAAGCGGGCCTGGAGTACGGCCCCTCCGCCGCCTCCGCCCTCGACCTGCTCGGCGCGAGCCCGGGCGGCCCCGGCACCGTCGGCGGCCTGCTGCTCGTCGGCCTGGTGCTCGCCGCGCTCGCGGCCCTGCTCCGCGCCGAACGCCGGACGGCGATCCTCACCGCGTGGGCGGCCGCCCTGGTGGGCCTCGTCTTCGCGGTCCTGTCCAACAGCTCCACCTGGGCGGGCCCCGCGACCCTCGTCTACGGCATCGCCGTGCTGGCCGCCGCCACGCTCGGCGCCGACGGGGCACGCGCGCGTGTCGCCGAGCAGAGCTTCGGCTGGCGCCAGCCGGTCGCCGCGCTGATCGCCCTCGCCTGCGCGGTCGGCCCGCTGGTCGCCGCCGCCGGCTGGATGATCCGCGGCGCCGACGGGCCCGTGGAGCGGCGCGACCCCGTCCAAGTGCCCGCGTTCGTCGCCGAGGAGAGCGGCACCCGGGACCAGGCCCGCACCCTCGTCCTCGACAGCGACTCCACCGCCCGGGTCGACTACGTCCTGGTCCGCGGCTCCGGCGCCCGCATGGGCGACGCGGAGATCGCCGCGGTGGACGGCGGGAACACCGGGCTCGACAAGGTCGTCGCCAACCTCGTCGCCGGCTCCGGCGCCGACCAGGCCGACCAGCTCGGCGGCTTCGCCGTCCGCTACGTCCTCGTCCACCCGGGCGCACCGCGCGAGGTCACCCGCGTCCTGGACGCCACCCCGGGTCTGTCCCGGCTCAGCCAGCAGGCGGGCGGCGCGCTGTGGCGGGTGGACCGGCAGGTCGCCCGCGCGACCATCGTCCCCGCCGAGGCCGGCAAGGACGGCGGCGGCGAGCCCGTGCCGGTCGCCGCCGGACCGGTCGACATCCACACCGGGATCCCGGACGGCGCGGAGGGCCGCGTCCTGCGCCTCGCCGACACCGCCGCCGAGGGCTGGTCCGCCACTCTCGACGGCAAGCCGCTGACCCGCACCACGGTCGACGGCTGGGCACAGGGCTTCGAACTCCCCGCCACCGGGGGCACGCTGGACGTCACCTACGACGATCCGGTCACCCACACCGCCTGGCTGTGGGCCCAGGGCCTGCTCGCCGTCGTCCTCGTCGTCATGGCCCTGCCCGGCCGCCGCCGCGACATCGACGACGACCTGCCCGAGGAACCGGCCGTCCCCGCCGAGGCCGTGGCCGGCGAGGGCCGTCGTGCCCGCCGCCTGCGCGCCCAGGCCGAGGCCGAGGCGGAGGCGGAGTCCGCCACCGAAGAACCGCGCGCCGACGAGGACTTCCCCGCCCCGCCCGAGCAGCCCCCCGTCCCCCTCCCGCAACAGCCCGACCACGGCGACTGGGACGCGGCGGCGCAGTACCCGAACGCCTACCCGGACGAGCAGTACCAGCAGTACCCGGCGGACGCCTACGGCCAGGCCTACCAGGCGGAGACCCATCCCCAGGGCGGCGAGTACGACCCGTACGCCTACGGCACCCAGCAGCCGCCGTACGACCGGACCTACGCACCGGGCTACGACCAGAACTACACGCAGGGCTACGACACGTCGTACGACCCCCACGGCACGGGCAGTGAGCGTCCCGACGGGAGCCAGCAGTGAACCGCACCACCCTGTCCCTGATCGCGGGCGTGACCGCGCTCGCCGCCGTCACCGGTTTCGCCGCGGTGTCCTCACCGGACGCCAAGGCCACGGACGGGACGGCGGAGGCGGCGGCCCACCTCCCCGTGGAACGCACGCGCCTGGTGTGCCCCCCGCCCAGCAGCTCCGACCTGGCCGAGACGACGTACACGTCCTTCACCCCGGTCACGAAGGGCACGGGGAACGAGGGCGGGGCCGAACTCCAGCCGGCCACGGAGCAGAAGCCGGACGGATCGGGGTCCGAGGACGCCGAGGACGACAAGGACGCCGGGTCCGAGAAGCCCGTACTGGAGCCCGAGGACCCCGGCAAGCCGGTCACCGGGGAGACGGCCGGCGGTGAGTCCCCGGCCCTCCTCGGCACCGCCGAGGGCCGCTTCGCGCCGGGCTGGACCGTGCAGGAGACGACGACGGTCACCGCGGGCACGGGCCGGGGCATGCACGGCGTCACCTGCACGGCCCCGGACACGGAGTTCTGGTTCCCCGGCGCGAGCACCGACGCCGACCGCACCGACTACGTCCACCTGACCAACCCCGACGACTCGGCGGCGGTCGTGGACATCGAGCTCTACGGCGAGGACGGCGCCCTCGAGACGACGGTGGGGGAGGGCATCACGGTCCAGCCGCACTCCGCCGAGCCGGTCCTGCTCTCGACGCTCACCGACGGGAAGCAGACCGATGTGACCGTGCACGTGGTGGTCCGCAGCGGCCGGATCGGCGCCGCCGTACAGGCCCTGGACGGCAAGCTGGGCGGCGACTGGCTGCCCGCGTCGGCCGACCCGTCCGGCAGCCTGGTCCTGCCCGGCATCCCGAAGGACGCCACCGCCGTACGCCTGGTCGCCTTCACCCCCGGTGACGCCGACGTCGACCTGAAGGTCCGCCTCGCCTCCCCCTCCGGCCTGATCACCCCGGCCGGCCACGACACCCTCCACGTGAAGGGCGGCATGACGGCGGCCGTCGACCTGGACGACATCACGCGCGGCGAGGCGGGCTCCCTGGTCCTCACGGCGGCGGACGACTCCGTCCCGGTCGTGGCGGCGGTACGGGTGCTGCGCGGCAAGGGCGACGACCAGGAGTCGGCCTTCATCCCGGCCGCACGACCGGTCGGCACGCGTGCGACGGCCGTGGACAACACGGCCAAGGGCACGACGCTCTCGGTGACGGCTCCCGGGGGCACGGCGAAGATCAAGGTCACGGCCTCGGCGGGCACCGAGGGCGGTACGGAGGCCTCGAAGACGTACACGATCAAGTCGGGCACGACGCAGGACGTCGAGGCGCCGGTGCCGGCCGGGGTGAAGGGCCCGTACGCCCTCACGGTGGAACCCCAGTCCGACACGCCGGTCTACGCGTCCCGGACGCTGGCGGTGACGGAGAACGGCGTCCCGTTCTTCACGGTCCAGCCCCTTCCGGACGACCGGGGCATGGTGGCGGTACCGGAACCGAACGAGGACCTGTCGATTCTGCAGTAGGCGTCATCCGCACGGCGTTCGGTCCGGCGGCGCCCACTGCTTGGTGGGTGGGTCGGGGCCGGGTCGGGGGTGTCCGTCCTCGGACCGGCGCGGATCACGTCACTCGGAGGGGGTGCGGGGCGCGGACGCGCCGCCCACTGCGGGCGGCCACCCCCGCCCCGACCCCTCCGCGCCGTACGCGGCCACCTGCCGCCGCCCCGCCGCTTCCGCGGGCAGCCGCGATCCCCGCTCCCGCGGGCAGTCGCGGCCCCCGCTCCCGCGGGCAGTCGTGCCGCTGGGGCGATGGGGGTCCCCCCGCTCGAGCGGAGCCGAGAGTGGGGGAGGGTGGGCGCTGGGGGTCCCCCCTCTGGGGGAGGCACCCTGCGAGCGCCGGGCCGCGCGGACACCCTCCGGCCCACCCCCACGCAGGGCACCCCACACAGCACCGGGCCACACAAACCCGCCCCCCGCCGCTCCCCTCGCACACACGAACCGCAGGCGCAGCCCCCGCCGCACGCCCCCTCAATCCTCCCCGTACCGCGGATCCACCGTCTCCGGCGTCAGCCCCAGCAACTCCGCCACCTGCTCGACCACGACCTCATGCACAAGAGCCGCCCGCTCGTCCCGCCCCTTGGTACGGATCTCCACCGGCCGCCGGTAGATCACCACCCGCGCCGGCCGCCCCTCACGGGCAGCCACGGTCCCGCCCAGCGGCACCGCCTCGTCGCTCCAGGCCCTCCCGTCCAGCCGCGGCACGTCCAGCACCAGGAAATCGATGTCGGCCAGCTGCGGCCACCGCCGTTCCAGTCGCTCCACGGAGTCCTGCACGAGATCCGCGAACGTCTCCGCGCGGCTGGCGGCGAGCGGCACCTGCGGAGGTGCGATCGGGCCGCGCATGCCCCGGCCGTGGCGATCACGGCGTCGGGGCCCGGGGCCGGGTCCGGCGGCACGGGGCGTCACAGAGCTGTCCATCACCGCGAAGCGTAGTCGTCACGTCGCCGCCCCGCCCGATCCCCGTACGCCTTCCGGCCGACCCGCACGGCATGTCACAACATGACCATTCCAGCCAAGGTTGGGCTCGATTTCGTATCTCTCCGAGACCGATGACCTCAAGTCAATTGGCAGTGTTTGTGCCGACTGGTGACCGGAATCGGAACCGGCCGGCCCTCCGGGCCCGCACGTCCTGCCAGGTCAGCAAGGTATGCCCAAAGGGGTATGTGGGGCGTTTCACACCACGACACGGGGGAGTGACCTGGTGGAGAGTCGTCGCGGCCCGCTCAAGAGTGCGGTACCGTCCAACGTCGTGAGCCCTGTACGTCGCTGTTCGCGCACCGCCTGCGGCCGTCCCGCCGTCGCGACGCTGACGTACGTCTACGCCGACTCGACCGCGGTCCTCGGCCCGCTCGCCACCTACGCCGAACCCCACTGCTACGACCTGTGCGCGGAGCACTCCGAGCGCCTCACCGCGCCGCGCGGCTGGGAGGTCGTCCGGCTGCTCGACGGTTCGGCCCCGGCCCAGCCCAGCGGGGACGACCTGGAAGCGCTTGCGAACGCGGTGCGCGAGGCGGCCCGTCCGCAGGAGCGGGCGGCGGGGGCGGGTGGCGGTCCCCGCACCGCGGACCCCATGGAGGTCGCGCGCCGCGGCCACCTGCGCGTACTCCGCTCCCCGGACAACTGACCGGGGCGAGCCGCCCCGTCCCGCACCTCAGGCGCCGCATGAACCCCCGCACGCCCATTGACGCCTGCTTGGCGCGGACATGGCCATCCCCTGGAGCGCGGTGAGAAATCGCTTTCACATGGCGGAACCCGGGAGGCGCCCGTGTACGTCCAGGAACTGGAACCCGTCGCCGTCTCCGGCTCGGACACCTCCTCCAACGCCCTCTTCGGCGCCCTCCAGGTGACCGCCGCCCAGCAGTCGGGGCTGTCGCCCGACCTGCTCGCCGCCGCCAACAGCTCCGGCGGCGTCCTCGGCAAGATGATCTCGCCGCAGAACCTCACCATCGCCTGCGCGGCCGTCGGACCGGCGGGCCGGGAGGGCGACCTGCTGCGCAAGGTGCTGCCCTGGAGCCTCGGTCTGCTGCTCGTGATGTGCCTGCTCGTGGTGGGCCGGAGCACGGCGGTGCTCGACTGGATGCCGCCCTGAGTCCCCGCGACGTCCGTGGCCCCGACCGGAGCGCCATCCCGCTACGGGTAGTTTGTGGTGACCGACAGGACTTCCGGAAGGGCTGGCCGTGGCTGCTGATCTGGCGCAGATCGTGAAGGCGTACGACGTGCGCGGGGTCGTCCCCGACCAGTGGGACGAGTCCCTGGCCGAGCTCTTCGGCGCCGCCTTCGTCCGGGTGACCGGCGCGACCGCCGTCGTCACCGGTCACGACATGCGGCCGTCGTCCCCCGGCCTGTCGGGCGCGTTCGCACGCGGGGCGGCGGACCTGGGCGCCGACGTCACCGAGATCGGCCTGTGCTCCACGGACCAGCTCTACTACGCCTCGGGAGCCCTGGGCCTCCCCGGCGCGATGTTCACGGCCTCGCACAACCCGGCGCGGTACAACGGCATCAAGCTGTGCCGCGCGGGCGCCGCCCCCGTGGGCCAGGACACCGGTCTGGCCGAGATCCGGGAACTCGTCGAGCGGTGGAGCGAGTCGGGTGCCCCGGAGCCGGCCGGCGCCCGGGGAACGATCACCCGGCGCGACACGCTGGACGACTACGCGGCGCACCTGCGCTCGCTCGTCGACCTGACCTCCGTCCGTCCCCTGAAGGTCGTCGTCGACGCGGGCAACGGCATGGGCGGGCACACGGTCCCGACGGTCTTCGCCGGTCTGCCGCTCACCCTCGTCCCGATGTACTTCGAACTCGACGGCACCTTCCCCAACCACGAGGCCAACCCCCTCGACCCGGCCAACCTCGTCGACCTGCGCGAGCGGGTCCGTGAGGAGGGCGCCGACCTCGGCCTCGCCTTCGACGGCGACGCCGACCGCTGCTTCGTCGTCGACGAGCGGGGCGAACCGGTCTCCCCGTCCGCGATCACCGCCCTGGTCGCCTCCCGCGAACTGGCCCGCAACGGCGGCAAGGGCACGGTCATCCACAACCTGATCACGTCCTGGTCGGTCCCCGAGGTCGTACGGGAGAACGGCGGCACCCCCGAGCGCACCCGCGTGGGCCACTCCTTCATCAAGGCCGAGATGGCCAGGACCGGCGCGATCTTCGGCGGCGAGCACTCCGCGCACTACTACTTCCGCGACTTCTGGAATGCCGACACGGGCATGCTGGCCGCGCTGCACGTCCTCGCCGCCCTCGGCGGCCAGCAGGGCACGCTGTCGGCCCTGGTCGCCCAGTACGACCGCTACGCGGGCTCCGGCGAGATCAACTCCACGGTCGACGACCAGAGCGCCCGCCTCGCCGCGATCAGGGCCGCGTACGAGGGCCGCGACGGCATCACCCTCGACGACCTGGACGGCCTCACCGTCACCTCCGCCGACTGGTGGTTCAACGTCCGCCCCTCCAACACGGAACCCCTCCTCCGCCTGAACGCGGAGGCCCGGGACGAGCCCACCATGAAAAAAATCCGCGACGAAGCACTGGCCATCATCAGATCGTCCTGACCACCCCACCACGCGCAGCCGCCCGCTTCCCGCGTTCCCGCGGGCAGCCGCCCGCTTCCCGCGTTCCCGCGGGCAGCCGCCCGCTTCCCGCGTTCCCGCGGGCAGCCGCCCGCTTCCCGCGTCCCCGCGGGCAGCCACCCGCTTCCCGCGTCCCCGCGGGCAGTCGTGCCGCTGGGGCGGCACGGGTGGGCGCTGGGGGTACCCCCTCTGGGGGAGGCACCCCGCAAGCGCCGGGCTGCGCGACCCCCCGGCCCACACCATCGCGGAGCACCCCGCAAACGCCGGCCGCCCAGGCCCCGCCCCCCGGGCCCAGGCCCCGCTCCCCCGCACCGGTCACCGCACAACCCCACCCGTCCCGCCCACCCCACCGTCCACCCCCCACCAGCGGTACCCTGACCAGCACATCCACCCAGCGAAGGGACCCCCATGCCACTCGAAGCCGGCCTCCTGGAGATCCTCGCCTGCCCGGCCTGCCACTCCCCCCTCAAGGAGCAGGACACGGAACTGATCTGCACCGGCCAGGACTGCGGCCTGGCCTACCCCGTCCGCGACGGCATCCCCGTCCTCCTCGTCGACGAGGCCCGCCGCCCCGCGTAACGGCCAACCGGCACACCACGCACCGTCGACGCCCCGCCGATCGGAGACCGGAGCCCGCCGCCCATGTTCGACGAATCGCTGCTCGACTCACCGGAGGGCCTCGCCGAGGCCGACCGCCACGCCCTGCTCCGCGGTGCCGCCGAAGCCGGCGCCCGCGTCCGCACCGCCGCACGGCACGCCGCCGAGGCCGGCGTCAACGACCTGAAGCCCGACGGCCGCCCCCGCGCCGTGCTCATCGCCGGCCCCGGCGCCGCGGCCACCCAGACCGCCGACCTCCTCGGCACCCTGGCCGGCGCCGGCAGCCCCGTCACCCGCCTCGCACCCACCGGCGTCGCCCCCGCGGCAGGCGCCCTGCGCTGGGAACTGCCCGGCTGGGCCGGCTCCGTGGATCTGCTCCTCATCGCCACCCCGGACGGCACCGAACCGGGCCTGTCCCTGCTCGCCGAGCAGGCGTACCGCCGCGGCTGCACCGTCGTCGCCGTGGCCCCCGCCCGCACCCCGCTCGCCGACACGGTGAACGGCTCCGTCGGCCTGTTCGTCCCCATGGCGACCGCGCCCTACGACCAGGACGAACCCCTCGCCGCCTCCGCCCCCGGCGTCCTGTGGGCGCTGCTCACCCCGCTGCTCGCGCTCCTGGACCGCACCGGCCTGCTCACCGCCCCGCCGGACGCCCTGGAGAAGATCGCCGACCGCCTCGACGGCATCGCCGAACGCTGCGGTCCGGCCATCGCGACGTACAGCAACCCCGCCAAGACCCTGGCCGCCGAACTCGCCGACGCGCTCCCCGTCGTATGGACCGAAGGGGTCTCGGCCGGCCCGGCGGGCCGCCGCTTCGCCGCCGCCCTCGCCGAACTCTCCGGTACCCCCGCGGTCGTCGCCGAACTCCCCGAGGCGCTCGCCGCGCACAGCGCCCTGCTGGCCGGCCCGCTCGCCGCCAGCGCGGACCCGGACGACTTCTTCCGCGACCGCGTCGAGGAGGCACCCGCCCTGCACGCGCGCGTGGTGCTGCTCCGCGACCGCCCCACCGGCGGCCTCACCGCCGCTCCCGCCGCCCGTGACCTGGCCCTCACCCACGACACGCCGGTCAGCGAGCTGGAACCGGAGGCGGGCGGCGAACTGGAGACCCTCGCGGAACTGATCGCCGTCACGGATTTCGCCGCCGTTTACCTGGCGCTCGCCTCGGGAGCCTGATCATGCCAGGGAAGCCCTGATCCTCCCTCCGCGCGTACGCCACGGCACACACCGCGCGCACGCACGAGAACCGGCAGAAGGAACGCAGAGAACCCCATGGACCGCCTCGACAACACCATCCGCCCCTACGCCTGGGGTTCCACCACCGCCATCCCGCGGCTGCTCGGCACCGAACCGACCGGCGAGCCGCAGGCGGAGATGTGGATGGGCGCCCACCCCGGCGCGCCCTCGCGCACCGAACGGGGCACGCTCGTCGAGGTCATCGACGCCGACCCGGAGCGGGAACTCGGCCCGGACTCGGTCGCCAGGTTCGGCCCCCGCCTGCCCTTCCTGCTCAAACTCCTCGCCGCCGGAGCCCCGCTCTCCCTCCAGGTCCACCCCGACCTGGCCCGGGCGAAGGAGGGCTACGCGGACGAGGAGCGCCGCGGCGTCCCCGTCACCGCCCCGCACCGCAACTACAAGGACGCCAACCACAAGCCCGAACTGATCTGCGCCCTGACCGAGTTCGACGGCCTGTGCGGCTTCCGCGACCCGCGGCGCGCCGCCGAGCTCCTCGACGGCCTCGGCGTCGACTCCCTGAAGCCGTACGTCGATCTGCTGCACGCCCACCCCGAGGAGGCGGCCCTGCGCGAGGTCCTCACCGCGATCCTCACCGCCGACCCCGAGGAGATGGCCCGCACGGTCACCGAGACCGCCGCCGCCTGCGACCGTCTCGGCGGCGCCTACGCCCCGTACGCAGACATCGCCCACCACTACCCGGGCGACCCCGGCGTCATCGCCGCGGTGCTCCTCAACCACGTCCGGCTCCAGCCCGGCGAGGCGCTCTTCCTCGGCGCCGGCGTCCCGCACGCCTACCTCGACGGCCTCGGCGTCGAGATCATGGCCAACTCCGACAACGTCCTGCGCTGCGGCCTGACCCCCAAGCACGTCGACGTCCCCGAACTCCTGCGCATCGTCCGCTTCGAGGCGGGCGATCCCGGCGTGCTGCGACCGGAGGCCGGCCCGGACGGCGAGGAGGTCTACGAGACCCCCATCGACGAGTTCCGCCTCTCCCGCTACGTCCTCCCCGCGGGCGGCGCGGCCCACGACCTCACCCTGACCACCCCGCAGATCCTGCTCTGCACCGCCGGCTCCGTACGGGCGGGCGAGCACGAGCTGACGCCCGGCGCCTCCGTGTTCGTCCCTTCAGGTGAGAAGGCGGAAGTGTCGGGTACCGGAACCCTGTTCAGGGCCACCGTCGTCGCCTGATCGCCCTGTGACGGCAACCTGACACGCCGTCGCCGAACCGGGCTGCAACAATGGCCCACCGTCAAAGGACGGGCAAAGTCCCGGGCGGCGTGCACCCACGTCCGTCCGGGCCCCACACGGCGTACGAAGGGACAACGCGAACACATGAGCGCGTCAGGCGGCACCAAGGCGATCGTGGCGGCACTCGCCGCCAACCTCGCGATCGCGGTAGCGAAGTTCGTGGCGTTCATCTTCAGCGGCTCGTCATCGATGCTCGCTGAGTCCGTCCACTCGCTCGCCGACTCCGGCAACCAGGCCCTGCTCCTCGTCGGCGGCAAGAGGGCACAGCGCCAGGCCACCCCGCAGCACCCCTTCGGCTACGGCCGGGAACGCTACATCTACGCCTTCCTCGTCTCCATCGTGCTCTTCTCGGTCGGCGGCATGTTCGCCCTCTACGAGGGCTACGAGAAGATCAAGCACCCGCACGAGCTGACGCACTGGTACTGGCCGGTCGGCGTCCTCGTCTTCGCGATCATCGCCGAGTCCTTCTCCTTCCGCACCGCCATCAAGGAGTCCAACACCCTGCGCGGCCAGCGCTCCTGGAAGGAGTTCGTCCGCCACGCCAAGGCGCCCGAGCTGCCGGTCGTCCTGCTGGAGGACCTCGGCGCGCTCGTCGGCCTGATCCTCGCCCTCGGCGGCGTCGGCATGGCCCTGGCCACCGGCAACAGCGTCTGGGACGGCATCGGCACCCTCTGCATCGGCGTCCTGCTCATCCTGATCGCCCTGATCCTCGCCGCCGAGACGAAGTCGCTGCTGCTCGGTGAGGCCGCGGGCGCCGAGGAGACCCGGAAGATCGAGGCCGCCGTCGTCGACGGCGACACCGTCACCCGCATCATCCACATGCGCACCCTCCACATCGGTCCCGAGGAGCTGCTGGTCGCCGCGAAGATCGCCGTCCGGCACGACGACACGGCCACCGAGATCGCCTCCGCCATCGACGCAGCCGAGTCCCGCATCCGCGCCGCCGTCCCGATCGCCCGGGTGATCTACCTCGAGCCCGACATCTACAGCGAGACCGAAGCCGTCAAGGGCGCCGACCCCGAGGCCACGCCCGGCGGCCCGACGCCGCACGACACCGCTCACTGAGTCCCGGCCCCGCCGGGAACCGCAGGACCTCAGGACGGAGGGGCCCGCCACATCGGCGGGCCCCTCCGCCGTCCGCCCCCGCACCGCCCGCACGGGCACCGTGCCGCCCTGGCCGTCGGCGAAGAACCGGGAGTCCCGCGCATCCGGACGGTGGCCACCCAGCAGGAACAGCCGCCCCGCGGCACCCGGACGTCGTACCGCGGCGGAAAGGGACCGTCGGCGCCCCCGCCCATCCGCGCGTACACGACGTCGTCACCGAGCCGGCAGGTGGGCGCCATGCTCCCGCTCCGCACGCCGGCCGTCCCGTGATTCAGTCGCAGAACCCCCGTGGACGCCACCCCCGTCAGCAGCCCCGCCGCGAGCAGCACCCACCCCGCGACCAGCATGCCCCGTCCCGTCCCCATGCCCGGATCCCTCCCCGCACGGCCCGTCCGCGAGGGGTGAGGCCGGCGGCCCGCACGGCGACGGCCGCCGGGGGTCCGGGAGCCGTGTGCCCGCCAGATCGGCCGGATGTGCACGCGGGCGGACTGGGGTCGGCCCGGCCGGTCGGTGTAGCTTGGGACGGAGCCAGACGTCGCTGCTGATGGCGGTCGGGCGGTCCACCGCGGACCGGCCGAGGGAGAGAGGGCCTCCGACGGACTGCGCTGCGCGCACGCGGGCATGCCTGTGTCCTCCTCGGGCACTCCTGTGTCCGCCGCCGCGCAGACCAGCCGTACCCACCTCGACCCACACCCCGAGGAGCAGCTCGCAATGACGACTGTCGACAACCGACAGGACTTCAAGGTCGCCGACCTCTCCCTGGCCGAGTTCGGCCGCAAGGAGATCACCCTCGCCGAGCACGAGATGCCCGGCCTGATGGCGATCCGCAAGGAGTACGCCGACGCCCAGCCCCTGGCCGGCGCCCGTGTCACCGGCTCCCTGCACATGACCGTGCAGACCGCCGTCCTCATCGAGACCCTGGTCGCCCTCGGCGCCCAGGTCCGCTGGGCGTCCTGCAACATCTTCTCCACCCAGGACCACGCCGCGGCCGCCATCGCCGTCGGCCCCGACGGCACGCCCGACAACCCGCGGGGCGTCCCGGTCTTCGCCTGGAAGGGCGAGACCCTGGAGGAGTACTGGTGGTGCACCGAGCAGGCGCTGACCTGGCCGGACAGCCCCACCGGCGGCCCCAACATGATCCTCGACGACGGCGGTGACGCCACCCTCCTCGTCCACAACGGCGTCCAGTACGAGAAGGACGGCGAGGTCCCCTCGCCCGACACCGCCGAGTCCGACGAGCACCGCGTCATCCTCGAACTGCTCACCCGCACCCTCGGCGAGAACCCGCAGAAGTGGACCCAGCTGGCGTCCGAGATCCGCGGCGTCACCGAGGAGACCACGACCGGCGTCCACCGCCTGTACGAGATGCAGCGCGAGGGCACCCTCCTGTTCCCGGCGATCAACGTCAACGACGCCGTCACCAAGTCGAAGTTCGACAACAAGTACGGCTGCCGCCACTCCCTGGTCGACGGCATCAACCGCGCCACCGACACCCTGATCGGCGGCAAGACCGCGGTCGTGTGCGGCTACGGCGACGTGGGCAAGGGCTGCGCGGAGTCCCTGCGCGGTCAGGGCGCCCGCGTCATCGTCACCGAGATCGACCCGATCTGCGCCCTGCAGGCCGCGATGGACGGCTACCAGGTCACGACGCTCGACGAGGTCGTCGACAAGGCCGACATCTTCGTCACCACGACCGGCAACAAGGACATCATCATGGCCGCCGACATGGCCAAGATGAAGCACCAGGCCATCGTCGGCAACATCGGCCACTTCGACAACGAGATCGACATGGCCGGCCTCGCCAAGGTCCCCGGCATCGTCAAGGACGAGATCAAGCCGCAGGTCCACACCTGGACCTTCCCCGACGGCAAGAAGATCATCGTCCTCTCCGAGGGCCGCCTGCTGAACCTGGGCAACGCCACCGGCCACCCGTCGTTCGTGATGTCCAACTCCTTCGCGGACCAGACCCTGGCCCAGATCGAGCTGTTCACCAAGCCCGACGAGTACCCGACCGGCGTCTACGTGCTGCCCAAGCACCTCGACGAGAAGGTCGCCCGCCTCCACCTCGACGCACTCGGCGTCAAGCTGACCACGCTCCGTCCGGAGCAGGCCGAGTACATCGGCGTCAAGGTCGAGGGCCCGTTCAAGTCGGACCACTACCGCTACTGAGCCCACGCTCCCACCCCGGGGAGCCCGTCCGCGCACGGACGGACCCCCCGGCAGCAGGTCCTCCGAGGCAGGCCCCCGCACCCCCGTGCCGGGGGCCTGCCCCTTTGGTGGACCGGCGACCGGCCCAGCCCGTCACGACCCAGGACCCCCATGCCCCGCGGCCGCTATTCGCTCCACGATCCGCACGATCGCACCCCCCTCGCAGAAGAACACTTCCACTGCGCCCCCGGCCCCTCCGGCTGGCGCTACGTCTCCCAGCTCACCGCCCCCTCAGGCGATCACCTGGGCTCGGTCGACCTCGCCCTCGATGAACTCGGCCGCCCCCTCCGCCTCGAACTCCACGCCGCGAGCTGGCAGGTCCGCGGTGCCGCCCTCGACGGCGTCACCTGGGTCCGCACCGACCCCACCGGAACCCACGCCACCGAAGGCAATGTGCGCGCCCACGCCTTCACCGGCTCGTCCCCCGCCTTCCTCGTCGCCACCGCCCGCCTCCTGCGCCTCACCCCCTCGGCGTCAGCCACCCGCGTACGCCTCGTCGCCTTCACGGACCCGGTCCTCGCCCCGCGCACCCTGGACCAGTCCTGGGCGCTGGTGGAAAGAGAAGCACACGCCACTGACAACGGCCCTCTGACCGTGGACGAATACCAGGTCACCGCCCTGGACACGGGCGAGCAGCACTCCGTGCACCTCGCCGGGGACGTGGTGCTCGCGGCCCCCGGCATCGAGCTCGAGGACCTCGAATCACCACCGTCGGTCTTCGACTGACCGGTGCCTCCCGAAGGCGCCTACGCCGGCGGGGCGAACCCCGTCGACGGCCGATCGGCCGACGACCCCTCCCGCGGCGGGACGACCCGCTCCCCGCGCCCCACGGCTCCCGGATCCGCCGACGGATCCGCAGCCGGCCGTACATCCGGCGCGACGGCCGCGCCGGGATGCACCGGCGGGGCACCGGCACCCGCCGAACCGGCCGTCCCCGCGGGCCCGCCACCCCCGGCCGGCCCCTGCCCGAACGCCCGCCGGGCCTCCCGGGCCTGCCGCTCCTGCACCACCGCCGCGAGGTACGCCGCGGGCGGCACCCCAGGCGGCACCGGCGCCCCCGTGCGCCCAGCAAGGTCCGCGGCCAGCCGCTCCGCCATCGACCAGCCGACCTGCGGATCGAGCTGCCCCATCCGCGTCAGGTACTGCCGGACGGCAAGCCACAGACCATCGGGCACCGCCGACAGGTCGAGCCCCGAGAAACGTCCGGCCAACCACGGCGGAGGCGGTGGCACGAACCCCGCCTGTCCGACCGGCACCCGCTCCCGCACGACCAGAGTCCCCGCGAACACATCCCCGAGCCGTCGCCCCCGTGCCGAAACCAGGGACGCGACGCAGGCCACCACCCCGAGCGTCATCAGGATCTCGATCACACCGATCAGGCCCCGCACCAGCGCGTGCCGGAACCGGATCGGCCCACCGTCGTCCCGCACGACCCGCAGCCCGCAGGCCGTCTTCCCGAGCGACCGCCCATGGCTGAGCGTCTCGACCAGGATCGGCCCGCCGACCAGCACGAGGACGAACAAGGCGATCGAGATCGCCGTCTGCGCCGCCTCGTCCAGCGAGGCCGTGGCAGCCACCAGAGCGACGGTCACCGCGACATAGACAGCCACGGCCGCCGCCAGATCGAGCAGCACGGCCAGTGCCCTGCTGGGCAGTCTCGCGGGGCGCAGCTCCAACACCACCGCCTCGCCCGTCACCAGCTCACTCACGCCCGCCGCCCTTCCCTGGCCTGCCCCGGACACCGTCAGTCTGCCAAGCTGATGGCACATCGCATCGCAGTACGACCAGCCGATCAAACAGATCATCCTTCCACTGGTCAGGCCGACCGCCGACGACAGCCGAGGAGCAGGCACACCGATGGACCTCGACGTCTTCGTCTCCGCCCACCGCGCGGAGTGGGACCGCCTCGACGCCCTGCTCCGGCGCCAGCGCCGCCTCACCGGCGCGGAGGCCGACGAACTCGTCGTCCTCTACCAGCGCACGGCCACCCACCTCTCCCTGATCCAGTCGGCCGCCCCCGATCCGCAGCTGACCGGCCGGCTCAGTCAACTGGTGGCACGCGCGCGCAGTGCCGTGACCGGCGCCCGCCGCGCCTCCTGGCGGGACGTCACGCGCTTCCTGTCCCACGGCTTCCCGGCAGCCGTCTACAAGTCGCGCCACTGGTGGGTGCCCACAGCACTCCTCTCCACAGCCGTAGCGGCACTCCTCGGCTGGTGGATAGGCACCCACCCCGAAGTGCAGGCGTCCATAGCGGCTCCCAGTGAGCTGCGCGAGCTCACCCGCCCCGGCGGCCAGTACGAGACGTACTACTCGAGCCACCCCGCGGCCTCCTTCGCCGCCCAGGTCTGGACGAACAACGCGTGGGCCGCGGCCCTCTGCCTGATCCTGGGCGTCTTCCTGGGCCTGCCGGTCCTCTGGATCCTCTTCCAGAACATGCTCAACCTGGGCGTCGGCTTCGGCCTGATGTCCTCCGCCGGCCGTCTCGACACCTTCCTCGGCCTCGTCCTGCCGCACGGCCTCCTGGAACTCACCGCGGTCTTCGTCGCGGCCGGAACCGGCCTCCGCCTCGGCTGGACCGTCATCGACCCGGGCCCCCGCACCCGGCGCACAGCCTTGGCGGCGGAAGGCCGGGCAGCCCTGGCCATGGCGATCGGCCTTGCCCTGGTCCTCTTCGTCTCCGGCGCCGTCGAAGGCTTCGTCACCCCATCGGGCCTGCCCACCTGGGCACGCATCACCATCGGAGTCATCGCCGAGCTGGCCTTCCTGGCCTACGTCTATGTCCTGGGCGGACGTGCGGCGCGCGCCGGCGAGACCGGCGACCTGGAGGCGTCCGAACGCAGCGCCGACGTGCCCACGGCCGCCTGATGTGCGCAAGGGCCAGCCGAGCTGCTAGTCTCCTCTTCGCCCCGCAGGAGCTGTTGACACGGCTCAGGTGGGGAGGTAGATTCAAACAGTTGCCTGAAGACGGGATCTGACCCGGAAGGCGACCGTGAGCGTCTGTCAGCTTCTGACCGAAACGATGATTTCGAAGAAGCACCTACCGATAAATCGGAAAACGAAGGCCGGTAAGTCCGCCCTGAAACTTCTGATAAAGTCGGAACCGCCGGAAAGGGAAACGCGGAAGCGGGAACCCGGAAAGCACCGAGGAAATCGGGTCGGAAAGATCTGATAGAGTCGGAGACGCAAG
>NZ_JBIAZD010000022.1:0-121703 GCF_042898795.1 Streptomyces sp. NPDC000348
GGACCCTAGACAAGTCCCATCGTTGCAGGTCAGGAGCACTCTCCGCTTATTTGATCAAGCCTCGGACACTCCACCTCGCGAAAGCCCGAGGCTAGAGACCTGGCCGCACCTGGCGCCGGTGCTGTCGACCAAGACGATCGACTGGGACCTGATCCGCCAGCAGTACGACCAGATCGTGAAGTACACCACCGCCCTGCGCCTGGGCACCGCCGAGGCCGAGCAGGTCCTGCGGCGCTTCACCCGCGGCGGGCCCAAGCACCCCACCTACCGCGCGATCGAGGAACTCGGGCGGGCGGTACGTACGGCGTTCATCTGCGACTACCTCGCCGATGCCGACCTGCGGCGTGAGATCAACGACGGGCTCCAGGTCGTGGAGAACTGGAACAGCGCCAACCACGACCTGTTCTACGGCAAGGACGGCGACCTGACCGGCTCAGACAAGGAGTCCCAGGAGGTCTCGATGCTCGTCCTGCACCTGCTCCAGTCGGCGCTGGTACACGTCAACACCCTGCTCCTCCAGGACATCCTGAGCGAGGAGAAGCGGCAGAAGCGACTCACCGACGCCGACCGGCGGGCCCTGTCCCCGCTGTTCTGGACGCACGTGAACCCCTACGGCCGGTTCGAACTGGACATGAACTCCCACCTCGCCCTCGCCGCCGCGGCGTCCATGGTGCCCGGCCCCCGTACCGCGTTCGATGCGCGGCCTTCCGAATCGGCGGGGCAGGGTGCGGGCGGATCGGCTCAGCGGACGGTGTAGCCGCCGTCGGGGACGACTGCCTGTCCGACCATGAAGGCTGCTCCGGGACTGCTCAGCCACACAACGGCGGAAGCGATCTCCTCGGCCCGGCCGAGTCGCCCGGTGGGGATCTCCTTGATGATGGTGTCCATGTGCTCCGGGGCGTCGGCCACGGCCTTTCGCACCATGGGGGTGTCGGTGGTGCCCGGGCAGACGACGTTGATCTGGATGCCCAGGGGCGCGTATTCGAGGGCGGCGCTCTTCGTCAGGCCGATCACGCCGTGCTTGGACGCGGTGTAGGCGCCGAGGCCGGCAGTGCCCACGATGCCGCTCTGGGACGAGCAGTTCACGATCGCTCCGCTGCGCTGCTGGCGCATCTGGCGCAGTTCGTGCTTCATGCAGTTCCACACACCGCGCAGGTTCACTGCGATGGCGAGGTCGAAGTCCTCCGCGAGGGCGTCCGCCGTCTCGGTGACCGGGACGTGCAGGCCGGCTCCGTTGAAGGCCATGTCCAGGCGTCCGAAGGCGGACACTGTCTGCGCGACCATGGCGGCCACATCGGTTTCGTCGGATACGTCGCAGCGCACCGCGACGGCCCGGTGGCCCTGAGAGGTCAGTTCATCGGCGGCGGCTTGTGCCGCGGCTTCGTCGCGGTCCGCCAGGACCACCGAGGCACCGGCCCTCGCGTATGCCTGGGCCGTTGCCCGGCCGATGCCGGAGCCTGCGCCGGTGACCAGCGCGGTCTTTCCGTCGAAGGAGGTGTTCATGAGGTGCCTGTGCTTTCGGTGTGGCCCGGTTCTCCTCTGCCCGGGCGAGGGCTAACGGGCCGGCCGCGAGGGCGTCGGCTGCGGGCCCGGGGCCTGAGGATGCCGACTGCTCCGTCGTGCGCGCGGCGGTTGCCGTGCGCACGACGGACACTGCTCGCCGGACGGCGGTCGGTGGCGGGTCAGTCGGGCAGGTAGGCAAAGGTGTCCGGGTGCGGCCCGACCCTGCCTTCCTCGCCGCGGTCCAAGGCGTCGATCGCCTGGACCTGCTCGGGGGTGAGGGAGAAGTCGAACAGTTGGAAGTTCTCCGTCATGCGCTCGCGACGCATCGTCTTGGGGAAGACGATGTCGCCGCGCTGGATGTGCCAGCGCAGGATGAGCTGCGAGACCGACTTGCCGTGTGCTGCGGCGATCTTGGCGATTTCCTCGTCCTGCAGGGCGGCGCCCTGGCCGAGCGGGCCCCATGCCTCCACCGCGATGCCGTGACGGCGTGAGGCTTCGCGTGCGGTGTTGTTGGCGAAGTAGGGGTGAGCCTCGATCTGGTTCACCGCGGGCGCCAGACCGGTCTCGCTGATGATGCGGTCCAGGTGCGCGGGTTCGAAGTTCGACACGCCCGCCGTGCGCAGCCGGCCGTCGGCGACCAGGCCGGTGACGGCCTTCCAGGTGGAGACGTAGTCGCCGTCGTAGAGGGTGGGCAGCGGCCAGTGGATGAGGAACAGGTCGAGCTGCTCCAGCCCCAGCTTGGCCAGGGTCTCGTCGAAGGAGCGGCGCACGTCGTCGGGGCGGTGGTTGCCGGTGCTGAGCTTGCTGGTGACGTACAGGTCCTCGCGGGGGATCTGGGAGCGGGCGATGGCCTGTCCCACGCCCTCCTCGTTGCCGTACATCTGCGCGGTGTCGATGTGCCGGTATCCCACCTGCAGGGCCTGTCCGACGATGTCGGCGGTCTCCTCGGGCGGGACCAGGTAGGTGCCGAAGCCGAGCTGGGGGATGGATGTCTGGTCGTTGAGCTTGATCGTCGCAACCATGCCCTCCACGCTAGGCGCGAAAGGGGCTGGTCAGCGAGCCGGAAGGGGGCCCTGACAGGGACTGTCACGGCCTCGGAGGCCTTTCTAGGCTGGACGCGTGGACAAGAAGGCCGAAATCAGCACATTCCTGAAGAGCCGCCGGGCCCGGATCACGCCGGAACAGGCGGGTCTGCCCTCGCACGGGGCCCGCCGTGTTCCAGGACTGCGCAGGAGCGAGGTCGCCGTGCTGGCCGGGGTCAGCGTCGAGTACTACACCCGTCTGGAGCGGGGCAACCTCGGCAGTGCCTCCGACAGCGTCCTGGAGGCCCTGGCTCTCGCGCTGCAGCTGGACGACACTGAGCGCGAACACCTGTTCGCCCTGGCCCGGGCCATGAACACCAGCGCGCGCCGGGCGCGGCACAAGCCCGTAAAGGCCAGCGCCCGCTCCAGCGTGGTACGGATCGTGGACGGCATGCCGGACATGCCGGCGTTCGTGCGCAACAACCGCTTCGACATCCTCGCGGCCAACGCACTGGCCCGCGCGCTGCACTGCGAGTGGTTCGACAGCGCTCTTGGCGAGCCGGTCAACACCGTACGGTTCGTCTTCCTCGACCCCCGGGCCCGGCGTTTCTACGTGGACTGGGAGCGGGTCGCCCGCCAGGGCGTGGGCGCGCTGCGCGTCCAGGCCGCCCAGACTCCCTACGACCGGGAGCTGTCGAACCTGATCGGCGAGCTGTCCACCCGCAGCGACGCCTTCCGCACCTTGTGGGGCGCCCAGGACGTCCACGTCTACAACGAGGGCACCAAGCGGTTCCACCATCCCGCGATCGGCGAACTGGAACTCGTCCACGAAGCCCTGGACGTCGTGGGCGACGCGGGCCTGTCCATCACCGTCTACAGCGCCGAGCCCGGCACCCCGTCCGAGGACAGCCTCAAGCTTCTGGCCAGCTGGGCCGCCACCGCACACGCCCCGCCGGCGGAACAGCCCACCGAGACCCCGCACGAACACTGACCTCCCGACCGCGTACGCCGACGCCCCTTCTTTGTGCGGCCGGACCTGCGCCGGACCCCCGCGCCAGTGGGTGGGGGTCCCTGCCATAACCCCTCACGAGCGTGGCTGTCTGCGCTGCCCGGAGCCTGGTTCCGTGGATACGGGCCGGCTGCTGAATCCAGCCGCCCCCCAGTCTGCGGCGTCGTCGCCCACCCGGATCCCCCGCCAGGGGGCGACGGCGCCGCTTCGTGTGAAAGGACCTCCACGGTGGCCACCACCACAACCCCCACCCCGACCAGCACACCACCGATCACGGTGGAGGCTTCCGCGAAGCTGCCGCCCGTGGTCTGGCTGCTCGGCGCAGTCGCCTTCCTCATGGGCACCACCGAGCTCGTCGTCGCCGGCCTGCTGCCGGAGATCTCCGCCGCGCTGCACGTCAGCGTCTCCTCCGCCGGACTGATGATCACGGTCTTCGCGCTCGGCATGATGGTCGGCGCCCCGCTGATGGCCATGGCGACGCTGCGCCTGCCCCGCCGCTCCACACTGATCGCCGCCCTGCTCGTCTTCGCCGCCGGTCACGTCGTCGGAGCCCTGAGCACCAGCTTTGTCCTGGCACTGGCCGGGCGGTTCGTCTCCGCTCTGGCCACCGGCACCTTCTGGGCCGTCGGCGCGGTGGTGGCCACCGCCGCAGCCGGCCCGGCGGCCAGCAGCCGCGCCATGGGCGTCATGATCGGCGGCGTCACCCTCGCCAACATCATCGGCGTGCCCCTGGGCACCGCCGGCGGCCAGGTGCTCGGTTGGCAGGGCCCCTTCTGGGCCCTCGCCGTCCTCGCTCTTGCCGCGACCGCCGTCATCGCCCGCCGCCTGCCCGCCGACCACAGCGGCAGCACCACCACCGTCCGCGACGAGATCACGGCCCTCAAGCACCCGCGCCTGTGGCTCGTGTACCTGGCCGTCGCCCTGCTGCAAAGCGGCGTCCTGGCCACCTACAGCTACGTCGCCCCACTGCTGACCGAACGCGCCCACCTGCCCGAAGCCGTCGTCCCGCTGGCCATGCTCGGCTACGGCGCCGGCGCCCTGGCCGGCACCGCCTTCGGCGGCCGCCGCGGCGACAAGAACCCCTGGGGCACGGTGATCCCCGCCGCGATCGCAACCGCTGCCGTCCTCGGCGCGATCACGCTGTGGGCGACCAGCAGCGCCGCGGCCGTCGCCCTGATCGTGCTCCTCGGGTTTGTCGGCATCATCAGCAACCCGATCCTGGTCGGCCAGGTCGTCCGCATCGCCGGAGCTGGCCGCTCCCTGCCCATGGCGCTCGCGACCTCCTGGTTCAACGTGGGCATCGCCGCCGGATCCTGGATCGGCGGACTCGCCCTCACCACCAGCGCCGGCCTCAAGGGCCCGTCCCTGGCCGGCCTCGTCCTCGCCGCCACCGCCCTGCTGCCGCTCGGCGTCCTCGCCGTTCGCCGGCGCACCACCCCTACGACAGAGAGCTGACAACACCATGCCTCGCCACATCGCCACCAACACCCGCGTCGACCTCGACGGCCTCCTCGACTTCGTCCGCCCCCGCCACCGCGCGCTCCTCCTCACCCGCCGCCACGACGGATCCCCCCAGGCGTCACCCCTGACCTGCGGCGTGGACGACTCCGGCCGCCTGGTCATCTCCACCTACCCGGAACGGGCCAAGACCCGAAACGCACGCCGCGACCCCTCAGTCAGCGTGATCGTCCTCTCCGACGACTGGAACGGCCCCTGGGTACAGATCGACGGAGACGCCGAAGTACTCGACGCCCCCGACTCCGTGGAGCCGCTCGTCGAGTACTACCGGAACATCTCCGGCGAGCACCCGGACTGGGACGAGTACCGCGCCGCGATGCTCACACAGGGCAAGTCCCTCATCCGCATCGCCCCCCGCCGCTGGGGACCCATCGCAGTGGGGGGCTTCCCCGCACGCGCCGTGTCCTGACATCACGTCCGCCCGCTGGTGACCAACATTGCCCGCACTCGCACAAACGGTCCTTTGCGCGAGCAAGATCAGAACCTGGCCGCCGGACCCCCGCCGATCCCGGATTCGTTCGCAGAACCCGTTCTCACTCAAAAGCGGGACGGGCCCTCTTCTGAGACTTGCATTGTGCGAAAATCCGGATCCATGACGGACCCTCAGCAACCTTCCGCATCCGGCCGGTCGGACGCGGACGACGTCGAACAGCACGCCTGTCCGAAGTGTGACGCACAGCCCGGCTCGCCGTGCCGCTCGCGCGGCGGCGCGGTCGCCTCCGCCTACCACACCCGCCGCTTCACCATGGTGCCCCGGCTGAAGAAGGCGCTGCGGGTGCCGACCCCAGCCGACCGCGGTCCGGGCCGGCCGTGGCGGCCGGGCACCCCGCCGCCGGCGCCGATCGACCCGGACCTGCCGAGCGCGGACATCCGCATCGGCTACGCGCGCTGCTCGACCCTCGGGCAGGAACTCGACTCCCAGCTCGACGCGCTCGCGGGGCATGGCATCCCGAGAGACAAGATCTTCAGCGAGAAGATCAGCACCCGGGTACGGGTCCGCCCCCGGTTCGAGGAGGCACTGAGGACGGCGCGGGAGGTCAAGGCGCACGCCCCGCACTGCCGGGTCATCTTCACCGTGTACGAGATGAAGCGGCTCGGCCGCGACGCCGCCGAACTCACCGCGCTCGCCGACCACCTCACCGCCCACGGCCTGGTCCTGGAGATGCTCGCCGGACCCCTGCCCGGCATCTACGACCCCACCGGCCCGGGGAAGCTGCTGTTCGCGTTCTTCGCGGCGATGGCGGAGACCGAGCGGGAGAACATCCGGGAGTCGACGCTGGAGGGGCTCGACACCGCGGCCCGCAAGGGCAAGCACGGCGGCCGACCGCCCGTCATCACCGACGACATGCTGCACACCGTGCTGCGGCGCCGCGCGCTCGGCGAGTCCGTCGAGCAGATCCAGCCCGACCTGTTCATCCCCACGGGCAAGCGCAAGGGACAGAACCCGTCCGTCGCCAGCATCTACCGGGCGCTCGCCGAACACGCCAAGCGCGAGGCATACCCCGAAGCCGTCGAGCATGCCCACGCTGACTTCGCCGCCCGCCAGGCCGGCGAAGTGCCCGGACCCCGCCTTGCTCTCCCTGACCAAGCGTCACTCTGATTACAGAGAGCTACTTGTCACTTCGTCGTAGCTTCGGGAGAACAGGGCCGGGGCGTGACCACCACACCGTGGACTCCCGAAAAGTGGAACGCCCTTCTCACCAGGTCTTTCAAGTACCTCTCGGCTGCGGTGAAGACGACGCGATCGAGGCGTAGGAAGGCCTTGAAGGGATGCCTCGCCGTTTTGCAATGGTTATGTGGAGAACCTGTACAGACCCGTAGGATGATCATTTTCGGTCGTCGTGGCTGTGCGTGGTAGCCGCGCTTGAACAGAGGGGCGCAGTGGATGTCTGACAGGGGACCGGAACCGGGACCGGCCGACCAGCCGACTGCCTCCGCGAGCATGGAATCCCAGCTGGAAAAGAGCACCGAGGCCGATCGCGGAGTGCTCAAGCGGCGGTGGGTCGCAGCGGTCCTCGTGGCGGCGGCCCTCGCGCTTGCCACCATCGTCACCGGCCTGGTGACCGGCGACAGTGAACAGGTGTCGGCACGATCCGGTACCGCATCCACACCGTCGTCGGACAGTGCGGAGGACGGCACGTCCGCCGAGCCCCGAGCCGAAGAGAGCACGGAGGACCCCACCTCCGGACCGCCCTACATACCGGTCCCTGAGTTCAGCTCCGCAGCCGCACGCGACGTGGCGTTCGTCGGTGACGTCGGCCAGTTCACTGCGTGGCCCGGCGCCACGGAGTACGAAGCCATGTCGTCCTCCGACGGCGGATACAGCATCTCGGATTTCCGCAAGGCCGTGATCAGGGACGCGGAAGCTGTCTGCGGCGCGCTCATCGGCGGGACCGGCATGAACGACGTCCCCGATGCCGTAGGGCTGCCGCTCACCGACCCGATCGACCAGGCCGCCTTCATCGTGGAGGCGGTCACCTTCTACTGCCCGGATCAGATCGCCGCAGTGACCGACGACGTGTACAGCGAGCCGGTGGCGATCGAACAGGACGAAGACTGCCCGGCCGTCTCCACCCTGAAGGCGACAGCCACGATCGAGCAGCCGGACACCGATGACGACCCCACCTCGGCCACGTACTCGGTGAAGGTCCGCAACACCTCTTCGTACGACGTACGCGTCCAGCTCCAGCAGCGCTGGTTCGCCGACGGGAAGGTGTCCGAGATGCAACTCGCCCCCGAGTGGGTACCGGAGTGGGAGTTCTTCGGCGAGACGGGAGAAGACCAGTTCTTCACCATCGAGGCGGGCGAGACCTTCGCCTACGAAGGTGAGCAGGACGGTGTCTACTCCTGGAACCGCACCGAAGTCCGCGTCGCCCCCGAGGAGTTCGTATTTCTCGGATGCGGCTACCGGCCCGGCCCCGGTGCCCTCACGGAGGAATAGCCGCGCGAGTCCCCCTCCCGCCGCACGCGGACGCCGGTTCCCGCGATGAACGGGACCGAGCGCGGGCGGCGCGGACGCTCGAACTCCGACGCATCGTCTGAGGCGAGTCGGTATTTCACCGTCCTCGTCAGGCGCTGACTGGGTGGGGAATGACTGGGGCCGGTCCCTCCAAAAAAGAGGGACCGGCCCCATGCTGCGGTGGCTGCTCGGTCAGGTTGACCACTGGCCATGACAGGGTTCAGCCGATGTGGACGGTGTGGCTGTCCCTGTGCTTGATGAGGAGGTCCAGCATCTTGTTGAACTCCTCGGGCGGCATCTTGCGGATCAGGTGCTGCGCTGCGTAGACACCGTCGTCGTAGGGGAACCGCTTCGGCTGCTCTCCCGCACCGGCCGCCGCCGTAGGAGTGGTGGCCTGCACGGGAACGGAGGGCGTGTCCTTCCCCGTTTCAGCGGCGGACGGCTCTTGCTCCGTGACTGTCGGCATGGAGGGCGCCTGTTGCCCTGTGGTGGCCGGCTCCTCGGGTGCCGGGGATGGTCCGGCCGCGCTGTGTCCGTACGGTTCGCCGTCGTCCGTCGTGCCGGTGATTACGCCGTAATCACCGGAGGGGCTGTCCTCTGAGTGCGCGGGCGTGCTGGTTGCCGGCTGTGGTGCGCGCTTCGCCGGGTCAGGTGCCTTTTCTTCTTTTCGTGCTCTTTCTTCCTTCAGCTCTCGCAGAGCTGCTGCCTGCTGTTCTGCTGGTTTGTTGCCGACAGCCCGCAGCAGGTCGATGGGCTCCTCACCGATGCGTGCCTGCAGCTCGGAAGTGAGGTTGAGCAGGGCGAGACGTTGGGACACCCAGCCCTGGGAGCGGTGAAGGCGCTTGGCGAGGGCCCTTTGGCTTCCGTGGATGGCCAGGAGCCGTTGAAGAGCGCGGGCTTCGTCGAGTTCTTCGAGGTTCTGCCGGTGGATGTTGGCGACGAGGGCGGACTCGAGAAGTTCTTCCGAGGTGGTGCCCTGGTCGTCGCTGACCATCACCTTGATGGTGGTGAGGCCGGCTTCGCGTGCGGCGGCGAGGCGGCTGCTGCCGTCGATGACGACGTGGGTGGTGTCCGGCTCGAGGTCGGCTTCCCGGTCCGGGTTGGCTTTGACGTAGGCGTCGCGGTTCATGACCGTGATCGCCTGCTTCTGGCCGTGGGTCTTCAGGCTGCCGGCGAGGTCGGTGAGGTCTCCGAGCGTGGAGCGGGGGTTGTCCGGGTTGGGGCTGATGCGTTCGACGGGGAGTTCCGCCGGTGGGGCAACGCCTTCGGTGGGTACGCCGGTTGCGGCGGCGACGGCCTGGCGGCGTGCGCTGACGGAACGTACTCCCCCACCGAATCGGCCGGCACCGAGCTGATCGGCCTTGCTCACAAGACCTCCCTGGCGAGCGCGCGCATGCCGACCGCCTGCTGTGATTTGGGGGCGTAGGACAGCAGGGGCTTCTTCACGCGGACGGCTTCCTTCTGTTCCTTGAGGTCTCCGATGAGGCCGACGACCCGCGGATCCTTTATGTCCACCCATCCCTGGAGGGACGAGGTGGCGATGTAGCCGCGGCGGGAGTCGTACAGGTTGACGACGATGCCGAGGTAGTCGATGTCGACCTGGAGGTCGCTGCGGAGGTCGTCGATCTGCGTGGTGAGGAGTCCGTATGCGTCGGCGGAGCTGTCCTCGGCCTGGACGACGATCAGGGCGCCGGACTGTCCGGGGGTTTCTCCGTCGCGGCGGCGGCCGTAGTAGGCGGCGGCGTCCATGCTGAGGCCGAGGCTGGGCGGGCAGTCCACGATGATTACGTCGTAATCAGCTTCGAGCGGGGCGAGGGCCCGCTCGAGTGCGGCTTCCCGGGCGCGTACGGCGGAGAGGCGCACGTCGAGCAGGAACGCGTCGTTGCAGGCGGGCAGCAGGTGGAGCCGACCGTTGAAGGTGTCGTCGTCGATGGAGACGATGAGGTCGCTCAGGTCGCCCTTCGGGTCGCCTGCCATGTGGTTGGTGAGGCTGTCGCCGTTCATGGGCAGGGGTGCGGCGCCGAGCTGGTTGGTGAGGTGGCACTGCGGGTCGAAGTCGACGAGGAGCACACGCATCCCGGGACCGGGGAGGTTCTCGATGTCGAGTGGATCGTCGTCGGGCCCGGCCTCGTCGGGGTGGGCTTCGCTGGCGCGCAGTGCTTTGGTGAGGGCTTTGGCGACGTGGACGGGATGCAGGGTGTTGGGGTCTTCTGCCAGGGCCTCGCCCAGGCCTGCGGTGACGGCGGTCTTGCCGACTCCGCCCTTCTGGTTGCAGACGATGACCCGGCGCGTGATGGAGGGCCGCTCGATGTCCGGGGCCGGGTGGGTGTCGAGCCACAGCTGGACGGACTGGGCCAGCCCCTGGATGAGCGAGACGCGTCGGTCGGCAGCGGTCTGCCGGAACTCCTCCCACTGGCCGGGAGGCAGGAAGGTGGCGAAGGAGTCGGCGCCGGCGGTGTCGACCGCCGCGGTGGCAGAAGCCAGATCGCACCAGGCGCTGATGCCTTCTTCCACGGCGGCCTGGATCTCGATGCCGTGCTGGGCGGCTCTGACTTTGAGGTTCTGCCGGAGCCATCCCGGCAGTTTGGAGACGACCTTCTCGCGGTCGCTGGAGGTGGCTGGCGAACTCATGCAGGACACCATACTAACGTTGATGATCAAAGATGACATCGACACGTTAGTTAGACCAAGTTGATGTGTGCCGGTGACCGCCGCCGGGTGATTACGGCGTAATCACCCGGCCTGCCAAGCCGTCACGAGCCCGTCGGTGATTACGCCGTAATCACAGGTCTGCCAACCCGTCGCGAGCCCGTGGGTGATTACGCCGTAATCACAGGTCTGCCAACCCGTCGCGAGCCCGTGGGTGATTACGCCGTAATCACCGACGGCGGCGAGTGCGCGGTGCCGGCAGCCGGGGGAGAGCTCGGGCAGAGGTCCCGTACGGTGCCCGGCCGCGGATCCGGGTGCTGCCGCACTGCGCCGCAAGCTCATCTCCGCCGCCAGGAGATCCGTGTGGAACGTCCCGGCCGACCGTTCAGGGGGAGCTGCTATGTGTGGTCGTCATTTCGCCGTTGCCGAGCAAAGGGTGTGGGAGGCCTCCCTCATAGGGGGAGTCATCACCATGAGCTACTTCCCCACATGCCTGCGTCGGCCAGTGCTGCTCTTCGTTCCCCACCCGGTTGCTGTCAGGAACGGGCCGGGCCGCCCGACCGTGCAGTGCGCGGGCCGCGCCCGGCCGGTCAAGGGCTCCTACGGCGGCGCTCCGCGCTGGCCTGCGGCCACCCTGGACAGTCCGCCCCGGCCCTGCACCTGGCTGGCTATCGGGCGGCCCCTCCCGAGTGGCGCCCGTCTGGCTGTGCAGGTGCTGACAGCGGTTCTCCGTGGAATCCGAGAGCACGTGTGCGCCCTCCGCTCGCTGGACTGCCCGGCCTCTGGTCATTGCCGATCAGTAAGCTCGTATCGTCTCGTAGGTGCTGAACGGACGGGCGGCAACGGGGGAAGACATGGGCAGGCAGGAGGTGCACCGGAAAGTGCATGCCCCGCTGAAGCGGGCGGGTCTGGAGGTGCTCGAAGGCGGCGTGCCATGCACTGCCTTGCCAGTGTCCGTAATGAGCGCGATGGCCAGTTGCACCCACGAGGAGACGGGCCGGCAGGATGCTTTCGTCGGCTTCGACGACCAGCAACTCATCGAGCAGGCCAACCGAGGCTGGTACGCATTGGCGACCTCCTTCGGCCTGTTCGACGCCGGCCGCGAGTTCCTGCTCGCCCTCCCTGCCCATCGCTACAACCCGCGGGTAGACCTGTACCAGCCTCGTATATGGCGCCGGGTGCGTCTGCTCGATGCCTGGGACGTCATGGGCGCGGCGTGCGCGATCCGCCGGGGAAGATCCGTACTCGGATATGACGACTGTCTGCTCGGCTCGCGATCCGGACGTCCGGAATTTGCGATGCTCTCGCTCGACAGCACTGTCGCCGTGGTCGGAACAACCTGGCAGGACGGCATCGGCTCCCTGGCCGTGCCCAACCCGGGCGACACGGAGCCCGTACGCCGCCTGATCGACTGGGAGGCAACCGGGGCAGACGTGCCACGCGATCGTCGCGCCCAAGCCATCGTGTGGCTGCAGCGCGACAGGCCAGCCGCGGTAGAGCGGGCGTGACCGGTCAGGCCAGCATCCGCCCGCGTTCAACGACAGACACCACTGCGTCCCCGATACAAGCGCCAGAGTGCTCTCGAGACTCGGCGACATCAATCCTCAGGGAGTCACGAAACGCTCTCGCCGCTGAGCAACACCTGCTCTCGGTACTCGCCGACCACACCACCCGCCCGCAGGCCAGCGCGCCGGGGTGGGGAAACAAGCTGAGCAGGTCTGGGGAACGCGTGAGCACCAGGTGGGGAAAATCAACGAGCCCCATCAGTTTTCGTGTGTGCGATGGGCGGGCCCGATGCAGAGGTGGAGCCGGGGGACTCCGCGGGCCCGCCCGGCGCCGGCCGCCCAGGGCGTTACACCTGATCGTCAAGTGGGAGGAGAGGAACGCTGAAGCCCTCGCCGTGGCGGGGGCTTCAGGCAGTGCGTGGAGTGGTTACTGCCACCCGTGCAAGGTCAGGGTGCTGGACTGGTTGAGGCAGCCACGCAGGCCCGCGTCCGGGTACTCGATGATGTCCTCGGGGAGGTCATGGTCGGCGAACCACTGGAGCGTGAGGCACTTCTCGGGCTCCTTGTTGGTGGGAGTGCCCTCCCACTGGGTGGCCGTGAAGAAGAAGCCGATCCGTTCGGAGTCGTCTTCCTGGCGGTGGTGCACGACGTGCAGGAGCCGCAGATGAGCAGGGTCGACCCTGACGCCGGTCTCCTCGAACAACTCGCGGGCCGCCCCGGCGGTCAGGGTCTCGCCCTGGTCGAGCTTGCCGGACGGCAGGTGCCACCGGCGGTAGCCGTAGGGGCCGCCTCTCTGCGAGAGGAGGATCTTCTCGCCGTCGCGGAGAAGGACGTGGGTGTCGATGGTGGGCTGTGCAGGCTGTCCGCTCATGTTTCCTGGGGGGGCGGGGAGGTGGATGAAGCCTCCGACGGTAGCGGGAGCGCGAGGATCGCGTCGGCGATTCGCTGCGCCACGTGAGGCGGGAGGACGTCGGTGGCGTCGATTTCGAGCACCTTGGCGCCCAGGCCCTCGATGTAGGCCGCGGCGTCCCGGTACAGCTCGACTTCCCGAGCGGGTGCGGTGGGGCCTGCCCGGAAGCGGTGCGTCACGCCGGCCATGGCGATGCGGTCCGCGATCGTGTCGGGAGCGGCGGTGAGGATCACCGCCAGGTCGGGCGGCGGCGCGTAGGCGTTGAGGAGTTGGAGGAAGTCCATCGGTACTCCGTCGAGGCGCTGAAGGACGAAGGTTGACGCCACGTACCGGTCGGAGACGAGCAGGTCGCCACGGGCGAGGGCCGGGGCGATGGTGGTCTCGACGTGCCGGTACCGGGCGGCTGCGACGAGGCAGGCCAGGGCCATACCGTGGAGCTGTCCGCCGTGCGTGCGCGTGAAGTTGCCGAGGAAGTCCCCTGAGGGCGGCTCGACCGTCCACTGGAGCGTCAGCGTGGCACCGTCGGCTTGTGGCTTCTTGGTCTCCAGGCGCGTGCCGCCGCCGTGCTCGGTGACGAGGAGACGGTGCGCGCCGCCAACCAGCAGGCCGCCGGCCGACGGGAGCACGTTGTCCATGACGACCTGGATGCCCTCGGCGGGTTGTTCACCTACGCCCCGGAGAAGCAGCTCTATTACACAGTGGAGGCCGAAACCCTTCTCGGTCACGGCAGCGCACAGCTTGCCGAGCAGGCAGAGCAGGCCGTGCAGGGGTTCAGCGACCCCAGCGCCCCGAACTGGGCTTTCGGGGATCTCGCAGGGTCCCAGTGCGACCTGGCACTCATCCGGCTCTTCGGCGGGGACCTGGACGGCGCTGCCGCAGCCATCCGGCCGGTGCTCGACCTGCCCGCCTCACACCGCAACAACGGCATCGTCATGTCGGCGATGCGCGTCCGGCACGCGCTGATGAGCAGCCCCGCGAGGGAGGCTGTCATCGCGCGGGATCTGCGCGCGGAGATCGAGGCCTTCCCGACCAGCCGGCCCGCTCTGCCTCATAGGTAAAGTCCGGGGCATGCACCCGGTAGAACGTTCCAGTGCGCGCCTTGAACTACGGGAACTCGTCTCGGACGACGTGGACGCATTGCTCGCCGTCTACGGCAGCGCCGAAGCGACGGAGCACCTGAGCTTCGATCCACGCACCCGCGATCAGGTCGAGCAGATGGTGGCGCGGTCCATCGCCGCAGCCACCGCAACACCCCGGACCGAGTACGCCCTCGCGGTCATCGAGCGGGAGACGGCTGAACTGATCGGGTTCGGTCGTCTGGCCATTGACCCCCACCAGCAACGCGGAGCCACGACGGGCTTCGCGCTGCGCCCCGCTTCCTGGGGTCTGGGATACGGCCTGGAGACGGTGAAGCTGCTGCTCGATGTCGCGTTCGACGGCTTGGACCTTCACCGTGTCTGGGGCGCGCGGTCACCCCTCAACACGGCTTCTGCTCGGACCATGGAGGCCGCGGGCATGGTCGAAGAGGGAATGATCCGTGAGCACGTGCTGAAGGCCGGGAAGTGGCGTGACTCCGTGGTGCACGCCATCCTCGATCGGGAGTGGGACGCCGCCCGCTGAAGGGCTGCGCAGCGGGCGGTCTTCGTGTCAGGTGGTGCCGTCGAAGCTGCCGAGGGGCACCTTGGACAGCGGGCGTCCTGCGGGTCGAGCACCAGCCGGGGCCGAGGTCCTCCTCCGCGTCCGGGGCGACGGTGGAATCGACCCGCACGACGCCACCCGGCGCCAGCCCCTCGAAGACCTCGCCGCCGAGATGGTCACCCGCGGATGGAGCGAAACCGCCAGATCACCCCCTCAAACTGCTCCCGCAGCCGCTCGGGGTACGGGCCGTACTCGCCTATCGGCAGGTACGGCTCGATGAACTCCCACTGCTCATCGGTGAGCTGCCTACGTGTCACACCCAGCGTCCTACCAGACCCCACCCCCGCACTGGACCAGAACCCGAGAATGATCACGACCTCACACACGCCCTAAGCCGTGCGGCAGCTCTTGATCTGGGCTGATCTCGGGGAAACGGCGCGGTGGCCATCAGTGGCTCGGTAGCGTCGCCGTCATGTTGAGTGCCGAATGCGCGAGGCGCTCCAGCAGCAGGTCGCCAAGGGCTTGCTGATGTCCGTGGTCACCGTCGGCCGGCAGACCATGGTTGCGCCCGAGGAGTGGCCGGACGAGCTTCCGGCCGCGGTGCTCGGCGCGGTACGCAGCTCCAAGCAGATCAAAGCCGACCCGACCATAGCGAACCTGCGCGATTGAGCCGTGCCGCTTCGCGGGCGCCGCAGAGCAGCACAACCCCCGTCCTGCTGAGGCCAGTTCGGGGGTGAGTAATCGTCAAGACCTGTGGATCGGTGGCTATGAGTGGGGCCTTCCTTTGTTGTCGTTGTGACCGCGTAGGAGTTTCAGGCGAGGCCCTTGAGGAAGTCCGAGAGCGCGGTGTGCAGGATCTCGGGCTGTTCCAGGTGCAGGTCGTGGCCGGTGCCGGGGATGCTCATGGCCATGGTGGCGGGTCGCTGCCGGAGCATCTCGTCGGCTTCCGGCGCGGGGATGAAGCTGGATTGGGCCAGGACGACCAGGGTGGGGCACGCGACCTGCTCCCACTCGTGCCGGAAGGAGCGCTGGGCGTTCTCCGCCAGCGAGCGGACCATCACGTCCCGGTCGAAGCGAGGCCACCATCCGTCCTCGCGTTCCTCCAGCCCGGCCGCCCAGCCTGCGCCGACCGGTCCGCCGCCGAATAACGCGGCTGCCGCTTCGCGTGAGGGGAACGGTGTCGGCCATGAGTCGAGCCATCCGCCGACGTCCGCGGGGCCGTTCGGGTTCGGACCGCCGGGGCCGGCCTCGACGAGCACGAGCGCGCGGACGAGCCCGGGATGTGTGGCGGCGGTGAGCATGGCGGTGTGCCCACCCAGCGACTGGCCGACCAGGGCAGGCCGCTGCAGCGCCAGCTGATCGACAACGGCGATGACGTCGGCGACGTAGGCGGCGCGGGAGACGTCCCGTGGGTGGCGCTCGCTGGCGCCGTGCCCGCGACGACCCGATACCGGGAGCTCAGGCATTGTGCCAGCACGTCCCATTCACCCGCGTGACCGGCCAGGCCGTGCAGCAGCACGATGGGCTGTCCCGGCCCGCCCCAGTCCCAGCAGGCAAGCCGGACGCCGTCTCGCACCACCACGTGTTCGGACCACGCCACGTCGGCGCCCCCAGGTAGTCGACTGGCCCCAATCATGCCGCAACCGCCTCGGGCCGCTCGACGAGCCGACCGCGTTCGAAGCAGGCTCCGGCGCGGACGAGGGCGACGAGGTGAGGCGCATTCACCGCCCGCCACCGCTGCTGGGCGGACTCGACCAGCTTGAAGACCATCGCCAGGGCGGCGGCGCAGGAGCCAGCGCCGTGGGTGACCTTGGTCCGCAGCCGGACCGTGGCGAACGTGGACTCGATCGGATTCGTGGTCCGCAGATGGATCCAGTGCTCGGCCGGGAAGTCGTAAAACGCCAACAGCTCGGCCTGGTCGTCGGTGATCTTCTTGACGGCCTTGGGGAACTTCGCCCCGTAGAGCTGCACGAACGTCTTGATCGCGGCCTCGGCGTTCTGCTTGTCCTCGGCGCTGTAGATGTCCTGGAGGGCCTTCTTCGCTCCCGGCTGCGCGGACTTCGGCAGGGAGTCGAGCACGTTTGCGGTTTTGTGAGCCCAGCACCTCTGCTCGCGGGTTTCGGGGAACACCTCGGCCAGCACCTTCCAAAAGCCCAGGGCACCGTCCCCGACCGCGAGCACCGGAGCGCGCATGCCTCGGCGGGCGTAGTCCCGCATCAGGTCCGCCCACGACTCGGCGGACTCGCGGTAGCCGTCCTTGAGTGCGATCAGCTCCTTGGACCCGTCGGCGCGCACGCCCACCAGCACGAGCACGCAGGCTTTGGCCTCCTCCAGGCGGACGCTGAGGTGGATGCCGTCGGCCCACACGCACACGTAATCGATCTCCGCGAGGTCGCGGTCCATGAAGGCGGCGTGATCGGCCTGCCACTGCTGCGTGAGCCGGGTGACGGTTGCTGGCGAGAGCCCGGCCGAGCTGTCCAGGAACTGCTCCAGCGCAGGCACGAAGTCCCCTGACGACAGTCCGTGCAGGTAGAGCAGCGGCAGCACCTCGCTGATCTTCGGCGACTTCCGGCACCACGGCGGCAGAATTACGGAGGAGAACCGCTTGCGCTCGCCCGTGGCCTCGTCGACGCGCTTGTCGTTCACCCGCGGCGCCCTCACCTCGACCACGCCGGCCGCAGTGGTGACCTTCCTGGGCTGGTGGTAGCCGTTGCGGACCACTAGGCGGCGCCCCTTGTCATCGCGTTCACCAGCCAACTCGGCTATGTAAGCGTTGGCTTCGGCCTCCAGTGCGGCGGCCAGCATCCGCCGCGCGCCTTCCCGGACGATCTCATCCAGCAGCGAACTGCCGCTTGGCGTGGTGCCGTCCTCGTTGACTACCGTAAGCACGGGCATGCCTTCCCGGCCGACGCGGCAACGTCGGCGTTGCTTGCTCGATGACCTATCGATCGATCCCTCGGGAAGGTACGCCTCCTTCCGTCAGGGCTGATCCACAGGTATTGAGCATTGCTCGCCTCGGGGCTGGTCATCACCAGCGCGCCGCCTCGGTGGTGTCCGCGCCCGTCCAGGAGGGCCGCGGCGTCGTCCCTTCCCGTGGATCTGCATGGTGTTACCGGCCGTCGTGTTCGGCCGCTACCAAGCTCTCCGCAGCGCGGCAGATCTGCACAGGCTCTGCATCGTGCCGGGCGTCGCGGTCGCCGCGATCATCTGGTACCGACCGCAGGAGCAGTCCCGGCACGACCGGAATCGACTGCATCGACGTGGGCGGGGCTCTCACATCAGCGGTGTCGGATGCCTTTCACGCCTGCACGTCTTTGCCGTCCAGAGTGTGGATCAGGTCGGTCAGGGCGGTTCTGTTGCGTTCGAAGGAGTCGATGCACCCGGCCAGCCGGTCGCGCTCGCGCACGAGTATCGCCCGCAGCTGTGAGGCTGTCTCGGGGTCCATCTCGTGTGCGTGCTCCAGGCGGTCGAGCATGGGTGCCATCGCTCGCATGGGCATACCCGCGTCGAGAAAACAGCGGATCTTCTCCGCTCTCTCGACGAGCGCCTCGTCGTAGTCGCGGTACCCGTTGTCGCCCCGCAGAGGCGTGATGAGGCCCTGCTCCTCGTAGTACCGCAGCATCCGCGCAGAAATGCCCGTCCTGCGGGCCAGCTCGCCGATCCTCATGGGTGCACCACCAAGTTTCTCACCATGTCAAGGTTAGCGCGTGCGCGAGTCGACCGGCGTCGCAAGCGGATTTGACCTTGACACGGTGTTAACGTTGCACCCTTGGAGGTCGTGCCTGCTGCCCGTCCACACTGAACAACGGACCGCCCGACAGGCACGGCCGTCGACCACGGCATGCGGCCTCATCACGCAGGAGAACCCTGCCCCTGCCGCCGTGCCCGACGGCTGCGCCCCGCCCCGACCACCGGAAGAAGAGTTATCCCGTGACTACCTCGGTCACCCCGTCCGTTTGCATCGTCGGCGCCGGATCCATGGGCGTCGTCACCGGCTACCACCTGGGCCTGGCCGGGGCGTCCGTCACCTTCCTGGTGCGGCCCCACCGCCAGGAGCAGCTGTCGAAGCCGCAGGTGCTCTACTCCTACGACGACCACAGCCTGAAGACCTACACCGGCTACGACATCCTCACCGACCCGTCCGAGCTCGCCGGAACCGCCTTCGACTTCGTCATCATCACCCTCGACGGAGCGGCGCTGCGCGCGGAAGCCGGCCTGAAGCTGGTGGAGGAGATCGGACGCGCCTTCCGGGGCACGTCGACGGCCGTACTCCTCGGCAGCGTCGGGATCGACCTGCGGTCGTGGTTCCTGGAGCGCTCCGGGCTCGCCGAGACCCAGGTGATCTACGGCTATCTCGGCAGCTTCGCTCACGAGGCCGGGCCCGCCCAGATGCCCGTGCACCCCGGCGTGCGCCCGGACCTGCTGTCGAAGGCGGACTATGCCTACCGCCACCCCACTCCGTCCGGTTACGTCGTGGACCTCAGCGCGCCGCAGGTGGCGCACGATTTCGCGGCCCTGTACAACCGCAACGGCGCCTCGCGGTGCGACGTAATTGCCGCGGACGCCTTCAAGGTGCAGGTCGCGGGGTTCGCACCCATGGTGGCGCGGGAGTTGCTCGGTTGGCCGGCGGCCACGGACATCGACCCGACCGACCAGACGTGGCAGCTCGGCATCGAGGCCATGCGGGAGTTCCAGCGCCTGTCGCTCTACGGTCCGGCGGGCCTCGCCGTCAGCGAGCAGACCACCGCCGAAGGGGTCCTGGAATCCTCCCGGCAGATGGAGGAGGCTGCTCTGCCGTTCGACGTGGCCGCCTTCTACGCCTACCACCACGGCAGCAAGGTCACCGGCCAGAACCACGAGATCCTCCGTGAAGCCCTCGCCCGCGGAGAAGCCGAAGGCGCCCAGATGCCCGCCCTCCGCGCGCTGATCGCCCGACTGCCGCGCGCATGACCCCGCATACACAAGCGACCTCGACCCCCGGTGGCCGTCGGTCGAGAAGGTAGAACGCGGTCCGCCTCTGCCAATGAGCCCATGAAACCACCGGCAGACGCCGACCGCGCCCTTACGGGCCTGGCCGCAGACCTCCCGCTGCACGTGAAGCCTCTGGTGGAGACGGTCCTCTTGGTCGAAAACCCATCTATCAGGGGCTTCATCACGCTGCCAGCAAAAATGACAAGCTCACAGGTCAGGTTGGAAAAGGCTCGGTGAGCAATGAGCCTCCGACAGCCTGGACCACGTCCAGGACAGCGACGTCCAAGGTCGGGCTCGCACTGCTGCACGGTCGGAAGATCGCCGGTTGGGCTAGTCGCGAGGGTCGGTGCGCCGAGAGGGCGTACGGAACGCGTCAAGTGATGCGAGGTGTGCCGGGAAGTCTGGTCGGCGAACAGGGGCCGTGTGCCCACGTCCAGCTGATCGCCCCGGTTCTCCCGACACGCCCAATGCTCCGCGCTCCCGCACGACCTTCCTCGGCCTGTTCCCTTTCCCGGAGCGGCAGGCCGTCTCCCGGGCGCTACGCACGGAGACGGTCGGCGGCCTGGTCCTGCTGGCCGCTGCGGTCCTCGCGCTGTGTGGGCGAACAGCCCCCTGTCCGGGGCGTACGAGCAGATACGTGACTTCCACTTCGGGATACCGGCGCTCGGCCTGGACCTGTCGGTCGGCCACTGGACCTCCGACGGGCTGCTGACCGTCTTCTTCCTCGGCGCCGGCATCGAGCTCAAATGCGAACTCGTCGTCAGCGAGTTGCGCACCCCTGCCACGGCCGCGCTGCCGGTCATCGCAGCGGTCTGCGGCATGATCGTCCCTGCCGCTCTCTACGCCGCCACCGTGAGCGTCGGCGGCGGCATGGAGGGGTGAAGCGGTCCCGATGGCCACCGACATCGCCTTCGCCTTCGCCTTCGCCGGCCTCTCCACCCATTTGCCCGCCGTCCTGTGGGCCTTCCTGCTCACCCTCGCGGTCGCCGACGACCTCGGCGCGATCCTCGTCATCGCCGTCTTCTTCACCTCCGGCCTCAACCCCTACGCCCTGGTCGGGGCCGTCGCCGGACTCGTCCTCTTCTACGTCCTGCAGCGGCAGCGCGTGACCGGCTGGTGGTGGTACGTGCCGCTCGGCATCGTCATCTGGGCACTGATGTACAACGGCGGCGTCCACGCCACCGTCGCCGGTGTCGCCATGGGCCTGATCCTGCGGACCCCCCGCGACAAAGATGAGAAAACCTCGCCCGCCGAGCGCACCGGGCACCTGCTGCACCCCTTCTCCGCCGACATCTCCGTCCCGCTGTTCGCCCTCTTCGCCGCCGGCATCGGCATCTCCACCGCCGCGCTGGGACAGGTGTTCACCAGCCCCGAACCCCTCGGTGTGGTGGGACTGGTCGCCGGCAAGACACTCGGGGCCTTCGTGGGCACCTACCTGGCGGCCCGCTTCACCCGTGCCCAGCTCAACCCCCACCTGGCAGGGGCAGACGTCTTCGGCCTGGCCGCCCTGGCCGGCATCGGGTTCACCGTGGCCCTGCTCATCGGCGAACTCGCCTTCCCCAGCAGCGAGCTCGGCGACCACGTCAAGGCCACCGTCCTCATCGCCTCCCTGGCCGCGGCCCTCCTCCTACGCCTGCGCAACCGCGTCTACCGGCGCCTGTACGAGGCCGAGAAACTCGACGAGGACGACGACGGCATCCCCGACATCTACACCCAGCCCACCCCGGCCGCCGTCGGCCCGGCCCGGCGCGACGACAACACGCCGATCTGATGACCGACCTCGGCCTTCTGGCCCCCGCGATCATTGCCGCCGCACTGGTGATCAGGACCGCGATCGGCGAACTCCGCAGCCCCGGCAGCGCCCGCGCCCAGTGGGCCTTCGCCACCGACCGGCGCGCCCTGGCCGCCGGAATCGTGGCCGCTGCGGCAACCCGCCTGCTGGGCCGGCCCCAGATGGGACTACCCGTCGCGGCCTGGGCGCTGCTCATCGGGACACTCACCGCGCACCTGACCCATCACGCCGCCCGCCGCCCCTGATCCTTCAGTGCTATCGGCTCCTCGCGGCAGCACGCCGAGTCGCCGCTCGGGCAGACCAAGCCCGTAGCGCGGAGCGGTGTCGACGTAGCGGATGCCGGTGTTTCAGACGAGCGTGAAGTCAGTTGGAGCCGCTCACGCGCGGGTCGGGGCCAAATTGTGCGGGCAGGCCGAGGTGGTCACGAAGGGTGGTGCCCGAGTAGTCGTTGGCTCGTAGCCCGCGGCGACGCAAGATCGGCACGACGTGGTCGACGAAGTCGTCAAGCCCGTCATGCAGGTCGTCGATCATCAGGGTGAATCCGTCACAAGCCCCGGCACTAGTCCAATCCTGTATCAAGTCCGCCACCTGCTCAGGGGTCCCAACGACACCCGGGGACAGGTCGAGGACGCCGTGGCCAAGGATCTCGAGGGGCGAAAGAGCCTGGTTGGCGAGCTGAACTGCGCGGGCGGCCTGAGGAGCACCAGGGTGCGGCCGTAGGCGGCTGACCTGGTCGGAGGTCAGTGGCTTGTCGGCGTCTGCTGCGTTCAGGCGCAGACCGAGCAGTGCGGACAGATGCGTCAGTCGGCGCTCGAGGCCCGCCGCCTCCTCGAGAACCATGCGCCGTCGCACGGCCTCCTCTTGCGTGGCACCGAGGCCGAAGCAGATGAAGGAAAGGAGCTTCACCTCGTCTGCGTTGCGCCCATTCTCCGCAGTTATCGAGCGAATCATGTCTCGCTGCATCCGACTCTCGTCTTTGGACTGCGGCATGGCAACGATGCCATTGGCGTACATTCCGGCCGCCTGGATGCCGAGACCGCTGGCGAAAGGCATGAAGATGACGGGCTGGCCCTGCTCGGACGGCGGGATCTGGAGCGGTCCGCGCGACGCGACATACCGTCCCTGCAGATTGATCGCTTGGATGTGACGGGGATCGGCGAAGCGGCCTGAGACCGGGTCCGGCTGGCCGGCCTCCGGGCTCCAGCTTCCCCAGAGCGCTTGCGTTATCTGGACGACCTCGTGCAGTCGCTCGTACTTCTCTTCGCGTTGCGGCACAGGTAGCCCGTAGTTGGCGAACGCTTCGGGCTCATAGCTGGGGATTGCATTCCACCCGGCACGCCCGTGGCTCAGGACGTCCAGCGCCCGGAATTGCCGGGCGAGGGTGTACGGCTCATTGAACGAAGTGGAGGACGAGGAGACCAATCCAATTCGCCGAGTGGCGTGAGCGACCGCGGTCAGCATCATCAATGGCTCGACCGGGGCAACGGGTGGCCCCAATTCCAGGTCTCCCCACAGAAACACACGGTCTTGGTAAAAGATGTAGTCGAGTCCTCCCCGTTCGGCCTTCTGCGCCAATCGAACGGGGACTTCAAGACTGGTGTAGGTGTCTGGCGCACTCGTCGGCATGCGCCACGCTCCCGGATGGACACCGAACCCGTCCGACAGCGCCACACCCAGCAGCACCTCAGTTTCGGTCATGGACTGCCTCCTCGTCTCTCTGTCGGGCCAGTTCGGGCGAGCGCCGACCGGGCCAGACTATACGGAGAGACTCTCCGTATTTCGAGCCGGGTCAGCCACTCGCCCTGTGCCATCCCTCACGCACCATGCACCGGAGCCCGTCGAGCTCGGGCCCATCGGGTGCACCAACCTTCGAGGTCACCCAGGCGAGTCCCAGTGCCGCGCGGTAGAACTCGCGCCCGGTGACGAAGTCGTTCACGACCCCCGCCGTCCTCCCTGCCTGCACCAACTCTTCCGTCCAGGCGATGACGAGCTCGCACTTGTCGGCGAGGCCACCGGATCCGTGGCTGAGCGCATCGCGCAAGGGCTCGGGAAGACCGACGTAACTCGTCATCCACCCCCGCAGGGCCGCAGACCAGCGTTCCAGCTTCTCCGCCGCATCCAGATCGGCTTGTCGGAGCGCGACGAACGACCGCTCCAGGTTGTCGAGTTCCGCACTCACCAGCGCGGCAACCAGGGCCTCGCGCCCCGGGAAGTGGCGGTAGAGCGTCCCTGGACCCACCCTTGCTTCCTTCGCGAGAGTGTCGAGTGGCACGTCGACCCCCCGCTCAGCAAAGACCCGTTTCGCGGTGTCAAGGATCTTCTCCCTGTTGCGGGCGGCATCTGCGCGCGCCGGTGTATCGACCACGATCTCTCCCCGGAGGATCTACGTTGACAAAACGGAGAGTCTCTCCATAACCTAAGCGGAGAGACTCTCCACCCCTAGTTTTCCACAGAGAGAACCGACCATGCCAACGCTGCCACGTGATGACCTTCGCGAGACTCTTGCCGCCTGGCCCACGGGGATGGCTCTGATCGCAGCCGAGATGGACGGCAGGGCCGAGGCAATGCTGGTGAACTCCCTGACGAGCGTCTCCCTCAAGCCGGCTCTCGTCTCGATGGCGTTTACCTACCAATCGACCACTTGGCAGCAGCTGCGCCGAGCCGACGAACTGGGCATCAGCATTCTCAGCGACGAGCAAGCCGGCCTGGTACCTCAGCTCCGCCTGCCGAACCCGGCGCGCACCCGGGGAGTCGCGTTCAACCACGCGACGTCCCAAGCCCTCGTACTCTCAGATGCGGCAGCCACCCTGGTAGTCCGGCCACACCGACACGTCCCCGCCGGCGACCACACCCTCGTCCTCTTTCGTGTGGTGGATCACCAGCGAGCCGCCGGGATGAGTTCCCTGGCGTTCTTCGACCACCGTACTGCCACTGTCAACTAGTACTCCAGCAGCGGTTCGCTATCTGGCCTGGTCAGAGGCATCGTCGGGAGTGTAGTTGGCTGCTGGCACGTCAGGGGCTGTCTTGCCGGACCGCCCCTCCAACGAATGACATCGTCGTCGGTAGTGACAGTGCCGGGCCACGGCCTGACGCCTTCGCCGCCATCGCGACCAACTCAGCGCATGGATGCGAAGGGGCGGGCGGGGCCGGTGGGCGGGGTCGGTTGCCAGCAGCCGACGGACTTCTGCCACGGTGAGCGGGACCATGGTGGAACCGTTTCTGCGCCCCCCTTTGCCGCCGCCTGGGCCGCCGTGACCGCGAGAAAGGCGTGCGCGAGCATGGCCAGGGTGATGTGCCTCATCCATCCGACGTAGCGGCGGACTTCGTACTGGTCCAGGCCGCACTCGTTCTTCGCAGCCTGGAAGCATTCCTCGATCGCCCACCGACGTCCGGCAACGCGCACGAGCTGGTCGACACCGGCTCCCACCGGCGCGTATGCGAGGTAGTAGGCGACCTGGTCGGGTCTGCTGATGCTGCGCCGGGCCAGCGCCCAGTGGTGATGGGTGGGCCGCTCGCTGTCGAAGTCCTCGATCACCGGGAGCTGGACGGCTGCCCAGTCATAGACGCGCGGGCCCTTGGCGCCGTCGCCGCACGAACGTTGCTCCCACGCCTCATCCGGTGCCTGGCTGAAGAGATGGTCGATCCGGCCGAAGCGGGGCACCGGCTGGGACTTCGGGACGGCGAGCACATAGCCGACGGCGGTTTCTTCCAGTACCCGCCGAAAGCGCCACTCCTGGCCGTAGGCGGCATCCGCGGTCACCCAGGCGATCGGCAGCGGCGAGGCGAGTGCGCGCAGCACCATGGCCCTGGCCAGTTCTGGTTTGGTGGCGAAGACCCTCTCATCAGGAATCTTGGCGGCGCGGCAGCGTTCGCGGTCGTCCGTCCAGGACCTGGGCAGATACAGTTCGCGGTCCACCAGGGCGCGTCCGTGGGTGGTGGCGTAGGCGGCGAAGACACCGATCTGGCAGTTCTCGGTGCGGCCGGCGGTGCCGGAGTACTGGCGCTGGACACCTGCGGAGGTGGTGCCTTTCTTGACGAAGCCAGTGTCGTCGAGGATGAGGACTCCGTCGGCTTCGCCGAGTCGTTCAGCGACGTATGCCTGCAGGTCGTCGCGGATGTCGTCGGCGTTCCAGGTGGCTCCGTTCAGCAGCCGTTGCAGGCCGTCGGGGGTGCGGTGGCCTGCGTGTTCGGCCAGCTGCCAGCCGTTCTTGCGGCCGACCGGGCCGAGCAGGGCACGGACGTAGTCACGCATACGGCGTCGCAGGTCGGCACGGCCGAAACGGTGGCCGATGCGCAGGAAGAGGTCGTCGAGTTCACGGTCCCAGGTCGCGTCGGCAAGGTCGTCGATCACGCGGGAAGACTGCCCTCGTCACAGCGCGGACAGTTCTCGATGTCATTCGTTGGAGGGGCGGTCCGGCAAGACAGCCCCTGACGTGCCAGCAGCCAACTACACTCCCGACAATGCCTCTGACCAGGCCAGATAGCGAACCGCTGCTGGAGTCTAGTTCACTGCTCCCCGCACCCGCGGGGATGGTCCCGCGAGGGCGTACGAGCGTGGGCTCAGCACGCCCTCCCGGTTGAGGCGGTTGCGGATTCGCTCCAAAGCCGACCACAGCCCTTCTGGTGCATGACCGGCGACTCGAGGGAGCCCAGCGGTGACCTTCCCGTGGGGGACACGGGTCGGGAAGCCGTCCCACGCCGGGGCCTTGCCTTCCGATGACCGCGGCCAGACGCCATCCGGGCCACCGGGCAGGGCCTATGCGGCGTGCGCGGCTACGGCCTGCAGCAGCTCGTTCATGCCGACGACGCGGAAGGAACTGAGTCGGCGGACGAGCTGTGATGCCAAGAACGTGGGGATGTTCGGGTGACCGAAAGGCAGCGGATGGTCAGGACGCACGACGACGCGCACTCTGCCCCACGCGTCAAGACCGTAGACCGTACCGTGTACTCCGTACAGCGGGGCGCTCCGGGCGAGGAAGACCATGGGGTTCCTCTCGAGGTGGGGGCAGAGCGCGGTGGCGGCGCGAGCGTGCTTCATGCATACCGGAGGCTGGTTGGTGAGGATCGTGGACACCATCAGGCCATGATCCTTCGGTCCGGCGAGGAAGACGAAGCCCAAGGGGGTCCGCGCGGGTCCCGCGCACACCTGACAGCGCAGTTTCAGCATTGTCGCCATCTGCCGGTACGGATGCATGAGCTTCCACTGCGGCTCACCCGTCGGCATGCCGCGGCTGTCCACTGAGTTGAACCCGCACCGTGCCCACAGGACGCCTCGCATTGGCCGGTCTCTGGGGTCCTCGTCGGCGTAGTACAGCCGGGGCCCGGAGGAGTGCCGGTGGATGAAGAGGTTGTCCGGCGCGGCGTCCTCTCCCTTCCGCTGCGTGATGAAGGGGACGGGGCCCGGCTCGGGCGGGATACGCACGTTCTTGTCTCCTAACGAACGGGGTGGCGGGGGGAAACGATCACGCCGTCCCCTCAAGCCACTCAATGGCAGCCAGGCGATCGAGCAGTACATCGGCGCACCAGCCCACTCCTCCGTAGGCTGGCGTCAGCGCTCTGATGGTCGTCCGGTGTGCTCTCGGCGCGCAGGTCGCGGGCGCGCCGGGCCAGCCGGCCGGCTTCGGTGTCCTTGCTGTCGGTCGCGGCAGCGACCGCTATGTTCACGAGACGTATTAGATGACCGTGGAGCCGTTGGGCGAGATTCGCGAGGTCGTTCCCGCTCGGAATGACGTCGTCCAGCCTGGTGGCGACCTCGTCGAGCAAGGCGCCGCCGACAAAAGGGGTCCATCGGCGGACCTTCTCCAAGACCTTGGTCAGGGTCTCCACGTTCAGGAACGATGTGCAGCCCACAGCAGTGACGGGAGCAGTCAAGGCACTGCTCCCCTTGGAATGACGAGACTGCACCAGGTTTCGGCCCCGTTGTCGCCGGTGCCCCAGAATCCGCCGCTCTCCTCCACCAGAGCTTGGACGAGCTGCAGGCCGCGTCCGCACTCGTCCTTGTCATCCGGCGTTTTCGGGGTGGCGCTGCCCGGCATGCCGTCACGGACTGCGATGCGGAGGAACCCGTCCTCCACGGTGACGGTCAGGCTGATCTCCGTGGTGCCGCTGTGCAGCAGGGCGTTGGTGAGCAGCTCGGAGACGATCAGCGTCACGTCGCTGTTCATCGTCTCGAGCCCGCAGTACTTGAGCCGTGCGGCGGTGATGCGGCGCATGGCTCCGACCCGGGCCGCGTCCTCGGAGGACGGACGGGCACCGCGAGGGCGGGGGGTGACCGCGAAAGACACGGTCATCACGTCCCCGCGGCGTGGGAGGACCGTGTGAGGTGTTGAGACTGTCGGCGTCATCGCGACCTCTTGGAGGAACGCGGGGCCGACCGGACAGCATCCGGGTCGGGTTGTGAGGGTGGAGACGCGGTGCCGGGGGCGTGTTGGCAGGTGCGCCGCTGGGCGGCGGAATACGTCGTCGTCATGGTCGGCTCCATGTCGAAGTGTTCGGTGACGACATGGTGCTGGCACAACTAGGCCCCAACTATCACAAGTTGATGATAGTTGGGGCCAGGGAGTGACTGTGCGTGTTGCTGTTGCTCAGTGCGACGCGACAGAGCCGAGCCAGGAGCCGTACGACAGGAAGTTCTCCGGGAGCCGACGGTGGGCGGCCTCCAGCCCAGCGTAAGTCTCTCGCACCGTGGGGTGGTATTTGGCCTGCTGCGGGGCCGCCTTCCTGGCCTTGATCAGGCTCTGGAACGACGCCTCGAGCTTTCCCGTCCACATCTGCGCCCGGGCGACTTCGGCGAAGTGGTGGCTGATCCGAGACTTGGGCCAGTCCTGCGGGATTGCCAGTCCGTCCGTCGCCTCGACGGCCTCGCCGTACTGGTCCAACTCTGCCAGGACGGAGACACGGTGCACCTTCACGTTCGTGGGACCGAAGGCGAGCCAGTGCACCTTGACCGACTCGCCCGTCACCGTGGCGATCCGCTCCGCATCGCCCAAGTGCTCGAGCGCCTGGTCCTTATCGTGCGCCCGGCCGGCCATGACTGCCGCGCCTAGGTGCAGCTGTCCCGTGACGACCTTACGTTCCCGGGAGGCGTCGGCCTGCGCGAGCGTTGAGAGTCCCAAGGTGACGAGTCGCTGACCAGTACGGTATTTGCCCTCACGGAGGTACGTGAGGGCCCGCAGGTACTGGCACATGCCGCCGAGGACGGCGTCGGATCCACGCTGCGCGGCCCAGTCCACGCGAGCCAGGGCGAGCTGGGCCAGGTCGGCGAAACCGAGCTTCGTGGTGACGTCGTACGCCGTGCGGTAGAGGGAAGCGAGTGTCAGCCATCCCGCACTCGTCCCGCTCGCGTGGGCCGAGGTCGTCGCCTCCTCGATGAGACCGGCCACCTCGCCGGCGGCCTGCTTGATCTCGCCGGCGCGGACGGCTGCGCACAGGGCTTCCGCCTCGTTCCGCAACTTCTCGGGAGGGCGGGGACGGATATCGGGGTCGGGTCCGAGGTCGTAGACGTCCAGAGCCTCCCGGATGGGCCTTATGAGGACGTCGAGTTCGTCGGCGCGCAACTCACTCGTGTACGGCTGGCCCACGACCGTGGCGACCTCCACGCGCATGGCTCGCGCGCATGCTGCGATGACGTGTGGGGTCGCCGGGAGGACTCCCTGCTCCGTCTTCGTCAGCGTGCTGTAGGGGATCCCCGCGAGGTCCGAAAGGGCTCTTTGAGTGAGGTGCCGTTCCCGGCGCAGGCGCGCGATCCGCACGCCGGTGTGGTCTTCGGGCAGAGCATGCATACGGGCTCCTGTTCTGCTTCGACACCAGAACGGTACCCGTGGCCCGCTCTCCGGGTGCACGAAAAGCCCTACTGCTCACTGGGCGGTGGGGCCTCATCCTCGCTGGACAACGCAGTTTTCCGGACTGGCATTTGGTTGGGTGCTCGTTGGACCGGTCGTGCAATTCACGGACGGAGCCGAGCACCTGCTGTCAGCCGAAGCGCTTGGTGTCCGAGTCGAGCCATTCACTGCATGAACGCTCCCGATGTGGTTGCGGCACAGCCCGGCAGCTTGCCGAAGCTCGCGGCCCTCCGAGCCCGAGCCGTCAGGGAAACCGCAGTGACTGAAGCCGCTCGGCGATGCCGTACGAATCGAGTTCCAGGGCGCGGAGCTTGGTGATCAGCTCGCGTCAGACCTCGAACTTGGTATCCACTCGCTCCCCGTGCATCTCCAGGTACGTGACGGCCAGGCCGTAGCCGAACAGCTCGTTGCGGGCTGGGAGCGGGCGCAGCACCATGCACTCCTCCAGGAAGACGGCCGCGCGCCAGAAGGCGTCGGGCTGGTGCTGGTCGTGACGGGGCGGATCAACCTTGTGACGGGCGGACATGCCGACGAGCACGGAGAAGTCGTTGACGGTCAGGTCTTTTGGCAGGAGCTCTTCCTGTCGCTCCTGGAATCACCGGTAGTCGACGCAGTATTCACCAGGCACAGGTCAGGCCGCCCACGGGGCCTGCCGGACCGGGCTGCCGAACGCGGCAACGGCCGCCGGATCGCCAGTCACAGGGCGAAAAGCCTCGGCGGCGACCGTCAACGCGCTCGCGCTGCTTCTCTTCGGCCACTTGCGCGAGGTCATGTGTGTTGCACGCCGTGACCGCCGTCCAGGGGCGCCAGCCGCCGGCTGAGCTCAAGGACCTTCGCGATGGTCCGGGGTCGTCGGCAGCACGGAAAACGGGGGTCGGGCGGGCCCCGGGCCCGATGAGTACGCCGGTCTGCCCCTCGAGTGAGCCATCGGTGGCCGCGAAGACCGACGGCGAGGCGGCCGCCGACGCGGGGCCGGCGGTGGCGCGTGTGAAGGTCCGGCGCACCAGCGGCCACAGCAGGCGCAGTGGCGGGGAGACGATCTTCGGTGAGGTCATGGTGCCGTCGGTCATGCTGGTGGCGGCGCCGCCGGGGTCGGCCGCGAAGACGGTGACGCCGGTGCCGCGGAGGCGTTCGGCCAGGTGAAGGGTGTAGGCGAGGTTGGCGAGCTTGGCTCGGCCGTACCAGTGGAAGCCGTAGTAGCCGCCCGGCGGTTCCACAGCGTCGAAGGTGCGCCTGGCGGCCTTGACGGCGGCGGAGGTGACGTTGACGATCCGGCTCGGTGCGGCCGCCTGGAGCCGGTCGAGCAGCAGTTCGGTCAGCAGATACGGCGAGAGGTGGTTGACGGCGAAGGACGACTCGATGCCGTCGACGGTCTGGCGGCGTTGGGTGAACATCGCACCGACGTTGTTGACCAGCACCTTCAGCGGACCTTCGGCTGCCAGGTGCGCGGCCAGCGCCCGCACCTGGTCGAGCGATGCGAGGTCGGCGGTCACGAATTGCGGTGCGGCTCCGGTCGCGACTGCCGCGATCTCCTTGATGGCACTCGTGCCGCGCTCGGCGTTGCGGCCGACCACCGTCACGGCGTACCCCTGCCGCGCGAGTCCCTTCGCGGTCTCCAGACCGATGCCTCCGGTCCCCGCCGTCACCACTGCCCGCTCACTCATGACCCCGCCCCTCACTGCCGCACATCAAGTGGATAGTTATCCGTTTCGATAGGCGCACGCTAACACAATCGGATAGCTATCCGGTTGGTGCGGGGAAGACGAACAGCCCGACGGACCGCCGGACCGACACGGGCAGGAGACGAGGTGCGCCGCCGTCAGCGCGGCGGGCGCAGACCCTCCAGCAGAACGTCCAGGTAGAGGTTCCGGCGTGCACCGCCCCCGGAGTGCACCGCATGGTGCACACCGCACAGCAAGCGGCGCACGTCCTCGGCATCGACACCGTCTCGGATCGCGCCACTCAGACGGGCGCGGTCCAACAGTCCGGTGACCGCCTGGTCGAGCTCGGCCCTCATGTCCGAGGTCTGCGCACTGGCGTCGGCAGCAGATTCCAGCACGGCCGCGAAGTCCGGGTCGTCGAGCATGCGGTCCAGCGCGAAGCGCAGCAGACGGTGCAGGCCCGCGCGCGGGTCGCCGGCGGCGACCGCCGCCTGCGCCTCTGCGATCAATTCCCGGAAGCGTTCCGCCGAGAGCGCCTCGACCAGCGCGTGGCGGTTGGGAAAGTGCCGGTAGACCGTCCCGACACCCACCCCGGCAAGCCGGGCGATGGCGTTCAGCTGCAGTGACGTGTCACCAGCGGCCAGTCGCTCACGGGCGATCCGCAGGATCCGGGCGCGATTGCGCACCGCATCCGCCCGCAGCTCCGTCTCCTGCCCCGCCTTCGGTGTCACCGCCCCAGCATAAGCAGCCAGCAGGCCCCGGCCAGAGCCGAGGCCAACCGAAACGCACAACCACTCACGCCAGACACCGGACCACGGCAACGAGCACGCAACTCCTGCCATGCCCGGCGGCTGCATCGCTGTCGCATCTCGTGGTCGGTTCGATTCAACGTACGAAGACTCCTGCCTCCCCAAACCCGTGAACCGGCGCTGCTCATTCTCGGGTTCTGGCTCACTTTCCGTGGAGTGGTTACGGAGAGTCAGATCTTCGGGGCCATGCGATGGCGGTTTGGATGGGCGCGAAGCTGGGGTGAGGTGAGTTCGAGGGCCCGGTTGTCGCGTCCGGCGCTCATGTGGTTGAGCCAGCGTTCGTACCAGTCGAGGAAGTCGGTGGCGGAGGAGACGTTGGGGCCCCAGAACCCGTCGCTGTTGCCGATGAGGACGCGGCCGGTGAGGGGACCGGTCACCGCGATGACGCATACGTCGGTGCAGCCCATTTCGTGAGGCTGCTCCCGAGGAGTGGACACCGGGTTTCATGCGACGAGTGACAGCGTACGTGTGGTGATCAGTTGTTGTTCGAACTCGGCTGGTGTGAGGTAGCCGAGCGCGGAGTGGCGACGGCGCCGGTTGTAGTAGGAAAGCCGGCGGAACAGCTCGAGCCGGGTCTGTGCCTTCGAGGTCCAATGGCGTCCGTGGAGCAATTCGCGTTTGAGGCCCTGGAAGAACGACTCGGCCAGGGCGTTGTCATAGCTCGGGCCGACCCGGCCCATGCTGCGGCGGATGCCGTGCCGGCGGCAGACGTCGGCGAAGGCGGCCGCGCTGTACTGGGCGCCCCTGTCGGTGTGGAAGACGACGCCGTTCACCCGGCTGCCGCGGGTGGCCACGGCCATTTCGATCGCGTCGGTGACCAGGGAGGTGCGCATGTGGTCGGCGATCGACCAGCCCACCACCCTCCTCGAGCAGATGTCGATCACTGTGGCGAGGTAGAGCCAGGTCGTGCCGACGGCTATGTAGGTGATGTCGCCGCACCACCTGGTGTTCAGGGTGTCGGCGGTGAAGTCGCGCATCACCAGGTCCGGCGCGGGCGGCGCGGTCCTGTCCGCGATTGTCGTCCGTTTCTTCTTCCGCAGGTGCCGGCCGACGATGTGGTTGACCCGCATCAGCCGGGTCACGCGTTTGCGGTTGATCCTGTGCCCTCTCGCACGCAGCTCGGCATGGACGCGCGGGGCACCGTAGGCGCCCTGGTGCTCGAGGTGGATGGCGCGGATCTCGGCCACGGTCCGCTTCTCCTCGGTCTGGCGCCCGGCGCGGGCCTGTTCGGTGGCCAGGTGCCGGTAGTAGCCGGCGCGGGATACCCCGAGCACACGGCAGATCCGCTTGACGCCGAATTCGGCGCGGTTGTCGGAGATGAAGTCCCAGCGGCGAGGACTCACTTCACCTCCCGGGCGAAAAACGCGGCTGCCCGGCGCAGGATCTCGCGCTCGAGGCGCCACTCCTTCTCGGCCTTGAGCAGCCGGGCATTCTCCGCCCGCAACCGGGCCAGCTCCTCGGCCGCGCTCACGCTGCCGTCGCGGCCCTCGGGCACGGCCTGGGCCTCGTCCTTGCGCACCCACGTCCGCAGCGACTCGGCGGTGATACCGAGATCCGCGGCCACCGCCGCGTACGTCCGCTTCCCGGCCGCGGCACGGTAGAGCGCGACGGCGTCCTTCCGGAACTCCTCCGGATACGGAGACTTGCGTCCCACCTGGACATCCCTCCCTGGACCGTCAAGATCCACTGTCAGGGTGTCCACTCCAAGGGATCAGCCTCACCGTGACGTACCGGCCGGTGGTGGCGGTGGAGACGCCGAACCCCGCAGCGAACCGGGCCAGGGTCTCGTTCTTGCGCAGGTGCACCAGGGCCAGCAGGGCCTGCCGGAAGCAGCCCATCCTGCGCCGGCGGGAGTTCGGCTCACACCTTCGGGCGTGGATGAGCCGGGAAACGTGCTCAACGACCTCGTGCGGGACATCGAGCGTGGCTCGATACGGGACCAACAGGGCTGCTGTGTGGAGACGTTGGCGAGTGAGATCACCAGCCGCAACGACCGGGGGCCCTGCCGCGTCACGGCCCCCGACCACCGGCCGCCATCACCCGCGAACCACACGATGAGAAGCGTTCAGTGAGAACCGGGCAGGTCGTTTCTTCCATGCGTCCGCCCGCGCGCCGTTCGCCTGCCGGACGGCATCTGGCAAAAAAGCACCCTCGGGCTGCGCATGACCTCGCCCGGGCGCGTCGGCCGGACAGCGCCGGGAAGACACCCGCCCGCGGCTCGCCGGCCCCGGCGGACCCCTCACCATGTCGATTATCAGAGCAGCTCAGGGCCAGTGAATGGTCAGGCGCGACCACTACGGACACCTCTTACACGGCGAGCGATACACGGCAGTATGCGCCCTTCATCCGTTTATTCACTTCAGGAACTCTTCCCGGTAATTGTCGCCTTCCTTAACAGGCATGGCTACCGTCCGAAATCCCTTGTTGACGGAGTGAATTCTCGCGGGCTACCTTGATCCACGTCTTCGGTGAGTGCACATGCGAAGCTTGGAGGGGATTTGACCACCACGGCCCAAGGTGTGACGAACTACCGATTAAGCGAATCCGAGGCGGCCAAGACACGAGAATTATCGGCGCTCGCGGCCCGCCTCTCCGACTCACTCCCCATCGTCATTTCGGGACTTCTGCTCGATCTCCCCGAAGGGATGCGGAAATCCCTGATCGACTTCGGAACGGACAGCGGAGCGAGCGGACATTTCCTGCTCCGTGGTCTCAACGTGGACGATCTTCCGGACACACCCGTGGTCCACGGAATGTCGGCTCTCGACGGCCATTTCACGAACGGCACCCTGATGCTGGTCGCGGATCTTCTCGGTTCCCTCGTCGGATACCACGACGAGAAGTCGGGGGCCCTGTTCCACGACGTGCACCCGGTTCGCGGCGAGGAGCACCGCATCGAGAACAGCGGCTCGGTCGCTTTCGACTTCCACACGGAGAACGTGCACCACCCCCTGCGGCCGGACTTCCTGGGCCTGCTCTGCCTGCGCCAGGACCACGAGGCGATCGCCGCCACCCGGGTGTCGTCCGTGCGTGACGCGCTGCCGCTCCTCGCCGAGGACCAGGTGGCGGAACTGCGGAAACCGCAGTTCCACAGCCTGTACCCGACGTCTTTCACCCGGAACACCGACGGGCCGCGGCCCTCGTCGGGACCGCACCCGGTGGTCTTCGGCCCCCCGGAGCGGCCTTTCATCCGCTTCAACTCGCACAACACACGGGCCTCCGACCCCGCCGGGCAACTCGTGCTGCGCGCCCTGGCCAAGGCGCTGGAGAGCGTCTGCCACGACCTGGTGCTCGCCCCGGGCGACCTCGTCGTCCTGGACAACCACGTGGTGGTGCACGGCCGCAGCGCCTTCCAGCCCCGCTACGACGGAAGCGACCGGTGGCTGCGCCGCTTCTACTCCCTGCGCTCCACCCCGCTGTGGGCCCAGCGCATGATGCGCCACCCGCGCGTCCTGCCCGCGATGGCGGACATCCGCGGAGTCGTCTGACCCAGGGCGGGTGGTCCGGCCCCGGGAAGGCGGGCGCGGGCCGTCACATGAACGAATGAGGAAAAGTGGATCTGTACGAGGTGCTCGGACTGCTGCTCGCCGCGACGGCGGCCGGGTGGGTGGACGCCGTCGTGGGCGGGGGCGGGGTGCTGCTGATCCCCGTACTGCTGCTGACCTTCCCGCAGTACCCGCCCGCGACGGCGCTGGGCACGAACAAGATCGCCGCCGTGATGGGCACCGCGACCGCCGCGTACATGTACCAGCGGCGCACCCGGCTGGACCGCTCGGTCCTCCTGCCGGCCGCGGCGCTCGCGGTCCCCTTCGGCGCGCTGGGCGCGCTCTCCGCGGCCAGCGTGCCCACCGGGTACTTCCGGCCCGTCATCATGGCCCTGCTCGTCGCGGTGGCCCTCTTCGTCGCCTTCAAACCGTCATTCGGCGTGCAGCAGCTGGAGACGGTCGTGACCCGGCGCCGCCGCGTCACGGCCATCCTCCTGGCGGGTGTCGGAATCGGATTCTACGACGGAGTTTTCGGCCCCGGCGTCGGCACCTTCCTCATCATTTCCTTCACCACACTCCTGGCCACCCAGTTCCTGGAGAGCGCGGCCATGGCGAAGGTCATCAACGCCTCGTCCAACCTGGGCGCCCTCGCCGTTTTCGCCTGGCAGGGAAACGTTCTGTGGGCCATCGGGCTCGGTATGGCGGTGGGCAATATCACCGGCGCCATGATCGGCTCGCGCACGGCCATGAAAAAGGGCTCTGGATTCGTACGGATCGTATTGGTTCTCGTGGTCACCGGAATGGTGATCAAGATGGGATTCGATCAGTTCGCGTAAGTGAACTCCCTGTGTCGCCCGGGAAAAGCATCGACGAACGGCGACCGGCGAGATCGTAGACAGGAATCAGGAGATCGTATGGCAAGGGAACTCTCCGCTCTGCTGACCCTGCCCGACTTCGAGCGGGCGGCCGACTCCGTGCTCGACGCCGCTTCCTGGGCGTACGTCGCGGGCGGCGCCGACACACAACTCACGGTGCGCGCCAACACCGAGGCCTTCGACCAGGTGTGGCTGCGGCCCAAGGCCCTCGGCGGCGTGAGCGACAAGCCGGACACCTCGGTGACCGTCTTCGGGCAGCGGCTCGACCTGCCCGTCCTGCTCGCCCCGACCAGCCCGCAGCGGCTCCTGCACGACGACGCGGAGATCGCCACCGCCCGCGCGGCCGAGGCCTCGGGCTCGCTCTCCATCGTCAGCACCGACAGCCACCACGCCTTCCCCGAGGTGGCCGGGTCCATCGAGGGCGGCTGCTGGTTCCAGCTGTACGCCTACCGGTCCCGCGAGGACGTCGCCGCGACGATCGCCCTGGCGGAGGACGCCGGCGCGACCGCTCTCGTGGTCACCGTCGACGCCAGCCACGCGGCCCGCCGCATCACCACCCGCCGGGCGGGCTTCCGCACCCCCGCCCACGTCGACTTCGGCAACCTGCGCTCGCTCGGCATCCTCAGCGGCGCGATTCCGGACGGCGCGCGCATCGACCGCCTCCCCCTGACCTGGGAGGACCTCGAATGGATCCGGAGCCGGACCAGGATGCGCGTGGTGGTGAAGGGCATCCTGCGTGCCGAGGACGCCCAGCGGTGCCTCGATCTCGGGGCGGACGGCGTCATCGTCTCCAACCACGGCGGCCGCCAGCTCGACGGCGCGGTACCCAGCCTGGTCGCGCTCGAACAGGTCGCGGAGGCGGTCGACGGCCGCGGTCTGGTCCTGATGGACGGCGGCATCCGGTCCGGGGTCCACGTCGTCAAGGCGCTCGCGCTCGGCGCGGACGCCGTGTGCATCGGACGGCCCTACCTGTGGGGCCTCGGTCTTGCCGGACAGGAGGGCGTCGAGGCGGTCCTCGACCTCCTCAAGGAGGAGATCGAGGACACCCTCCGCCAGCTCGGTGTGGACTCGGTCGCCGACATCGGCCCCGACTTCGCGACCCGGGGCTGACCGCCCGTGGGCCCTGTCGACCCCGCGCCCGCCGCAGGCGCCGCACCGTCCGCACTCGCTCTAGGAGACGACCTGTGACCGTCCGGACCGTCCACTTCTCTCGCGGTATACCCCCGCTCGAAGCGATCCCCTCCGCGGCCATCGCCGAGCACACCTCCGCGATCCTCGCCGCGGAGCCCGACCGGGTCTTCCAGTACGCGCCCATCGGTCACCACACCGGTGACCAGGAACTGCGCGAGCAGCTCGGCAAGTTCCACTCCGTCGACCCCGAGCGGGTGTTCGTCACCAACGGCTCCCTGCAGGCCCTCGACCTGCTCGCGGCCCACCTGCTGCGCGACGCCGTCCGGCCGCGGGTCCTGGTCGAGGCACCGACGTACGACCGCGCCGTGCAGATCTTCGAACGGCACGGGGCCCAGGTGTCGGGCGTGCCGCTGCGGCACGACGGCATCGACGTGGACGCCCTCAGGGAGCGGCTGCGCGCGGAGGTGCCCGCCTTCGTCTACGTCATCCCGGACTTCCAGAACCCCAGCGGCGTGACCACGAGCGAGGACAAGCGCCGGGAGCTGGTGCGGCTCTGCGCCGAGTACGGCTTCACGATCCTGGAGGACATCCCGTACCGGGAGCTCCGCTTCGGCGGCACCGCGCCCACGTCGCTCGGTGAGCTGGCCGAATCGGTCGACGGGGCCCGGGTGCTGACCATCGGCTCGCTGAGCAAGGTGCTGAGCCCCGGTCTGCGCGTCGGCTACGTCATCGGGCCGGCCGACACGCCCCGCGCCCTCGCGGCGCTGGCCGAGGGCACGTATCTGTCGCCGGCCCCGCTGCTCCAGGCGATCGCCGCGCGGACGCTCGCGAACGGTCTCGTACGGGAGAACGTAGACCGGGTACGGGAGTTGCTGCGGCCCCGGCACGACGCGGCGGTCGAGGCGGTGCGGCAGACGCTGGGCGAGGTACAGCTGTGCGTGCCCGAGGGCGGCTACTACATCAGCGTGCACCTTCCCGTCCGCACCGACGAGGCGTCCTTCCTCGCGGCGGCCCGGGACGACGGGCTCGCCCTGACGCGCGGTTCGGCCTTCTACCCGGCCGACTCCGCGCCTCCCACCGGCACCGTTTTCCTCCGCCTGCCGTTCCAGGCACTCGACCCCGAGGAATTCGCGGAGGGCGTCCAGCGTCTGGCGGCCGCCGCCGAGTGAACGGCGTGAGAGCCGGCCGCAGCTGAGGCAACGGCACAGGGTCAGGCCCGGCAGGGCACCGCTCGCTCAGCGACGTCAAGAACAGCCGACCGCTGAGCGAGCGGCACGAGAGAGCAGGAGAAGGATCGCAAGGTGGACGCCACGGGGGCGGGAACCGACAGCCGGACGAGTGACGGCAGCAGGGCCGGGGCCGGCGGGCGAGCCGGGGCCGGCGGCCCGAGCGGCACACCCGGAGCCGACCGCCAGCCCGGTGGCGGCAACGGCGCCGAGGCCGACGACCGGCGCGGTGACGGCGGCAGCCCGAGCGGCGGACTCCCGGCCCGCCGCCGGACGACCGGCGCCGGCGAGGCCGGAGCCGACGACCGGGCCGGGTGCGGCGGCCCGAGCGGCGGGCCCGAAGCCGACACCGAGGCCGACGGGTGGGCCGGGGACGGCAGTCCGAGTGGTGGTGGCCGTGGCCGGCGTGGCCGGATGGGGCGCAGGCCGGGCGGTGGTGGGGCGGAGCGGCGTCGGGTGGGGCGGGACGCTTCCGTTTCCGCTGTGGTCGCTGGGCTCGTCGCGGTCGTGGTGTCCTGTTCCGGTCCGCTGGTGATCGTGCTCGCCGCGGCGGAGGCCGGGCGGCTCAGCGGTGAGCAGACCGCGTCCTGGGTGTGGGCCGCATGTGTCGGTAGCGGTGTGACGTGCGCGGCGCTGAGCTGGTGGACCCGTATGCCGGTGATCACCGCCTTCTCGACGCCCGGCGCGGCGGTCCTGGTCGGCAGCCTCGGCCAGTACTCGTATCCCGAGGCGATCGGCGCGTTCCTGGTCACCGGCCTGGCCATGGCCCTGATCGGGGTGACGGGCGTCTTCGGGTGGGCGATGCGGCGCGTGCCGCCCGGCGTGGTGGCGGGCATGCTCGCGGGCGTGCTGTTCTCGTTCGGGGCCGGGGTGTTCTCCGCGCTGGACAGCATCCCCGTACCGGTACTCGCCTCCCTCGTCACGTACTTCGTGGTCAAGCGACGCTCACCGCGCTACGCGGTGGCCCTCGCCCTTCTCGCCGCCGTGCTCGCGGCGGCCGCGGGACCGGGTGTCCACGCACCGGCGGGTGCCGTCGCCCCGGCCGTCCCGGTGTTCACCTCCCCCGACTTCTCGCTCCAGGCGATGGTGGGCATCGCGGTCCCGCTGACCGTGGTCACCATGGCGTCACAGAACGCCCCCGGCCTCGCTGTGCTCTCCGCCTTCGGCTACCGTCCGGACGACCGCGTGCTGATCGGTGTCACCGGGCTCACCACGACGGCACTCGCGCCGTTCGGCGGACACGGGATCAACCTGGCGGCCATCACCGCCGCGATCTGCACCGGCGAGGAGGCCCACCCCGATTCCCGGCGCCGCTATGTCGCGGGCATGGCCTGCGGCTTCTTCTACCTCCTCACCGGGATCTGCGGAGCCACTCTCGTGGGGCTGTTCACCGCGCTGCCGGCCGACCTGGTCGCCGTCATCGCCGGGGTGGCACTCTTCGGCACGTTCTCCACGAGCCTCGCCCAGGCCGTCGCCGACGAGCCGGGCCGGGACGCGGCCGTGGTGACCTTCCTGACGACGGCGTCGGGCGTCACCCTCGGTGGCATCGGCTCGTCCTGCTGGGGCCTGGTCCTGGGCCTGGCGACCCACGCGACGCTCACCCTGCGGGGACGATCCCGCCGCCCCGGCCCCGAACGCGTTTCTCCCTGAGATGTCTTTGAGGGCCCGGACGTGCGAGCCGTCCACGGCGCAGTCGTCCAGGTCCAGCACGTCGGCGCGGCACAGCTCGCCCTGAACCGCTCCGGGTTCGGTGGGGATGGGCTTCCCCGGGTCCGATGGAGCCGCCCATCGCCGCAGCCGCCGCAACACCCCGGACCGGGTACGCCCTCGCGGTCAACGAGCGGGAGACGGCTGAACCGATCGGGTTCGGTCGTCCGGCCATCGACCCCCACCAGCGACGCGGAGCCACGACGGGCTTCGCGCTGCGCCCCGCTTCCCGGGGTGCGGGATACGGCCTGGAGACGGTGAAGCCGCTGCTCGGTGTCGCGTTCGGCGGCTTGGGCCTCCGCCGTGTCCGGGGCGCGCGGTCACCCCTCAACATGAGGTTGATCCCCGGGGGTGGACACCGGGTTTCACGCGACGAGTGACAGCGTACGTGACGTGATCAGTTGCTGTTCATAATCGGCTGGCGCGAGGTAGCCGAGGGCAAAGTGGCGGCGGCGCCGGTTGTAGTACGACAGCCACCTGAACAGCTCCAGCCGTGTCTGCGCCTTTGAGGTCCAGCGCCTTCCGCTGCCACTCCTTCTCCGCCTTCAGCAGCCGGGCGTTCCCCGCCCGCGACCGGGCCAGTTCCTCAGCCGGACTCCCGTCGGTCTCGCGGCGCTCGGGCACTGCCTGGGACTCGTTTTCCTTGCGGACCCACGTTCGCAGCGACTCGGCGGTGATGCCGAGGTCCGCCGCCACCGCCGCGTACGTCCGCTTGCCGCCCCCGGCACGGTAGAGCGCAACCGCGTCCTTCCTGAACTCCTCCGGATACGGGGACTTGCGTCCCCCTGGACATCCCTCCCTGGACCATCAAGATCCATTGTCAGGGTGTCCACTCCAAAGGATCAGCCTCAGTGATGCGGTCGGCCGCCGACTTGGACACCCCAAACAAATGAAAGGCTGTCCGCCGTAAAGCCGGAGGCGGGCGGTCAGGGCGATGCGGGTCATGAACCGCGCCCAGCTTCGCAGGGTTCCTGGCCCATGATCCGCGGCCTTCGGCCCGGGTGCGCTCCACGGACGCATGCCGGAGTGCACTGTCGTGCCAGTACGCGTGCGCGCACGAGTAAGTGGTCCAGTGCGAGTTGACTACTGTCACACGGGAAGCACCAACGCGAAGAGGCTACCCGGGGAGGCGGCCGTGCCCGGCTCACAGACGCAGACGTCTGCACCGCAGCCACTCACGCAAAGCCCTGCGTGTCTTGCCTTCGTTCTGACTCGGAGCCGACGAACGGCCCGAAAGAATACCTGTGGAATGGAGAGGATTCATTGTGGTGTCAACTCGTCCAGAATTAGCCCGCGGTTGGCGCGCGGCCATCACCGCGCTCGTGGGAAGTCTCCTGCTGCTGGTCGGAATACCGGGGCCCGCGCAGGCCGCCGAGACGGACTGGATCAATTTCGGCGGTGATGCCAGGACTTACTCCGCCGTCTACTCGGTGAGGATCGGCGGAGCGACCTACGATGTCGGCCGGGGCGTCGACAACAACGTCTGGTTCCGCTACAACGGCGGAAGCTGGCGGCCGCTCGGCGGGGACAACTCGACCCGGACCACGTCTCCGCCACGCATCGTCGAATGGCCGCCCGGGCGCGCGACGGTCTTCGTCAGGGGCCTGGACGGCGAGATCTGGTACAGCCAGGTGAACAGCGGGTCCGCCAATTTCTGGGAACCGTGGACCCGGCTTCCGGTCGGCGCCAGGGCGATCGGCAGCCCTCTGGTCTCCTCGACGGTCTCAGGAACGGGCGGTCTCTTCATTCAAGTGCCCAACGAGTACCGAGTCATCAGTTACGCCTTCATGTATTACCGCAATGGGGTCGTGGAGCCGCCCCGCGGCTGGACTGTGGACAACCATGCGATCCTCTCTTCGGACCACCCGGACATCGAAGGGAACAGCCAGATTGCCGTCTACGGGACGGAGCGCTACGAAAGGGTGTACCGCAGCTTCGTCACCGGGACAGACAATCACGTCTGGCGAGTGACGACGACCACGGGTGGCGCGGTCAGCAGCGTGACACAGGTGAACGGCGGAGCTGTCTGCGAGAGCGGCGTGGCAGCGGCACGTCTGGGCAACCAGACCGACGTGGTCGGTCCCGGACAGTCGGGGTACGCCGATCAGCAACGTGTGCTGATCGCTTGTGTCGGGACCGATGGTTACGTCTGGGAGAGCACGTCCTCCGATGGCGGTCTCACCTTTGACGGATGGCGACGCCCCGCGGGTACTCCCGCGCCGTCCCACACCACGCCGGCGGTCAATGCCACGGCTACCTCATGGACTCTCACTCTCAACTGGAATGCCGCTCTGAGCTCGGCGTTCCCTGACAACTCGGTCATCGCGAAGCGAATCAACTAAGGGCTGTCCCGTAATCGATCTTCGGGTGACGGGTGATCTGGCAGGAGCGCTGTTGCTCTAAGACGTCATCTCATTTGGTGAGTCTGCGGTAGCAGATGAGGGTGCAGGCGATGCTGGTGAAGGCGAGGAAGTGGTCGGCCTTGCGTTCGTAGCGGCGGTGGAGGCGGCGGCAGCCGGCGAGCCAGGACATGGTCCGTTCGATGGTCCAGCGGTGTCGTCCGAGCCGCTGGGTGGTCTCGATGCCTTTGCGGGCGATGCGGTGCCGGATGCCTCGCTGGGACAGCCATTGCCGCAGGTGGCGGTAGTCGTAGCCCTTGTCGGCATGGAGCCTGCCGGGCCTGCGTCGACGAGGACCCCGACGTGACCGGATCGGCGGTATGCCTTTCACGATCGGGCTCAGGGCCTGGCTGTCGTGGACGTTGGCGCCCGAGATTCCGACGGACAGGGGCAGACCGGTCCGCTCGGTGATCAGGTGGATCTTCGAGCCGTACTTGCCCCGGTCGACAGGATTCGGACCTGTCAGCTCCACCTTTTCAGGGCCCGCATGTTCACCGAGTCGATCACGCACCTCGACCAGTCCAGCTCGCCGCGGGAGCCGAGTTCGTCCAGGACCAGGCGGTGCAGCTTGGCCCACACCCGGGCCTTCGCCCACTCGGTGAACCTGCGGTGAGCCGTAGCCCCGGACGGCCCGAACGATGCTGCGGGAAGCTGCTGCCACGTGCAGCCCGACGTCGCCACGAACACGATCGCCGCCAGCACCTCACGATCACCGTGACGACGTCGGCCGCCACCCTGAGGCCGCGACGGCGCCTCCGGCGCCACCCGTTAAAAGCTCGGAGCCACCCAGCGCATCCGCCTCCGGCTCTCCTCCGTCGCGGCCGACTACACCGCCACGGCCGCCTGGAGTGCTCTGGACGCCCGCCGGCCGGACCGTGCGTACGCCTTGCTGGGGAAGGCCCTGTACCTGGCCGGGATGGCCCAGGACTCCGTGGCGGAGCCGAGGGTCTGGAACTCGTACGCCATGCTGGCCCATCAGCGCGGGGAGCACACGGAGGCCGTCGACTCCGCCCAGGCCGCGCAGGCGACCTCGATTACCAAGCGGGATCCGTTCTTCGCCTCCCTCGCCCATGCCCGTACGGCCATCGGCCACTCGAACCTCGGGGACCGCCAGGCCGCCATCCGCTCCCTGGGGCACGCCCAGGAGGCCCTGGACAAGGTGGAGCAGGACCAGCCCAGGCCGAGCTGGACGGCCTTCTACGGGCCGGCTGAGCTGACGGCCATGACGGCCATCGTCCGGGACCGGATCGGGGACCCCGCCAGGGCCGAGGCAGCCTCCCACAAGGCTCTGGGGTCGATCCCCGAGCAGTTCCGCAGGAACAGGGCCCTGGCCACCACACGGCTCGCCCTGGCCCAGCTTCACCAGCGGGACATCGACCAGGCGTGTGCTACGGCCTCCGGTGTCTTCGAGCTGATGAAGGGCTCGCCGCTGCCTGGAAGGATGCGGTCCCTCCTCGGCGACTACCACCGGGACTTGATCACTCTTGCGCCGGACGCGGCAGTCGCACGAGAGTGGGGAGACCGCTACCGAGCCGAATGGAGCCGCGCTTGAGCGCCGCCGGTCCGGTCGTTCGCCGCTTCGTGCACGCGGAGCTCCCACAGATCCGCCAGACCCTGATCGACGTGCACGCCGACGCCTACGCCGATGCGATGGATGACGAGTTCAACCAGCGTTTCCCCTGGTTCGTGGACCACTGGGGAGGTCACCCCGAGTTCACCTGCGTGATCGCCTTTGACGGGGAGGAACCGGTGGCCTTCGCCTACGGGGCCCCCGCGACCCCGAACCGTGAGTGGTGGCGCGAGCATCTTGAGCCCGCCCCGGAGAAGGACCGGACGTTCTCCTTCTCAGAGCTGGCCGTTCGTACGAAGGGGCGAAAGCAAGGTGTGGCGCACGCGCTGTCCAGGGCGCTCCTGGAAGACCGGCCGGAGGACCTCGCCGTCCTTCTGGTCGACGTCACGCACCCCCGGGTCCAGGCGCTGTACGAGTCCTGGGGCTTCAGGAAGGTCGGGGAGCGTCGGCCTTTCCCGGACTCCCCGGTGTACGCCGTCATGCTGGCCGAACTGCCGCTCTCACGCTGACCCGACCGTTCCCTCACCGTCGTTGCAGAGGGCTCAACGGACCGCCCACACGCAAAACGCCCGACTGGGAAAGTCCGGCCGAGCGTCTGCGGAGGGTCAGATCGTCGGCAGTCGCAGGGCGGTGATGTCGGCGATGAGGTCTCGCCAGGCCTTGAACTCGGTGTTCACCCGCTCCCCGTGCATCCCGAGGTATGCCATGGCCACGCCGAAGCCGTACAGCTCGTTGCGAGTGGGCAGTGGGCGGAGGACGACGTACTCCTCCAACATCACCGCCGCGCGCGGGTAGGTATCCGGGTGGTGCTGGTCATGGCCCGGGCGGATGCCGCACCGGCATCCGCCCGGGCCACCCCCTTCGCAACGTGGACCCGGCCTGCGGTTTCGTGGCACTGTCCGCTGCTCCTCGAACCGGTCGCGGAGCCGAACGGCGTTCAGCGGGGCCCTCTCCAGGACGTCGACGGTGCCGACGGGCCGGTCGTATCCGGTGTCGGACAGGGGGAGCGAGCACCCCAAATGCCCCCGTGCGGGGCCGCACGGGGGCATACGGGAGTGTCCTCCTGCGGCTCCGGGCCGCTGCCGTTCCGGCGTGGCGCACCCGGCCCCGCACGTAAAGGGCGGGTCGCCGGTCCGCCGCCGCAGGGGGAGAGGCAAGATCGTCCCGTGACACGTAGAGCGCTGGGCATGGGACCGACCGCGAGCAAGTCGGCCGCGGAGGCGACGGGGGAGAGGCTGCTGCCCGTGGAGCGGCTGTTCGGTCCGCAGAAAGCCGGGGAGACATCCGCGGGTGAGCAGCGGGCGCCCGAGGGGGTACGGCAGTCCGGTCGGCGCATGCTGCACCGTGCGCCCGAGAGGGCGGGCGACGCCCCGGACACGGCTGTGTGAGGGCTGCGGCTTCCGTCCGGGAGGGCGCCCCGAGCGTCCATCCGGCCGGCACCCGTTCGAGAAGGGGTGCCGGCCGGATGGACGGTGTCCCATGCGGTTCCTGGACTCGGACCATGATCTCTCGTCGTTCACGATCATCGGTCGTCATGCCGGCGCCGGCCGTGTCGTCCCGCTGCTCCCTCCTCGTCCGCCGCGGCGTCGGCGGTATCCAGGTCGGCTGCCGGCGGATGACCGGGCCGCCCTGCGCGGGATCATTTATGTCTTGCGCACCGGTGTGACCTGGGCGGATGTGCCGACCGAGACGATCGGCCGCAGTGGGGTGACGTGCTGGCGGCGCCTGCGGGACCGGACCGGGGCCGGCGTCTGGCCCCGCCTGCACGAGATCCTCCTCGCAGAACTCCGCAGGACGGGTCTGCTGGACATGGAGGACGCCGCGGTCGACGGCTCGCACGTCCGGGCCCTGAAAGGGGGGCTCACACCGGACCCTCGCCGGTCGACCGCGGCCGCCTCAGCAGCAAGCACCATGTGATCACCGACCGGCACGGAACACCTCTTGCGGTGTCGCCGACCGGCGGAAACCGTCCCGACGTCACCCAGCTCATGCCCCTGCTGGACGCGATCCCCCGCATCCGGGGCTTGGTGGGCAGGCCACGTCACCGACCACGGCGGCTGTTCGCCGACCGCGGCTGCGACTACGACAAGTACCGTCGTCTCCTGCGCGCTCGTGGCATCACGCCGAAGATCGCACGCAAGGGCACCGCCCACGGATCCGGCCTGGGCGAGACCAGGTGGGTCGTCGAGCGGACCTTCGCCTGGCTCCATCAGTTCAAACGCCTGCGGACCCGCTACGAGATACGGGCCGACTTCCACCTCGGACTGCTCCGACTCGCCTGCGGCATCATCTGCTTGCGACGACTTTGAATCCCCTGCCGAAACGATCGGCAGGCCGCGAGAACGCCATGGCCCACCTCTTCCGGAGACTGTGACCTATGTCATCTCTGTGAACCGCATGCGCGCGGGGACGGTCTTACGACCGGATTCCTTCGAGGAATGACGGCTGGACGCGGCGACCGTGGCCGCGCTTCCACGGGCAGCAACGGGAAAGAGGTAGGCATGAAGCTGACGGTCAAGACCGCGGTATTGGGAGCAGTCCTCGCCTCCACCGCCGTACTGGCGGCTCCGGGAACCGCATCGGCTGTTGACCCCAAGGACCCGTTCCCGGGCAACTGTTCGGAAGGGATGATCTGCTTCTACGACGGCCACAACCTCACCGGGGACAACCTGCAGCTCTTTCCGGTGCAGACCCCCAACATCGGCTGGGTGTGGAACGACCGGGCCAGCTCGGTGTGGAACCGCAGCGGCGATGAACTCTGCATCTGGACCGATGCCGACTACAACGGCCGCTCCTACCCCATCCCGGCGGGCGCGACACAGGAACTTCTCTTCCTCTACGACAACGCGGTGTCCGGCTTCTCGATCAATCAATGCGGAGGCTGAACCGGCCGGTTGACCGAACCCGCCGTCCGCCCGCGCTTCGCGGGAGGACGGCGGGATTCGGCCAGGTGGCGTCCCGTGAGACACCGTGGGCGCATTCGGCGGTGGCCGCCGGATGACCTCGCGCGGGACCGGGACTGATCGCTTCATCAGGTCTGTGGTGGGTCCTGGTGTCCCGGCCGCGTAGCGGCACGGTTCTGCAGGTGCCGGACGATCTTGCGCCTGATGACCTGGGGGAGCGCATCACCCCGCTGCTCCCGCCCCGCCCCCGGATCGCCCGCCGTGACGCTTCGCACGGCTCAGGGCCGGGCAGGACCCGCTGGGTCGCCGAGCAGGACTTCGCCTGGCTCCACCAGTCCGGACGGCTGCGCACCCGCTACGAGATACGCGCCGACCTCCGCCCCGGTCTCCTCCAACCCGCTTGCGGCATCATCTGCTCGGGACGACTCCGAACCTCGTTTTGAAACGATCAGTTACAGCGCGACGCCGACGCGCTGCGGGATGCAGGGCGTCACCGGAGTGGCGGTCCGCCTGGAGACCCCGCACGACACGGTCACCGCACGCTCCGGAGTGGGGGACCTGGTCACCCGCCGCCCGGTTCCGAAGGACGGCTACCTGCGTCTGGGCAGTACCACCAAGACGTTCGTCGCCACCGTCGTACCGCACCTGGTGGGCGAGAAGCGGCTCTCCCTCGACCAGACGGTGGAGCGACTGCTGCCCGGGGTCGTGTCAGGAGCCGGAAACGACGGACGGACCATCACCGTCCGCGACCTGCTGCAGCACACCAGCGGCCTGCCCGACTGCATCCACGACGTCTTCCCCGACCCCGGTGCACGGACCTACTTCGCCAACCGGTGGCGCGCCTACCCACCCGAAGAGCTGGTCGCCCTGGCCGTGCGCCATGAGCCCGCCTTCCCGGCTGCGGGCGCACGGTCTGCGGGCCGGCCCCAGCACCGGCTCGATCGCCGGGGTGCCCCCTGCGGGAACGCAACCGATGCGGTCGCTGGTGGCCGGACGGGAACACGGCGGACACCTTCGGATACCGGCCCACCTCAGCCCGTAGGAGGACCCGCTGTCGCAGGTGCCGCTCTGTCGGCGGCCACGCAGAGAAGGAGGCCCGAGCCGGTTCACTCGACCGCGGTGCTGACGCAGCGGAACCCGGTGTCGTTGTCGCGCATCGTGTCGTTGGCGTCGTTCGTCAGGGAAGGGGCAGCCCGCGTGAAAGGGCTCGTGAACGCGCTGCCCTTCAACTCGTGACGGCCTGGCTCCGACTCGGTGGCGCACCACTCCCAGGTGTTCCCGCACATGTCGAACACGCCGTACGGGCTCACCCCGGACCGGTAGCGGGTGACGGGGGTGGTGCGGCCCATGCCGGAGTCGAGGACATTGCACTTGGCGGCCGTCGGCGCGTCGCCCCACGGGTACGAGCGGCCCTTGGAGCCGCGAGCCGCCTTCTCCCACTGTTTGCCCGCCGGCAGCGCCTTACCGGCCCACGCGGCGTAGGCGGCCGCATCATGCCAGGTCACCCAGACCACGGGGTGGTCGAAGATGCTGTCCGGGCACCGCCCCTCCGGCCAGTGCTGCGGGACCCTGTAACCGGTGGCGCGAACGAACCGCGCGTAGTCCGCGTTCGTGGCGGGGGCGCCCCATCGTCACGGCCGGATCGAAGACGGTGACTCGTACGACGAACGAGCCGGTCAGGTCGCTGGTGGCCTGGCGGACGTAGCCGAGGACTCTCTCCGGGTCCAGCTCCGCACCCGTCACGACACGGCAGTCCTTCACCAGACGCTCCATGTGCAGGCCAAGGCCGCGTACGCGCTGGTTGTCGACGCGCATCGAGGTGAAATGGCCGTAATTGGTCAGCGCCAGAGTCAGCAGGGCATCGGGGGTAACGGGTCGTCCGTTCAATTCCGCCATGTTCTTCAGGATGGCGGCAAGGCCGGCAAATACGGGAGCCGCCGGAGGTTTTGACGACGCCTGAGTTCGCCAAAAGTTCCTTCCCCCGCCTATCTCCGACGGTGTTCTCTAAGGGCTGTCCCATAATTGACCGTTGAGATGGCCGGGACAAGGTGGGCTGATCGCCGGTGGGTCGGGCTATGCGGCCTGGAGAAGGTTGTGGAGGCGGACGATGCCGAGCACGGCGCGTGGTGGACGCCGTCGCCCTTGAGCCGGCCGGAGCGCAGCGTCCGCTCCCGCCTCGTCCGCGACGATCAGTCAAGCCGGAGCGGCTCTTCTCGATAGCAACCCGCCGCAGGCCTTGACGGACGAGATCTGACGTCGTGCCATGAGAGGACACACCGCGACGGGGGGGGATGACACGATGGCGGCAGGGGGACATGACGGACCCAGTGGCGAGCCCGAGAGCCACAATCAGGTTCCGCAGAACAGCGCTCCAAAAACCCCACTGGGCATTGGCGATTCGGTTGCCCATGTAGCTTGGATCGTCCTGGCTCTCATCGTCTTCGGGCTGATCTTGACCGCGGCATCCGGCGATTGCTCCAACTGCGACGGCAGCAACACGCCCTTGTGGCACTGATCACCGAGCTGCCCACGAACCTGGCCGCCACCGCGCTGGTCGTCACCACCGGTTCGCTGCTGCGGCGCCATCGCCGGGGCGTTGCGGTCGACGATGCGGTCGGCAGACGACTTCGACACTCCGTACAGCGGCGCCAACTGCCGCAGCGGAGGTTGGCCCGCCAGTATCCGGCGACCAGCAGGCCCCGGTCCTCCAGCGGCAGGCTTCAGGGCCGACCCTTGCGGACCGAACCTGCACCTTCCCACCGCAGCGTGGGTGGACAGCTTGCCGAACTGCCTCGGACACAACCCGGTGAACGGGGTTAAGGGGTGTCCCGTAACTGCTGGTCACAGAGAGATGATCTTGCCGTGTCTGGTGTGATCACGGCGTCGAAGCCGTCTGGATAACCCCGTTCACCGGGCTGAGCCCGCGCCAGTTCGGCAAGCTGATCACCGCGCTCCGGCGTGAGGGTGCGGATCCGGTACGCAAGGGCCGGCCCTGGAGCCTGCCGCTGGAGGACCGGGTCCTGCTGGTCGCCGCGTACTGGCGCACCAACCTCACCCTGCGCCAGCCGGCCCCGCTGTTCGGGGTGTCCAAGTCGGCGGCCGGCCGCATCATCGGCCACCTTCGGCCCGCGCTCGCGCTCCGGCAGCGCAAGCGGTTCCACAAGGACACCGTGCTCATCGTGGACGGCACCCTGGTCCCCACCCGCGACCACACCATCGCCGAGCAGTCGAAGAACTACCGGTACTCCACCAACCACCAGGTCGTCATCGACGCCGACACCCGGCTCGTCGTCGCCGTCGGCCGGCCGGTCGTCTGCCACGCCGACGAAGACGCCGAACGCGGCCGCGGCCTGTTCCTCGTCGACCGCCTCGCCGCCGCCCATGGCGGCACCTGGGGAACCAGCGACGCCGGAACCAGCACCTGGTGCACCCTCACCATCCCGGACGGCCGACCGTGACCGCGCCCGGCACCGGCCGACGCTTCACCCGCCCGGTGCGCCCGTGGACACCGTCCCTCTCCAGCGGGGAACTCGCCACCGTCTTGAACAAGCTCCGCAGCTGGAACCCGTTCGATGGCGGCGGCACGCGGCCGCCCCGGAACGACCGACAGCTGTGACGTTGGCAGACCTGCAGCAACAGAACCGGAGCGCAGGCGCCGCGGTGTGCGGCCGGATACGGCAGCCCCATGGACCCGACCGCGAGAGGTCCTCGGTGGCCTGGCCCAGGGGGCATCAAAGATTCCCTGGACGCCAACAAACTGGGAACGTTCATCCGCTGAGGGCGACGCTGCGGACGCCCGGCACTTTCCACGAGTTCGCTTGCCCGTATCACGGGTGAACCTCGGTGAGGCACGGGCGTCACCTCCGGTCGCTACGATGCGCGCCGGGGTCGCGTCCCAGAGGGCGCGGAAACGTTTCCGGAGGGGAATCACCTGTGTTCGTGCTGTCCACCATGCTGCTCATAGCGGCCGTCGTCCTCTTTCTCGTCGGCCGGCATCGGGACGTGCCGGGCTGGAAGCTCGGGGCGGCGCTCAGCGGCGTGGCGGGGCTGCTGGCGGCGACGTTCGCCTGTGTGCATGTCGTGAGTGCTTACGAAGTCGGCGTCCCGGTGACCTTCGGGAAGATCGGTACGCCGCTGACGTCCGGCGTGCACTTCAAGCCGCCGTTCACCGACGTCACGTCCTTCTCGACCCGCCCGGTCGATCTCGATCTCAACGGCAAGGACGTCGTCGAGGTCCGCTCCTCGCAGGGCGGTGTGCTGTACGCCGACGTCACCATCAAGTGGGCCGTGGTGCCGGCGAAGGCGATCGAGCTGTACCGGCTGGCGGGCAGCGAGGAGGCCGTCGAGCAGCGACTGGTGCTGCCCGACAGCCGCGAGATCATCCGCAACGTCTTCGCCCGGCACACCAGCGAAGAGGGGTACGCCTCCGCGCGCGAGCAGATCGGCTCCGAGATCGCCGGCCTCGTCAAGGAGCGTCTGGCGCCACGCGGGATCGACGTCACCACCGTCAACCTGCGCAATGTGCGGCCGTCGGACAAGCTGCAGGACCAGATCGACAAGAAGATCCAGCAGGAGCAGGCCACTGAGCGGGCCACGGAGGCGGCACGTACGGCGAAGGCGGAGGCGGAACGCAAGCGGATCGAGGCGGAGGGCATCGCCGCCGCCAACAAGATCATCGAACGCTCGCTCAGCGACAAGGTGCTGTACAACCAGTGTCTGGAGGCCTACAAGGAGGCCGCCAAAGCCAACCCGGTCTACGCGGTCCCCTGCGGCACGGACGCCAACGGCACACCGGTGATCGTGGACAGCGGCAAGAGGTGACGCCAGGCGTCGTCAGCCGGTCTGCGTCTGCTCCTCGTTGAGGAGCGGGCCGCGGTCATGCCCCTTCTTGTGGTGTGGGCGATCAGTCGTCTGACGCGGCTGGTAGGACGGTCGGGGCGTCGGTGTAGAGGGCGTCCATAAGGCGTCCAGCTGTTCGTCCAGGTCCGCGCAGATCCGGGAGACCTCGCTCTTGGATATCCCGGTGTCCGAGCCCAGGGCCTTAACCAGGTCGTCGAGCAAGAGCTTGCCCCCGATGGTGTCGTGCACGTTCGCGGCGGTGACGAGGACGGCCAGGACCAGACCGAGAGTGTCGGTGATGACGTGCCGCTTGCGTCCTTTGATCTTCTTGCCAGCGTCGATGCCCTGGCTGGCCTCGGCCACGTTTGCCGAGGTCTTCACGCTCTGCGCGTCGATCACGGCCGCGGTCGGCTGAGCGCTGCGGCCGTGGGATCGACGGGTCTTGTCGCGTAACAGGTCGTGGACCTGCTGGGTGGTGCCGTCGGCTTCCCACTTGGCGTAGTAGTCGTAGACGGTCTTGTACGGCGGGAAGTCGTGGGGCAGGTACTCCCACGGGATGCCGGTGCGGTTGACATAGAGGATGGCGTTGACGATCTCCCGCAGGTCGTGCACCCGGGCCGCCGTGCCAGGCCCGGTTCGTCTCGCCCGCCAGGCCGTGAAGAGACCGGCTCGATCAGAGCCCAGCGGGCATCGGAGACGTCACTGCGGTACTGGACGACGAGCGCTCACGCACCGTGCAACGACCGTCAACGCCGTCAGTCACACAAACATCCCAGAACGCCAACTACATGGATCAGATGCCCTCTTCGTGCCATGTTCGCGGGCGTGCGTCCTCACTTCTGCCGGGTGTGCCGGTCGATGGCGTCGAGGAACACATCCACGAGTTCGCCGGGCATGGAGTAACCCCTGACCTTTCCGAAGCCGGGGCCCTGCGCCTGGATCGGCGGCTGGATCCCGGCCGGCCACCAGCCCTCGCGGACCCCGCGCTCCAGGACGCGCTTGAGGGCGCCGCTGTGGCCGCGGAGGCTGCCGCCGTCGGTGCGGAGTTCGTCGTCGTCGACGAAACCCTCGTGCAGGGCGGCCAGTTGGACGATGCGGCGTGCCCGTGCGGGCAGGGTTCGGTAGTACTGCAGGGCGCGTTCGACGGTCCACGTCGCGTCGACGTCGACGTGGGCGGCGTGCTCCTCGAGGAGTGCGAGGAGCCGGTCCCGGAAGTCGTCGGTGGGATCGTCGACCGTGACGGTGATGCGCAAGATCTCTCCCGTACCAATAGACGTGGATTCGACGAGGACGGTAGCAGTCCCGCACGGGTGACCGCGCCTTCGGTGACGCCGAGGAGACCCCGGCCCACTGCGCGCCGCGGGGCCGCCGCGTATCCGGAGCGCCGTCAGGCGTCCAGGGAAGCCCGGAACGGTTACCTCAAGTAGCCCCGTATAATTTCCCTTATACGGGGCTATCCTGACGGAGGGGCACGTGGCCGACTCCAGCGACGTGGAAGTGGTCGACGCCGAGCTGGTCGACGAGGACGAGAGCCGGGCGCTCCCCGCCCTCGCGGAGCTGCCGACACCTCGGCCGCTCGTCGACCGGCACACTCTGCTCCGGCCGAACGCCCCGATCCCGACGACGGCCGGCCAACCGGCTTACACCGAAGCCGACTTCCGGATCTCGCAGGAGACGGCCGACCTGATCGACGGGGCACCGCCCGCCAACACCTCCCGCACGTACGGCTCCGCCCTCGGGCAGTTCAGGACCTGGTGCGCGGAGAACGGCCGGGTGCCGACGCCGTGCACCACGGCGACGTTCGTGGAGTACGTCGGGCACCTGGTGCAGCGGGACCTGGCGCCCTCGTCCGTCCAGGTCCACATGTCGGCGATCCGCTCCGCCCACCCCGACGGCCAGCAGCCCGGCACCAAGGAGGCCCGGCAGATCCTCCGCAGGCACGCCCGGGACTGGGCCCGGCGCCGCACCCCGAGGAAGGCGCCGCCGATCCGTACCGCGGCCCTGTCCGCCATGGTGGCCACCTGCACCGCGGCCGACGACCGCGAGCGGCCGAAGGCCCTGCGGGACGCCGCGCTGCTCACCCTCGGCTGGGGAATGCTGTCCCGCCGCAGCGAGCTCGCGAACCTCCTGATCGAGCACCTGGGCGTGGAGGACGACGGCGTGACCGTGCGCGTGGCGTTCTCCAAGACCGACCAAGCCGCCCATGGCGAGGACACGTTCGTACCCGCCGACCCGGACGACCCGGCCCTCTGCCCCGTCCTCCGGGTCCGCGCGTGGCTGGAGGAACTGCGCCGCCACGGCATCACGTCCGGCCCGCTGTTCCGGCACGTCACCCGCGGCGGCACCATCCGCCCACGCTCCGGGCCGCGCGGTGACTTCCTCGGCCCCGACGCGATCGGGAACATCGTCAAGACCCGCGCCCGGCTCGCCGGGGTCCAGGCTCCCGGCGGCCGTACGGTGACCGCGCACGGCCTGCGCCGGGGCCCGGCACAGGAGATCAGCGAGGCCGGCGGGGACCCGACCGCGCAGGGCCGGTGGAAGCCCGGCTCCCCGACGGTCCGCAAGCACTACATCGAGCCCGCCCGGGGCAAGACGAACAACCCCCTGCACGCCGTCCGGGCCAGGGCCCGTGCACAGAACGGCACCTGACAGCCGTCACCTCAATCGTCACGAGACGATCGGCCACGGAGGGCTCATGGGCGCACTGTCCACGGGCGGTCCCCCTCCACCATGACCAACCCGAAGATCATCCCACCCGGACAGCCAACGTGACAGCACCCAATGGCTGCCCCGCTCTCGCCCGCCTCGTCGATGTCCTCCTCGATGACATCTCCGCCCCTGCGGTACGTCCCGACAGCCCCGCGGCCCCGCGTGCCCTGTTCGAACTCCTGCGCGACGCCCCGACACGGCGAGCTACACACGAGCCCAACTGCTCGCAGCCCGAGCCGGATGACCACGTGAAGGCCCCTACGCCCGAAGAGGCCTCGTGCGCAGGGCATCCCGCTTTCCTGCCTGGAAGAGCACAGCGGGCCCTCGTGCTGAGGAACCACACCGACCTCTCGGTCTCGCGGGAGGGGGGCGGGGATTGTCTGATGCCCCATTGTGATGTGCGGGTGTACAACCCCGTGTGGATGCCGGCTGTCTGTAAGGCGCTGGAGGGATGAGCCTCCGGTGCCTTCCGTACGGAGACAGGGGATCAGGTGGGGAAGCAGATCTGGAGAGTCGTCGTGGCCGGTGGTGCGGCGGCGGCGTTCACGGCCGTGGCCGCGGTGCCGGCCGGGGCGGCCGAGGGCGGGGTCTCGTTCAGCCGTGTCCAGGTGAACGGCGGCAAGCCGATTGTGATCGGGGCGTCGGGGGAGGTCGCGGTGCCCGCCTCCTTCCGGATGACGACCACGCACAAGTGGAAGTGGCCGGCGGTGTTCCTGTACCGCAAGGGGGCCGACCGGCTGTGGCACGCCATCGAGACGAGCGACTGCGTCAAGGTGAGCTCGGGCGTCTGCGACTTCAACGAGACGATGTACTTCGACCCGAGCGTGTGGGACATGCACAACAGCGAGGCCGGTGCCTGGAAGGTCGGGGCCGAGGTGTACTTCAAGGGCGGCGGCGGGGACGTCGACGACAAGGGTCTGACGGTCCACGTCAAGCGCAACTCCCGCCTCACCGTCAACGCCTCGCCCGAACCCGTGGCCAAGGGCAAGACCATCACCGTGACCGGAAAGGTCACCCGGGCCAACTGGGAGACCAGGAAGTACGGCTCCTACGGAGGCCGCCAGGTGAGCCTGCAGTTCAAGCCCGCCGGCACCACCTCCTACACCACGGTGAAGAAGGTGTACGCGAACGGCTCGGGCAACCTCAAGACGACCGTGAAGGCCTCCAAGACGGGTACGTGGCGCTGGCTGTACAACGGAAACACCACCACCGGACCGTCGACGTCGTCCGGGGACCACGTCGTGGTGAAGTGATGTCCGCGGTGCCGGCGGGCCGGTGGGCGCCGCGCCGGCGGTAACGGCTGCGACGGTCCAGGCGCCGGGTCCGCCACGATCGCGGCGGACCCGACGCCCTTGCGTCCTGGCCGACCCCGAGCGGCCCTGTACGGGCCTCGGCGCAACATGCACCGGTGCGCCGTGCGGCCCATGAGGCCGGGTGAGGCTGATCCCTTGGAGTGGACGCCCTGACAGTGGATCTTGGTGGTCCAGGGAGGGATGTCCAGGTGGGACGCAAGTCTCCGTATCCGGAGGAGTTCCGGAAGGACGCCGTCGCGCTCTATCAGGCTGCGGGCGGCAAGCGCGCCTACGCCGCGGTGGCAGCGGATCTCGGCATCACCGCCGAGTCGCTGCGGACGTGGGTACGCAAGGAGAACGAGTCCCAGGCGGTGCGCGAGTGCCGCGGCGCCGACGTGAGCGAGGCTGAGGAGCTGGCCCGGTTGCGTGCGGAGAACGCCCGGTTGCTCAAGGCCGAGAAGGAGTGGCACCTGGAGCGCGAGATCCTGCGCCGGGCAGCGGCCTGTTTCGCCCGGGAGGTGAGGTGACACCCTGCCGCTGGGACTTCATCTCCGACAACCGAGCCGACTTCGGCGTCAAGCGGATCTGCCGTGTGCTCGGGGCGTCCCGCGCCGGCTGCTACCGCCACCTGGCCACCGAACAGGCCCGCGCCGGGCGCCAGGCCGAGGAGAAGCGGACCGTGGCCGAGATCCGCTCCATCCACGCCGAGCACCATGGCGCCTACGGCGCTCCGCGCGTCCACGCCGAGCTGCGGGCGAGGGGACGGAGGATCAACCGCAAGCGCGTCACCCGGCTGATGCGGAACAACCGCATCGTCGGCCGGCACCTGCGGAAGAAGAAGCGGACGACGATCACCGACAGGACCACGCTGCCCGTGCCGGACCTGGTGATGCGCGACTTCACCGCCGACAGGCTGAACACCAGGTGGTGCGGCGACATCACCTGCATACCTGTCGGCACGACGTGGCTCTACCTCGCCACGGTGATCGACATCTGCTCGCGGCGGGTGGTGGGCTGGTCGATCGCCGATCACATGCGCACCTCGCTGGTCACCGACGCGATCGAGATGGCCGTGGCCGCCCGCGGCGGCCGGGTGAACGGCGTCGTCTTCCACACCGACAGGGGCGCCCAGCACAGCGCGGCCGCCTTCGCCGACGTCTGCCGCCGGCACGGCATCCGCCGCAGCATGGGCCGGGTCGGCTCGAGCTGTTCCGCTGGCTTTCCTACTGCAACCGGCGCCGTCGCCACTCCGCGCTCGGCTACCGGACACCAGCCGAGTTCGAACAGCAACTGATCACCACACGTACGCTGTCACTCGTCGCATGAAACCCGGTGTCCACTCCTCGGGAGCAGCCTCACCAGCGCGATCACCCTCGTGTCTCTACTCGGAGTAGAGGAACGCGGTACAGTGCAGGCATGGCAGCAGACGAGACGAGCATCAAGGTGAGCGTGGCGGCACGTGACCGGCTGGCCCGGCTGGCGGCCGAGCACGGTACGACCATCCGCGCCCTGGTCGAGGACCTCGCGCAGGGCACCCCGACCCAGGCCGAGTACGCCGAGCGTGCCGAACTGGCCCGTGCCGAGCTCGCCTCCGCCCTCGGCAGCGCGCCGAGCGCCGAGGCCGAGGCGAAGGCGCGGGCGCTGCTGGAGCGCCTGGGCGGGACGCAGCACGCCCCGCAGGCAGCCGCGTAGTGGGGGCGATCGCGGTCGTCCTGGACCACACGACCGCCGCAGCGCTGTACGACCCGAAGGATCCGTTCAACGAGGCGGTCTCGGCCTTCTACGTCCAGGCCTCCGGAGGGCTGGGGACGCTGTACGCGCCGGTGCTGTCGCTGACGGCCGGCGACGCCGAGCGGCCCGGACTCCTCGGCTACGTCAAGGGACTGCGGTTCATCCGCATCGAGGCCTTCGACACCGACGCCGCGGTCACCGCCACCGAGCTGCTGCGCTTCGGGCACTCCTGGGCCGCCGTCCACGCCATCCACGCCGCCCGGCCCTCCAGCGCCTTTCCCGCCGGGCGCTTCCTCCTCACCCTGACCCCCAAGGCGTATGCGGGGACCGGCGTCCAGGCCGTCCACCCCGACCAGTAGGCGCCGAGCCGGGCCCGGGCGTCCTGCCGGATCGCCCCGGGCCGGCGCGGAGTGCACCGGCCGCGAGGCCCTGTCGCTCGAGGGAGCCCGACCGCCGCATGCGCATTCTCGTCCTGGGCCACACCGGTTATCTGGGCACCCATGTCGCCGGGCGGCTCGCCGCGCTGTCCGGCGCGCGGGTCCTCGGCGGCGGCCGGTCGGCCGCCGCCGACGTGCCCGTCGACCTGGCGTCCGACTCCGTGGGCCGGCTGGCCGAGGAACTGGCCTCGGCGGCGCCCGACGCCGTCGTCAACTGCGCCGGAGCGACCGGCGGCGACCCGGTGACGCTCGCGGAGGTCAACGCCCGCGGCCCGGCCGTGCTCTGCGAGGCGCTGGCCCGGGCCCGTCCCGCCGCCCGCCTGGTCCACCTGGGGTCGGCCGCCGAGTACGGTCCCGGCACGGACCGGGTCCCCGTGCCGGAGTCGGCGGCCGCCCGCCCGGTGACCGTCTACGGTGCCACGAAACTGGCAGGCACGGTGACGGTGTCCGCCTCGGGGCTGGACGCGGTGGTCCTGCGGGTCGGCAACCCGGTGGGGACCGGCGCGCCGGCCTCGGGGCTGCCCGGCCGGGTCGCCGCCCTGCTGCGGGAGACGGGTACCGGCCCCGACGCGGTGCTGCGGCTGGGCGACCTGTCGGCGTACCGGGACTTCGTCGACGTGCGCGACGTGGCGCGGGCGGTGGTGCGGGCGGTGACCGCGCCCGGCCCGCTGCCGCCCGTGCTCAACGTCGGCGGCGGGGAGGCCGTCCCGGTGCGCGACCTGGTGCACCGGCTCGCGGACATCGCCGGTTTCCGCGGGCGCGTCGAGGAACAGGGCGCCGGTTCTACCCGGTCGGAGCGGGTCTCCTGGCAGTGCTCCGACATCTCCGCCGCCGCCGAGGTCCTCGGCTGGCGGCCCACGTACTCGCTCGACCGGTCGCTGGCCGCGCTCTGGTCGGGAGGCGACCGGTCGGGAGGCGACCGTCCGGCGTGACCGTGCCGGTCCCGCCGGACGCCACCCGGGCCCGTCCGCTCCGGACGCCGCACCGTCCACCGGACTTGGCGAAGTCGCCACGTGCTGCGACGCGCCCGACGGCTTGCGCAACTCGGCCTGTACACCTTTTCGTTGTACGCCGCATGCTTCCGGAGGCGCTCGTTGGACAGGAAGGCCGGGCGTGCGCCCGCCGGACAGCGGCGGAACCGGTGCCGCCCGGTTCGTGACGGCCGCCCGGGCTGCTGCCTCCTTCTGCCCGGGACCCGTGAGCGCCTCGCAGGGAGTGTGAGAAGTGACCACAGCTGAGACCGCCGCCGGTCCGGTCGTCGTCGACGGCGAGAGCCTCACCGTCGACGCCCTGCGTCGCGTCGCGGAGTCGGGCACCCCGGTGGAGGTCCGCGCCGGCACGGTGGAGAAGGTGCTCAGGAGCCGTGCCTCGCTGGAGGACCTGATCCTTCGCGGAGTGCCCGTGCCGGGTGTCGTCGGCGGTCACGACGACGAGGGCCCGGCAGGCGTCGATGTGTCCGGGGAGTCCGAACGGCAGACGAACCTGGTGCGCAGCCACAGCGTCGGCGTCGGGCCCCTGTACGCCGAGGACGAGGCACGGGCCATGCTGACGGCGCGGCTGAACTCCCTGGCCAAGGGGTACTCGGCCGTGCGGCCGGACCTTCTCGACCGCATGGTGCTCTATCTGAACGAGGGGATAACCCCGGCCGTCCCCGAGATCGGATCACCGGGTCCGGGCGATCTCGTTCCTCTCGCCCACGTGGCGAGCACCCTGATCGGGGAAGGACACGTTCTGCACGACGGCAGGCGCCAGGAGACCCGCAGGGTCCTGGGCGGGATCGGAGTCACCCCGCTCCGGCTCGGCGTCAAAGAGGGCACTGCGCTGATCAACGGTACGTCCGGCACGGTCGGCCTGGGAGCGCTCGTAGTGGCACGGGCCCTCGACCAGGTGCGCCAGGCGGAGATCGCCTCCGCCCTCTTCAACGACGCGGTGCAGGGGCCCGGCACCCCGTTCCCGGCCGAAGGACACGACGCGGCCCGTCCTCGCCGGGGGCGGAACGACTCCGTCGCCAACTTGCGTGATCTGCTGGCGGAGGGCCGGAGGAGCGGGGAAGCGGAGCACGGGGACGCCGTGACCGGGTTCCCGGGGCCGCAGGCGTACGGGGCCTGCACGGCGCGTGCGGTGCCGCAGGTGCTGTTCGGCGCGGTCCGGGACACCCTTCGGCACGCCAAGGAGGAGCTGGAGACAGAACTCAACTCCGCGAACGACGACCCTCTCTTCTTCCCGGACGGGAAGGTCCTGTACGGCGGGAACGCGCAGGGCCAGGCCGTGGCGCTCGCCATGGAGTTCGTCACCATCGCGCTCAGCCACGTCGGCGCGCTGGTCGAACGGCAGATCGACCGCATGCTCACCCGGCACCCGGACCCCGACGTTCCGCGCTACCTCGTGACCTCGGATCCGGCACTGCACCACGGGTTCGCGGGCATCGGCCACACCGCGCGGGCCCTCATGGCGGAGAACCGGACGGCCGGCACGCAGGCCGTGACCGCCTTCGGCGACGACCGGGGGACGGCCGGCACGGGGCTCCTGGCGGCCCGCAACGCGCGGCGCGTGCTGCAGAACAACGACCGGATCATCGCCATCGACCTCCTCGCCGCCGCACAGGCCATCGACCTCTCCCGGAGATCCGACGATCTGAGCCGGGCGAACATGGCGACATACGACATGGTGCGTTCCCTGGTCCCGCCCCTCGGCGTCGACCGTTCGATGGCGCAGGACATCGAACTGATCGCCACCGCCCTCTCCCGGGGAGAGTTCCTCCACCTGCTCGCCCGGCAGGAAGGGATCGTTCTGCGCTGACGGTCCGAAGCAGGGGCGGAGCGGCGAAGCTGCGCACGTGGGAAGAGGCACGGGCCTGCGTGACCGGCTGAGAATGATCCTCCACAGCCAGGGGCCTCCCGGCCCGGGCACGCATCCGTCCGGGCGGCACAGGTACGCGTGACCGCGGCCCTCGCCCGTGCGGACGCCTGGCTGCCGTCACGGCGAGGGAGACAGAGCATGAGCGACATCCCCCTGTCGGATTCCGCAACGAGGAACGTTCCGGTCGGCGGGCGCCGCAGAGCGTCCACGGGGTGCCGTGCCGATGGACCGACGACCGTACCGACCGCCGCGGCCCCGGCGTACACGGCCGACTCCGCGCGCCTGGCCGCAGCCGCGCTGATGCGTCTCTTCATGGACCGAGGCGTCCCCGGCTTCGGTTTCGCCGGCCCGGAGGACCCGGAGGACGAGCCGGGAACGGGAGGACGGTCACCGGCCGCCCCGGCCGGCGCCACCGGTGACCGGGGCGCGGCCGGGCCCGAGGGCCGTGCTGCGAAGGCGTCCACGACCCTGGCGTCCGGCCCCCCGGAGACCGGCCGTGCGGCCACGGCGAGAAGCGAGTCCCCGTCGGCCCTGCGCCGCCGTCGCCGAGCGGTCCGGTCCGTGAGGAGAGGACTCCTCACGGACCGGACGCAGGCCGAGGAGGGCCGTCACGGCCGGTACGTGAGCGCCACGCCCCCGACGACGGTGCCGGGCGGCCCGGCCGTCGTGCACGGCACGGAGGAGGAACGTTGAGAACCGTTGTCCGACGGTTGCTGAGGGACTCGTCACGGCAGGTGCGGCACGTCGATGTCGTGGACCCGCGTACGGCTGACGGCCTGGTCGCCGCCGTCTACGCGCAGTGCGAGCGGGATTTCGGCGTGCTGGCCCCGCCGCTCGCCCTGCACTCCGCGGCTGCCGTGCCCCTTGCCGCCGGCTGGCTGCTGCTGCGCGAGACGCTGCTCGCGGGCCGGAGTGCGGACCGCGCCGTGAAGGAAGCCGTGGCCACCGCCGTTTCCCGGGCCAACGGGTGTCCCTACTGCGTCGACGTCCACCAGGCGAAGCTCGACACCCTGCGCCTGCCCGCGGCGAAGGACGCGGTCACGGGAACCGCCGAATGGGTGCAGGCCGTCGGGAGGCCCGGGCGTCCCCGACTCCCCGCCCCCGACGGGCTGACCCCGGCACGAGCCGCGGAGCTCTTCGGTGTGGCGGTCACGTTCCACTATCTGAACCGTATGGTCAGCGTGTTCCTGGGGGACTCGCCCCTGCCCGGGCACGTGCCCGGACGTATGCGGGGGGTGATCATGCGTGCCGTCGCCAGGGGCATGGTTCCCGCCGCCCGTGGCCGTCTGGAGCCCGGCACGTCGCTCGGTCTCCTGCCCCCGGCCGGCCTGCCCCCCGAACTGGCGTGGGCCGAAGCGAGTCCAGCGGTGTCGGAGTCCCTGGCCCGCGCGACGGCGGCCGTGAACCGGGCGGCGCGCTGGGTCCCTCCGCGGGTACGCGAGGGGCTCCGGGGGCGTCTCTCCGAGTGGGACGGGGGACCCGTGGGACCCAGTCGTGCCTGGCTCGACGAAGCGACGAGGGAGTTCTCCCCGGCGGAAGCGCCGATCGCCCGGCTGGCCCTCCTGACGGCCTTCGCCCCGTACCAGGTCGTGGAGGCCGATGTGCGTTCCTTCCGTGAGAGGCGCTCCTCCGACAGGGAGCTGATCGAGGCCACCTCCTGGTCGGCGCTGACCACCGCCGTCCACGTCGGGGCCGGTTTCCCGCGCCTTCACCGGACGGCCCCCGACCGGTGAAGGCGCGCCGGGTGCCCCTCGGAGGGTTCCGGCCCCGCGGCGCGTCGCCATCGAGCAGGCGGATTTCGCCCCGGGTGTTCTCAGCAATCACGGACAAGGAGCACAACCGTGTCGGGCTTGTGCTCGCCGGACGGAGGAGGGAGCGGGTATGGGAACCAGGGCAGCACACGTCGGATTGAGGGCGCTGGCCGATCTGGCGACTCCGATGGCGGTTCGCGTGGCGGCCACGCTGCGGGTCGCCGATCACATAACGGCCGGACACCGCACCGCCGAGGAGATCGCCGCCGCGGCCGGGGCACACGCGGATTCCCTGGACAGACTGCTGCGCCACCTGGTCGCCGTCGGTCTGTTCACCAGGGACGGTCAGGGTGTCTACGGCCTGACGGAGTCAGGGGAGCAACTGCGCGACGACCACGCCGCGGGGAAACGCAAGTGGCTGGACATGAACAGTGCCGTGGGGCGGGGCGACCTCGGTTTCGTCGAGTTGGCCCACAGCATCCGCACGGGGCGGCCCGCGTACCCGGTGCGCTACGGAAAGTCCTTCTGGGAGGACCTTGCCTCCGACCCCGGTCTCTCGGCGTCCTTCGACACGCTGATGAGCCATCACCTGGAGCTCGACTACAGCGGCATCGCAGCCGCGTACGACTGGGCCGCCCTCGGGCATGTCGTCGACGTGGGCGGCGGCAGCGGCGGCTTGCTCAGCGCGCTGCTGGCAGCCCACGAGGACCTGTCGGGAACCGTCCTCGACCTGCGGGGGCCGGCATCGGCCGCACACCGCAGGTTCCTGGACACCGGGGTGTCCGAGCGGGCGCGGGCGGTGGTGGGCAGCTTCTTCGACCCGTTGCCGGCCGGCGCCGGCGGCTACGTGCTGTCGGCCGTGCTCCACGACTGGGACGACCGGTCCGCCGTGGCGATCCTGAGGCGGTGCGCGGAGGCGGCGGGCAGCGGTGGCGTCGTGCTCGTCATCGAGGCGGTCGCCTCCGACGAGCACGCCGGCACCGGTATGGACCTGCGCATGCTCACCTATTTCGGCGGCAGGGAACGCGGCCTCGCCGAACTGGGCGAACTCGCCTCACGGGCCGGCCTTTCCGTACGCGCGGTCCACCCGATCGGTTACGTCTCGATAGTCGAGATGTCCGCTGCCTGAACGCCGTCCGAGAACCGGAGAACACCTGCCGGCGGAGACCGCAATCCGCGATATTTCCGATTCCGGATTCCGGGGGCAGGATGCCAGGGGAACCTCGCAGGAGAATTCACGGAATGGGAGTGGAAATGAGTTCTGGCCCTTCGGCAGTCATGACCGACCGGGACGTCGCGGCTGTGGCCGACGTCCCCCAGCGCATGATGAAGGCGTGGGCGTCCAATGACGCCTCCGCCTTCGCGGGCCTTTTCGCCCAGGACGCGACCATGGTGCTTCCCGGCGACGTCTTCCGGAAGGGAGCCGACGGAATCCGGGAGTTCATGGCCGAGTGCTATGCCGGGCCGTACAAGGGAACGTCGGTTTTCGGAGTGCCCATCGACGTCAGGTTCCTCGGTCCCGACGCGGCGATCCTGATCACCCAGGGAGGGGTCATGGCTCCCGGGGAGGACTCGGTCACCCCCGACAAGGAGATCCGGGCCACCTGGGTCCTCGGCAAGCGGGACGGTGCGTGGCTCATCGAGGCCTACCACAACAGCCCCGTCCGCCTGCCGTCCTCCTGAAGCCCCCCGCACCGGGGCACCGAAGCCCGGTCGCTGCCCACGGCCGGCGGCGACCGGTGGCGGGCGGGGGCGTTTCCGGTCCCCCGCGTGTCCCTGCCCGCCCGCGTCAAGAGGCCCTTGCGGGCCGGACCCTCCCGTCCGGCCCGCAAGGGCCTCTCGGCGTGCGCGTTCGCCGCGCCGGCGGAGCCATGTCCTCTCCGGTGCTCCGGAAAGCCGTTCCGGCCTCGGCGGTGACGCCCGTTCCGGTCACTCGCGCGCGCGTTCGCCGCGCCGACGCCGGGCGGGCGGAGGGGCCGGGCGCGGGCCGGCAGGCCCGACGCGCCGCGCGTTCCCGGCAGTCCACCGTGCCGGGCCGTCCTGGACACCGTCCGCGCACACGCGCGCCGCGGCAGGCCCGCGACGGCACGCAACCCCGGAAGAGCCCGGCCGAGCACGGAGCGCCCCCGTGGGCGCCGCCTGACGGGGCGGCGCCCACGGGGGCGGAAGAGGGACCGTGCGGTGGCCGGGGGCAGCCCCTGCCACCCGGCCCTACAGCGCCGCGGCCGGCACGGCCGGGTCCTCGTGGGCCTCCCCGTCCGGACGCAGGCTGTCACAGACGTGTTCGGAGAGGGCCGCCACGGTCGGCTTCGCCCACAGGATCGTGGGCGGAAGCTCGAAGCCGTACCTGCGCTGCAGGCGCACGCGGAGAGCGACCGTCATCACGGAGTCGACCCCGAGCTCGACGAGGGGACGCTTGATCTCCACCTCCGAGGGGTCGAAGTTGAGCACCCCGGCCACCTGTTCGCGCACATCGGCGGTGACCGCCTCACGCGCCTCCTGCTCCGAAAGGCCCTCGAGAGCGGTGGTGAAGAGCTGGTCGCCCGTGGTGCCGTCCGTCTCGCCGGAGACGGGCAGGTCCCGGAACACCGGCAGGCGCGGTGCGTGCGCGGGGGTCGGCACCACCCGGAGCACGGCCTGGTAGTCGGACCGGAACCTGTCTCCGAAGGACCACGCCCGGAACGCCTCGGACGCGGAGACGGCCTCCAGGCCGCGCGAGTTGGCCTCGAACATCGTGGTGTCGATGTCCGACGACATGCCCAGCCCCCGCCAAGCCGTCCAGCCCAGGCTGACGGTCTCGGTGTGCCCTCCCCCGTTGCGGTGGCTCGCGAGTGCGTCCAGGAACGAGTTGGCCGCGGCGTAACTGGCCTGGCCCGAGAGGCGGGCGAACTGGCCGCAGGAGGAGAACATCACGAAGAAGTCGAGGTCACCGGGCGGGAAGAGCCGGTGCAGCACCATGGCCCCGCGGACCTTGGGGGCCATCACCTCCCGCAGCCCCTCCAGGTCGACCTTGTCCACCAGGGCGTTCTTCACGACACCGGCGGCGTGCACGACCCCCCGCACCGGCGGCAGACCGAGCGTCCCCGGAGCCAGCGCCGCCGACACCTGGTCGCCGTCCGTGATGTCGAGCGCGAGCACCCGGACCGTCACACCGAGTGCCTCCAGCGCCAGCACGCCGTCGATCCGGCGCCTGGTCTCGGCGTCGGTGACGGCGGGCCACTCGGCACGGTCGGGCAGACCACGGCGGCCGACGAGCAGGAGCCGGCGGGCGCCCCGGTCCACCAGCCACCTCGCGACCTCCAGTCCCAGAGCGCCCAGCCCGCCGGTGATCAGGACCGTGCCCGAGGGCGAACACTGCAGCGGCGTGCCGTCCGCACTGCGGTCGATGCGGCTCAGCCGGGCGACCTCGGCTCCCTCCCCCGTCAGCGAGATGACGTCCTCCGCGCCGGCGGCACCGTCCAGCAGAGCGACCAGCCGTGCGCCGATGCCGTCGGCCGGCGTCCCGATGTCGACGGCCCCACCCCACAGTTCGGGGTGGTCCCCCGCGATGATGCGTGCCAGGCCCCACAGCGGGCCGTGTGCCACCGACCGCTCGTCACGGGCCCCGCGGACGTCACCGGTGAGGCACCACACCCGCTGTGCCGCCGCGTCCCCGGTGAGGTGGGCCCGGATCTCGGCGACACGTTGCACGGTCCGGACGAGCAGCCACGACACCCGCTCCGCCTCCTCCTCCGGCGACGTGCCCGCGCCGGGCCGGGCAGGCGCCACGACCACCGCGCCCGGCCGGGCGAACAGGCCCGGCTGCAACCCCGTCTCCGGTGAGCCGCCCGCCTGTATGCAGGTCATGCCGACCGACTCGAGTTGTTCGGCGAGGGGGACGGTGGCCTCGGGGTCCCCGACGAGGACCACCTGCTCCACGGGGCCGTCCCCGGCCTTCTCGTGGTCCTCCGGATCCCAGGGACGCCACGCGATCTCGTGCACCAGTTCGCTGGGCAGTACCGCGGCGCCGAGATGTTCCACGGCCGCGAACCGGAGCCCGACGACCTCGCAGACGACATCCCCCCGCTCGTCGGCGACCCGTACGTCGACCGTGTCGTGCGGTGACCGGAGCGAGCGCGTGCTGTGCACGGTGAGCCTGGCGGGGGGTTCACCCGACCACGTCACCTGGTCGATGGACCGGGACATCCAGAGCACGGTGGCGTCCCCCGGGGAGACCACCATGGCGCTGATGGTCAGCGCGCCGTCGATGACGTGCGCCCAGCTGGTCGCCCGCTCCGCGGGCGGGGGCTCGATCTGCAGCACGGCGAGCTGCTCGTGGTCGTCGTGGCGCAGTTCCTCCAGGTCCCAGGGGAAGGCGTAGCCCTCGACCCCCATGCGCTCGAACATCTCGTCGGCCCTGGTGAGCGACCCCTCCGGGAGCCGGGAACGGATGGCCCCGGTGTCCAGCCGTCCGCCCGCCGGCCGGACCCCCGGCGCGACGGTGGCCGTGGTGTGCGTGATCCATTCGTCCCCGCCGGCGCCGTCGTCGTCGGCGATGCGGGTGGCGAGCGAGAGCGACCTGCCTTCGCGCACGACCTGGACCACACGGGGCGGTTCCACCGCCAGGGGCGTACGCAGCACGATGTCCGTCAGAGCCGACGGACCGTCCTCCTCCGCGGCGGCGGCGAAGGTGTTGATGATGGACGCCGCCGGGGTGACCTCGACGCCGACGAGCCCGTGGCTCTGCGGGTAGGGGCGGCTGTCCATGTCGAGGCGGGTCTGCCACACCTGCCTGGTCGGTGAGCCGCTGACGGTCATCCGGCCGCCGAGCAGGCTGTGGCTTGCGGGGTCGTGCCCACGCCCCAGACCCGCGTCGGCGGTGGCCTCGGGGAAGATCCAGTAGGCCCGGTGCTGCCACACGGCCGACGGCAGCCCCACGAGCCCGCCGTCGGTGTGGTGGCTCGTCCAGTCGACGGTCACGCCGTGGCAGTGCAGTTCGGCGAGGTTCTCCAGCAGCGACTCCACCTCGTCGGTGTTCCGCCGGAGCGTCCCGGCCACGGCGGCGTCCTCGATGCCGAGGTCCAGAAGCGTCTCGCTGACCGAATGGGCCACCACCGGGTGGCTGGACACCTCGAGGAAGAGCCGGTGGCCGTCCTCGGCCGCCGCACGCACGGCCTCGGTGAAGCGGACCGGCCTGCGCAGGTTCGCCGCCCAGTAGCCGCTGTCGCGCGGAGCCCGCGACCGCGGGTCGCCGAGGGCGGTGGTGTAGAGGGGGACGGACGGCGGCCAGGGCGTGAGCCGGCGCGCGGCCGACTCGACGTCGCCGATCACCTCGTCCACGTGGACGCTGTGGAAAGCGATGTCGGAGTCGACGGTTCGCGTCCACACGCCCGACACCCGCCACTCCTCCGCGACGCGCAGAACCGCCGAACGGTCGCCGGACAGGACCGTGGAGTGCGGACCCGCCGAGATGGCGGCTTCCACGTCCCGCCTGCCCTCCAGGCGCAGGGCCGCCTCCTCGAACGGAAGCCCGACCATGACCATGGCGCCCCGCCCGTCGAGCCGCTGGAGTGCCGCCGCACGGCGGCACGCGAAGCGGGCGGCCTCGTCACGGTCGAGGCAGCCGGCCGTCACGGCGGCCGCGATCTCACCGACCGAATGCCCGATGACCGCGCCCGGCCGCATGCCCTTGCTGCGCCACACGTCGGCCAGGCCCATCTGGACGGCGAAGGTCAGTGCCTGGACGTGGGCGGCGGTCCACGGCCCGCCCTCGGTGAGCGCTTCCCGGGGGGTCCAGCCGAGCTCGTCGCGGAACACCTCCGCCAGCGCGTCGAGGGCCGTGGCGAAGACCGGCTCGCCCGCCAGCAGCCGGCGGCCCATTCCGGGCCACTGGGCGCCATGACCGGAGAAGATCCAGACGGCGTCGTCGGCGCGCCCGGCACCGGTGCGCGCCGACGCGGTGCCGGGGCCGCCACGGCCCTCGGCGATCTCGCGCAGCCGGTCGACGAGCTGCTCGGCGGAGTCCGCGACGACCGCGGCGCGCTGGGCGAGGTGCGAGCGCCGCCGCGCCAGGGTGTGTCCGACCGAGGGCAGCGGGGTGTCCGGACGAGAGGCCACCCAGTCGGCGACCCCGTCCGCCAACGCGCGCAGTCCCGCCTCGGAGGCGGCCGAGACGGGGAAGAGCGCGGGCGTCCGCGCGCCGGTGGAGGCGCCGCGGGACGAGGACGCCGCCGGCACCGGGCCCTCCTCCAGGATCACGTGGGAGATCGTGCCCCCGACGCCGTAGCTGGAGACTCCCGCGCGCCGGGGCCGTGCGGAGCGGGACCAGTCCTGCACCCGCCCGACCAGGCGCAGCCCCCAGGAGTCCCAGTCGATGTCGGTGCGGGGCCGGTCGTGGAGGGTGGGGGGGATCAGCTCGTTCCTCAGCGCGAGGACCGTCTTGATCACGCCGGTGATGCCCGAGCCTCCCTCGACGTGACCGACGTTGGGCTTCACCGATCCGACCAGACAGGGAGCCTCCGGCGACCGGCCTTCTCCGAACACCTTGGCGAGAGCGGTGATCTCCTCACGGTCACCGGTGGGTGTCCCCGTGCCGTGCGCCTCGACGTAGTCCACGGTGGCCGGGTCCACTCCCGCCCGGCGGTAGGCCTGCCGGAGCATGTGCTCCTGGGCGTCCCCGTCCGGCGCCATCATGCCGTCGGAGCGGCCGTCCTGGAAGACACCGCTGCCGCGGATGACCGCGAGGACGGGATCGTTGTCGCGCCGTGCGTCGGAGAGCCGCTTGAGGACGAGAACCCCCGCCCCCTCACCGCGGCCGTACCCGTCGGCGTCCTCGTCGAACGCCTTGCTGCGGCCGTCCGGGGACATGGCTCCGGCGTCGTCGAGGGCCACGTTGAGGGAGGGGGTGGACATGATGTTGAGGCCGCCGACGATCGCCAGGGGCGTTTCCCCGGTCAGCAGGCTCTGGCGGGCGAGGTGGAGGGCCGTCAGCGAACCGGCGCAGGCCGTGTCGACCGCCATGCTCGGTCCGTGGAGGTCCAGGAAGTAGGAGACGCGGTTGGCGATGCCGTACAGCGTCGTCCCGTTCACGGCATAGGCGCCGGTGCGCGGGATGTCCTCCAGGAGCCGCCTGCCGTAGTCGTTGGAGTTCGCGGCGGCGTACACGCCGGTGTCGGTGCCGCGCAGCGACAGCGGGGGGATCCCGGCGTCGGCCAGCGCCTCCCAGGTGAGCTCGAGCATGAAGCGCTGCTGGGGATCCAGGAAGTCGGCTTCCCTGGGCGAGATTCCGAAGAAGTCGGCGTCGAAGCCCTCGATGTCCTCGAGGAACGCACCGCGGCGAACGGTGTCCCGCATGGCCGCGGTCGCCTGCGGGCTGCCCGATGCGTAGGGCTCCCACCGCTTGTCCGGCATGTCGCCGACCGTGCTCCTGCCGTGGACGAGGAAGTCCCAGAACTTGTCCGGCGAGTCGAGATCCGGGGCGTACCTGCAACTCATACCGATAATGGCGATTGCTTCGTCGGGTGCTGCGTACTCCGTCAAGTCCTCGCTCCTGTTCAGTCCACCGAACCGACACGACACGAATCGGGGCCGACGATCGCCTCGTCCGGCAGCCGTGTCTGCGGAGGCGTTCCGCCCCGCTGCCTTCGCCCGGGAAGAACCCACGCGAGGGTGAGCCGTCCCCGTGAGCGACAGATTCGGCCTGCCCGTGACACCCGGACAACTCCTGGCGTGCGGCGTGTGGGGGCGCCCCGATCGCACCGCGTGATCCAGCAATCGGTGAGACGACCGCGGGGCGAAGCGTCCCTAGGCTTCCGGGGCAGGAGCTCAGCGGCCGTGGCGGATGCGCGTCAGCCCCGCCGGCCGGGCCCTCCGGCCCGACCGGCGCCAGTCCGCCCGAAGCCGCCGGGAGGTCGTCATCAGCCGTGTCCGGCACCCCGGGTGGCGGAACAGCCTACGGAGCAGTCATGCATGAGACAGCAGCAAGGCCGGCCCGCGCGGGATTCGTCCCCTGGCCCGACGACGTGGCGGCCCGTTACGCGGCCGACGGCCACTGGGAAGGACGCTCGCTCGGAGCGCACCTGGTGGAGGCCGCGCGGAAGGTCCCGGAAGCCGTTTGCCTCGTCGACGGTCCGGTCCGGATGAGCTACCGCGAGCTGATGGCGCGCGCGGACGGGGCCGCCGTCCGCATGAGGGAGCTCGGTCTTCGTGCGGACGACCGGGTGGTGGTGCAGCTGCCCAACTGCTGGGAGCACGTGGTCGTGACCGTCGCGTGCCTGCGGCTCGGTGCCCTGCCGGTCTGGGCGCTGCCGCAGTACCGGTACCGCGAACTGTCGGGCGTGGTGGCTCACGCCCGGGCCAGGGCCGTCGTCGTGCCGGACGTGTACAAGGGGTTCGACCACCAGGCGATGGCGCACGAGGTGGCGGGGGCGCAGCCGGCTGCCGGACACGTCCTCGTGGCGGGGGCCGACGTCCGGCCGGACAGCGTCGATCTGCGTGCGCTGTGCGAGCCCCTGGACGCGAACGAGGCCGCGCGGGTCGCGGCCGAGCTGGATCTGTCCGCGCCGCGTGGTGACGAGGTCGCGATGCTCAAGCTGTCCGGCGGAACGACCGGGCTGCCCAAGCTCGTGGCGCGCACGCACAACGACCTCGCCTGCATGATCAAGCGCGCCGCCGAGCTGTGCGGCTTCGGGCGCGACACCGTGTACCTGGCCGTCCTGCCGCTCGGCCACGGCTTCCCCAACACCGGTCCCGGGGTCCTCGGCACGCTCCTGACCGGGGGGCGGGTGGTGATCTCCGGATCGCCGGCGCCCGAGGCCGCGTTCGAGGCGATCGAGCGGGAACGGGTCACCGCCACGTCCGTGGTTCCGGCCGTTGTCATGCGCTGGCTCCAGTACCGGGACGAGAACCCGGGCGCCGACCTGGGTTCGCTGGAGCTCCTCCAGGTCGGGGCCTCGCGGCTCGAGCCGGAGGCGGCCCGGCAGGTGGGACCGAAACTGGGCTGCAGGCTGCAGCAGGTCTTCGGAATGGCGGAGGGCCTGCTGTGCCTCACCCGCCTGGACGATCCGGACGACGTGGTCCACCACACCCAGGGACGGCCGATCTGCCCCGCCGACGAGATCCGGGTGGTGGACCCGGAGGGCAGGACGGTGGGCGTGGGCGAACCCGGGGCACTGCTCACCCGGGGCCCGTACACACCGCGCGGCTACTACGACTCGCCCTCCGCGAACGCGCGGGCGTTCACCCCCGACGGCTGGTACCGGACCGGTGACCTGGTACGCCGTACGCCGGACGGCAACCTGGTCGTGGTCGGCAGGGAGAAGGACCTCATCAACAGGGGCGGCGAGAAGATCAACGCCGAGGAGGTGGAGAGCTTCGCGGTGCAGGCCGACGGCGTTCTGCAGGCGGCCGCCGTAGGCCTGCCGGACAGCGAACTCGGCGAACTGGTCTGCCTGTTCGTCGTGCAGGCCGACGGCGCGCAGGTGGAGCTGGCGGACATCCGGAGGGTGATGGAGAGCGCCGGGACGGCGTCGTTCAAGCTCCCGGAGCGTCTGGTCACGGTCCCCTCCCTGCCCACCACACCGATGGGCAAGATCGACAAGAAGGCGCTGCGCGCTGCCGCCGGCCGGACGTCCACCACCTGATCGACCGCGCGAAGGGCTCCCCGCCGGCCACACCGGCGGGGAGCCCTTCGCGCGGTCGCGGACGCTATCCGCAGCGGTACAGCGCCGCGTCGCTGAACCCCGGTACCGGCAGCCGAGCCTGTTCCTCGTCGAAGGGCTCGCCGCCGTAGGCGCCGGGGTCGACGAGCCGGCAGTTCTCGCGCACCCAGGCCACCCGCTTCTGCTGCACGCTGCCGCCCATCCCGGCCATGCCGCCCAGCCGCGCTTCGCCCGGATGGGCGGTGAGAACGAACTTCAGGTCCCCCCGGTCGACCCACTCGCCGAGCTGGTCGACGGTGGGCGAGTCGTCGGCGCCCAGGAATCCGCCCATGCCGACGACCGCGGCACCGGTCTCGATGATGAACGACGACGAGGCGAGCCCGCCCCCCTCGACGGCGAGCGTCACGCCGGCACCGTCCGAGTGGCGTTCGGCGTACTCGAGGATCCGCCGGTTGCCGGCGGAGAGGTCGGAGCCGCCGAAGCCCTTCCCGCTCCGGGTGCCGGAGGAGGCGGCGCCGTCCCCGCCCGACGCCGGGACGCCCTCGGGCATCCGCATGCCGCCGGGCATCTCCATGCCCTCGGGCAGCTGGAGACCGGGAGGCATCTCCATGCCCTCGGGTGTCCGGCCCCCGTCCGGGGGCATGCCGGCGGGCGGCGTCATGCCGTCCGGGAGTTCCCCGCGCAGCAGGGCGCTGAACGCGTTGTTCGGCGGACCCGCCGTGGGGAAGCCGCCGTTGTCGGCGGCCACGGCCGCGGTGCCCACGGACCACACTCCGGGGGCCAGCAGCACCGCTGCCGCCCCGACGACCAGCCCGGCGTGGCCCAGGGGACGCCGTCCCGGCGACAGTTTGGCCACCACCAGTGCGAGGACCGCGAAGGCGGCGAGCCCCAGGACCGCCCATCTGGTCCAACCGTGCCACGAGGTGTCCCTGGAGACCAGGACGAACGCCCAGACGGCCGTGAGCGCGACCGCGGCCGGCAGGAGCATCCACTCCCGGCCGTCCGGCCGGCAGTACTTCCGCCAGAGCAGGGCGATACCCGCCGCGGAGACCGCGGCGACCGCCGGCGCCAGCATCGTCGTGTAGTACGTGTTGAAGATGCCCTGGGTGAAGCTGAAGACTCCGCCGACGAGCACCAGCCATCCGCCCCACAGGAGCCAGCCCGCCCGCTGCAGGGGATCACCCGGGGTCTCGAACCACAGGCGGCGGTAGCCGGCGGCTCCCACGACGGCCAGCACCAGCAGGCTGAGCGGGAGCAACCAGGAGATCTGGTCCCCGACCTCGGCGGAGAACATGCGGGTGACCCCGGGCATTCCGCCGGAGAGCCCGACCATCGCGAGGGGCACGTTGATCCCGGAGCCGCCGGGCTGCTGGCCGGTGCCGAACAGCGCGCCGAACCCGTTGTAACCGAAGACGAGCTGGAACGCGCTCCCGTTCGTGCTGCCGCCCATGTAGGGCTTGTCGCCCGGCCACAGATCGTGCAACGCGGGCCACCAGAACGAGGAGACGACCAGTACGGCACCCGCGGCCAGGACGTCGTTGATCCTGCGTCTCACCGGGCTGGCGCTGCTGAGCAGGAACGCGAGAGCCAGTACCGGCACGATGATCCACGCCTGCAGCATCTTCGCCGTGAACCCGCAGCCCACGAAGAAGGCGCACAGCAGCAGCCACTTGGTGCGGCCGCGGTCCGTCCCGGCGTGGACCGAGCGGGTGAACGCGTACGCCGCCGCGACCAGCAGCAGCATCAGGAGGGAATCGGTGTTGTTGTCGCGGTTGATGGCGACGGTGATGGGGGTCAGCGAGAGGATCAATGACGCGAGCAGCGCGACGCGTTCCCCCGCCCACGGCCGGACCGTGCGGTGCAGCAGGAACACGGTGGCCACGCCTTCGAGGGCCTGGGGAAGCAGCATCGACCAGCTGTGGTACCCGAAGACCGCCACCGACGCCGCCTGGGGCCAGAGTGCCAGAGGCGGCTTGTCGACCGAGACGGCGCCGTACGGGTCCGCGGCGCCGAACAGGAAGTTGGCCGGGCTCTCCGTCATCGACCGCACGGCGGCGGAGTAGTAGGCGTTGCCGTAGTTGCTGGAGCCGATGAGCCACAGGTAGAGCAGGCCCGCGAGCCCGCAGATCCCGGCGAGTGCCCATGCCTTCGCCCGGCTCCGGCCGTCCCGGGCGAAGGGCACCGGAGCCGGAGAGGACGCGGTCGCCGACGGGGGCCCGTGTGTGACGGAAGACATGCTTCTCTTGTCCCTTTCATCTCTGGTACGCCCCTCGGCAGCTGAGGAGAGGCCGGTGGAACACCCTCACGCCCCCTTGAGCAGGGTCCCCTTGATCGAGTCGAACTCGGCGTTGGCGCGGTCGTAGTCGTCAGGGCGGCCGATGTCCAGCCAGTACCCGTCGAAGGGGTACTCCGCCGGCTGGACACCGCGGGCCAGCAGGTCCAGGACCAGGTCGTCGAAGCCGAACGGCATGTGGGGCGGATAGGTTTCGAGGGTGGTGCGGCTCAGGCCGTAGACACCCATGCTGACCCGGTAGTCGATCGTCGGCTTCTCCACGAAATGGACCACCCGGTTGCCGGTCGTCGTCAGCACGCCGAAATCGATGCGCACCTCGCGCGTGCAGGTCGCCACCGTCAGCGGCGCGTCGCCCCTCCTGTGGTGGGTCAGCACATCGGCGTAATCCAGGTCGGTGAGGATGTCGCCGTTCATGACCAGGAAGTGTTCGGGCAGCCGGTCGAGGATGCCCAGGACCGGGCCGATCGTCCCCCGGGGCGTGTCCTCCGAGGCATAGGTGATGTCCATGTTCCATCGGCTGCCGTCGCCCACGAAGGACCGGATGAGGTGGCCGAGGTGCCCGATGGCGAGCGTCACCGAGTCGAATCCCTGCTGGGAGAGCTGGCTCAGGACGATTTCCAGGATCGAGAACTCGTCACCGATCGGTACCAGGGGCTTGGGCAGCCGGCTGGTGTACGGCCGCAGCCTCGTCCCCTTGCCGCCCGCCAGGATCACTGCGTGCATGTTCCGCGTCTCCCTCAGCGGTTGTAGTGAGCCGGTCTGTAGCCCGCTCGGTTCACGGGATCCCGGAACCACTCGATGGTCCGCCGCAGGCCGTCCTCACGGTCCACCCGGGGGCGCCACCCCGTGCGCGCGCGCAGTCTCCCGGCGTCGCAGACCAGGCGTACGACCTCGGAGTCCTTGGGGCGCAGACGCTCTGGATCCTCGTCGATCGACGCGTCGGCACCCATCAGCCGCATGATGTCCGCGGCGAGCCGGCCGATGGACACCTCCGTCCCCGTGCCGGCGTTGAAGACCTCCCCGACCACGGCCGACGCCGGCGCGGTGCCGACCGAGACGAAGGCCTCGGCGGTGTCGGTGACGTAGGTGAAGTCACGGGTCGGCGCCAGGGAGCCGAGGGTGATCCGCGGGGCCCCGGCGGCGAGCTGGCCGACGATCGTGGGTATCACCGCGCGGGCCGACTGACGGGGACCGAACGTGTTGAACGGCCGCAGTGTCACCGCGGGCACACCGTAGCTGAGGTGGTAGGACTCGACGAGCTTGTCCGCGGCCACCTTCGTCGCCGCGTAGGGCGACTGGGCCTGCAGGGGATGGTCCTCCCGGATCGGTACCGTCCTCGCCGAACCGTACGTCTCGCTCGTCGAGGTGTGGACCAGCCTGGATGTCCCACTGGCACGCACCGCCTCGAGCACGTTCAGCGTGCCCATGACATTGGTGTCCGCGTACGAGCGCGGCGCCTGATAGGAGTAGGGGATCGCGATCAGGGCCGCCAGGTGGTACACGACCGAGGCCCGCTCGACCAGCGCCCGTACGGACGCCGGGTCGCGGACGTCGCCGGGGCACACCTCCACCTGGGCCATCACCTCGGCGTCGAGCCGGTCGAGCCACCCCCACGAGGCGAACGAGTTGTACAGGACCATGGCCCGCACCCGGTGTCCCCGCCGCACCAGCGTCTCGACCAGGTGCGACCCGATGAATCCTTCGGCCCCGGTGACCGCTACGAGTCCGGCCATGGATCCTCCTGGAGGTGTGCGCCGAGAACCTGCCGACCCGGCGGGGCCGGTGGTGCCGTCCACCCGCTCGGAGGCCCCCCTACGGTCACACACGGCAGCGCACTTCCGCTTCTTCCAATGTGCGGGCCTGCCCGGAGACGCTCATCGGCCCGGTCGCGCGGATGCAGCCGCGTGCCTGGCCACGAAAGTCCAACGCGCCTGGTTGTTACCGATGTTGGGCCGCACCCGGTGGCCCGAGAGGCCGGCTCGCCGTGCTCGGTCCGTCATCTCGGCCTCGCCGAGCCGGGTGAGGCCGAGCCGCCGCCGCCGACGGGCGTAGGGGGAGAACGCCAACCGTACGAGGGCCGGCACCGCCTCCCCGAGGAAACCCTCGCGCAGGGCGAAACGCAGGAGCTCGGCCGTGTCCGACACCAGCCCCGCTCCCGGGGGCACGAGGTCTCCGACGACGAGCAGTCCGTCGGCGCCCAGGAGCCGGTGCGCCTCCCGGAGGAGGGCGTCCAGTTCGTCCGCGTCGAGATACTGCACCACCGAGTGCACGACCATCAGGTCGACCGACCCGGCGGCCAGGTCCGTGAGCTGACCCGGCGAGATGACACGGATCCCCGGCTCGTCCGCGAACCGGTCCGTGATCCGGGCCCGGATCGTCTCCGCCGCCTCGCAGAGGACCACTTCCTCACATGCCGCGGCGATGCGCGTGGCGGACAGGGCGTCTCCGGGACCGTAGTCGAGCACGCGTCCGCTTCCTTCCGGAAGCAGACGGACGATGTCGCGGGCCACCGCCCGGAAGTGCCGGTCCCGGTGCCGGTCGCCGATGTAGACGTCCTGCCTGCTGTTCCATTCCTCGAGCCAGGCCGACATGGCGGCTCCTTTCCGGTGGACCGCCCGTCACGGCCCGACCGCGTGCGGAGGCGGGCCGTGCTGCGGCACAGTCTGGCCGACCACCGGGGCGAAGCCGTCTCCCTGGTTGCGGTGGAGCGGAAGTGGCGCAAGGGGGAGGATGCCGCCGGCGGCCCGTCAGGCCGACGCTGGGACCCTCCACCGCCCGATGCGCGCTCGCCGCGCGGCCATTGAGAGGCAGCGTCCATGACCGCGACCGCCGAAGAGTCCGCCGAACCGACCCGCGTGTCCCTGACCGAGATCGTGATTCCGGTGCGCAACGAGGAGAAGGCGCTCGCACGGAACGTGCACCGGCTGCGCGACTACCTCGTCCGGAACTTCCCGTATCCCTTCGTGATCACCATTGCGGAGAGCGGCAGCGCCGACAGGACGCGCGAGATCGGTGAGGCGCTGGCCCGTCAGCTGTCCGAGGTGCGGTTCGTGAGTCTCGACTCGAGGGGCCGGGGCCTGGCTCTCAGACACGTGTGGGGCACGAGCCGGGCCGACGTGGTCAGCTACATGGACGCCGATCTCTCCATCGACCTGGACGGGTTCCTCCCGCTCATCGCTCCGCTCGCATCGGGCCACAGCGACTTCGCCATCGGCACGCGGCACGCGCGCGGGGCGAGCGTGCAGCGGTCCCTGCTGCGCGCCACGCTCTCCCGCACGTACAACCTGATCCTGCGCGTGGTCCTCGGGGTGCGCTTCTCCGACGCCCAGTGCGGTTTCAAGGCCGGCCGGCGGGAGATCGTGCAGGCCATACTCCCGGCCGTCCACGACGACAAGTGGTTCTTCGACACGGAACTGCTCTGTGCGGTGCAGCGCCAGGGGCTGCGCATCCACGAGGTCCCGGTCGACTGCCTCGACGACCCCGACACCACGGTCGACATCGGCCGTACCGTCGTGGACATGCTGCGGGGGGTCGTCCGCGTGGCGGGCCGCCGGACGAGGGGCGCCCTCGGGGCGCCGCTGCCGTCCCGCCTGCAGCGCCTCAAAGTGCCCGTCGCCCCGGCACGCAGGTTCCTCCGCTTCGCCGTGGTCGGAGCGGCGAGCGGACTCCTGCACGTCGTGTTCTACCTGCTGTTCACCACCGTGATGCCGGCGCTGGCGGCGAACGCGCTCGGTCTGTTCCTCGCCACGGTCCTCAACACCGCGGCGAACCGCCGGATCACCTTCGGAGTACGCGGGCGCCAGGACGCCCTGCGCCATCAGGCCAAGGGGTTCGTCGCCTTCCTGCTCGGTCTCGCCTGCACCAGCGCGACTCTGCTCGCGGCCGGTCCGGGGAGCGGCAGGGCCGTCGAACTGACGGTACTGCTCGCCGGCGACGCTCTCGCCTCCGTGGTGAGGTTCGCCCTCCTGCGGCACTGGGTGTTCGGTCCCTCCCGGAGCCGGGACGGCAAGGGGACGGACCGGTGACGGGACGGCTGCTCATCGTCAACGCCGACGACTACGGTCTCAGCGAGGGGATCTCCCGGGGCATCCTGAGGGCGCACGACGAGGGAGTGGTGACGAGCGTCTCGGTCCTCGCCGTCGGTCCGGCGGTGGCACGGTCGGCCGCCTGGCTGCGGGACCGGCCGGCACTCGGGGTCGGTGCCCACCTGGCGGTGGTCGGGGAGGACCCCCCGCTGCTGAGCGCACGTGAGATCCCCACCCTGGTCGACCGGCGGGGCTCCTTCCGCCCGAGCTGGCGGGCGTTCATGACCGCCGCGGTCACGGGGCGCGTCGACATGGCGGACGTGCGCCGGGAGTTCCAGGCGCAACTCGGCCGCCTCGTCGAGGACCTCGGTCTGACGCTGAGCCATGTCGACACCCACCAGCACCTCCACCTCTACCCACCTGTCGCGCGGATCGTGACGCGGTTGGCCGCGGACCGGGGAATCGGTGCCGTGCGCGTGCCGACGAGCGCCGCCCTCGGACCGCGGGGACTCGTGATCCGTCACTGGAGCCGCGCTCTGGCGTCCCGGCTGAACGCCGCGCGGCTGGCCTTCCCGCAGACGTACGGGGGACTCGACGAGGCGGGTGCCCTGACGCTCCCGCGCCTCGAAGCCCTTGTCGACCGCCTGGCCCACGGCCGGGCCGACGTCATCGAGGTCAACTGCCACCCCGGTGAACCCACAGCGGGCGACCGGGCCCGCTACGCGTGGGGCTACCGGTGGGAGGAGGAACTCGCGGGCCTCACCTCCCCGTTCCTGCGCGAGACGCTGCAGCGGCTGGACCTGCGCCTCGGCAGGTTCAGCGATCTTCCCGCCCACGGCACGCGTGCGCCGTGGGCGGGAGGAGGTGAGCCGCCCCGCCGCACCGGGTGACGAAAGACGGACCGCACCACGGCGGGAGCCGTGGTGCGGTCCGGGAGGCAGTGCGCCGCGGGGAGCCGGCGGCCGGGGCGTGCGGGAGCGCGAGCGCTCCCGCACGCCGGCGGTGCCGGCCGCGGTGGAACCGGCCGCGCCGATGGCGGGCCGGGCCCGCCGATCACTTGAAGGAGATCGGCACACCCTCCGGGCCGTTACCGACCGCGTCCGAGAGGCCGACCTGGCACTGCTCGACGGTGCAGTCCACGGTGCCCCAGCGGGTGCCGTCGAAGAGGAAGCCCTCGAAGGAGCGGCGCACCGTCAGCGACGTGCTCGCGGAGCCGTTGGCGTCCGCGGTCACGGAGGAGAAGTCCGCCGGGTTGCACGCCAGAACGCCGGTGTCCACCCACGCGCACTGCCCGACGTCGTAGGCGGTTCCGGCGTCGAGGCCCGCACCGTCGACCTTGACCACGGTGCCGTCGGACAGGCCGGACGACGGGGTCACCGTGGCCGTCGGCGCCGTGGTGGCCACGGCGGGGTTCTGGAACGCCATGGCGAGCCCCAGCACCGCCGCCGAGCCGACGACGACCTTGGCTGCACGATTTCTGATGATGGAAATGGGGACCACTCCTTCGTCGATACAGGGGGAATTCGAAGGCTGAAGCAGAATGCCTTCGAAAGCTGCATCAATGACGATTGCATGACGCCCTCATTGGTGTCAATGAATATAAATGGCATTCTCGGAGAAGCGCTCGAAGTGATGCGTGTGTACAATCCGGCCCTCTCGGCAAGGGGAAGCATTGAATTGCGAATCCTTTTTCTTGTTCCGTTTGTCGTGGCCGACTGCCGCTCCGGACCGAGGGGGCGGCCGGGGCCGCTTCCCGGGATGTGCCCCCGTGGGTGACCGTATGGGCAGTTCAGGGAGGTGGAGGGGTGTCAGGGGGCCGGGTGCTTCCCCGGCCCCGCGGGACGGGCGCCGGGGTGCCCTCCGGGCCCGTGCGGTGCTCGCCCGGCGGTGCGGGGGAGCCGGCGGCGGGGTGCGGGAAAACTCGCTTTCGGAATTCCCGGTGAGGGTGCCGGATGCTGCCGGTGTGCGGCTTTCGGGTGTGCCGGGGAGTGCTCGGAGGTCCTTCTCTGCGGCTGCTCCCGAATGGATCGAGCGGTTGCGGTGCCGACGAAAAGAGCCAACTAGTATACACTGTGAACATTCAATACATATGCCCTATGTGAAGCGAGTGGTCGCGGGGCGGCGGATGTCGTGCGCGCCGAGGCCGCCGTGCGGACCGCCGGCCGGCCGGTCGGCTTCTCCGGTATTGCGGGGCCTCACCGAGGATCTTGCTGAGCTCCGAAGGCCGGCACTAGCGTGACGGCGAGTTCGAGGCCCGATTCCTCGACCGCCCTGGCCGACGCCGATCGCAGCGCCGCGGGAACCGCCCTGACGGCCGCTGCGCCGATCAGTCGGTCGGCCCGTGCCGGTGCCCCGGCACGACGCCGTCAGGGCGGCAGTCACTCATCGGTCCATCCCTCCCCCTCACGGCAGCGAGGCGTCCATGCCGCGCTGCCGGCCGGCGCGGCGCGGCACGCCGGCCGCGGTCATCACGGCGTTCGACCAGACGAAGGAGCTTCCCCATGCGGCCGTTCCAGGTCCAGATCCCCCAGACCGACATCGACGACCTCAAGCGCCGACTGAGCGCGACCCGCTGGCCCGAGCTCGTCGACGTCGGCTGGTCCCGTGGCGCTCCGCTGCACTACATCAAGGAGCTGGCCGAGTACTGGCGGGACGGTTTCGACTGGCGCGCCGCCGAACGCCGCATCAACCAGTACCCGCAGTTCACCACGGAGATCGACGGGGCCACCATCCACTTCCTGCACGTCCGCTCGCCCGAGCCGGACGCCACGCCGATGGTGATCACGCACGGCTGGCCCGGCACGCCGGTGGAGTTCCTGGACATCATCGGCCCGCTGACCGACCCGCGGGCGCACGGCGGCGACCCCGCCGACGCGTTCCACCTGGTCATCCCCTCGCTGCCGGGCTTCGGCCTCTCCGGCCCGCTCAAGACCGCCGGCTGGGACCTGGGGCGGATAGCCATGGCCTGGTCCCGGCTGATGGCGAGTCTCGGCTACGAGCGCTACATCGCCCAGGGCGGCGACATCGGCGCCTTCACGTCGTTGCTGCTCAGCGCGATCGACCCCGGCCACCTGGCCGGCATCCACGTCAACCTCCTGCAGACCAACCTCAGCGGGGAACCCGGTGAGCTGGAGACCTTGAGCGATGCGGACAAGGCCCGTCTCGCCGTTTCCGAGCGCTTCCTCGACGACCTGTCCGGGCCCATGAAGATGCAGTCGACCCGGCCGCACACCATCGGCTACATGCTGAACGACTCGCCGGTCGCGCAACTGGCGTACCTGCTCGAGATGTTCAAGCACTGGGCCCAGACGGAGAACGTCCCCGAGGACGCGATCGACCGCGACCTGATGCTGACCCACATCTCGCTCTTCTGGTTCACCGCGACCGGCGGTTCCGCGGCGCAGGCGCACTACGAGCTCAAGCCGTTCCTTCCGATCACCAGCCTGATCGGGCGGTCCCCGACCATCGACGTCCCCATGGGCGTCGCGGTCTACCCCGGGGCGCTCTTCCAGCCGGTCCGCAGCCTGGCCGAGCGCGACTTCAAGCAGATCGTGCACTGGGCGGAGCTCGACCGCGGCGGCCACTTCTCGGCCATGGAGGAGCCGGACCTGTTCGTCGACGACCTGCGCACCTTCAACCGGACGCTGAAGAAGCTCTGACCCGGCACACGGGCGGCGGGCCGGGGAATCCTCGAACAGGAGGCCCCGGCCCGCTTCGGCGATTTTGCGTGACGGCTCGGGAATCCCCGCGGAACACGCGCGACGGCACCCCGAGGGCATGCCGCGGGACCGTGTCCCGCGTGGGCGGAGGCGTACGGGCCGTTCGTCACGGCACGGGGCCGCCTGTGGCGGCACAGGACCGCGGCGGGCCCGGGGAAGGCCGGGGGGTGGCGAGGGCGGTGTCCGCGGCGGGGGCCGGGCCGGCGGAAGCCGGACGGCCAGGACACGGGGCGCACCCTCACCGGTCGTCCGGCGCCGAAGCCGCTCCTCCGCGGTCCGGGGGACACGGCGGGCACACGGGACGGGGCCCGCACCCGGACACGACTTCCAAAGCCGGGCCGCCCTCCTGCGCGGTCCCCGCGGGCGACTTCTCCACCGCCACCGCGCCCGGGCGGCGCGGACCGACCCGGTCTCCTCGCCCCCACCGGCATGATGGACCCGGCGGCGTCCCGCACGGGTGTGCTCCCGCCGCCCGATCCGTGAGGACGTGGCCCTCGGCACCCCCGGGTGCGCACCGTGCCGCCCGAGCCCCGGCAGCCCGTGCCGGCCCGGCACTCGACGCCGGCCCCGGTGAGGGCGCCGCCGACGCCGTTGCCGAGCCGCGGAAGCACGCGGGAAGCGGCTCGCACGCGGAATGCCGGGGGCCTGTGAGCGTCGTACGACGCTCACAGGCCCCCGGCATTCATCGAGCCCCGGCGGGTGCGGCCGCACCCGGCCCGCTGTCACTGCCGCCGCAGGCTCCCCGCGGAGGGCCGCACGGGTGGTGTCACCCCCCGAAGAACTCCGCCAGCAACGGCGCGCCCGTCTGCTGGTTGAACAGGTGCCCCTCGCCCTCGATGCGCAGCAGACGGGCGCGGGGGATCTCCTCGGAGAGCGTCACACAGGCCTCCTGGATCCACGGAGCGCTCTCGGAGCCGCTGAGGACCAGCGTCTCGACAGCGATCCTCGGCAGCAGCGTGTGAGGGATGGAACCGTACCGATCGTTGATGATCGCGTCGTAGACGCAGGAGGGCGCCATGGACTCGAACGCCTGCCAGGCAGGGTGCTGCTTGAACCTCTCCAGCGTCTCGTCCGTCATGAACTTGACGATCTCCTTGCCGAAGAGGGTCACCGCCTCTTCCCGGCGGTCCTCGGCGACGAGCCGTTTCAACCGGTCGACCTCGTCGCCGTCGAGCGGGGGCGAGGAGTACGGCGGTTCGTAGAGGCCCAGCTTCGCCATGGGGACGCCGGCCGCCGCGGCATGGATGGCGATCATGCCGCCGCTGCAGTTGGCGAAGACGTGGGCGGGTTCCCCGATGGCGTCGAGCACCGCGACCAGGTCCTCGACCTCACGGTCGATCGTGTACTGCTCCGGGTCCCCGTAGTCGCTGCCCCCACGGCCGCGGCGATCGTAGTTGAACACCGTGAACCGCCGGGACAGGATCTGGGCGAGCGGCGTGAACATGGCCTTGTCGTTGAGTCCGCCCCCGATGATGACGACGGGCGGGCCGCTTCCCGACTTCTCGTAGGCGATCGTGGTGCCGTCGGCCGACACCACGGTCTCGACCGGGAGGTCACGCGGTCCCGCGTAGTCCTCGCCCAGGGGCAGTCCGTCCCCCACGACCCCGGCTCCGGCCGTTGCTGCTGAATCCACCATCGACAGTCTCCTTGTACGAGGGTTCACGTCGCCCGGCGCGTCCGCGCGCATCGGCGAACGGCGCGACGGGCGTGGTCGAGTCGTCGGCGCGGGCCTCACCGGGCGGGGGCCGCGGCCCTGCCCTTCAGGTGCACCGGCAGACCGGCGTGACCGTTGACCACGAAGCTCCCCTGCCCCTCGAGTTCGTCGCGGCGGACCGCCAGTTCCATGTCGGGGAAGCGCTCGAACAACGCGGGGATGCCGATCATCCAGGCGTGCTTCGCGAGCCGCGCGCCGAGGCAGTAGTGGACGCCGTGCCCGAACGAGAGGTGTGTCTTGTCGGGCCGGAGGGCGTCGAACTCGTCGGCGGTGTCGCCGTGCACGGCGGGGTCCCGGCCGATGCCCGCGAAGTCGACCAGCAGGGGATCACCCTTCGAGATCCTCACACCGCCGATCTCGAAGTCCTGGGTCGCGTAGCGGAAGGGCAGGTGCGCCACGGGCGACTCCACCCGCAGCGTCTCCTCCCACACGTTCCCCCAGGGGATCTCGCCGGAGGTCACCTTCTTGCGCAGGTCGGCGTCGGTGAGCAGGGCGAGGGAGGAGTGGGCGAGGGCGTTCACCAGGGTCTCGGAGCCGGCGCCGAGCAGCAGGTGCAGCGTGCCGATCAGCTCCGAGTCGGTCAGCCGCGAACCCTCGTCCCTGGCCTCGATCAGTGCGCTCGTGAGGTCGTCACCGGGGTGATGGCGCTTGTACTCGACGAGATCGGAGATGGCCTCCTGCCACTGCCCGAGGTTGGCTTCCGCGGCCTCGGAGGAGATCCGGGTGTCGATGTTCTTGTGCCCCCCGGCCAGCACCTCGGCGCGCCTCTCCTCCGGCACACCGAAGAGGTCGCACATCAGCCGCGTGGGCAGTTCGGCGTGGAACATCGCCTTGATGTCCACGATCTCGTCGTCGGCCCTGGCGGCCATGGTGTCGAGGAGCTCGTTCACCGTCTTCTCGATGTGCGGCCTCATGGACTCGACACGACGCTCGGTGAAGGCCTTCAGCAGCAGCTTGCGCAGACGGGCGTGGTCGGCGCCGTCCTGGGTGGCCATGGTGTCCATGGCCACCCAGGTGATCAGGGGCCAGCCGTTCGATATCTCCCCGTTGATGTACGCGGGCCAGTTCTTGCGGGGGTTCTTGGAGAAGCGCTCGTCGGCCATGATCTGCTTGGCGACCGCGTAGTCGTGCACCGACCACGCGAGCACGCCGTCCTGGAGTTCGACCCGCGCGATCGGGCCCTGCTCGCGCAGACGAGTGGTCTCCCCGTGCGTGTCGGCGCCCTCGGGGTCAAGACGGTAAGGGCACACAGCCTCGGTCATGGACACAACCTCCAGCAGGGTCTGTTGTAGCGGAACGGGCGCCAGGCGGCTTGCGGCGGATGAAGACGCGGGAGGGCCGCCACAGGGCGCGCGGCAGGCACCGGTGCATGCCGGTGCGGGCGGCTCGATCGTTGTTCACGCTAGTCCCACGGCCCTTCCGCGGCGTCTTCCTGATTGCGGAGAGCGGGAGTCGCCCTCCCGTACGGGCGGCCGTTCGGGAGGGGAGCCGGGGCACGGGGAGCCGGGAGCCGGGCGGGCCCGGGCCGGCCGGAACCGGGTGTCCCCGGGTGCGCCCCGGCGGGGCGTCGTCGGCGCCGTGACGTGCCTGGGCCCCGCACGGAGGAACACCGTGCGGGGCCCAGGCACGTGGGGGTTCAGGAACTCATGACTCCGACATTGTTGCCGTCGGGGTCGGTGAAGACGGCGATACGGCCGGTGGGGGTGTCCTGCGGCGGCATCTTCACGGAGCCGCCGAGCTTCTCCGCCTGAGCGAGGGCCGCCTCCACGTCGGCGACCGGGAAATAGGGGACGACCCCGACGTACGGGCTTTCGGGGCCGGCCTGACCGATTCCGCCGGAGGGCGGGCCGTCCCCGGAACTCACCATGGCGTAGGTGTCGTCCAGGGCACTGATCGTCCAGCCGAAGATTTCCTGGTAGAAAGCCCGCGTCCGGGAGGAGTCGGGGGTGGATATATCGAACCAGCCAGGAACGGCGGGAAAGGAGGGGGATTCGTTGGTCTTTTCTTTTTCGTTTGCCATGTTTACACCGTACGCAATCTGGGGACCGCCGGGCAACCGGACTTGCCAAAGTGGAGAGAAATACTTGAATTCCCTCCGCGGGGTCCGCTCGGCGGAGCCCATTTTGATTCGTTGTGTCGGGTCGGTTCGGAGAATCGGAGCCGATGGGCTGCCGGAGGCTCGCGTCAGCGGGTCCGGGCGACTATTTCGGAGGTCGGGTCGCGCAGCTCGGGATCCACCCGTTCGAAGAGCGCCATGATCAGGAGGCCGCCGGTGATCATCAGCGCCGCTCCCACCCGGAAGGCCAGGACGTACCCCGACGTCACCGCGGTGTCGACCGGGACACCTGCCTGGATCTCACTGGCGGTGTACCGGATGGCCAGGGGCACCAGAACGGCGAGCCCGAGGGCTCCTCCGATCTGCTGCATGGTGTTCTGCACGCCCGAGGCGAGACTCGAGTTCTGGTCGGTGACCTGGTGCAGGGCGGCACTCGTCGCGGCCGGCATGGTGGCGCCCGCGAACACGCCGAACACGATCATTCCCGGCAGGATCCCTCCGGCGTAATGGGTGCCGACGTCGACCGTGCTCGTCAGCAGAAGCCCGATCCCGGCCCCGATGAAGCCCATCGCCACGACCGCCCGCACTCCGATACGCGGGGTCAGCGCGGTCCCCACCCCGATGCCGATGCCGATGCCGAATCCGAGGGGGAGGTACGCCAGGCCGGTCTCGAGTGGCGAGTACTCCAGCACGTGCTGCTCGAACAGCGTCAGGATGAAGGTGTACGAGATGAACGCCGCCATGAAGAACAGCGAGGTCAGGTTGATGACCGACCTGGTCCGGTTGGCGAAGAACTCCAGCGGGATGAGCGGGTTCCCGACGCGGCGCTCGATGATGACCATGGCGAGCAGCAGGGCGATGCCGCCGGCGAGCGGCAGTACCACCGAGGCCGACTCCCAGGGGTGCTCGGCGGCCTGCAGCAGTCCGTAGACGACGGCCACGAGCCCCGCGGTCGAGGTGACCGCGCCGGCGATGTCGAGCCCCTGGTCCTTCTCGCGCTCCATCCGGCTCTCGGTGACCATGCGCGGAATGACCAGCAGCACGGCCAGGGCCACCGGCAGGTTGATGTAGAAGATCCAGCGCCAGGACGTCAGGTCGGTCAGCACTCCCGAGACGATGTACCCCAGGGTCCCGCCGAGCGCCACGAGTCCGCCCCAGATCCCCAGGGCCTTGTTCCGTTCCCCGGGATCGGTGAAGAGCAGTGCGATCAGTCCCAGTGACGCGGGAGCCGCGATCGCCTCGGCCGTCCCCTGGGCGAACCGGCCCACGACCATCATCCCGGGAACGACGGCCGCGCCGCACACGGCCGAGGAGACCGCGAAGATGCCGACGCCGATCAGCAGCAGGCGCCGCCGGCCGAAGACGTCGGCCAGGCGGCCGCCGAGGATCAGCAGACCCCCGGCCGCCAGCACGTACCCGTTGACCACCCAGGTCAGGCCTGCCTCCGAGAAGCCGAGGCCGTCCTGGACGAGCGGCAGCGCCACGTTCACGACGGTCATGTCCAGAAGGATCATGAACTGCAGCCCGGAGAGCAGGGCCAGTACCCACCAACGCCGAGGATCCGCCTTCGCCCGAGGGGCGTCCTCGGCGCCGTCCGCGGCCACATCCGGGTTCACCGTGGTCACGCGTTTGTCTCCCTTGGTCGTGGATGCCGTGAAGTCGGCCCGGTGCCGAGTGACCGAGGGCTGCCGGGAGCGGGCGGGGTACCCCGCGCAACCGGTGCTGCCTCCTCGTCCCACCTGATCGACCACCCTGATGTATACGCTGTGCACATCAGGTTGTTCACACCATATACTTTTCACGGCCCAAGGGGGCCACGGACAGCGGAATACCGGATGAAGATCCGCGGTCCGGCAGCACGGTGCCGGCCACTCGGAGCCCGGTCCCCGCAGAACGGGCTTCCGCGCACTGCGCGGGTCGCACGCCGCGGCGGAGGCCTGTCCCGTCCACGCTTCCACACCGGGGCGGGTACCGCCTTCTTCCGGATTGCTCGATGTGCGCGACCATCCGGCGTTTGGTGCAGAACCGGCCGAACGCGTACACTGTCCACATCAACCGTCTCCGGAATTCCGGAAAACGCGGAATCGGGCACGGCGCACAGATCGGAAGGCATCCGTGCGGGACCTGTCCGCGCGGTGCGCGCCACCGCCCGGTCCGGACCGGCACCGCCGGTTCCGGCTGTTCGCACCGCGGCCGGAAGGCAGGGGCACACCATGATCCGTGACGCGCAGCCCTATCACCATGGCGGTCTGAGGTCCGCGCTCATCGAAGCCGGCCTGAAGCGTGCCCGGAAGGGCGGAGCCGACGCGCTCGGGCTCCGGGAGATCACCCGGTCCGTGGGAGTCACGCCGAACGCCGCCTACCGGCACTTCGCCGACCGGCGCGAACTCGTGCTCGCCGTCGCCGCCCGGGCCCAGGACAAGCTGGCGCAGGCCATGCTCGACCGCATGCAGGACGTCGCGGACCGGACGGACCCCGCTGCCCACGCGGTGCAGCAGCTGCGTGGAGTCGGCCTCGGCTACATCCACTTCGCACTGTCCGAACCCGGCTGGTTCGAGCTCGCGATCCTGCTCCAGGACGAACCCGACGGTGATGCGGAGGCCCGTGTGCCGCCGCCCTACCAGCTCCTGGTCGACGCCCTCGACGGCATGGTCGAGGCCGACGCGTTGACTCCCGAGCGACGGGTGGACGCCGAGTGGGTCTGCTGGTCGGGGGTCCACGGATTCGCCGATCTGGCGATCCGCGGCCCGTTGCGCCGACAGGACCGCGCAGTCGTGGACAGGCTCGCCGTCCACGTCGTGGACACCGTCATCGGCGACATCAGGACCTGACGGCCCACGGCCGCCGGCGCGTCCTCGTTCGCGTCCGGCGCCCCGGACGGCCGGCCGGACCCGCGGTACGGGAAACAGCGCACGCGGGAGTATGTACCGGCCGCCCCGCGGTCACGACCATGAACCGAGTCCCGGGACGAGCGGCTGCCGGCGCGGGCGGAACTCCTGCGCGTGCGGGCGAAGCGGTTTCGCGGCCCCGGCCCACGCCGGCAAAAGCCCGGGACGTCGAGTCGCGCAGGGACGTGTGAGCCCCGTACCACCGGACTGCAGGGAGTCGTCATGAGCGAGGAACCCGTCATGTGCCGAGAGGCACCTCCGAGGACCACGCGGAAGCGGCCGAGCCCGCGGGGAGCCGCATCGTGACCGGCGTCCTCCCCCGGTCCGGGCTCTTCTCCCGTCTTGGCCCGCCGCTCCTGCGCGGTGTCCTCAGCACACGCGACAGCGACCTCGCCGCCGCGGCGCGGGACTTCGGCAACCGCGTACACCTCCGGCCCGTCGCCGTGCTGCACCCCGCCGACGCCGAGGACGTCGCGGCGATCGTGCGCTTCGGCCGGGAGAACGGGTTCGCGGTGGTCCCCCGGGGTGCGGGCTGCTCGGTGGACGGCCAGGCGCAGGCATCGGACGGGATCGTGGTCGACCTGTCCTCGCTCTCCGCCGTCGGTGAGCCGGCCCCCGATCGCGTGCGGGTGGACGGCGGTGCGCGGTGGAGCGCAGTCCTCGACGCCACCCTGCCCCGCGGCCGCGCCCCCCTAGTGGTGCCCGACCACCTCGGGCTGTCCGTCGGCGGGACACTGTCGGTCGGCGGGATCGGCGGCACGAGCCACCGGTACGGCAGCGTCGCCGACAACGTTCTCGAGCTCGAGGTCGTCACCGCGGACGGGGACCTTCTCACCTGCTCGCCCGTCCGGCGTCCCGAACTCTTCGACGCGGTCAGGGGGAGCCTGGGCCGGTACGGAATCATCACCGGTGCCACCCTCGCGCTCACCGGGGCGAGGAGTTCGGCGCGGACGTACCGACTTGTCCACCACGATCCCGCCGCACTCCTCGTGGACCAGCGACGGCTGGTCCACGAGGGACGGTTCGAGCACGTGGAGGGGCACGCCCACCGCTCCGGAACGTCGGGCTGGAGGTTCGTCCTGGAGGCGATGCAGTCCTTCGACGCACCGCACGAGCCCGACGACACCGCGCTGCTGAAGGGCCTGACGCACCATCACGTCGACACGATCGGGACCACCTCCTACCGCGACTTCCTGAACCGGGTCGCGCCGCTCGAGGCCAGGCTGAGAGCGATCGGCTCGTGGCAGCACCATCCGCATCCGCGGTGCAACGTGCTCCTGCCGGGACGCGAAGCGGCAGCGCTCGTCACGGAGGCCCTGGCCGGCCTCACCGAGGAGGACATCGGACCGGGAGGGAGCGTTCTCCTCTACCCCGTCCCCACCGCCCGTCTCGCCGCGCCGAACGTCCCGAAGGCGCGCGACGCCCTGACCGTCGTCTTCGGGCTCCAGCGGACCGCACCCCCCGGCCGGCCCGAACTGCTGGACCGCATGGTGCGCGACAACCTGGCACTGCGGGCGGCGGTCAGGAAGGCGGGGGGCGCCGATTACGCGTACGCGGCGACGCACTGCGAAGCCCCGGACGCCCCTGAGCCGTTCGGCCGGACCGCACCGTCCCGCTCTCCGCGCCCCTAGGACGAACCGTTCCCCGGCGCGGGGGGGGGCCCGCCCCCCCGGGGGGGGGGCCGCCCCCCCGGGGGGGGCCGGGCGGGGGGGGCGGGGCGCGGGGGGGGGGGGCGCCCCCCCCGGCCGCCCCCCCCCCCCCCCCCCCCCCGGGGGAACCCGGGGCCGGCTAGGACGTGCGCAGGGCGCGGGCGAACGCCCGCAGGTCGGAGACGAACAGGCCGGGCTGCTCCAGGGCGGCGAAATGACCGCCGCGCTCGAGCTCCGCCCAGTGCACGATGTTGGGGAAGGCGCGCTCCGCGAACCGGCGGACGGGCCGGGCCGAATCGGCCGGGTACACCGCGACGCCCAGGGGCGTCGGCAGCGGTGGCGCGGGAGGGGGCGGAGTGGGGGCCGTCGGCAGCACGTCGGAGATCTCGTAGTAGAAGTGGGCGCTCGAGCCGGCGGTCGCGGTGAGCCAGTAGATCATGACGTTGGTCAGCAGCCGGTCACGGTCCACGGCGTCCTCGGGCGCCTTGTCCGTGTCCGCCCATTCCATGAACTTCTCGACCACCCAGGCGAGCTGTCCCACGGGCGAGTCGGTCAGGCTGTAGGAGAGGGTCTGCGGTCGCGTCGACTGGATCTTCATGTACCCGGAGCCCTCTGCGCCGAACTTGCCCAGCAGTTCCAGGCGCGCGAGGTCCTGCTCACCGAGTCCGGCAAGGTCCGCCGGGTCATCGGAAGGAGGGGTGATCAGGAAGTTCACATGCGTTCCCACGACGTGTTCGTGGTCGACGCCGGAGAGCGTCAGGCTGGTCCAGGCACCCAGATCGCCGCCCTGGACGGCATACCGGGAGTATCCGAGACGCCGCATCAATTCCGCCCACGCGGAAGCCACCCGGGGCAGGTTCCAGCCGGGTTCCGGAGTGGGTCCGGAAAAGCCGAATCCGGGCAGGGAGGGGATGACCAGGTGGAACGCGTCGGCCGGATCGCCCCCGTGCGCCCGCGGATTGGTCAGGGGGTCGATGACGTCGAGGAACTCGGCGACCGAACCCGGCCAGCCATGGGTGATGATCATCGGGAGAGCGTCGGGCTCGGGGGAGCGGATGTGCATGAAGTGCACGTTCGTGCCGTCGATCTCGGTGGTGAACTGGGGGACCGCGTTCAGGCGGTCCTCGGCCGCACGCCAGTCGTAACTGTCGCGCCAGTAGCCGGCCAGTTCCTTGAGGTAGTCCAACGGGACGCCGCGGCTCCAGCCCGTCCCGGGGATCTCGCTCGGCCACCGAGTGGCATCCAGGCGCCTGTGCAGATCGTCCAGATCCGCCTGCGGAATCGCTATACGGAACGGTTCCATGGATAGCTCCCTTTGAATTCTTTAGAGCGCCGGCAAGAGCGAGAATCCGCGTGATCGAGGCGGAAGGCGCCAAGCTGCGGAACCGCTTCTCCGTCACGTTAGGAAGCCGCTTGGCGCGACGGCAAGAGGAAATCGTGCAGTGAGCACACAGGAAGAATTACGGCGACCTCCGCGCCGCTACTTTTCCTTACGCACAGACCCGTTCCGCATGTTTCGGAGGACCCATGATGAGTGGTTATGTCGGAGATCGCGCGGTGGTCCTGGGAGGCAGCATCGCGGGGTCCCTCGCGGCACGGATACTCGCTGACGCCTACCGCGAGGTGACCGTGGTCGACCGGGACGACCTCACCGACCGTGCCGATCCGCGGCACTCCGCCCCCCAGGGACACCACATCCACGCGCTCCTTGCCCGCGGCCAGCAGATCCTCGATGAGATCTTTCCCGGCTTCACCGACGAACTGGTCGCCCTCGGGGTCCCCACCGGTGACTTCGGCACCAGCCTGACCTGGTACTTCAAGGGAACCGCGATCAAGAAGGCAGAGACCGGGCTGACGTGTGTGGCTGCCGGCCGGCCGCTCCTCGAGAACCGTATCCGGCACCGGATCCGGCGCCTGCCCAACGTCATGCTGCGGGAACGGACGGACGTACTGGGGCTGGTGACGTCCCCGGACCGCCGCACCGTGACCGGGGTCCGGGTGCAGGGCCGTTCACGCGACTGTGCCGAGGAGGTGCTCGCCGCGGACCTCGTGGTGGACGCGACCGGGCGTGGCACGCGGACACCGCGGTGGCTGGCGGAACTGGGCTATCCGGAAGTCCCCGAGGAACGGGTGAAGATGGATCTGACCTACACGACCTGTCACTTCCGCGGTCCTCTGCCGTTCGACCCGATCGGCGACGACATCGCCCTCCTGCCGGTCGCCACCCCGGCCGTCCGGCGAGGAGCGATCTTCGCCCGGATGCCCGACCGGTACTCACTGTCACTCACGGGGGTCCTCGGCGACCGGCCCCCCACGGACCACGAGGGGTTCCTCGCCTACGCCGAATCCCTGCCGGTTCCGGAGGTGTACAAGGCCCTGCGCGACGCGGAACCGATCGGCCCTCCCGCGTCGTTCCACTTCCCGGCCAGCATCCGCCGCCGCTACGAACGGCAGGCGCGCCATCTGCGGGGACTGCTCGTGATGGGCGACGCGGCCTGCGTCTTCAACCCGGTGTACGGGCAGGGCATGTCGGTGGCCGCGATCCAGTCGCTCGTACTGCGTGAGCACCTGCGCCAGGGACCGCCCGAGCCGCGCGCCTTCTTCCGTGATCTCGCCGGCGCCATCGACGGCCCCTGGGACATGTCCGCGGGAGCGGACCTGGGTTTCCCGGAGGTCCAGGGGCGGCGAACGGCGAAGACGCGGCTCGGCAACGCCTACGTCACACGCCTCCAGGCCGCCGCGGCCGGGGACAGCGAGCTGTCCGTGGCCTTTCTGCGCGCCGCCGGTCTCGTCGACCCGCCCCAGGCGCTCATGCGGCCGCGGCTGGTCTCCCGCGTGCTGCGCGGTTCTGCCCGGTAGGACGGCGACCGCCGTGTGCTCGCCCGGAGCGGAGGGGGACCGCGGCCGGGGCTCCCGGCCTCGTGCCCCGTTCCCGGACCGCGGAGCGACGCGGGAAACGGCCGGGCCGGTTCCGGAGACCATCGAGGTGGTCTCCGGAACCGGCCCGCCGGGGCAGAACCTCGTCGCGGCGTGCGCTCACCCCACGGCCTTGGCGAACTGACCCGGTGTGCGGCCCTCACCCGCAGGGCCGCGGTAGGCCTGAGCGATGTCCAGCCAGGCCTCCGCGTCGCCCCCCGTCGCCGTCAGCCCGAGGTCGTCGCGGTGGCGGCGGCGGGTCACCAGAAGGCAGAAGTCGTGTGCGGGGCCGCTGACGGTCTGAGCGGCATCCTCCGGTCCCACGGCCCACACCTCGCCCGAGGGCGCCGTGAGCACGAGGCGGAAGGGATCGGCCGGTGGCGTGATGCCTCGCGCCTCGTACCCGAAGTCCCTTGTGAGAAAAGCGAACTGCACCAGGTGGCGCAGTCGGTCCGTGGGCTCCCTGCGTACTCCCAGGGCATCGGCGATGTCCTGCCCGTGACCGAAGACCTCCATCATCCCGGCACTGGCGAGCACCGCCGGCGGCAGCGGACGAACGAGCCAGGGAACGACCTGGCCCGCGGGAACGGAGGCCAGGGCCTCCAGCGAGGCGTCCCCCTCGGCGCGGAAACGGGCGAGCAACTCCCGCGGGGGGAACGCGTTGAATCGGGCGAGCGCGGCGTTGACCGCGCCGTCGAAGTCCTGCGCCGCCGCGGCGGTCATCGCCCGGAAACGGTCCGGCGCCGCTGCCGCGTTCCTGGCCAGCGTGAAGATGAAGGTCAGGTGTGCTATCTGGTCCGCGACGCTCCAGCCGGGAGCAGGCGTGGAGCCGGACCAGGCCGCGTCGTCCAGGCCCTCCACGAGACGGGCGACCTCGTCGATGTCGGCGGCGAGATCCTCGAGAACCTCGTTGGTGGTGGTCATCTGTGTCTCCTGGGCCGGTCGGCGCTCCGGGCGCCGACGTTCTGGTTCCTCGGACAGTTCACGGGGCCGGGGCGGACGCCCCCGGGCCGTCGGGGGCGTCCGCCCCGACGTGATCGGGCTCGACGCCTGCCGTCAGGCGCCCACGGGACGGGGCAGCAGGGGGCGGACCTGCCTGAGGCCGCCGACGGAGCCGCTGGGAGCCGGCGCGCCGTAGCCGACGCGGACGCCACGGTCCTGCGCGGCCCGCACGATGCCCGGCACGGCCCGTTCGGCGAGGGCCGAGATGGTCATGGCCGGGTTGACGGTCAGCGCGCCGGGCACGGCGGACCCGTCGGTGACGAAGATCCCGGGGTGCCCGCGCAGCTCGTTGCGGTCGTCGAGGGCGGACGTGTGCGGATCGTCCCCCATCCGGCAGGAGGCGAGGGGATGCACGGTGTACGCGCCGACCAGGTCGTTGGTCCACGGCATCACCTGTGCCAGCCCGTCCTTCTCGAGGATCTCCTTCACCTCCGCGTCGGAGGCGGCCCAGGCGTCGAGCGTGTTCCGCGTGGGCGCGTACCGGAGGTTGCCGCGGCCGAGCATCTGCTGCGAGATGCGGTGGGCGTTGCCCGTCGCCGGCGGCGGGCCGAACACCCCCTCGTTGTCGTCCTCGATCATCGAGAAGACCGTCAGCCAGGAGGTCCACCGTTTGAGGATCTCCTTCTTCCGCGCGCCGAACCAGGCGGGGCCGGTGCCGTGCGGCGCCTGGGCGAGGATCGTTCCCAGACCGGGCGGGAAGTAGAGCTGCTCCAGCGAATAACGGGAGTACTCGGGCAGGGAGCCGTCCAGGCGGTCCCAGTTCGCGACGGTCGGTCCCCGGCCGATGTGGTTGGCCCCGTACGCCGGCCCGGTCCCACGGTCCAGGCCGAGCAGTTCGGCCGCCTTCTCCTCGTTCACCACGGCGGTGTTGAGCCGTTCGCCGTTGCCGGAGAAGTAACGTCCCACCGCATGGGGCATCCGGCCGAGCAGTCCTTCGCTGCGCTGCAGGATCACCGGCGTCGCCCCGGCGCCGGCCGCCAGCACGACGATCTTCGCCTCGATCACCCCGCTGCCGGCGGTCGTGCGGTAGTCCTCGCCGTCGACGACGTTGTAGTGCACGCGGTACCCGCCGTCCGCGGTGCGCTCCAGGTACTGCACCTCGTGCAGCGGCCGGATCTCGGCGCCGTGGGCCACGGCTGCGGGAAGGTAGTTCACCAGCAGCGACTGCTTGGCCTCGAAGCGGCATCCGGCCATCATCCAGTTGCAGTTGACGCACCTGGCGGTGTCGATGGCGACCGGGAGGGGGTTGGCCGTGCGGCCCGCGTGGGAGCACGCCGCGGCCCACAGGCCGCCGGCGTAGCTCACGTCCTGCCACCCCTGCCGGGTGACCGACAGGGATTCCTCGACACGGTCGTACCAGGGGTCCAGGGTGTCGCGGCTGACCGACTTCGGCCACATGCGCCGGCCGATGGAGCCCTTCCGGTCGAAGACGAAGCGCGGTGCGCGCGGCATGGCGGCGAAGTAGACCACGCTGCCCCCGCCGACGCAGTTCCCGCCCAGCACGCTCATTCCGTCTCCGACCACGAAGTCGAAGATCCTCGTGTAGGAGGAGCCGAGCTTGTAGTCGTGCTCGAACTCGTCGTGTCCGAGCCAGGGACCGCGCTCCAGCACGGTCACCTTCGCGCCGCCGGCCGCGAGGTGGTAGGCGCTGATCGCGCCGCCGAACCCGCTGCCGACGACCAGGACCTCCGTGCGCTCCGCACTGCCGCTCATGCCGGACTCCCGGTGGAGGTGGTGTCGGGGTGGAGACGGGCCAGTTCACGGCCGTAGCCGAAGTCCTCGAAGCGCCACAGGCCGTCGTCGCCGGGAGCGGGGACGCCCATGGCCCGCAGGCCCGGATGGCCGTCGGCGATCGCTTCGGCGGTGTGCAGGTGCGCGGCCGAGTCGAAGGCCATGTTGCAGAAGAGGGACAGAAGGACCCAGAACTCCTTCTCCGGGTGCCCGGGAGCGGTGAGCCGGTGGATCAGCGCCACGCGGTCCTCGTAGGACAGGGCCACGAAGGGCGGCACGGAACGGTCCGGCTCGAGCCCCGCCTCCTCGGCGTACGCGCGGGCATGGCCGTTCGCGAGGTCCGCCAGGTTCTCGAGGTCGTCGTGGATGCCCGTGGCGTCCCAGCGCAGGAGCCGGAGGGCACCGGCGGTGACGGCTCCGCCGCCCTCCGAGGCGCCGGCCACGGCCCTGTCTTCCGGCCAGCGCTTCTCGCCGGGGACGATCGAGTCCGCGTAGGCCTCGAGCGTCAGCACGGCATCGGCCGTGATCCGGACTCTGCGCTCCGATCCGTCATCCCGTTCCGATTTCTGTTTCTGCACCTGAGCCTCCGTTCTCCTGCTATCGGCGTTGCCCGGGCGATGCGGAAAGCAAAATAAGCCTGGTCGGTCTTTTCAAACAACCGACGACGATGTTCGCCTGAACAGCAGGTTCATCGTACAGTTGCCAAAGTTGCGACTTCGTCGCTCGCCCCCTCGCGGTGAAAACGGAAGGCAGATACCTTCTTCCGAAGGCATGTTCCTTTCCCGTGTCAACGATCTGGATATGGGAAGGGTTTTCAGCACGTCTGAACTTGCGGGGGAGTGAATTGAAAAGCACTGACGAAACCCCGGAATCGCTGACGGGATTCACCGACTGGGTGAAGGTGGACACGCTGCTGCCGGCGGATTCTCCGCGGCTGAATGGTCTCGATGAGCAGCACGTCAGACAACTGGCAGACGTCTATCCGGCGCTGCCACCGATTCTCGTGCACAGCGGAACGATGCGTGTGATCGACGGGATGCACCGACTGGCGGCCGCGAGACGCAACCGTCTGGACGTCGTGGCGGTGCGGTACTTCACGGGAACGGAGGAGGAGTCGTTCCTCCGCTCCGTATCGGCCAACGTCGCACACGGCCTCCCGCTGACACCCGACGAACGCAAGGTGGCGGCGCGCCGCATCCTGGAGATGTGCCCGGAACTCTCGGACCGGGCCGTCGGCGCGTGCACGGGGCTGTCACCGAAGACGGTGGCCGCGGTCCGGCCGCGTTCAACCGGGGATTCCGCCCGGTTGAACGTACGGATGAGGAGCAACGGCAAAGCTCATCCGCTCGACCGCACCGCCGAGCGTCTGCACGCGGCCCAACTGATGATCGCCCGGCCCGACCTCCCGCTGCGGGCGGTCGTCAGGGAGACCGGGCTCTCGCTGGGGACGGTGCACGACGTCCGCCAGCGCCTGCTGCGCGGGGACGCACCCGTGCCCGCCGGCCGCCGGCGGCCGCCTCGGACCGAGCCACTGGGCACCGGCGTCCCCGCGTCCCGGCACAGCTGCGATCCAAAGGACCCGCTCCGCCGCGTGCCCGAAACGCCGGGCGCCTCGGCCCCGGGCCGGTCACGCACCTCCCTGGAAATGCTGCGCAAACTCGCGTCGGACCCGTCGCTGCGGCACTCGGAATCCGGTCGGCACTTCTTGCGGTGGCTCCACGACCACTTCGTCGTGGACGATTCCTGGCGCCAGTGGATGGAAGCTGTGCCACCCCACTCGGCGGCCACGCTGGCGGAGCTCGCTCTCCAGTGTTCACGCACGTGGAAAAGGTTCGCTGAAGACCTCGCAAGCCGTCGGTTGGAAGGCGTCGAGCTCTCCGAGGAGAGGTAATCCGACCCGAAGTGACGGATTCAACAGAACGCCTGTGGATTGAAATGGCTCAACGAGAGGGAGACATCGTGACTTCTGCCACCATCGAGCACGCAGTTCACCGGGTCATCAGCAATATGCGGGCCAACCTCGGGCAAGACCTGACGATCGACGACATGGCGCGCACCGCCATGTTCAGCAAGTTCCACTTCACTCGTATATTCAGGGACGTGACCGGTACCTCGCCCGGCAGGTTCCTCTCGGCTCTGCGCATCCAGGAGGCCAAGCGCCTGCTCGTGCAGACGCGGTTCAGCGTCGCGGACATCAGCAGCCTGGTCGGCTACAGCAGCGTCGGCACCTTCAGCTCGCGCTTCAAGGCGTGTGTGGGCGTCTCCCCCAGCGTCTACCGGGAGCTGGAGGGCTTCGCCACCGGCATCGACCAGGAACCGTGGCCGGACTCCCCCGCCTCCCCGGCCGGCGCCTCCGGCATCACTCTGCGGGGCCACGTCACGCTTCCCGAGGGGCGCGCTCCCGGGCACTGCTACGTCGGCCTGTTCCCCACCCAGGTCCCTCAGGGGCGACCGGTGAGATGCACCGTCCTGGAGGGTCCCGGCGCCTTCGAGCTGCGCAACGTCCCCGTCGGCACCTGGTACCTCCTGGTGCACTCGGTGCCCTACGGCCAGGAGCACCTCGTCTCCGGCGGCGCCGGCGAGGGCGACGGCGACGCCGTCTCCGTCGGGCGCCACGGCCCGGTGACGGTGCAGGCCGAGACGGCGCTTCTGCCGATGGGCGTCGCGCTGCGGCCGCTGGAGGTCTTCGACCCGCCGGTGCTGATGGCACTGCTCGACCTGCGCACCGGCACCCTGGAGAGCGCCACCGGCTGACCTGCCGCCCGGCCGCGGCACGTGCCGCGGCCGGGGCCGGACGTCCACGGGACGGTCCGTCATCGCACGGGCCGAACCGTCATGGGAAGCCCGCCGCGCATGCGCAGGGACATCATCGGCTCGGGCGTCCCCTCGTCGCCGGGCACGGCCTCCAGGACGAGATCCCGGGTCAGGAGGGCGGTGACGAAGACCGCCTCCATCATCCCCAGGCTGCTGCCGACACAGAAGCGAGGCCCGGCGCCGAAGGGGATGTAGGCGTAGCGGGGCCGATCGGCGGCGCGCGCCGGGTCGAACCGCCCCGGGTCGAACTGTTCCGGCCGCTCCCACAGGCCCGGATGACGGTGCAGGGTGTACGGGCAGATCAGGACGTCGGCGCCGGGCGGCACCGTGTACGGTCCCACCTCGTCGGACTGCCGGGCCACACGAGGCAGGATCCACACCGGCGGATACAGACGCATGGCCTCCTGGACGACCTGCGTCGTGTACGTCAGCTTGCGCAGGTCCCCGGCGTCCGGGGCCCGGCCGCCCGTGAGCACTCCGCGGGCCTCCTCGCGCACCAGGTCCCTCAGGTGCGGATGACGGGCGAGCAGCAGCAGGGTCCACCCCACCGTGCTCGCCGTGGTCTCGTGGCCGGCGAGGAGCAGCGTGACCAGTTCGTCCCGCAGCCGCCTCCGTCCCGCCCTCGGATCGGCCTGCCGGCGGGCGGCTGTGATCATGAGGGAGAGGGCGTCGTCGGCCTCCTCGCCGTCGGACATGCGAGCGCTCCGGTCGGCCACCAGTTCGTCAACGGTCCGTACGAGTTCCCGGCGGGCTCTGCGGAACCGCCGCTGGGTGGCCAGCGGAGCCCACGTCGGCACCGTGTTCTGGGTGACCATGTCGAACATGGCCTGGTCCTGTACCGCTTCGAAGGCGTGGGCGATGCCCCCGTGCCCCCCGAGGTCGGTGCCGAGCACGGCCCGGCCCAGTACGCCGAGGGTGAACCCGGTCACCTCCTGGAGCACGTCGACGGGACCGTCGGCACCCCGTCGCACCAGCAGGTCCCGCAGCTTCATGGTCTCTTCCGCCACCGCGTCCGCCTGGGCGGCCACGCGTGCCGGCCTGAACGCCGGCTGCACGGTGCGCCGCTGCTCGCGCCAGAGTTCGCCCTCGCTCGTCAGCAGACCGTCGCCGAGCATCTTCCGGGACTCGACCAGACCGATGCCCTTGCGGTAGTTGGCGGCGTTGTCCGCCAGCACGTGCTTGGCGTAGTCGGGCCGGTTGAAGACGAACATCTTCTTCGGCCCCAGGGAGACCAGTACGGCGTCGTCCAGAGCCGCCGCGTCGCGCATCATCCCGAGCCGGTCGACGGCGAGCTTGCGCAGCAGGCCGGGCAGCGCCCGCAGCGGAGGGGAGACCGGACGCGGCCCGTTCATGCCGCACCCCCCGGTCGCCCGGTGGGCAGGCGCCGGAAACGGCCCCGGTGGAACAACAGCGGCTCCTGATCGGGGGACTCGCTCAGGGTGAGTACCCTCCCCACGCATATGGTGTGGTCCCCGCCGTCGTACGCACGCCACTTCGCGCACTCGAAATGTGCGGCGGCACCGGCGATCAGCGGCGCGTCAGCCGACCGGCCGGGCACCCAGCCGACGGTCTCGAACTGGGCCGGGCCCCTCGGCCGGGAGCGGTCGGCGAAGTGCCGGGCCACCTCCTCCTGCCCGGCGTCCAGCACGGACACGGAGAAGGCGTCGGCCTCGGCCAGGACACGGTGCATCACCGTGTCCCGGCCGAGACACACCAGCACCAGGGCCGGATCCAGGGAGACGGAGGTGAAGGAGTTGGCCGTCATGCCGTGCGGCGAGGAGCCACCGACCGTCACCACGGTCACGCCGGTGGCGAACGTCCCCAGCGCCCTGCGCAGCCGCTTCGGATCGGCCGCGCCCGTGTGCGGGGAGGGTGCGGCGCCGAGTGTCCTCATGCCGTCCGCCCCGACAGCGCCCGGCCTCGCGCGCCGTACGGCTCGAGGGCCCGGGCCAGTGCCTCGGGGACCAGCGAGGGCACCGTGTTGGCGTTGGGCCCCCGCATGCAGGCGACCCTCTGCCGGCCCCTGGCGACCAGGGCCTCGCCGCCGTCCTCGCCCACCTTGACGTAGTCGAAGGTGAACTCCAGCTGGGTCTGCCCGAAGTCGGACAGCCGCATCCGTATGGACAGCTCGTCGAAGGCGGTGATCTCGGCGAAGAACTCGCAGTCCACCTTGAGCGTGAACAGCTTGAGGTCTTCCCGGACGTCCGCGAGGACCTCCGGTGCCCTCTGCTTGAGGAACAGCTCCCGGCAGCGTCCCTGCCAGCGGAGGTAGTTCACGTAGTAGACGTTGCCGACCAGATTGGTCTCCTCGAAACCGACCGTGTGCCGGTACTCGAAGTAGTCATCCGACATGGTCCTGGGACCGCCCTTCCAGCAGTTGTGGTGCCCGTGTCAGAAATGCGAAGACGGCGGGTTCCAGAGCGTCCCGCAGGGCCGTGACGAAGGTCGCGATCCGCAGGTCGCCGGCGGTGAGGACCACCCACGCCTCCTTCTCCCGAGGCAGCACGGTCAGCGGCGTGCCCGCCGCGACGCCCGCCTTCCTCAGACACTCGACCGCGCTCCACACCCGGGTGGCGGCCGTGTCGGGGGCCTCACCGGTCTCCCGGGCGACGAGTTCGGCGACCGCGGCGTGCTCACCGAGCAGGCCGTGCCACTCGCCCGGCTCCCGCATGCTGACCGCCTCGATGTCGCAGGCGACCTCCGTCCGGGCCAGGGCGCTCACGGTGAGTTCCAGGCCGTGGGAGGCCGAGACGTGCCATCCGCCGTCCACCTCCGGCCGCCCGTCGGGCCGGTGGCGCACGGCCACGGGAGCCCCGAGGGTCCGGGAGGCCGCGGTGGAGGTGAACGCCCGGCGTTCGGCGACCGACCCGGCCGGGGTGTCGCCGTGGGGTTCGACCGTCACCCCGATGCGGGCACCGAGCACGTCCTCGAGCGTCCGCTCCAGGTACGGCCCCAGCAGAGGAGCGACCCAGGGGCCGGAGCCGCCGGTCTTGCGCACCGCGTGCAGGGTCAGCCCCTCCCAGCGCTCGACGACGGTGCCCTCGGCGTCGCGTACCGCGATGTCGTACACGTACGTGTCGCCGTCGTGGCTGCGCTCGACCGCGCAGTAGCGCAGCTGACCGGGGACGGGGCCGCCGGCGCCCAGCGGGTGGACGCGCTCGACCCCCGAGGGAAGCAGCGTGGCGTCGGGCACGCACACCTGGTTGCCGTGCATCAGCGCGTCGCGCATGCCGGGGTCGGCCAGGAGCATCTCCCCGGGGAGGAAGCCGGCGAACCAGCCCTCCGGCCGCTGCACCGCCACGTCGGCGTCCACATGACGGGCCGCCACCCGGTGGAACCGCCGCAACCGCTGGAAGCGGGAGCCCTGGAAGAGGACGCCGCCGTAGAGGTCGGCCCCGGGGTCCAGAGGAACCTCCGGGAATCCGGCGCCCGTCTGCAGCGGCGGTCCGTCCGGGACAGCGGCGCCGGAGTACACCAGCCGGGCGCGGAAGTGCTCCGCGGCGAAGCCGGTGTCCTGGGCATGGACGGCGACATCGACCGTGTCCGGCCCCGTCACCGTCGCGGCGATACGGATGGTGGTGCTCCCGTCGGGCGGAACCACGATGGGGCGCAGGAAGCGCGCGCCCTCGATGACCGGTGTCCCCGGCCAGCCGGTGGCCGCGGCCGCGACCTGGACCATGGCCTCCATCCCCATCACGGCGGGCAGCAGGAGATTGCCGTCCAGCAGGTGGTCGCCGAGGTAGGGGTCCGTGCCCGCGTTCAGCTCGACCTCGGTGACGAGCTCCACGCCGTGGTAGCGCACCAGCGGGGTGCCCGTGAACCGGAGGAGCGGCAGGGGCGGCAGATCGCGGCGTACCGTCTCGATGCCTTCGGTGCGGCCGCTGACGACCGTCACCACCGGCGCGTCGGGGTCGCGGATCAGCCGCAGGAGGATCTCCACCCCCTGGTCGGGGGAGACCGGGACGATGCCCTGGCGGGAGAGCGACTCGAGGACCGAGAGCTTCTCGCCCATCCCGACCCCGGACCACACCGACCACTCCACACAGCGGGCGCGGACCTGCGGATGCGTCCGTGCGATCTCCTCGGTGAGGTCGGCCAGCCACTCGTTCGCGGTGGCGTAGTGCGCCTCGCCCCGCAGGCCGGCACGGCCGATGATGCTGCCGAACGTGACCAGCAGTCTCAGTGCCCCGGCGTCCACCGCCTCGAGCACGGTCCGCAGGCCGTCCACCTTGGGAGCGAAGGTGCGCCGGAAGTCCTCCGGCTCCAGCGCGTGCAACGGCCCGGGCTCGTTGCGTCCGGCGCCGTGCAGCACTCCGGTGATCGGCCCCAGCTCGCCACGGAGTCCGGCGACCGCCGCCCGGACCTGGTCCGGGCTGGTGACATCGGCGCGTGCGTACCGCACGGTGACACCGCGGTCCGCCATCCGCTTCAGGTTGTCGGCCAGTTCCCGGTCCGTGGCCGGGTCGGAGCGTCCCAGCACCGCAAGCCGCGCCCCGCTGTCCTGGGCGATCGCCAGGGCGCACTCGGCGGAGATGCCCTTGCCGCCCCCGGTGACCAGCAGGACGTCGGATGCGCCGAGCGGGTCGTCCCGGCGCTCCGGGCGCAGGGGGAGGACCCGCAGCGTGGGGACGCGGCGGACTCCGTCCGCGCCGTAACGCGTCTCGGAGAACCGGATCGTCGCCGACACCTCCGCCACCACCCGCTCCACCGTCTCCTCGGTGAGAGGGGTGTCGACGACAGTCGTCACCAGGTGGGGCGCCTCCTGGTGGAGGGTCTTGGCCAGGCCCGCGGCACCGCGTCCGTGCTGCACCAGCACGAAACGGCTGCCCTTCGGGGCGGCGAGCGCCCGCTTCGCCGCTGCGAGCACCAGGTCGGTTCCGTCGGCGGAACACCGGGGCGGCAGACAGACCAGAACCCCGGAACCCACCCGGGCGTCCTGAAGGGCCGCGCGCAGTGTCCCGGCGATCCCGTACCCCGCCGGCGCGAACAGCTCCCAGGCGCCGGGAGCCGCTTCCGGAGCGGCCGGAGGCCGGGCGACCTCGTCCAGGTCCACCGCGAAGGGGCGCGCCCACGGCGCCGCCCCGGCGACGAGCGGAGCCGCACCGGCATCGGCCCGGCTCCCGGTACGGGCCAGGGTCTCCAGCGCCTCGGCCAGTTCCGCCACAGTGGCGGTGGCGAAGTTCGTCGGCTCCTGGGCCGCCGGGGCGACACCGAGCTGCGCCATGGCCTGGTTCACGATCTGCCCGACGGTGATGGAGCTCAGGTGCAGGTCGTCCAGGAGCCTGCTGCCCGGATCCACCAGGTGGGCCGGGAGCTCGGCGCGCTCGGCGACCAGAGCGCTGAGGACCTCGATGGCCTCGACCCCGTCGCTCCCCTCCTCCCGGGGCGTCCGCTCGGACCCGGCCGTGGCCGCGGCAGGCGCGTCCTTCGAAGCCGGGGGGTCCTGTGCCGGCGGAGGGGACACGGCCGCGGACGGCGGCTCCTGCCCGCGGACCGCGGGCACGGCCGGCCTCTCGGCGGACCGGCGCGGTGCGGGCACGGCCGCCGCCGGTACCTGTTCGCACGGGCTGGCCAGGAAAGAGAGTTCCTGGCCGATCCGGAGCGGGCGCACCAACCGGTCCCGGAAGAGGCGTTCGGGGGCGACGGACGCGCCGATGACGAACGCGGCGCCCACCACCTGCAGGAGCGAGCGCAGGGACTCGTCGTCCGTGTCGAGGGACACCACGGGAACGTTCGTCGCCGCCCCGGCCAGGTGGCCGAGCACCCGGCCGGGTCCCACCTCGATGAACAGGTCGACGTCCCGGGCCGCGGCCCGGACCGCTTCGGTGAAACGCACCGGAGCGGTGATCTGCTCCCGCAGCAGCGCCGACAGGTCGGTGTCCGGTGCCAGTTCGGCTCCGGTGACGGTGGACACCACACGGCCGGCGGGCTCGCGGAAGGCGACGCTCTTCAGCCAGTCGCCGAACGACTCGGCGGCGGACGCCACGAGCGGTGAGTGGAACGCGTGGGACACGGCGAGCGGCGTACACGTCACACCGGAGCGCGCGGCGCGTCGGCGCACCTCCTCCACTTCCCGCACCGGACCCGAGACGACCGTCTGCTCCGGGCCGTTGTAGCCGGCCACGACCACGGGGAGGGCGCCGATGAGCTCCTCCGCCCGCTCCGGGCCGGCACCCAGTGACGCCATGGTCCCCGGCGTCCCGTGCTCCGCCATCGCGCTGCCGCGCACGCCCGCCGCCTCGATCAGGGTGTCCTCCTCGATGGCCCCGGCCCAGCACAGGGCGGAGAGCTCGCCGAGGCTGTGCCCGATGCCGACGGACGCCTCCACGCGCAACTCGTCCAGCACGCGCAGACCCGCTGCCGAACCGGTCACGATGCGCGGCTGGGCCACTTCGGTGGCCACGGTGTCCGAGCCGGCCGTCAGCCCGGCGCGACCGAACACCTCGGCGGCCTCGGGGAAGCGGCGGCCCAGCGCACCACCACCGGTGCCGCGTCCGGACCCCTGGCCGGGGAACAGCAGACCGATCCGTTTGCGGCCGGTGGCCTTCCCGAGGAGGGTCCGGCCGTCCGCGGCCCGGTGCTCCGTCTCCCCCCGGTCCAGAAGGCCGACGAGGTGGCGCAGCCGGCTCTCGGCGTCCTCCGGAGACGTCGCCACCACCGCCGCCCGGTGCGGAAGGCCACGCAGCTCGCGCTGGAGGGTGGCGGCGAGGTCGGTGATCTGCCCGTACGAGAGCCGCGCGGCGTAGTCCGCGACCTCGGACAAACGGTGGCCCAGCTCGCGGGCCGAGGCTCCCTCGAACAGCAGGAGTTCGCTGTCCTGCAGTGAGTCGGCCAGGGGGGTGGGACGGCGGGCGCCGGCGGGCCGGCGCCGGCCCGCCGGCTCGTCCAGGACGACGTGCGTGTTGATGCCGCCGAACCCCATGGCGGTGACACCCGCGCGGCGCGGCGCCTCCCGGGGCCAGGCCTCCGCCTTGCGGAGCGCCTTGAGGTTGGCCCCTTGCGCGGTGAGCAGCTCGTGCGGATCAAAGGTGCCGATGGAGGGCGGCACGGTCCGGTTGTCCACCGCCAGGGCCGCCTTGATCAGACCTGCCACGCCTGCGGCCGCCTTGGTGTGGCCGATCATGCCCTTGATGGAGCCGATGGCGGCGACAGGTGCCTGCGGGTCGGCTGCCGAGCGGGCCTTCATCAGCGCCGCCAGCTCCGTCGCGTCACCGACGGCCGTGCCCGTGCCGTGGCCCTCGAAGAGGCGGACGGTGTCGATCCCGAACCCGGCTCGCGCGTAGGCACGCTCGAGGGCCAGGCGGTAACCGTCGACCTCGGGCCGGGTGATCCCGCCCCGGCCGTCCGAGGAGACTCCCCAGCCTGCGACAGTCGCGTAGATGCGGTGGCCGCGGGCGATCGCCTCCTCCTCCCGCATCAGCACGACCACTCCGCAGCCCTCGCCGGGCCAGAAGCCGTTGGAGCCCTTGTCGTACAGCTTCATCTCCCCCCGGGCCAGAGCACCGGTCTTGGCGAAGCCGATGATCTCGAACGGGTCGATGGACAGGTCGACGCCGCCGGCGACGGCGACGTCCAGGTCACCGTTGGCCAGGGCCGTTCCGGCGGTGGTGACCGACAGCAGCGAGGAGGAACAGGCTCCGTCGACGGTGTAACCGCCGCCGTTGAGGTCGAAGTGGTTGCAGATCCGGCCGGCGATGGTGTTGGAGAGCCCGCCGGCCAGGGTGTCCTCGTCGACGGCCGGGAACGGTGCCTTGTAGGAGGTCTCGACCTCCTCGAGGAACGCGGTGATCCGGGCCTCGTCCCAGTCCCGCTGTCCGGTGAGTGCGGCGGCCATCACCCGCCGCACGTACGGCCAGCGCAGCCGCATGACGTTGGCGCGGGTGAATTCACCGGTGAGCGTGTTGCCCATGACGACGCCGGTCCGCTCGTGGGGCAGCCCCTCCCCCGCCGGGAACCCGGCGTCGGCCAGCGCGCGCCCTGCGGTGTCCAGGGCGAGCCAGTGCGTCATGTCGGTGGACCTGAATGTGCTGCCGGCGATCCGGTGGCCGACGCGGTCGAAGGAGTACCCCTCGAGCACGGCCGCGTTGCGGGCGTAGAAGGTGTCGGGTGTGGACGGATCGGCGTCCCAGTAGTCGTCCAGGCGCATCCGTTCCTCCGGGAGGCGGCGGAAGGCCCGGCGTCCGGCGACGGCGTTGGCCCAGAGCTCGGCGGGGTCGGTGGCGTCGGGGTAGCGGCAGGCCATGCCGATGATGGCGATTCTGGTCATGCCGACACCACGATCCTGCGGTCGTCCGCCTCGTCGTCCGCGCTCTTCCCGGAGCAGGCGCAGGCCCCTTCGGCGCACCCGTTCACGCACGCGCGTGTTTCCGTGTGCGCGGCCGAGGTCCGTTCGGCGGGGGACTCCTCGGCGGAGTGCTGCCGGACAGCGGGCTGTTCGAGGGTTTGGCCGACCGCGGCGAGGGCCAGGGCCTCCTCGGCACGCCTGCGGGAGACGATGTCGCTGATCCACAGGAAGCCGCCGCGGACCGCGCAGACCAGAGCGGTGGCGAAGAAGATGCCGTAGGCGACGCTCAGCGCGGTCAGGACACCGTACGCGGCGGCGACACCGCCGCCGAAGGCGATCTGGCCCCACTTCGAGGACGGTGTGGTGCCCGGGTCGGTGATCATGTAGTTCGTGAACAGCACGAACGCCACACCGGTCATCATCGCGAGGGCCGCGGGAATCGACGTGCCGAACAGCAGCCCGCGCACGATCGCCTGCACGGCGTACCCGCCGACCCACGCGACGATGAGCCACATGCGTTCGGTGAGCTTCGCGTTGAGCATGGTGCCGAGGGTGATGATGACAGCCGGCACGAGCCAGTCGAAGCCGCCGTCCAGGTACTCGGTGAAGTGGTACGGCGGGGCGATCGAGGCCCAGGGGAACAGCAGCAGGATGACCGCGATGCCGAAGTTCGAGGGGTTCATGAAGTGCCGCATGCGGCCCTTCACCGGAGCCCGCAGCACCCACTTGGTGCCCACGGCGACCACGACGCCGAACACCATGACCCACACCTGGTCGTTGACGTAGGTGAGCATGTTCACCGCGAGGGCCGTGATGTGCGCGGGGTAGAGGAATTCCATCAGCCCCCGGAAGCCGCCACCGCGGGAGCGCGGCGCCCGCTTCTCGGCGCGCGCACCGACGGCCTCGAGCGCGAGCTCCACGGTGTAGGCCGTCGCCAGCGCGATGAACGGCCAGGTCCAGGGCTGCTCGAAGCCCAGTACCGTGTAGCCGAGGATGTTGAGTACGGAGATCGAGATCGCGAAGCGGCGGAGCGCGGTGACGACCTTCGGATTGTGGCGCGGTCCCGCGGTCTGCGACAGGGGTTGTGCTGCGGACATGGTCACTTCTCCTTGACCTGGCTGCCGAGCTCGAAGCTGTGCCTGCCCGGCGCCAGCCTCATTTCCTGCTCGTGGACGTCACCCGCGCGGTCGCGCCAGGTGACCGTCCCTGAAACCTCGCCCCGGACCTCCTCGCCCAGGCCGATGTGGATGTCGGTACTGCGTTTGCCGGAGTGGCCACCGCCCCCGTCGACGCGGGCGATGCGCTTGCTCCCGTCGGGCAGCTCGACGCGGACCTCGGCGCCGATCACCGGAGCACCGTCGGGGTGGGTGAGGACGAGTTCCAGCCAGGAGCCGGACTCCGGGGCGGTGTTGCGGTAGAAGACGGGCTCGTCCCACTGGCGGGCGACGGCGATGTCGAGGCGGCCGTCGCCGTCCACGTCACCGGTCGCGATGCCGCGGGTCGGCACAGGATCCCCCAGGCCCAGAGCCGTGGAGAGGTTGACGTAGCGGCCGGTGTCCCGGTCCTTGGCGAAGAACCGCATCCGCTGACCGCCGGCGAGGTCGTCCCCCTGCCTGACGTTCGGCCACCAGGTGGGGTTGGCGATCAGCGCGTCGTTGGCCGTGGCGAGTTCCTGCAGCTGCGGCCAGCGGTTGTTCGTGCCCTTGACGAAACCGAGCGCCTGGGTGATCTCCAGATCGCCGTTGTTGTCGAAGTCGCCCATCTTCACGTCCCAGCCCCAGCCGGACCAGGCCAGGCCGAGGTCGGTCGACTCGTCCCTGTAGGGCGCCTCGCCGTCCTCGAAGCGGGACCGCAGGTCGTCCTTGTCGTCGGCCTTGTTGATGAAGGCGAAGTTCGACTCCTGGATCCCGAACGACGTCGTGATGTTGCTGACGAACATGTCGTACAGGCCGTCGTGATCCAGGTCCCCGAAGTCGACACCCATCCCCTTGAACGAACTGCGCCCGATCTCCTTGGACTTGGGAACGGTTCCGGTGTGCACCGCCTTGACCTCACGGAACTCGATCCGGCCCGGCCGCGAGGTGTTGTGCAGCAGTGCGGAGGTCCCGAAGTCATGGGCGAGGAAGATCTCCGGAAGCCGGTCGCCGTCGAGGTCCGCGGCCGACGCGCCGAGCGACCAGCCCTTGTTGAGGCCCTGCGGGACGGCGTCGTCCGTCTTCTCGAAACCGGACCCGGTCCAGCGGAAGAAGTGACCGCCGCCGCCGTTCTGGGCGTGCGACAGCGAGTCGTTCATGGTCACGTCGCCGTCCTTGGACGGGTCGAGGACGGGGCTGTCGGGGAAGTAGTTCCCGATGTAGATGTCGTCGTGTCCGTCGCCGTCGAAGTCGGCGACGGCCGCGGTGTTGCTGTTCCACAACGGACCCGTGTACCTCGGGCCGGGCTTGCCGGGCAGCAGTTCCACGGGCGTGAACGAGGAGGCGGCGAGCGGATCGCCGCGGTCACCCTCGTTCTGGAAGATCACAGGGGTGCGGCCCCAGTAGTAGACGAGCAGGTCGATGGCGCCGTCCTCGTTGAAGTCGCCGGGCAGGCACCCCATCGGAGCCATGGTGTCGCTGGTTCCCAGAGGGGCCGGATCGAGGGCGAACGGTTCGTAGGCCTTGCCGCGGGTGGGAGCCGGGGTCACCACGGCCTGGTCGATCCGGGGGTCGGTCAGGCACAGGTCGTTGGGCAGGCCGTCGCCGTCCATGTCGTTGAGGGCGATGCCGGCGCCGACCGAGGAAATCCAGGCGTCGATGTGCTCGTAAGCCTTGTTGACCTTTCTTATCTTCTGCGTGGGAAACCCTCCCGGCATGGCTATGGTCATCGGCTCGAAGGCGAATCCGGCTGCCGATTCCCTGACGTCGGCGGCAGACGGTTCGGGGATGCGGACGGCATAGAAGACGCTCGCCATGAGGGTGAGCGCGAGGATCCCCGGGGAATTCCTGCGCAGCCAGCTCTTCGCTATGGTCACTGATCGGCACCTTTCCGGAGGATCGATTCGGAAGCGAGTCGGGCGGATATGTCTCTGCGCCAGCTCTCGTAGGCCGGAAGCGCGTCCCGGGAGGCGGCGGAGGGCCTGAGGCCGTTGCATATCCGGGACGCCCGCTCGACGGAGACCCCGCACACGACACGGGCGGCCAGGTGGGTGTGCTCGATCACGGTCCCGGCCCTGGCCCGGGCCTCGGCCGCGAAGGCCGCCCCCTGGGCGAGGGCCCAGCGGTGCTCGCCCGCCTGCTGCGCGAAGAAGGTGAGTTCCTCCTCCGTGGCACCCCCGGCGTAGGCGCAGGCGAGTCCCGCACCGGCCCACAGGTCGGCGTGACGGTGTGCGGAGTAGGAGCGGATCAGGCCGGCGACCGTGTCCGGATCCGTACCGCCCACGAACCACAGCGCCCGCCCCATGCCCTGGTCGATGGCGTTGGCGGTGTAGTGGTTGTGGCCGCCGTTCCAGCGGAAGGGCGCGGGCGGGGAGGGATCGCGCACGTATGCGGAGGTCTTGAAGTACGCCTGGTGGAAGCCGAACCCGTCCAGGGCCAGCCAGCGCAGGAGGGGGTCCGTGGTGCGGATGTCCGGCCAGAGGGGGCGCGGCAGCCGGGCCATCGCCCAGCCGATTCCGACATGGATCATGTAGTCGTGATGCCGGCCGCGGCCGGACATCAGGCTCGAGAGCCGGCCGCCGTGGCCGGGGAGCGCGTCGTGGACGACGGCGCCCATGGCGGCACCCTCGTAGGCGAAGCCGCGGAATTCCCGCGGCACCGTCTCGAGGAGCTCCTCGGCCTCGGCCCCCGAACCCGCCTCGACGGCGAAGGCGTACCCCTGAAGAAACGTCTCGCCGACTTTCTCGAGACGCGCCTTGGATTCCAGGTTCTTCACATGGAATCCGCGCACCTCCATTGTCGTCTCGGAAAGCGGAGGTGTGAGTAGTCGGCGCCGAAGCGCACCAAATGCAGTGGACACCGCGATAGACCGCCCCTCGTGGCCGAAGAATTCCGCGACGAATGTATCGGTGGTTCCGGAACGGCCGTCCACTCCGAGCGTGCTCAGACGGAGACGGGAAAGACCTGCTCGCGCACCCGGCGCCGCCAGAGTTCGTAGGCCGGCACGGCCCCGCCTCCGGCCGCGGGGACGGCGCAGTCGTCGGCGAGTTCGGCGGCCGCACGGACCTCCAGCCCGGTGAGGGCGTGAACGGCGGCCCGCGTGTGCTCGGGAACATGCCCGGAGTGGTGGCGCGCCTTGGCGGCGAAGACCGCTCCCTGGGCCAGGTGCCCACCGTGCGGGCCGGCGTTCCGGCGCAGTGCGGTCATCAGGGCGGGAGCGCCGCCGGCGAAGGTGGCGGCCAGGCCGACGCCGCTCCACAGATCCGCCCGGCGCTGTTCGGCGAATGCGGCGACGGCAGCGGTGACGTGGCCGACGTGGGCCCCGTGGATGAACCACAGGGCGCGCCCGATGCCCTGGTCGACGGCGCGCAGGAAGTAGTCGGCGTCGCCCTGCCAGGGATACGGTCGTGGGCGCCGTTGCCGGTCGACCCGGCGCGCCGTGTCGAAGTAGGCGCGGTCGAACCCGTAACCGTCCACGGCCAGCCAGTTCATGGCGGGGTAGTACTCGGCACCGGTGAGCCGGGGCAGGATTCCCCGCCACAGGGGCCGGGGCAGGCGTGCCATGGCGAAGCCGATGCCGATGTAGTTCAGGAAGATGTGGGGCCTGCCCCCGTCACCCTGCAGGAGGTCCCGGGTGCGGCGGCCCCGGCGGCCCATCACGTCCCTGACCGCGCACGCCATGGTCGCCCCCTCGTAGGCGAAGCCCCGGACATCCGCGTCGACCATGGCCAGGCGGCGCTCCGTGTCCGCCAGGGAACGGTCTCCGATGGCCCATTCGAAACCGCAGACGACCGCCTGCGGGACGCCTTCCAGACGTCTGGTCTCCTCGGTGGGGCTGACGGGGAAACCCCTTCCTGCGAAACTCACTTCGGTCAAAGAGGGCGCCATGACCGCTCTGCGGAGCGCTCCCGTGACGGACACCACGATCCACCTCCTCCTCCAACCGCCCGGTCGGGGCGGAGGGGATCATCGTGGGACGGAGTTTTCGCACGGGGCATCTCCGGTCGTGCGCTGCCGTTCCGGTCACCGCATGCGTCGTATCTCCACTTCCTCGTCACCGACTTCGTGGCCGCAGCGCGAGCAGCGCAGTTCGACGTGGACGGATCCGTCGCACCCGCGGTGCTCGGCCCTGCGCGGGGGCCCCAGGCGCGCGGGCAGGTTCCGGTCGCCCCACTGCATGAGCGCCAGGACCGCCCGTGTGAGGTCATGCCCGGCAGGAGTGAGCACGTACTCGTGACGAAGGGGTCTGCACTGGTAGGGGACTCGCTCCATGAGCCCGGCGTCGACGAGTCGTGCCAGCCGGTTCGTCAGGACGTTGCGGGCGATGTCCAGGCTGCCCAGGAAGCCGTCGAAGCGGCGGACACCGAGCAGTGCCGAACGGACGATGAGCAGGGTCCAGCGCTCACCGATGACCTCGAGGGCCCGGGCCAGACTGCAGTCCTGCCCCTCGTACGTGTGCTTCAGCATGATCTCACCGTGGGTGCCGCCTCCGACCGCGCAGGGGGTTGACGTGCAGGGGCCAGCGGGGCCGCCGGAAAGGAGCGGCCGTACGCGATCAGGCGGCCTCGGGTCTTTCGACGGCCGAGAGGTGTCCGGTCCTGCTGTACGCGTATGCCGCGGACACCAGGGTCATGTGGTGATGCCAGCCCGGGTAGGACCGCCCTTCGAAGTCGAGCAGACCGAAATCGCTCTCCATGCGGCGCACCGCCTCCTGGCTGTGTGCCAGCAACCGCGTCAGACCGACCACCTCGGCCGCCCGGGCGTGCGTCAGGCTGGTGAGCCACGTCTGTACCGGCCGCCTGCTGTTCTCCGAGGCCACGGTGAACAGCGAGTAGGTACGAGGAGGGAAGGACGGGTGGGTGTCCGGTAGGTAGACCCGGACGGACCTGACCTCCAGACGCCGCGTGTTCGCGTCAGCGGTGTCGACCACCTCCGCATGGGTGAGACCGGAATCGAATTCGAACAGGCTTCGGGCGGCCAGGGCCAGGCCGCGTTCGCCCGCGTCGGACGGCTTCTGGAGGTGCAGATGCCGGCCGAGGACCACCTTGAAACCGGCCGGCACGGCGATGACGAAGTCGCGGTTGCGTATCGCCAGACCGCGGACGAGTGTGTGGGCGCCCGGCACGGTGGCGAGATCGGCGACGACCGGACCGGGGACCGGCCGGCTGCTTCCCGCGAGGAAGTCGGTGAGGGCAAGGGCGTGATCCTCGATCGGCTGGGGGCCGATGTCCTCGGGGATGCGTGCGCGCAGCCGTCTTCGGGGGTCGTTGGTCCAGGAGCCGGGCAGCAGCAGGCGCCAGTCCACCGGAATGGCCGCATCGGCGGTGGCGAGAAAGGCCCCCACTCCCACCTGGCAGGTGGCGGAGCGGCCCGTGGCCGGAACGAAGCGCCGGTGCACACCGCAGGAGTGCTCTCCTCGCTTGCGTATCACCGCGAGGTCCAGAAGCCAGGCCCGGGGAGTGAGCCTGGACTCGACCCAGCGCGCCATCTCCTGCCGTACCGGCGTCCAGTCCCAGGGGCTCGCGTTGACGAACTGGTGCAGTGACTGGGAGGCGGTCGGGGAGTCCGACACGGAGGCGGCCAGGCGCCGGACGGTCTTCTTGCCCCGAGTGGCCATCAGGGCCTCGAGGTAGACCCGTGCCCACTTGCGCTGGTCGGTACGCGGCAGGTGCTCGAAGAGCTGGTCCGCGAAGGCCGGTAGCGAGTACCGGGAATCCGTCGAGGCGTGCGTCACCATGGTGCGTCCCCTCCCAGTGATGGCCGGCGGCCTACCCCGGGAAAACAATAGCGAACGTCCTCTTTTTTTCTGATGGCAATGCAATCACCGTGCCACTTCGCCAAGTTGGGGCAAAGATCAGGTAATCGACGGACCAGCCGCGACGAACCTGATGCATCTTGGGCAAGTCCCCCTTGGCTGCCGCCGGACGGAGGTTCAGCATCGTCCTGCTGACGCCATGGAAGGCGAGACGAGCGGCTTGCTCCGGTGCTTAGCGACCGTGCACCCCATGCGTCCGTCCACGCGCAGGCATTCGGAGGCAGCATGGTGAAACAAGAACGAGCCGTACGCACCCGCGCGGCCGCGGTGCGCACCACGGCCGCGGAGATCGACCGCAAGGGCTACGACGGTACGTCACTTTCAGCGGTCAGCAAGAGCGCCGGCGTGTCCGTGGGGGCACTCACCTTCCACTTTCCCTCCAAGGACGACCTGGCAAACGCCGTCTGGCAGGCGGGGCAGTCACTGCTGGCGGAGGCGGTGGGCCGTGTGGCCGCCGGCCGGACACCGCCATTACTGCGGGTGATGGAGCTCAGTCTGGCCATCGCGGACCTCATGGAGAACGAGACCACCGTGCGTGCCGCCATCCGGCTGTCCCGGGAGTCGCGTTCCCCCTTCCCCTGGACGGACTGCTGGCTGCCGGAAGTACGAAGGCTGCTCGGTGAGGCACACCACGGGGGCCAGCTCAGCGACGACACACCGGTCGAGGACCTCACCCTCCTGGTGCAGTACCTGGTCGACGGCACCGAGGCGTACCTCCGGGCCCGGCCCGGCGCGGAAAGGGAGCGCGACAGCGCCGTGACGCAACTCGAGCGCCTGTGGGCCCTGGTCCTGACAGGGGTGCAGGACGCGGGAGCACCTGGCACGAATCCGCCGCTGGTCCGCCCCTGAGGACCGGCGCGCCGCCCGGACTTCCGGCTGTGCGCATGCGGCGGACCGGGCCGCCACCGTCCGGGCCGGCATGAGCGACCGGTACCGGAGCCGGCTTCCTCGATGCTGCGGGCAGGGCCGTGTCCCGGCGACCGGGCCGGCAGACGGTACGGGGGCTCCCGCGGCGCGTGCGGGTGCCTCGTCGGCGGGCCGTGAACGGCTCACGGCCGGGCGCGGGCGCGACCTCGTCGACGGTGATGCCGCGGACCGGGTCCGTGGACGCCTCACGCGGCCAGGGTCCCGTCCGCCGGCTCGACCCGCAGGGAGGCCATCACCTGGGGGGACGTGAGGCCGGGCAGCAGATAACGCCACAGCAGGGCGATCCTGTTCTGCAGATCCGCGCGGGCACTGGAGACGCTCGAGAACAGCTGGCTGCCGGTGAACGCGCTGACGAGAACGACGGCGAAATCGTGTTCGTCCGCCTCCGGGAGCAGTTCGCCCCGCTGCCGCGCCTTCTGCAGGTAGGTCTCCACCAGGGCGACCCACTCCTGGTAGGCGGTGTCGTCACGGACACCGAACTCCCCCTGCTCGACGGCGAGTCGGATGCTCGCCCGGACGAGGGGGTTGGTCTGGAGCTCATGGGCGAGGTGGAAGGTGAGGTCGATCACCCGCTGCAGACCGCCGCCCTCCGGGGGGAAGTCGACAAAGCTCTGCTGGCTGCTCATCACTGCCAGGGCCAGGCCTTTCTTCGACTTGAAGTGGAAGTACATGCCTCCCTGGGTCACCCCGGCGCGGTTCATGATCTTACTGATACTCGCCCCGCTGTAACCGCACTCGTCGAACACCTCGGCAGCGGCACGGAGGATCGACTCCCGAGTCCTGGCAGCCCGTTCCTGCTTGGGTTCGGCCATCGTTCGACCTCGGAATCATCATCTCGACAAAAAAAACGAACACCCTTATTTTACAGAGCGGCCCCTTCGGCCGGTAGAGCCGGAGGGCATACGCACGCACGCCCCAGGGGAGAGGCATGCTTGGTACAGACGACCGTCCCGATACCCTGAGACCTACGCTGACCACGACTGTTGCCAAGGAGTACGTGCACCGGGCCGCGCTTGCGGAAGTGTTCTTGACGGGCTGGAACAAGACCGGCCCCGACTCATTTCTGGTCAGCGCCCAGTGGCCGCGCAGCCACAGCTTCTACAGTTCCGAACACGGCGTTCACGACCCGCTGCTGCTGTGCGAAAGCCTGCGCCAGTGCGGCCTGCTTCTGACCCACGCGGCGTTCAAGGTGCCCTTCGGTTACCAGCTCAGCTGGTCGAGCCTGCGGTACTCGGTCAATCCCGAGGCGATGCGTGTCGGCAACGTTCCCGCCGAAATCGAAATGCACGTGCGGTGCACGGATATACGCTACCGGCGCTCTCTGCCCGTCGCGATGACCATGAGTATCGAGGTGGTGCGCGACGCGGCCCTTCTGGCCGTCGCCACCATCGCGTTCGGCCAGCACGCCCCGGCTGTGTACCGCCGTCTCAGGGCCGGACGGTCGGACGCGGCCGGGGCGTGCGCGAACGCTCCGAGACCGGCGCCGCCCGTTCCCGCGGCCGTGGCCGGACGCATCAGGCGGGAGGACGTCGTCCTGTCACCCACGGAAGACCGGTCGCGCTGGCGGCTTCGGGTCGACACCAGCCATCCGGTGCTCTTCGACCACCCGGTCGACCACGTTCCGGGCATGCTGCTCCTGGAGTCGGTACGGCAGGCCGGCCACGCCCTGCACCCGTCCGGCGGCGTCATGATGCCGACGTCGATGGACGTGTCGTTCCACCGCTACGTGGAGTTCGACGAACCCTGCTGGATAGAGGCGGAGGCGATGCCCTCGACCGCAGGATCCCGGAAGACGACACATGTCAACGCTCTCCAGAGCGGGACTTTCGCCTTCACCGCGGTCACCCAGATGACGGACGTGACCGGCTCCTGTCCCGGCTGAGAACGACGAGCGGCCGACGGTCCACGCCCGGAAGGGCCGGCGGACACGAGTCCGCCCCGGCGGAACGACAAGGGGAACACCACGACGGACCGCTCCGGCCGGGGCCACCTCGCAGGACGCGGACGGGCATCCCCGCCCGGACGCCGAGGGGCCGGGCCGCCCCGGCCGACCGCCCGCCGAGCCGCCGACCCGGCGGGCGAGGACGTGCCGCGGGTACCACTCCGCGACGCGTGACAGGGTTTCCGTCGCAACCCGAACCGGCCGGCGGTTCTGCCGTGCCGTCCGTACGGGGGCGTCCTTCGGGGCCCGCGGAAGGACCCGCACCGCCCCCGGCGGAGACCGCCGCACCCGGCCGCCGCCCGGAAACCGGGACCCCACCGTGCGGCCGGCCGCGGCGCGTGGCCCGTACCGGAGGTGCCGCACCGGGGGCATGTCCGGACGGACACCGCCGGGCCGTGGCGGGCGCGCACCGGCACCGGGCTCCGGCTCGGGCGGCCCCGACCGCCGGGGACCCGTGCCGTGAGGAGCGGAGCGGCCCGGAGGGCCCTACGGGGCGCGTCCCGTCAGGACGGTCGCCGCCTCCGTGTCCGAATCCGCAGGTCCCGCCTCCGCCTCAGGCTCCCGCCGGGGGGAACCGACGGCACCGTCCCGCCGCTCGCCGGGACCGGGTGCGGCCTCCGTGTGGGACACCTTGACGCTTCGCCGCTCACGCCACAGGTGGAAGACCGCGACGGTGAGGATCGCCGTACCGACGAGGTTGGCCACGAAGTGCCACCAGACGCGGTACGTCGTCAGGGCCGGACCGGGGGCGATGGCGCCGAACCAGGTGGAGAGACCGATCGCGCGGTCGGCGCCCAGCGCCACGGAGACCGTCAGCAGGACGTGCTCGAGCCCGTGGACGCCCTGCATCCAGACCCCCATCCGCGCCCACCTGCGGGACTTCAGCTCCGTCACCGCCCGGCTGGTGATCAGCATGATGCCGACCAGCCCGGCGAGGAAGACGTAGTTGCCCGTCAGATGCAGGATCTCCATCCCCAGGGAGGGGTTGTCCGGGTCGACGCGGCCCATGCCGCGGGCCAGACCGTCGCCCCAGGGCGTCATCCAGGCGGGCGCCTCGGGATGCGCTATCCAGTAGGCCGCCTGGGCGACGTGCTCCTGGAAGTGCCCGATCTGGCCGATGACGCCGAGACCGATCACCGCCACCGAACCCCGGTACAGCCAGGGCCGCACCGGACCTCTGTTCGCCCAGGCGAGCAGGCACACGGCCAGCCACATCACGACGGTCCACAGGACGAGGAACACGGCACCCGCGACGTCGACGGCACTCGCGACGGCACTCATGCCCTCCGCGGTTCCCGCCGGATGCGGTGTGTGTGAGGAATGGTCCATGTCTGATCCTTCGGGAGTCGGGCGGCCGCGTCACCGGCAGGGCCGGAGGCGTCCGCGGACGTGGATCCGGGACAGGACGTCACTGGGCCCAGGGGGCGATCGGGTACCACGGCAGGATCTCCCTGCGGGCCAGGAGCCGGACGTCCCAGTACAGAACGGTGAAGGCGCCCGCCACGACGAGCGCGGCACCGGTGACGAGAGCCGCCCGGCCGGGCCTCCTCGCCGTCCAGGCGTGCAGGCGGCGGCCGGCGGCCGGCGGCCGAGGACAGCAGCAGGAAGAGCACCGCCATCACGACGATGTTGCCGACGGACTGCAGCACGAAGGCCAGCGCGCCGTACAACGGGTTGCCGCTCTCCGCGGCGTCCCGGAACAGCTGCCGGAACAGCGGATACGGCCGGCCCACGAGGAAGCCCCCGATCAGCACGCCGAGGAAGAGCGTCCGCGCATGGGGGAAGCGCGCCGAGACGCGGGCGAGGGGATCCGGCAGGTACCCCAGGGCGGCCAGCCCCATCCAGAGCATCGCCAGGCCGATGAGGCCGAAGACCACCATCGACTGCACCGATCGCCCCGACAGCGTCCCGGGGACGTTCTCGGCCTGGGAGAACTGCGGCATGGACGTCCCCACCAGGCCGACGACCGCGCCGTACAGCGCGGACACCGTGACCATCCCCAGGGACAGCCACCCCAGGGGGACCAGCGAGCGGCGCATGCGTTCCCACCGCGTCCCCTCCGCGCCCATCATGGGCGTGACCGCGCCGAACGCTGCGATGTTGCAGGCCGTGAAGGTACCGGCCAGCCCGGAAGCGAAGGCGAACACGGCACCGGCCACCACCGAGGTGAGCGGCGCCGCCTCGGGACTTCGCCCCAGCACGGCTTCGGCGACGTTGCCCCCGACCGTCTGGTCGGCGAACTCCGCGGACCACACCACGGTCAGCAGGAAACCGGCCAGCACACTGAGCACCAGGACGGAGCCCCGGCGCCGCGGAGCGGCGGCCAACGGGTCCAGGGGCTCCCGTGCACGCCGCCCGGCACCGATCACCGCGTCCTTGCCCGTTCCCGCCACAGCCAGGCCCCTCTCGGCGCTCGCGTCCGGAGTCAATGCATCGCACAGGGACAGGTCCGACTCGCGTGGGACGTCCCGACGTCCACGAACTGTAGGAACGGCGGTGGCGCGGTGGCTTCTTCGAGACTGCGGACGTCGGCACGCCGAACGTCCGGCGCCATGTGACCCACCGGCTCGGACACAAGCCGTCGATCATGCGGCCGTCGGCTCGCCCGCTCGCCGGTCCCGTCGTGACGAGGAGACGGCCGAGGCCGTGGGCCGCCTCCGAAGAACCGTGCCCGCCGACCGAGCCGTGGCAGCCGGAGCCGACGCCTGCTTCGAGGCCCGCGTCCGCTCCCCGACCCACAGCTGGTTCGGGGAGCGGCGCGAACGCAACGAGCACACCGGTGCCTGGGAGGTCCGCGGTGTCCCCACGGAGCTGCGCGACGCGTTCAGCCGCCGGCCGCGCTCGTGGACGAGAAGGCCGGCGCCATCGCGCCGAGGCGATCGTCGGCGACGTCGACGCGATGGTGGCCGCAGCCGCCCCCGGTCCACCACCCGGCCCGGACGGCGACGCCCGCGTCGGCGGGGGAGGCACCGGACCAGCGAGCTTCCTGTTGATCAGAAACTCAAGGGGTTCCATTCGACGGTGTAGCGGACATGTGGTCTACCGAAGGAGACTCCGATGATGTGTGGCTGGCGTAGGCGGAGGTGGAATCATTTGCGGGCATCGGCGGCGAGCTGGGCCCGGCAGGTGCGGCCATGGCGTGCTCCGTCAGCGCCTGATGGCGGTAGTCGCTGGGCGCGAGGGCGTAGGCTGCGCGGAATGCGCGGGTGAAGACAGCGTGGTGTGCAAATCCCCAGCGAGCGGCGATGTCGCAAACGGGTACGGCTCGCTGGGCCGGGTTGCCGAGGTCGCGTCGGGCTTGTTCCAGGCGGTGATGACGGATCAATCCGGCTACCGTGCGTCCCGGACTGTGGATCCGGAAGAGACGGTGCAGATGACTGACAGAGATGTGGTGCGCGGCGGCGACAGCGGTGGGGGTCAGGCCGGGATCGCTGACATGCCGCCGGATGAAGGACTGAATCTGCAGTGTCAGGGCATGAGCGTGGGTTTCTGGGGCGAGTGATTCCTCGGCATCGAGTTCGCGGGCGAACAAGGCGGCAAGCAGGTCCGCCAGGACCGTCTCTAGCCGCGGGCCATCGGCTGCTGTGTAGGAGCCTGCGTTTGCTGTCAGATGGGTGAGGAAGCCCGACAGCAGGGCGCCGAAACCGTGTTGTCCCGTCAGCCGGCGACCAATCACCTGGTCGGCCTGGCGCGCAGGCAGCGGTAGCTGCGCTTTGGGGACTTCGACGCCCACGCAGGCGACATGGTCCTGCCGCTCCGGCATGTGGATCTCGAACGGCCGCGAGCTGTCATGGGTGCGCAGGTCGTAGACGCCGTATGTGGCGTCCCGGCCGCTCATCGCGAACCCCACCGTCCCGCTCGTGATCAGCGACAGGTGGTACCGCTCCGGGTCGGACTGCCGGATGAGCTTCGGCGTCCGCAGAACGCCTACGGGCTGCATGGCCATCGGCCACACGACCACGTTCCCGAGTTCGAGAACACGCAGATACGCCTGGTAGTCGGACGTGTCCCGTCTGGTGACTTCCACGGGTGCGTGGTTCCTGCCCAACTGCTCGCGCCAGGCCTCGAACCGATCGGCTGCTGGCACTTCGTCGGTGCGGAACACCGTCTCAATCATTGTTGTCCCTCCCCGTCACAAGATGCACACACGCCCGGACAACGCACGAGGTCCTGTCGGCAGTCACAGGGCGCAAGGCCAGCGTGGAGGAGGACAACGGAGCGACAAAGACGGTTTCTCGACACCGGGGACATCCGCGGACACATCTGGCTTTGTTCATTCGCTTTCCGCAGTTCGTACCCGGATGCTGGCCCGACGGGACGGTAGGAGTCGGTGCCAGTCCCGTGACTACCGGCACCTTTAGCCTCGATCTTGCGTGACGGTCCGCCGACGGAGTCGGTGGACCGTTTTCGTGTTCTGGGCTGAGGTTGGGCAGGGCGAGGGCCCGAGTGTCGTCTC
>NZ_JBIAZD010000023.1:0-110598 GCF_042898795.1 Streptomyces sp. NPDC000348
CTTGTCCCCTACGGCCCCGCCGGGGGTGGTGGCGGGCGGGCGCGCGCGGTGCGGGGCCGGGGGGGGGGGGGAGAGGGGCAGGGGAGCGCCGCGGCGCCCCCCCCCCGGGGGGGCCCCCCCCCACCTGGGGTGGGCTCAGCCGTTGACGAGGAAGGACGCGTTGTTGTTCTTCGTCACTCCCAGGTTGATGTTGCCGCAGGCAGGAACCGTGTCGTATGGACCGGACCAGTTGCTGTAGAAGAAGACCTGGACGTTGCCGTAGCAGACACCGGGGTACTGGTACGTGGCTGAGGCGGCATTGTTCTTGACGGGGATGCCCTGGCCCGGGCCGGGACTGAGGAAAGCACCGGCGTCGGACAGGTTCGAGAAGCCTCTGAAACCGGTGCTGAGGTCCCAGCCGGCCACCGAGCCGGACTGGTTGCTGTTGTACCAGAGACAGAATGCCCGCGCGCCGAGGCAGTTGGGATTGTTCGGGGCTGCCTGGGCGGGCGCCGTGCCGGCCAGGGTCGCCATGGTCGCCGCCGATGCGACGATCAGACCGGTCAACGCACGTTTGAACGGCACTGTTTACTCCCTTTGTTGAGGTTCATACGGTGAGTGCACCTCCGGCAGGTTAGGACTCGTTTTCGGATGGAATGCCGCGGTCCGGGGCCGTCCAGCGCGCTGCTGTGGCGGGCGGCGTCCGTACTGCCGACTGGCGCGGTCACGAGTATTGCCAAGGCTCCGCTGTGCCTGCATTGACTGTCAGCGCAAGCCTCTCTGGCATGTAGTGCACTGCGAGCCGTCCGGCGGCGTGCTCGCCTCCGCTCATGCGACGACCGGGCGTTAAATTCAAACTGGTGTTCGCATAGGGCGGGGTGATGATTTCCAACCTCGAAGTTTCGTGACGGTCCGCCGACGGAGTCGGTGGACCGTCTTCGTGCCATGGGCTGGGGGCGGGCAGGCCGAGAGCCCGAGTGTCGCCTCGGGGTGGCGCCGGGTTCCACTGCACCGGGTGTTGAGCTGCTGTCGTAGGGACGGGAGATTTGTCGGTCAGCCGGGGTTCGGCAGGAGTGCGAGCCGGTCGGTTCTGAGCCGCTTCGATGGCTTGAGAGACTTGGCCGCTCGGAGCTTCGTGACGACTCGACCGCCAATGGGGAGACGCGACTCGATCGCTGCTGTAGGACAACGTCGGCGAGGTCGTCTGCGGATGACGTGTGTGACGGCAAGCCGGCGGAGGTGACCGTGCCCAAGATCTGGGCCGGAGTGGACATCGGCAAGGATCACCACCACTGCGTGGTGATCAACGCGGACGGTGAACGGCTGCTGTCCCGCCGGGTCCTGAACGACGAGACCGAGCTGCTCCAGCTCATCGGTGACGTCCTGGCGATATCCACCGACGTGCTGTGGGCCGTCGACCTCAACCACGGCGCCGCCGCCCTGCTCATCGGCCTGCTCCTCAGCCACGACTACGAGCTGTCTCCTTGAGCCCAGCGGTCACACTCCTGTCCCGTCGGTCAAGATCGCCTGTCGAGCAACAGGGCCCGCAGCGTGCAGCAGCCGGCCGAGCTCCGCCGGACGGGGCCGTGGTCACAGACCAAGGGCTGCGGGCCGGGGCCGGCCGGCGGTTGCGTACGAGACGCGGCCCCGAGGCCGGGGGCGCGGCCGGGGGCGCGGCGGCCGGACGTAAGGCCGGCGGGGCAGCGCCAGACGTACGGCGGCCCGAGCCGGCCCAGCCCGGACCGGCGCTGCGGCAGGCGGCGGGGAACGGGCCGGGCAGCCGCGGGGCACAGGGACGGAGCGGCTCGGGCGTACGGGACCGGGCGCGGCCGGCGCGGGCACCGCGTGGCCGGACGCAGCGGACGGGAAGCAGCCCGGCGCGGCGCGTCCGGCAGGCTGGCGGCGGACAGCAGAGGCGGGGCCCGCGGGCGGGGCCGGGACAGGCACGGGACAGCCCGGCAGGCGGACGGTGGCGGGCACGGGCGCCGCGCGGCCGGGGACAGAGGGCCGGAACGGGCGTAGCGGGCGGGAGCGGCGTGGGAGCGGGATCGGCCGGACAGCAGCAGCGCGGAGGCCCGGCCCGGCCGACGTGGCTGGCACGGCATGGCTGACGGGTGGCCGGGCGCGGCCCGGCGGGACGGGCGGCACGGGGAGCGGGAGCGCGCACGGCCCGGGACCGGGGACGGGATGTGCGGACGGCCGTCGGCCGCGGGGCGCGGGCGGCCCGGCCGCCGTCACCAGCGCACTACGACTGGCTTGCAACTCGGCATCGTCAGCGGGGCTCGATGGCCGGCTGCTTTGCGGGAGAGGGCGGCGTCCGGCCGCCGCGCGGGGTGCGCCGGCGGCCGGTTCGTCCGGCTCACGACCCGTCGGTCTGCGGTTGCCGGCGGCGCTGGTAGCCGGCGCCGAGCCTTTTGAGCTTGCGGCGTACCCGCTCGCCCGTCGGCGCCGGCTGGCCGGAGGCCAGCACCGCCTGTTCCCACGCGCGGCCGGTGGTCGCGTAGCAGTCGGCAACCTCATGCTCGGCCGGGGCAAGCTTGTTCAGCACCCGGTTGACCCGCTCGTGATCCGCCATGTCCGGTGCCGGGCCCACGCCATCCATCAGGAGGTCGGGATCGTCGAGAGGTACCACGCGCCGGCGGTGCGCGGTGCGTTCCCACACTTCGCTGTCAGTGGTCTGCTGGCACACCGAGTACATGGGCCCGGCCGTCGGCGAACTGCGCGGGGCCGGCCGAGAGGTGGACGCCGAGGTCCTGGCGCACATCTCCCCGGCCCGCAGCTCGGTGGTGAACTACTACGGCTCCATCACCGTCGACTACGAGCACGAACTGGCCCGGCTCGACGAGCGTTGACACCGGCCGTTGAGGACCGTAGCCATGGACGATCCCGGAGCCGGACTGTAGAGCAGCGGCGTCACCTTGACGAACCGAAGTGACGTATCCGAGGTTGGTTCCACTGGCCGGGTGGGCACAGCGCCCGGCCCGATGATCTCGGGAACCGGGCGCTGGGCGCTCGCGGCGTGGAGCGTTGGCGGTGGCGCGGCTCCGTCTCCGCGCCGCTGACGTGTGTTGCGTTGGGCCGTGCCTCGGCCCGCTGCTCAGCAGCGGTTCGCGGTGCCGGTGGACCAGAGCGGGTGGGTGATGTCGCGGTAGATGGTGAAGTTGCCGTCGTTACTGATCCGCGCGAACGTCGCGCCCTGGCCCCAGGTGCCGGAGTCCCAGATCGGGATGTCCTCCTTGGTGTACACGACGAGGTTACCGTCGCCCTGGAAGACGGCGTAGGCACCGGGGTTGCCGTCGGTCGCGGTGTCCCACAGGTACTTGCCCGCAGGCGAGGTGCAGTAGAGGACGAAGTTGCCGTCCCCCTGCATGATCAGGTAGCCGCGGTCCGACTGGTAGTGGTCGTCGGGGTTGAAGCGGAAGTCGGGCTTGAAGTAGATGTGGGCCGCCTGCGCGGGTGAGGCGCTCGCCATGGCGATGCCGACCACCGCGAGGCATGCGGTGAGCGTGGTCATGAGTTTTCTTCGGAGCGGCAACGGTACCTCCTAGGGCGGGGTTTCCGGTTGGTTGCGTCACCGGCGTCGGCTGACGTCGCCGGCCTGTCCTGATACTGACGAAAGCGCAGCAGGTACTCCATCCCAGAAATCTGGGGGGTGCGCACGGGGCGGGGGCGGTTCAGTCCCCACGGGCACCCTTGAGGGGCGAGGGGGCCAATCCCCCGCCGGCGCCGCGCGCCGGTCGGTGAGGACAGCTAGCGCATCTCTCTTTGATGGGTTGGTCGGTTGATCGGATGTGTCCGTCCGATGGGTGATCACCGATGCGATGTGGGACCGGATCGAGCCGTTGATGTCGGCGGATCCGGTCCGCGGGCGGCGATGGGCCGACCACCGCCGCACCCTTGAGGCCATCGCGTGGAAGTACCGCACCAACTCGCCCTGGCGGGACCTGCCCGACGAGCTCGGCTCTTTCCGGACCGCTCACAAGCGGCTGATCAGATGGGCCGTGGACGGCACCTGGGAGATGATCCTCACCACCGTCCTGGCAGCGGCGGACGCCGACGAGGACATCGACTGGACCGTGTCAGTGGACTCCACGGTTGTCCGGGCTCACCAGCACGCTGCCGGAGCACTCCAAAAGGGGCGGCCCGCACCGGCGAGCCCGCCGATCACGCGCTCGGACGCTCCCGCGGCGGGCTGAGCACCAAGGTCCACCTGGCCGCGGACGGCCGCGCACGGCCTCTCGTCTTCACCGTCACCGCGGGCCAGGCAGGTGACGCACCCGCCTTCGAGACGGTGATGTCCCGCATCCGCGTGCCCCGCACTGGTCCGGGCAGGCCTCGGACCCGGCCCCTGGCCGTTCTCGCCGACCACGCGTATTCCTCCCGCGCCATCCGCAGCCACCTACGGCGCCGGGGTATCCGTGCGGTCATCCCGCAACCGTCCGACCAGATCGGTCACCGCCTGCGGCGAGGCCGGCTCGGTGGCGCCCGCCGCTTCGACGGGGCCCGCGCCTGCCGCCTGGCGGTCTTCCGCTGGACCACCCGCTACAACACCCGCCGACGGCACTCGGCGAACGGACAGCAGGCACCGATCGCTTACGAACAGCAGTCAGCTGCCTTGACACTCGCCGCATAACGACACGAACAGGTGTCCACTCCTCGGGGACAAGGCCCGTTCTCGGTGTTCGCCGTACCTATCCAGTACCTGAGCGGCGAGCGTCGTCCAGGACGTCACGCAGTGCCCAGTAGGCGGGTTTCGCCTCGTACGTCGCGTCCCAGGGAAGAGCGTTTCCCGGACTCGGGGGATAGTGTCGCAGGTCAGCCGTGGAGCCGTACTTGTCGGTGAAACCCCAGGTCGAGAACGAGGTGCAGTTGGGTTCTTCGCTGCAGACTGCGAGTTTCCCCGCCAACTGGCGGGCCTGGATGTCCTCTTCGTCCTCGTCGACGAGGACGTCCGCCTCCGAGACCCGGGCCTTCAGGCCGAGTTCGGCCAAAGCCCGGACCTTGCGTCGGAAGACCTCGGGGTCGGTACGGTCGCCGACGGCGTATTCGTGGTCCTGGAAACCGACGCCATCGATCGGAACGCCCCGCTCCTTCAGCCGGATCAGCAGCGCGTAGAGGGCGTCCCAGCGTGGACCGTCCTCCTCCACCCCGTACTCGTTGAGGTACAGCACCGCGTGCGGGTCGGCCTCGCGGGCAGCGTGGAAGGCGATGTCGATGTACTGCTCACCCATCGCTTCGAACCACAGCTGTGGCCGCACGCCCCGGTTGCCGTTGGAGTAGTCCTCATCCTCGTCGGACATGGGCTCGTTCACCACGTCCCATTCCGCCACCTTCCCCCGGAAGTGGCCCGCTACCGCGCGTATGTGCTCCACCATGACGCGCCTGCGTTGCTCGTGCGTCATCTCGGCACGCATCCATGCGGGCAGGGCTTCGAACCAGACGAGGGTGTGGCCGTGCACCTTCATCCTGTTGGCCTCGGCGAAGTCCACCAAGGTATCGCCTTCCGCGAACGCGAACACGCCGCGTCGAGGCTGGACGAACTGCGGCTTGAAGTCGTTCTCCGGCGTCAGCATGGAGAACTCCTCACCCGCCGTCCGGCGGTAGGCGCTGTCAGTCAGCAAGGGGCCCGCGGCCAGGGCGGTTCCCATACGGATCGGGCGTGGGAGAACCGCCGCCAGATCACGCATCGCATCGCTGGATCGGGGCACTCGCAGGCCGGGCGCGTCCACGACGGACATCCGGCCCCGTCCCAGTGACCGCGCGTGGAGATCGCTGAGGGTCCAGCCCTTCCCGCGGGCTCCCGCATCCGCGCCGAACCAGATGCGGCCACTGCCGAAGACGTCCCGCGCGGGAACGGTTCCCACGACCCTGCCGTCGGCCTCCAGCACAAGCCTGTGTGCGCGGACTTCGACGGCGAGGCGGACTTCGAGCCCCAGGCCGCTCCCGAAGGTCCGGGTCATCGCAGGTCTGTCGGAGTCCCCGTCCCAGCGGTCGATCCGGAGCCTCCCGCCGACCACGCCGATGCGCACGCCGCGCCGTTCGTAGCGCCATTCGTCGTAGATGACCGGCGTCTCACCGTACAGATGCAGGTAGGCATCCGTGTCATCCGTGCGCCGCAGGCCGGCTTCGATCCGGACATCCCCTCGGAACACCATGTGGGGACCGCGCAGGTTCACCGGTGGGTTCGGCTGTCCGCCGGTACCGTCCTGGCGTGTGATGCGCCGGTCGAGGGGTGTGACCCGTACCCCTGCGGGCGTGGGCTTCCCGCCGGCGAAGTGAGCCCAGTCCCTGCCGTTCAGGAGGTCCTCCACAGGTCCCCCCGCGGGCGCGGAGGTGCCGGCACGGTCCCCCGAGACACCAGCGACCAAGGCACACACGACCGCGACGACAGCGCTCTTCCGAAACCGCATGAACAGCAGCACTCCGTATCCTCAGCCCGTCTTCCGACGGCATCGCCGCCCTCAGCCACACCGCCGCCGAGCACGGTCCTCCCCGACCGCGGCAAGAACGGTGCACAACCGATCGCGCCCCCGCTGTGACCGATCGCCATTGTCTCAGGTGCGAGTGAGGGACCGTCGGCCGAGGACCGTTCGGGAACGACGGCCGGAAAGCGGTCGGTACGGTCGGCGGTGGGCCGGTACGGTCGGCAATGGGACCGTTTCATCCTGATTCCGCAGCTCGCGGTGCTGGTGTGGTCCGGGAGTGACGGACTCCTGCCGGTCAGCATCATGATCACTGCGGGGGTGATCGTCGGTCACCTCTGGACCCGGTGTTCGCGAGGACGAGGAGGGCCCGCAGGAGGGTGGTCGCGTGGCGGGCGTTCGTGCGGACCCCGGTCAGGATGCGCCAGGACTCGAGGTGGGCGAACCCGTGCTCGCCGGCGGCGCGTTCGCGGCTGATCAGCCGGTTCGCTTCCTTCTCGGCATCGGTGATCGGTGGTTCCGGGCGGGCTTGCGGCCGGTGACGATCACGGGGGCGTCGTCGGGCTGGTCGTCCAGGCCGACGAAGCCGAGGTCGGCCAGGGCGCCGAGGCCGGCCTCGCGGAGATGCGCGGTGATCTTGTCGTGGCGGGCGGCGGTGATCTCGCTGGACCGGCCGGGCCGGGCGGAGGGGATACCGGCCAGCTCCGCGCGCAACAGCTCCGCACGTTCCTCCGGCTCAAGCCGCTGCTGCACCGTCCGCGTCAGCACATCCGTCATGCCGCGGAACTTAGAGTTTGTCTCACGTGGTCTGAGCGGTGTGGGACATGGTGCTGCTCGTGGCTGGTGATCTTTCCTCTCGTCTTCTCCCTGACGGTCTGTGGGCTCTGACGGAGCCCTTGCTGCCGAAGTTCGCGCCTCGGAAGCAGGGCGGGGGCACGGCCCCGGTCGACGAGCGGCAGGTGTTCGCTGCGGTGGTATACGTGCTGGCCAGTAGGTGTGCATGGCAGTTGCTGCCCGGTACGTTCGGCGTCTCGCCGGCGACCGCGCACCGGCGGTTCACCGCCTGGACGAAGGCAGGAGTCCGGCGAAAGCTGCACCGGGCAGTTCTGGACGAGCTCGGGGCCCGCGGTGAGATCGACTGGACCTTGGCCATCGTGGACGCCGCCAACGTACGGGCGAAAAAGGGGGTTCGCTGACCGGGCCAAACCCGGTCGACCGAGGCAAGAAGGGCAGCAAGCTGCACGTTCTGTCCGATGCCCAGGGACTTCCTCTCGTCGTCGGCGCCTCCGGCGCGAACGTTCACGACACCCACGCCCTGCGGCCGCTGGTGCGGGGGATACCGGCGGTGCGCTCCCGGCGTGGACCGCGCCGCCGTCGGCCGGTCAAGCTCCGGGCCGACAAGGCATATCACTCCGCTGGGCACCGCAGATGGCTCCGCGAGCGGGGCATCGCCCCGCGCATCGCCAGGCCCGGCATCGAGTCCGGCGAACGACTCGGCCGTCACCGCTGGCGGATCGAGCGAACGATCAGCTGGCTCTTCGGCTACCGCCGCCTCACCGTCCGATACGAACGCAAGGGTGATCACTTCCTCGGCCTCGCCGCCGCCCTCACCTGCTACAAGAAACTGGCGAAAGCGGCCACGTGAGACAACCTCTAAATCATCGAGGATTTCTGAGTTCACTCGGGCGTAAATTGGGAGCCTCCGTCGAATCGGTAATCGGCGGAGGCTCCCAGGTGTTCGACGGCAACGTCAGCGGACAACTGCTGTGGCGGGCGAGTCGTCAGGCCCGTCGTTGGTTGAGTTGAGGGCGATGTCGAAGGTGTCGATGGCTTGGCGTTGCAGGTGAAGTCGGACGTGGGCGTAGGCGCCGGTTGTGACGCCGATGTGGGCGTGGCCGAGTCGCTCGTTCTCCACCTCTCCCGTTCTGATGTTCCGTCAGGTAAGTCGGCATCTGATCGGCATCAGTCCCCGAACTGTCCGAGACGGCTACCCGGACAAGCGCCTGGTCTGCGGTGTCACCGCAGCCTGGCTCGCACAGAAGCGCAGGCGGGAAGCCTGCTCGGTACGGTGCACGATGTTCTGCGAGGTCTTCGACCGGGAGGAGTGCCCGTATACAGTGAAGACCGCCCTTGACCTGCACAGAGCAGGCAGGGAGCCGTCTTCCGGGAGTCCAAAGTGCTGCGTACTCTGTTCAAGTCCAAGATCTAGCGTTTGGGCGTTTCCGCAGGTCAGAGCCCTGATCGCCGCCTCCAGGTCAGCAAACGGTCAGCATCGGGCCGGACGGTTTCCGGCTTGCTGACCTGCACCGCGGCAGGGGGCCTGCTGCCCTGCCCTGGGACTATTCCCGGCGCGGGGACGGATCCGCCGGGAAGGCCAGGCCGGTGACGTTGCCGGCCTGGACGATCGGGCCGTGCTGGGTGCCGCCGGAGACGGTGTTGTGCACCGTTGCTGGGCGGCCCGCTGCGGCCGCCAGTCGGCGCAGCGACGCCCCGAGAGCACTCAGTTCCTCGCCGGTGAGCGCCCCGGCTTCCACCAGCCCGCAGAGACGAGTCTGCCACTCGGCCGCGATGCCGGACGCGGCGCGCCCGTCCGCCCCGGTGCCCGTGAGGAGCAGCCGCGCACGTGCGTCGTCCAGGCCGGTGATCGCGACGGTGTCCGCGCCCGCACGTGCCAGGAACCGGCCCATCAGTGCGCGGGCGTGAGTCCAGGAATCGGTGACCATGAGGGAGACCAGGGTGGTGGCCCCCGATGCCGCCATCGCGGCCAGTTCTGCGTCCATCGCGTCCTCCTGGATGCGCGGGGATGAAATCTTCCGGTCGACGGTCAGACCGTGTCGGTCGGCGGCCCGGGGTCGGACGCCGGTTCCGCTCCGGTCTCGGGAGCGGGAGGTCTCGGCGGATCGAATCGGCGTAGGAGGTCCTCCGCGGTCTCGTGGCGGTTGTGCTGCTCGATGAGCTGCGAGAACTGTCGGGCCAGCATCGCCCGCCGGTCGTCGTCCTCCGTGAAGCCCATAGCTTCGAAGAACCCCGACAGGTGGTCTGCAGCCGAGGGCTCACGGGCTGGGAGATCGGCGGACTCCGTGCCGATGTCCGGCGTCCAGGGTCCTCCTGGCCGGTTCGGCAGCATCTCGAGCAGGCGCTCGGGGATGTCGGCGTCGTTGGCGGCGGAGGTCAGCTGCGCCAGCAAGGGGAGGTCGGCCACGGTCTTGGCCACGTGCTCGTCGTTCCTGGTGAGCCACCACACGACGGCGCTGCCGGTGTCCTTGAGGGCGTCCTCGCCCAGATACCGGCGCTTGCTCTGCTCGTACTTGCGCTGGTGCTCCCAGACCGCCTCGTCCTTGCGCACGCCGGCGAGCCGATCCAGACGCTCCTGGTCCTCGTCGGGCAACGTGAGGTTGATGTCCTCCGCCATCGCCCGGAGGTGGCCCGTGGAATCCGGGCACATGCGGCTGAGGGCGCCACCGAGTTCGTGCCGAAGGAGCGAGGCGTGGCCGGGTTCCCGCTTCTCGGCAATCGCGCGGGCCCGGCTGAGGACCGCGTCGACGGCGAGGCCGGCCGGGTTGACGACCGTGCCGCGCCCCGGACCGTCGGCGAAGCACCACCGTACGGTCGCTGAGAAGACGAAGTGGTAGTCGTCCCAGAGGCTCGGGAGCGCGACTCGGTTGACGCGGTACTCGGTTCGCTCCACCGGGGCAGCCGTGAGCTGCTCCTCGAAGCTGACCGGCACCGGGCCGCGGCGCTGCGAGGCCACCCGGAAGGTCACCGCGGGCAGTACGAGAAGAAGCGCGGCCAGCGCCGGCCAGGTCCAGCCGGGCCATCGCTGCACCAGGCCGACGATGGTCAGCAGCAGGCCGCACAGAACAGTGAGGAACACGGTCGTCGTCTTGCGTGTGGTCGTCATGATCGACTCCCTCTGGCCGATGCCGACGGGGTGGTAGGACCGAGGTTCTGTGCCACGCCGATCTTGTGGAGCAACAGGTCGGTCGTCTCGGCGGAGTGGGCGCCGGCGCCCGGAGAAGCGCACTCCGCCTGGCGCGCGGACGCGTACAACGCGGCGAACGCCGCGCCCCGGTCCTCCCCGCATCGGTCGGCGGCGGCGACCAGCAGGTCGAGGAGGACCTCCCCCCGGTCACCGGCGCCCTCGGCCGCCCAGTGCAGCCAGCTCTGTATCTCTGCCCGTGGTGCCACGCGTCGGCCTTCCGGCCGCGACACCGCGTGGGTCAGCACGGCACGCCAGCACGTGATCAGCGAGCGTCGTACCCCGTCCTCGTCGACCAGGGCGCGAGTGGTGACGGAGCGGTCCGTGAGCGGCTCCGGATCGCTGACGCGCAGAAAGATGGCCAGGTCGGTCGGTGCGAGGTCGCCGCGTGCCAGCCGGTCGAGCAGCCTTCGGCGTAGCCGTCGGCTGCCGGCCACCAGGTGGCACAGGGCCTGCAGCGCATGGGCCGTGCCGCGCTCACGCCGGGCGAGATGGTGCAGCCGGATCAGGGCGTGATCCGGATGGTCCAGCGCGAGGACGTCGGCGCAGACCTGGACCAGCACCTGGGCGAACTCACCGGTCAGCTGGCGGTACGCGCACCACTGGTAGATCCGCTCGCGGAAGTCCCTGCCATGGGCGGGGTCCGCGAGACCGCAGGTGAGGGCTTGGACCGCGGCCTCCGACCGGGCTCTGCCCGCTCCCTGTGCGCTCCACCGATCGGCGAGCGCGGCGAGCGCGTCGGGCCGCCCGGTTCGCAGATACTCACCCGCCAGCCGGGCCACCAGGCCGTCGCGGACGTCCGGCACGAGATGCGGGTCGCTCGACTCGACGACCCGCGCGGCCCACGCGCCGAGGTGCGGCCGCAGGTCGGGCATGTGGTCCCAGAAGTGGGCGCGGACGGCGGAGTCGTAGTCCAACTCGGTGAACCGCACGCGACCGTCCGGCCCGGGGCGGGCCGAGATCTCCGACAGCCGCTGGGCGAGGTCCTTGCGCTGGAGGAGCGGAGTCTCCTCCTCGGGGGCCCCGACCGTGCTCAGCAGAAGTGCGGCCGCCCGGTGGACCACGTCGGCGTGCGCGCCGTGGAGCATGGACACGGCGACCATCAGGGCGCGTTGGGAGGCGTCGGGCAAAGCGGCGACACGGTCGGCGACTTCGGCGCGGCGCCCGGCGCGCGCACGTTTCGCGGCCGCGCACCACTCGGGGAATCCCTCGCCGGTCCCGGCCGTTTCGCGGGCACGGCGTATGCGGTCGGCGAAGTCGGCGATCTCCCGCATGGGTTTGTGTTCGCTCAGGAACTCGTCGACAGTGACGTCGTTCCGGAGGAACTGCTCGTACGGCACGCCGTGGGCGCGCAGGTGTCGTCTGAGAACCTCCATGGGGAAAGCCGGCGGTCCGATCTCGACACGGAAGTGCTGCAGGTCGGGATCGAGGGCCCCTTCGTGCGGCATGACGACGACGAGATGGGCCCGCCGTTCGCGCACCGTCTGGCGCAGGGCGGGGAGGCCGCCCCGGGCCGCATGCCACGGACCGGCCTCCGCGGTGGACAGGTCGAGCAGCAGCCGGTCGCCCGGGTCGACGAAAGCCGGGTCGTCGTACAGCGGCAGCTCGTCCCGCTCGGCGGGCAGGAGTTCGCGGAAGGCACCGTCGGGACGGTGGTGTTCGCGCAACAGCACGCGAGCCGTGGCCGAGCGACCGCTGCCGGGAGCACCGTCGAGGATGACGGTGCCCGTCTCCTCGAGCGTGTCGCGTGCCCTTCCCATGTTGACCGGAGCGACTAAAACCCTCCGGGTCCAGCGCAGTTGGTCATCGGGAAGCTGCCGGAAGACCGGCTTTCGGGGTTCGTCGGCAGCGGAGCCGAGGTTGACGTAGATGTGGCCGTCGCCCGTGTGCGTGACGCCTCGCGTGCTCTCGACCCAGGTGGTGTGTTCTGTGCTCACCGTCGGTCGTCCTGGGGCCGCTCCGGCTCCCCGAACCGCTGGTGGACGTCCCCGTGGTGGTCGCCTTCGGTGTACGTCGTCCCGGTGCCCGAGATGTAGCGGTCGCCCGACACATGGCGTGAGTTGTTGTAGATGCTGCCGCTGCCCGTGTGGACCGTGCCGTGGGAGTTCTTCACGATCGTGCCGCCGACGTCACCGCTGAAGTCGCCCGCTTGGACGGACGTTCCACTCACGTCCTCGATCGAGTTGTGCACGCTGGTCGACGTCGGCGACGGCTCGCCGGGCTCGATCAGGTCCCGCAGCTCGGGCACCAGCTCGGCGACCAGATCGCCGATACGCCGGACGCCGGCCTCGGTGTCGTGGGTGCTGTCGAACGGTACGGACTGCAGATCGGCGAGCCGCGCCAGCTCGGGGGGCAGGGCCGCTTTGTTCAGCCGGTCGGTCTTGCGGCCGTCCAGCACGGGAACGACGACGAGCCCGCACTCGAACGCGGCCTCGATCTCCTTGCGCACCCAGTCGTCGGGATCTTGCAACCGACTGCGGAAGTTCGCCCAGTCCGGTCCTATGACGGCCAGCAGCACGCAGCTGTGGCGTAACGCGGTCAGGAGAACCTCGGGGTAGGCCTCCCCTGGGGTGATGGACCTGGACGCGCGGAAGACACGGTCCTGGCCGAAGCGACGTGACAGCTCCTGGTCGAGGAGGGCCGCGGTCCGCTCGCCGTCGCCGGTGCGGTAGTTGATGAACACGTGGGGCATGCCAGTGACTCCTTCATATGGTGGAGGGGCGCGACAACGTGCCGAGTCGCGGTCCCAGCCGGCGTACGGAGGAATGGTTCGCGTGGCGCGCCAGGGCGCGGGTGAGCCGTCTCAGGTCGGTCGTGACCGTGGCGGAACCCACGGCCTCCACTCCGTCGAGCAGGGGCGCCGCCAGGTCGCAGGCGTGGTCGATCTCGCCGGCCGACGCGTAGGCGAGTGCGCGGCGGACGCCGTACCTGACCTGGGTGCGAACCGCGTCCTCGCCGACCAGGGCGAGTTGTCGGTCCAGTTCCTCGCTCGCCTCCCGCGGCTGTCCGAGATCGACCAGGCACCAGCCGGTGACCATGCCGACCGGATCGGGAAGGTGCATGGTGCCGATCACCGGCTCGTCGGTCCCTTCGTCCTGGAGAGAAAGAAGCGCACGCGCGCGGTCCAGCGCGTCCAGACAAGCCCGGCGGTCACCCGCCAGGGCGTGGCCCTGGGCTTCGCGCTGTGCGGCGAGCCCGCGTATCCGCGGGGGCAGGGCCCTGCTCTGCGCGCGACGGGCCAGAGCGACCGTCTGCTCGGCGTCGTCCCGGTACAGCGTGATCAGGGCCCGGCGGACCAGCGCGTAACCCGCCAGTGCCCGGTCGCCGCCGGCGGCCGCCAGATCGACCGCGCGCTGCGTCCACCACAGAGCCGCCTGCTCGTCCCCGGTCTCCTGCACCAGCCAGCCGACGTATTCGGCGTACCGGGACCCAAGGGCCAGCAGGTGGCGACGGGTGCCGCTGTCACAGTGGGCGGACAGTTCCCGCAGGGTGTGGGTCTGTGCGATCAGAACGGGCAGGAGCAGACCGGGCGCCACCGTCTGGCCGAGTCTGCGGTAGTGGGTGAACAGCGAGCGGGAGGCTTCCACCATGTCCGCGCCCGCGGCCGGCGAGGCCGGGCCCGCGCTGTCGGACCGCCACGCCATCAGCGAAGCGGCACCGGCGCCTAGGGCATCCCGTCGACTCAAGGGCTGGAAGGTGTTCGGGCCGTCCGGCGACAACTGCATGATCCAGTCCTCCTCGTGGACAAAGCCCGGCGCCGGATCGACGGGCGGGTCGGTGGTCTCTGGTGCGAGCAGGGACAGCAGGGCCCCGCCGGCCCCGAGGGCGGCGTCACACAGGCGGGCGAGATCACGGCTGGGGGCCTTCAGGCCCCGCTCCACCTTGCTCAACTGCGCCTTGCTGTAGTGCACGGAGCCGGACAAGGCGGTAAGGCTGAGCCCTGCTTCCAGACGCCGCTTCCTCAACTCCTCGCCGAACCCGGTGGACGGCTGTGGCACGGAAACCTCCAACCCCTCCCGCCATCGGCCGAGTCGGCGCTGCACGTAGCGTGCGGCAGTCTGGCCGGGGCGGACAAGACGATCGATGCTGTTTCCCGTTTCCTTCTCCGACATGGGAACGCGACATGCGCGGCAGGGAGGACCGGAGAAACGGACTATCTGGAAGTCGTGCCGAAAAGGGAGGCGATCGTGCGCTCGACCACCCACCGGATGACGTCCAGGCCACTGCCGTGGTCCTCGCCACGCTCGGCGATCACCGGTGTGATGCCGAGAGCCCGCACAAGACGGCGGTACTTGTCATGGCCGCAGCCGCGGTCCGCGAGCAGGGCATCAGGCCGTCGGCGCGGGCGGCCGACCGGTCCCGCTACCCGCGGGATGCCCTGACCGTCGCCCGCCGCATGCCCTCTCGTCCACTGAGCCGGCGCCATGGGCCTCCTCGGGACCGTCGTCATTCCCGACGCCGAGACGGAAGCCGCAGCCGACTCCATCGCGGCGGTCCTCCGCGTGACCTGCTGTGCCACGATCACCCGCGCCCGCGAGCGGGGCTGGTCCCAGGTCGGCAGGGCAGCTGGTTGCTACGCCACCTGGGGTTGTATCGGTAGTAATCAATTCCATGGCGAACTCGGACTTCATCTGGAGGCGGTTGCTGCTGGTGTTCGGCCACCGAGGAGGCCGCTGGCAGGATCGAATGGACCAACCGTGACAAGTCGCGATCGAAGGTCCACCTGATCGCGGACCGGAACAACTGCCTCGGATTGAAGAAGTGGCTCCGTTGGAGAGCCGACCGTCACCGCATCGCCCGCAAGGGCGTCGAGGCCCTTAAGGCGGACACTGAAGCGAATCTGACGTGGCCTTTCTTGGTCTTGAAGATCGCGAAAGTTGCAGCCGGAGGCTCGGGGGCCGGGATGGAACTCTCGGGCGCTGACGAGGCGAAAGCGCTTGAGGTGCTGTTCGAGGAGCTGGATTCATTCCTGTCCGCAAGGAATGGTACTCATGGAGCAACCGTCATCATCGCGAAGTATCTAAAGATGCGCGGTTGACGAAATATCAGAAGCCCCACCGAGGAATCTTCTCGGTGGGGCTTCTGCGCTGTTTGATGGCAACGTCAGCTGACGACGGCCATTGCGGGCGGATCATCGAGGACGTCGTCGGTGGGGTCGAAGGCGTCACCCAAGGCGTCGATGGCTTGGCGTTGGAGGCGGAGTCGGACATGGGCGTAGACGCTGGGCGTGACTCCGATGTGGGCGTGGCCGAGTCACTCGTTCTCCACCTCTCCTGTTCCTGATGTCCCGTCAGGTAAGTCAGCATCTGATCAGCATCAGTCCCCGAACAGTCCGAGACGGCTACCCGGACAAGCGCCTGGTCTGCGGCGTCACCACAGCCTGGCTCGCGCAGAAGTGCAGGCGGGAAGCCTGCTCGGTGCGGTGCACGATGTTCTGCGAGGTCTTCGATCGGGAGGCGTGCCCGTGTACAGTGAAGACCGCCCTTGACCTGCACAAAGCAGGCAGGGAGCCGTCCTCCAGGAGTCCAACATGCTGCGCACCATGTTCAAGTCCAAGATCCACCGAGCCACCGTCACCCAGGCCGACCTGCACTACGTGGGATCCGTGACGATCGACGCCGAACTGCTCGATGCCGCCGATCTGCTGCCCGGGGAACTGGTGCACATCGTCGACGTCACCAATGGGGCCCGCCTGGAGACGTACGTCATCGAGGGGGAGCGCGGGTCCGGGGTGATCGGGATCAACGGGGCCGCCGCCCATCTCGTCCGGCCCGGCGATCTGGTGATCATCATCAGTTACGCTCAGGTGGCCGACGCCGAGGCGCGGGCGCTGGAACCCCGGGTGGTGCACGTGGACGGCGACAACCGCATCGTGTCCCTGGGGGCCGACCCGTCCGAACCGGTGCCGGGGTCGGACCAGGAACGCAGTCCGGGGGCCGTCACCACGGCCTGACCGGCGCAGACCGAGGCAGGAGGGTGACGGTGACCATGGGTGACATCGAGATCCGTGACGACCGGACGGCGGGCCGGCTCGAGGCGGTGGCGGACGGCGAGGTCGTCGGGCGGATCGAGTACTTCCCGCTCGACGCCCCCGGGCGTGCGCTCGTGCCCGTGCACACCATTGTCGAGCCCGCCCACGAGGGCAAGGGCATCGCGGGTTCCCTCGCCCGGGAGCTCTACGCCGTCGCCGCCCGCGAGGACAGCGCCGTCGCCCCGCTCTGCCCGTACGTCGCCACGTGGGCCGAGCGCCACCCCGACCAGGCCCCGGCGGCCGGGCCGGAGCTGATCCGGGCGGCGAAGGAGTGGCTGGCGGCGCATCCCGAGCGGTTCTGAGGTGCCCGTGCTCGCCCTGCTGCACACCTCGCCCGTGCACGTGCCCGTCTTCGACGCGCTGCGCGACGAGGCGCATCCCGGACTGGAGCTGCGGCATCTCGTCGCCGAGGACCTGTTGGAGCGCGCCCGCGCCGACGGCCCCGCGGCGGTCGCCGGCGACGTACGGGCGAGGGTGCGTGAGGCCGTCGGCCGTGGTGCCCGGGCCGTCCTGTGCACCTGCTCGACCATCGGCGGGGTCGCGGAGGCGGCTGCCGCCGGGGCCGGTGTTCCGGTGCTGCGCGTCGACCGGCCGATGGCGGCCGCGGCCGTGGCCGCCGGATCGCGCGTCGTCGTCCTCGCCGCCCTGGAGAGCACGCTCGGGCCGACGGTGGCGCTGGTCGAGGAGGAGGCCGCTCGCGCCGGACGGCCCGTCGAGGTGCGGACCGTGCTGGTCGAGGGCGCGTGGGCACGCTTCGAGGCGGGCGACCCGGCGGGCTGCGCACGTCGGGTCGCGGACGCCGCCGACGCGGTCGCCGATGCCGACGTGATCGTCCTCGCCCAGGCCTCCATGGCGCCGGCCGAGCGGCTCACCACGACCCGGGTGCCCGTGCTGTCCAGCCCCCGTCCGGGACTCGCCGCGGCGGCCCGGCTGCACTGAGGGCGCGGCCTCGGCGAGGCCGCGCCCGCCCCGGGAGCGCTCCTGCCCGGAATCCGACGTCTTCTCCGTGCGCGTCAGGTAAACGCGTGAGCCGGAAGTGGGCCGTCACATGCAACTCTCGTGTTGCATGCACTGTCGAGGTGTGCAACCGTTGAGTTGCACGTCAATTGGCGACGGAGGTACCCGTGAACGACGCCGTCCGCACCGAAGCGGAGTTGGCCGAGCTCGACCGGATCGCCCGGCGGATCGACATCGACGCACCCGCCGAGCGGGTGTGGGAGCTGGTCGTACGGCCCGGCTGGTACATCAACGACGGCGAGGTCGAGGCCGAGCCGGACCTGCGCCGCGAGGGCGAGGTGACCGTGGTGCGCCATCCGTCACTGGGTGAGTTCCGGTTCCGGACGGTGGAGTTGGACAAGCCGCGCTACGCGGCGTTCCGCTGGATCGGCACCCCGCACCGGGACGACTCGGCGCCCTCGACCCTGGTCGAGTTCTGGATCGACGAGCGGGACGGCGGCGGGGTGACCCTGCGCGTGGTGGAGAGCGGGTTCTCCGGCCTCGCCGACGACCCGGCGGAGTGGCTGAAGGAACGCGAGGGCAACGACAAGGGCTGGGTCACCGAGCTGGCGGCCGCGAAGACGTTCGTCGAGAAGAACGCGTCGGCCCCGGCGAGGCACCTGTGACCGCTTCCGCTCTTCCCGCCGTGTGCGCCGCGCTCGGCGACGCGACGCGCTGGGAGATACTCACCCGGCTCGGTGAGGGCCCCATGTCGGCGTCCGCGCTGGCCAGGGTCCTGCCGGTGAGCCGGCAGGCGATCGGCAAGCACCTGGAGGTGCTGCGCGAGGTCGGACTGGTCGAGTCGGAGCAGCGCGGGCGTGAGGTCGTCCACCTCGCCGTCGGCGCCCGGCTCGGTGCGCTGGCCCGAGAACTCGACCGGATCGGCCGCTCCTGGGAGACGCGTCTGCTGCGGATCAAGGAGCTGGCGGAGCGCCCCGAACCCGACACGGCCGGCTGACGGACAGCGGATCACGACGACGGACAGCGGTTCGCGACGACGGACAGCGACTTATGACGACGTACAGCGACTGGCGACTTACGAGGACGTACAACGACTCACGACGACGGGACAAGACCGTGACCGACCACGACAGCAGGCCCGCGGACCGCGCTCCGGCGCTGCCGCCGACGGCCGACCGTGCCACCTTCCAGGCCGAACTGGACCGTCTGCGGGCCCGGGAGAAGGCGCACACCCGGGAAGGCGACGCGATCGCCGCCGCCCGGCGGCGTCTGCCCATGGTCGAGGTGGCCGCCGACCTCGAACTGACCGGGCCCGACGGGCCCACCACCCTGCTCGAAGCCTTCGAAGGGCGCCGGCAGCTCATCGCCTACTACTTCATGTGGCACCACGGCCACGACGCGGCCGGGCAGTGCGAGGGCTGCACCTGGGTCACCACCCAGGTCCAGGGAGCTGTCGTACCTGCACTCGCGCGACATCACCTACGCGGTCCTCTGCCAGGGCCCGTACGAGGAGAGCCGCCGCTACCGCGACTTCATGGGCTGGGAGGTGCCGTGGTACTCGGCGGTGCCGTCGCAGGACGAGCTGCTGACCGGGCGCCACGTCGGCACGATGCACCTCGTGTGCTACCTGCGCGACGGCGACCGCGTGTTCGAGACGTACTGGACGACCCTGCGCGGCGTGGAGGCGATGGACTACAGCTACGCGCTCATGGACCTCACCGTGTACGGACGTCAGGAGCTGTGGGAGGACTCGCCCCCCGGCTGGCCCACCGTCCGGGGCACGCCCGTCGGTCATGTCCGGCTGCGGAGCGACGGACGCCCCATTCCCCAGTGGTCGCGCCTCGCGGCCGGCCGCTCCGACACGCTCACCCCGGGCCCCTGACCCTCCGGCCGGGCCGGCAGGGGCGGCAATCGGCCCCGCGCCGTCACGCGGGCGGGTGACTGGAGAGACGGCCGTCGGGTAGGCGGGGGAGTAGTCCAGAGCCGACGCCGAGCAACAGGCCGGAGGACACGCGCCATGACGAACCCTTATCCGGACCCCGTACCCCCGGGCCCCACGCCGGGACCCACCCCCGGCCCGGACCCCACCCCGCAGCCCCCGCCTCCGGGCCCGGGACCGGAGCCGACCCCGCCGCCCCCGGGGCCCGGTCCGGAGCCGACCCCGCAGCCCCCGGGCCCGGGGCCGCAGCCGCCCCCGCCGCATCCCGGGCCGCCGGAGCCGTCCCCGTCGCCGATCCCGCCGGGCCCCGAGCCGGTGCCGAACCCGGAACCCGGCCCACCGCTGAGCTGACCCGAACGGGAGAGGAAGCAGGGCGGTGGGCGGCCGCCCACCGCCCTGTCACCGGGCGCTAGGCCGAGACCTCCGACCGGTCCCCGCCCCACAGCGTGTGGAACGAGCCGTCGCGGTCCGTGCGCCGGTAGGTGTGCGCGCCGAAGTAGTCCCGCTGGCCCTGGGTGAGCGCGGCCGGCAGGCGCTCCGCGCGCAGGGCGTCGTAGTAGGCGAGGGCCGCGGCGAAGCCGGGGGTCGGCACGCCCTGGCGGGTCGCCGCGATCAGCACCTCGCGCCAGTCGTCCTGGGCGTCGGCGATCTCCTGTGCGAACGTCTCGTCCGACAGCAGGCTCGGCAGGTCGGCGCGGGCGTCGTAGGCGGCGCGGATGCGGTCCAGGAAGGCCGCGCGGATGATGCAGCCGCCGCGCCAGATCGCGGAGACCGCCCCGAGGTCGATGTCCCAGCCGTACTCCTCGCTGCCGGCCGCGACCTCGTGGAAGCCCTGGGTGTACGACACGATCTTCGACGCGTACAGCGCCTGCTCCACCCGGTCGGCGAACGCCCCCGCCTCCGCCTCGCCCAGCGGTGCGGCCTTCGGACCGGCCAGGGAGCGCGAGGCCTCGCGCAGCGCCGCGTGACCCGACAGGGAGCGCGCGAAGACGGCCTCGGCGATGCCGGACACCGGCACGCCCAGGTCGAGCGCGATCTGCACGGTCCAGCGGCCCGTGCCCTTCTGCTCCGCCTGGTCCACCACCACGTCCACGAACGGCTCGCCCGTCGCCGCGTCCACGTGCGACAGCACCTCGGCCGTGATCTCGATCAGGTACGAGTCCAGCCGGCCGGTGTTCCAGGTGCGGAAGATCTCCGCGATCTGCGCGGGGGAGTAACCGGCGACGTCGCGCAGCAGCTGGTACGCCTCACCGATCAGCTGCATGTCGGCGTACTCGATGCCGTTGTGCACCATCTTCACGAAGTGTCCGGCGCCGTCCGGGCCGACGTGCGTGACACAGGGGGAGCCGTCCTTCGCCTTCGCGGAGATCTTCTCCAGCATCGGGCCCAGGGAGTCGTACGACTCCTTCGGGCCGCCCGGCATGATGCTCGGCCCGTGCAGCGCGCCCTCCTCACCGCCGGAGACGCCCATGCCGACGAAGTGGATGCCCTGTTCGCGCAGCGCCTTCTCCCGGCGGCGGGTGTCCGCGAAGTGCGCGTTGCCACCGTCGATGATCATGTCGCCGGGTTCCAGCAGCGGGGCGAACTCCTCGATCACCGCGTCCGTGGGCTCGCCGGCCTTCACCATGACGACCAGCCGCCGCGGTCGCTCCAGCGCCGCCACGAACTCCTTGGCCGTCTCGGCCGCCACGAAGCCGCCCTCGTGTCCGAACTCCTCCACCAGCGCGTGCGTGCGTGCCGCCGTCCGGTTGTGCACCGCGACCGTGTAGCCGTTGCGGGCGAAGTTGCGTGCGAGGTTGCGGCCCATGACCGCGAGTCCCGTGACGCCGATCTGCGCTGAACTGCTCATTGGGGTGGCTCCTAGTGACCTTGGTATCGGTACTGCCGAGTCTCGGTGCTGCCGGCCGGTGCCCGCCAGTCCTGCCGTCGACCATCCTGACGCGCCGTGCGCGCGTGTGCACGCGCGGGTCGACACGACACCGCTCAGGCACATACGCGCGGATGCCCCTCGGCGCTCAGCGGGCGCACGCACGCGCGTGCCCCCGCGGACCGGCACACCCGCCCGCGCACGCCCCTCACGGGGTGCCGAGGGGGGCGCAACGGGCGAAGAATCCCGGCCACTTGGCGCATCCGTGCGGCCGATAGCCGTCTTGTCACGGCTGGTTCGCACCGCTTACTTTTGCCCCTCCTGACGCATTGTCGAGGGGGATTTCCATGGCCGTGCGCGGCCGGCATCGCCGGTATCAGCCGAACAGGATCAACCGGGCCTCGCTCACCGTCACCGCGGGCGGGGCCGGAATGGCGCTCCCGCTGCTGGGCACCGGCGCCGCCCAGGCGGCCGACGTGGAGACCTGGGAGAAGGTCGCCGCCTGCGAGTCCACCGACGACTGGAACACCAACACCGGCAACGGGTACTACGGCGGGCTCCAGTTCACCCAGTCGACCTGGGAGGCGTACGGCGGTACCCGGTACGCGCCGCGCGCGGACCTGGCCACCAAGGACCAGCAGATCGCCGTCGCCGAGAAGGTCCTCGACGGACAGGGGCCCGGCGCCTGGCCGTCGTGCTCGGTACGGGCCGGACTGACCCGGGGCGGCGGCACCCCCGACATCCGGCCGGCCGCCGACAGTCCCGGTGGAAAAGACGGGAGGACCGCGGGCAAGGACAGCGGCGACAAGGCCGGCCGGTCCTCCGTCGAGGACGTCAAACCGCACACCACGCCCCAGTCCCGCGCGGGCCGCGCCGAGATGTACACCGTCGTCCGCGGCGACACCCTCTCCGGCATCGCGTCGGACGAACGGGTCGGCGGCGGCTGGCGGAAGCTGTACGACGCCAACCGCTCCACCATCGGCGGCGATCCCGACCTGATCATGCCGGGCCAGCGGCTAGCCCTGCCCGACGGGACGACGAGGACGGCCGGGGAACCGGCGAAGTCGGCCGGGAAGAAGGCCGGGGAAGCCGAGAAGACCGAGAAGAAGACCGACAGGAAGACCGACAGGAAGTCCGAGAAGAAGGTCCCCTCCCAGCGCACCGGGGACCGTGCGGACCGTGCCACCAAGACCACCGGTGACCTGGTCGCCCCGGTCGGCGCCGCGCTCGGCACGCCGTACCACAAGGCCGGCTCCGCCTGGTCGAAGGGCTACCACACGGGCGTCGACTTCCCCGTCCCCACCGGCACGTCCGTGAAGTCGGTCGGGGCCGGCACCGTCGTCAGCGCGGGCTGGGAGGGGTCGTTCGGCTACCAGGTGGTGGTCCGGCACACCGACGGCCGCTACAGCCAGTACGCGCACCTGTCGGCGATCTCCGTGAGGAGCGGGCAGTCCGTCGGCGCGGGCCAGCGCATCGGCCGTTCCGGTTCGACCGGAAACAGTTCGGGCCCGCATCTGCACTTCGAGGTGCGGACGGGGCCCGGCTTCGGATCGGACATCGACCCGGTCGCCTACCTGAGGGCGGGCGGCGTCAGGATCTGACCCGCGTCCGGTGCCGGTCCACCACCGCCACCGGTACGTACGGGCCGCCGTAGAAGGGCGCGTACGACACCAGCGGCACCGGGGCGCACTCCGCGTCGTCCGGCGCGCCGCCCGGTGCCGGCACGGGGGCCGGCACCCGTACGTCCTCGGGGAGTTCCAGCGCGGCCAGCAGCCGCTCGGCGGGGTCGGCGGCCGGCTGCTCGCCGGCCTCCGCGGGAACCGCCCCGGGCGCGGGCTCCGGCACGGGGGCTTCCGCCGCCCGCGCCTCCTGGTGCTCACGTGACAGCCGCTCCGTCGTGAGCAGGATCAGACCGCCCGCCGCCACCACGCCACAGCTCAGTGCGAGCGCCGTGCCCGTCGTGCCGTAGCGGAAGGTCTCGCCGAACATCGTGATGCCGACCACGGCCGCCACCACCGGGTTCACCACCGTCAGCGTGGCCAGCGGGGCCGCGAGGCCGGCGCCCCGGTAGGACGCCTGGGAGAGCAGCATGCCGACCGTGGCCAGGACGCCGATCACCGCCAGGGAGGGCAGGTCCGCGCCCGGGACCCCGCCGGTCCAGTCGACCGCGACGGTCTTGGTGAAGACGGAGGACATGCCGAACGCGACACCGGACGCGATGGCCAGCAGGATGCTGCGCACCGCGGGATGCCGGTGCACGGCGCGCGCCGCGGCCATCAGCGTCACGACCGCCGCGGCCGTCCCCAGCGCCGCCGCCACCCGCTGCGTGGTGTTCAGCGACTGCGCGTCGGACGCGCCGACCAGGGAGAGCAGCCCCGCGAGGCCCACCGTCGCCATGATGGCGCCGCGCCACGCGGTCGCCCCGGCCCTCCGGCCGACGAACAGCGCGGCCATGGGCAGCGCGAAGACGATGGTCAGCGCGCCCAGGGGCTGGACCAGGCTCAGCGGACCGTAGGCGAGCGCCACCACGTGGAGCAGTCCGCCGAGGCCGTTGAGCGCGACCGCCGCCCACCAGCCCGGCCGGCGCAGCGGTGCGTACTGCTGCGCGCCGGGCGAGGACACCGCGACCTGCTCCTGCACGATCGCCCCTCCGGCGTACGCCACGGCAGAGACGAACGACAACAGCACGGACAACGCGAGGGCGCTCATCGGCTGCTCCTCTGCGTGAGGCCGGGGCGGTGCACCCGGCGCGGCGAACGGTCGGCTTCCATAATCAACACGATGCCCTGTCGAAGTGTTCCCGTCGTCGTCCCTGAGCACTCAATGAGTCCTACTGCCGATGGAGTACGACGGCGGCCCCGTCATCCCCAGGGTGGGTGCCTTCAGAGGGAGCGTCCCCGGTCGCCCCCTGGGGGCCCGGTCCTCCCGCGCGCCGTGGACCCCGCCCCGCCGCCGTGCCGGGACCCGGCGGGCGCGCTCCCGACGACCTGCGGCGGACCGGAGCACGACCGCCCCCTCTTCCCCACGAGCCCCGTCCTGGGTGACCATGAAGGTCGACGTCCGCTCAGACAGGGGGTTCACGGGTGCGAGTGGGACTGCTGACGCGGGAATACCCCCCGGACGTGTACGGCGGCGCGGGAGTCCATGTGGAGTTCCTCGCCAGGGAACTGCGGCCCCTGGTGGACCTGGAGGTCCACTGCTGGGGCGAGGGCGGGACGGACGGTGTGCTGCGCCACCGCCCCTGGACCGCGCTCGACGGCGCCAACGACGCGCTGCGCACCTTCTCCGTGGACCTCGCCATGGCCGCCGCGCTCCATGGCCGCGAGCTCGTCCACTCCCACACCTGGTACGCCAACCTCGGCGGCCACCTCGCCAAGCTGCTGTACGGCATCCCGCACGTGATGACCGCCCACTCCCTGGAGCCCCTGCGCCCCTGGAAGGCCGAACAGCTCGGCGGCGGCTACGCCCTGTCGAGCTGGGCCGAGCGCACCGCCGTCGAGGCGGCCGACGGCGTGATCGCCGTCTCCGGCGCCATGCGCGAGGACATCCTCGCCGCCTACCCGGCCCTCGACCCCGCCCGGGTGCACGTCGTGCACAACGGCATCGACACGGACCTGTACCGCCCCGACCCCGGTACCGACGCCCTGGACCGGATCGGCCTCGACCGCTCCCGCCCGTACGTGCTGTTCGTCGGCCGGATCACCCGGCAGAAGGGCGTGCCCCAGCTGCTGCGGGCGGTGCGCGGCATCGACCCGGCCGCGCAGGTCGTGCTGTGCGCCGGAGCACCGGACACCCCCGAGATCGACCGGGAGTTCCGTGAGCTGTACGAGGAGCTGAGCCGGGTCCGCGAGGGCGTGCACTGGATCCCGCGGATGCTGCCGCGGCCCGAGGTGATCCAGCTGCTGACGCACGCCGCCGTGTTCGTCTGCCCCTCGGTGTACGAGCCGCTCGGCATCGTCAACCTGGAGGCCATGGCGTGCGGCACGGCGGTGGTCGCCTCCCGGGTCGGGGGGATCCCCGAGGTCGTGGCGGACGGCTCGACGGGGGTACTCGTGGAGGCGGACGACGACTTCGAGGCGGGCCTCGCGCGGGCGCTCGACTCGGTGCTCGGCGACCCGGCCACGGCCCGGCGGATGGGCGTGGCGGGGCGGGAGCGGGCCGTCACCGAGTTCGGCTGGGACGCGGTGGCCCGCCGTACGGCCGGGCTCTACGAGGAGATCCTCGAACAGGCTTAGTCCGGCCCCCCGGGGGCAGTCTTGGGGAAATTCGGCGTGAGGGGAGCGGCCATGCGGCGTGGTGGTCCTTCGGTCCTGGGAATCGTGCTGGCGGGTGGCGAGGGCAAACGCCTGATGCCCCTCACGGCGGACCGCGCCAAGCCGGCGGTCACCTTCGGCGGCACGTACCGCCTGGTCGACTTCGTGCTGTCCAACCTGGTCAACGGCGACATCCTGCGCATCTGCGTGCTGACGCAGTACAAGTCGCACTCGCTGGACCGGCACATCACCACCACCTGGCGGATGTCCAGCCTGCTCGGCAACTACATCACCCCGGTCCCCGCCCAGCAGCGCCTCGGCCCGCGCTGGTACCTGGGCAGCGCCGACGCGATCCTGCAGTCGCTGAACCTGGTCTACGACGAACGGCCCGAGTACGTGGCGGTGTTCGGCGCCGACCACGTGTACCGCATGGACCCGCGCCAGATGCTCGCCCAGCACATCGAGAGCGGGGCCGGGGTCACGGTGGCGGGGATCCGGGTGCCGCGCTCGGAGTCCTCCGCCTTCGGCGTGATCACGCCGGGCCCGGACGGGCGGTCCGTGGACCGCTTCCTGGAGAAGCCGGCCGACCCGCCCGGACTCGCGGACGACCCCGAGTGCGTGTTCGCGTCCATGGGCAACTACATCTTCACCACCAAGGCGCTCATCGAGGCCCTCCACCGGGACGCCGAGGACGAGAACTCGGTGCACGACATGGGCGGTTCGATCCTGCCCCAGCTCACCGAGCGGGGCGAGGCCGCGCTGTACGACTTCAGCTCCAACCACGTGCCCGGCGAGACCAGCCGCGACCAGGGCTACTGGCGGGACGTCGGCACGCTGGACGCGTACTACGAGGCGCACATGGACCTGATCGCCGAGCGCCCCGCGTTCAACCTCTACAACCGGCAGTGGCCCGTCTACACCCACTCCGGCCAGCTCTCGCCGGCCCGCTTCAACGCGGGCGGCATGGCGAGCGAGTCGATCATCAGCGCCGGCTGTCTGATCCGGGGCCAGGTCACCCGGTCCGTGCTGTCGCCGGGCGTGGTCGTCGATCCGGGGGCCGTGGTGCAGGGCTCGGTGCTCCACGACAACGTGCACATCGGGCGGGGCGCGGTGGTGCGCGGCGCCGTGCTCGACAAGAACGTGGAGGTGCCGCCGGGCGCGACGATCGGCGTCAACCCCGAGCGGGACACCGAGCTGTACACGGTGTCCAAGGGCGGGGTGATCGCGCTCGGCAAGGGACAGATCGTGCCGTAGGCGCCGGTGCACGGGCCCCGGCCGGCCGTGACCACCGGGGTCTTTGTCATGTCCCTGGACGGATGACGGAATCCGTGTTGTCATGCCAGTCGCTGTTCTTTGACAACGTTGTACGGGTGAGTGCGGCGCACAGAACAGCACACGCACAGCACCAGATCCACGTACTGAGCAGCGAGCCGTCACCTTCCTCACCGACGGAGGATCCGTGCGCATCAGACGACTCAGGGACCGATTCACGCTTCTGCTGGCCGCCGCGCTGGGCGTCACCGGACTCACCGCGACCGGCCCCGCCGCGACCGCGGCGGAGGACGACCCGGTGGAGATCCACGGGCTGAGGGGCGAGTACTACACCGCCTCCGCCCCCGGCGCCTTCGACTTCCACGAACTCGAGGCCACCGCCTTCGACCCCGACCTCGACTTCGACAACCTGGAGCCGCGCCTGAACTTCACCACCGGCCGGTCGGACGACGTCAGCGTCCGCTGGACAGGGAAGATCGTGCCGGAGAGGACCGGCGCCCACACCTTCTCGGTCAGCGCCGACAACGGCTTCCGCCTGTGGATCGACGGCGAGATCGCCATCGACCACTGGGTCGACGACTGGGACCGCGAACAGACCGCCGAGCCGGTCGAGCTGACCGCCGGACGGGCCCACGACATCAAGGTCGAGTACTTCGAGCACTACGGAGGCTCCAACTTCCACCTGCGCTGGACCGAGCCCGGCGGCGGCAAGGAGCCCGTACCGCAGTCGGCGTTCCGGCTGCCGGACGGCTTCCCCTACGACGGCGCCCTCGCCGCCACCGTCCTCGCCTCCGGCCGCACGCTGAAGCTGGACTTCCCCCAGCCGCTCGCAGCACCCCCGGCCGGATTCACCGACCACGTCGACGCGGTGATCGGCGGCGCCCACTGGCCCCTGGAGTCGGCGGAACCCGACCCGGCCGACCCGAAGGCGCTGCTGGTCACGCTCGCCGAGCCCGTCGTCGGCAACAGCACCGGCACGGCCCGCGGCGGCGCCGACATCCGCTATGACGGCGAGGGCGGCCTGACCGCCGCCGACGGCGACCCCGTGGACGCGTTCCTGAGCAGCGGCCCCAACCGCTCCACCTACGAGCTGAGCACCGAGTGGACGGACGAGGTGGGCCCCGGCAACGCCCTTCCCGAGTACCCGCGCCCCCAGCTCACCCGTGACGAGTGGCGCAACCTCAACGGCCGCTGGCAGTTCGCCGCCGCCGAGGAGGGGGAGCGGCCGCCCGTCGGCAGGACGCTGGAGGAACGCGTCCTCGTCCCCTACCCGGTGGAGTCCCGGCTCTCCGGCGTCCAGCGGCACGAGGACCGCATGTGGTACCGCCGCACCTTCACCGTGCCCCGCGACTGGCACATCGGCTCCGCCAAGCGCCTCAGGCTCAACTTCGGCGCCGTCGACTGGCGCTCCGAGGTGTACGTCAACGGCACCAGGGTCGCCGAGCACGAGGGCGGCTACGACAAGTTCGCCGCCGACGTCACCGACGCGCTGAAGCCCGGCCGCACCCAGGAGCTGATCGTCGGCGTGTACGACCCGACCGACGCCGCGGACGGGGAGAATCCGCCGCTCGGCAAGCAGCGCCTGGACCCCAGCGGCATCTGGTACACGCCCAGCTCGGGCATCTGGCAGACCGTCTGGATGGAGCCCGTCGCCCGCGACCACGTCGACTCCCTCCGGCTGATCCCGGACGTGCCCGGCGAGCGGCTCACCGTGGAGGCGAAGGGCGTCCGGGACGGCGTACCGGTCAGGGCGACCGCGTACGAGGGACGGCGCAAGGTCGCCACGGCGACCGGCCGCACCGGTGGGCCGCTCACCCTGGAGATCCACGACCCGCGCCTGTGGTCGCCCGACGACCCGTTCCTGTACCGCCTGGAGGTGACCGTCGGCGCCGACCGCGTCGGCAGCTACTTCGGGATGCGCTCCATCGCCGTCGAGCAGGTCGACGGCGTGCCGCGCACGGTCCTCAACGGTGAGCCCGTCTTCCTGATGGCCACCCTCGACCAGGGCTTCTGGCCGGACGGCCTGCACACCGCGCCTACCGACGAGGCCCTCGCCCACGACCTGGAGGCGCACAAGCGGCTCGGCTTCAACTCCGTGCGCAAGCACATCAAGGTCGAACCGGACCGCTGGTTCCACTGGGCCGACCGGCTCGGACTGCTGGTCTGGCAGGACATGCCCGCCATGACGGCCGGGAGGAACCCGGACGCCGGGGCCCGCGCCCGTTACGAGCGCGAGATGAAGCAGATGATCGACGAGCACATCAGCAGCCCGTCGATCGTCATGTGGGTCACCTTCAACGAGGGCTGGGGCCAGTACGACATCGGCCGGATCGCCGAACAGGCCAAGGCATGGGACCCCAGCCGGCTGGTCAACAACCAGTCCGGGCTCAACCTGGGGGCCGACGGGAACGCCGGCGACATCATGGACGAGCACGGATACCCCAGCCCGGCGCTCCCGCCCCGCCCGGACGGCAGGCGTGCCCTGGTCAGCGGCGAGTACGGCGGCCTCGGTCTCGCCGTGCCCGGACACGCCTGGTCCGTGCAGCAGTCGTACGTCGACGTCGACCCGGCGACCTACACCGACGACTACCTCGCCAAGCTCGACGAGGTGCGCGCGCTGGTGTGCCGGGGCGGCAACGGCGCCGTGTACACCCAGATCACGGACGTCGAGGGCGAGCTCAACGGTCTGCTCACCTACGACCGGCGGGTGATGAAGCCGGACGCGGCCCGGGTGAAGGCCGCCCACGAGGCCCTCGTCCGGGACGCCTCCCGGGCACGGCCCGCGGGCTGCCCGGCGGCGGGCGCCGCGCGATGAACCGTTCCTCCGGCGGGCCGCGCCCGTCCGGGTGACGTCCGTGAGCCGTGAGGCCGTGATCACGCGGCAGTGGCCCCGTCCGTGACGTCCGTCCCGCCCCTTCCGCCGCACCGGTGGGAGGGGCGGAGACGTCACATGCTGTTAACTATGTGTAGCCAGATCGTACTTGACCGTAATCGGCCGGGAGCGATTGACTGCTGATCCGTTCCCGTCGTCGACGCGAGGCCCCGCCCATGACCGCAGACCCGCTCGCCCCTCTCGACCTGGCGTTCTGGAACATCGAGTCCGCCGGTCACCCCATGCACCTCGCGGCGCTCGGCGTCTTCTCCGCCCGCTCGCCCTCCGCGGCGGCCCACGCCGCCGATCTGCTGGCGTCCCGGGCCGCCGCCGTGCCGGGGCTGCGCATGCGCATCCGCGACACCTGGCAGCCGCTCGCCCTGCGGCAGCCACTGTCGGCGCTGCGCCGCACCTGGCCGGCGCCCGGCGAGCCCCTGACCGCCGCACTGCGGCAGCCGCTCGCCTCCGCCCTGCGCCGGTCCCTCGCCTTCGGCGGCGCCACCCGCGAACCCGACCCCGGCTTCGACCCCCTCGACCACGTCCGGCTGCACCCCTCGGCCGCCGACTTCCACACCGCGGCCGGCCGGCTCATGGGACGCCCGCTGCAACGCACCCGGCCGCCCTGGGAGGCCCATGTGCTGCCGGGGGAGGACGGCACCTCCTTCGCCGTCCTGTTCAAGTTCCACCACGCGCTCGCCGACGGACTGCGCGCCCTCACCCTCGCCGCCGCGCTGATGGACCCGACGGACCTCCCCGCACCCCGGCCCCGCCCCGCCGAGCCGCCGCGCGGACTCCTCCCGGACGTGCGCGAGATGCCCGGTCTCGTCCGGGACGCCCTCGCCGACGCGGGCCGGGCCCTGGACATCGGCGCCGCCGTCGCCCGCTCCACCCTGGACATGCGCTCCTCGCCCGCGCTGGCCTGCGCGCCCAGCGGCACCCGCCGTACCGCCGGCGCGGTCGTCGACCTCGACGACGTGCACCGGATCCGCAAGAGCGCCGGCGGCACCGTCAACGACGTACTGATCGCGGTCGTCGCCGGCGCCCTGCGCCGCTGGCTCGACGAGCGCGGCGACGGCAGCGAGGGCGTCGCCCCCCGCGCCCTCATCCCCGTCTCCCGGCGCCGGCCGCGCACCGCCCACCCGCAGGGCAACCGGCTCTCCGGGTACCTGATGAGGCTCCCCGTCGACCAGCGGGACCCGCTCGCCCGCCTCGCCCGGGTGCGCACCGCCATGGACCGCAACAAGGACGCGGGGCCGCACCGGGGCGCGGGCGCCGTCGCCCTGCTCGCCGAGCACGTGCCGCCGCTCGGCCACCGGCTCGGCGGACCGCTGCTCGGCCAGGCGGCCCGGCTCTGGTTCGACGTCCTGGTCACCAGCGTGCCGCTGCCCGGCTTCGGCCTGAGGCTCGGCGGCGACCCGCTCGGCGCCGTCTTCCCGCTCGCGCCACTGGCCCCCGGCCACTCCCTCGCGGTCGCGGTCTCCACCTACCGCGGACGCGTCCACTACGGCCTGGTCGCCGACGGTGCGGCCGTCCCGGACCTCGACCGGCTGGCCCGCGCGCTGAGCGAGGAGGTGACGACGCTGACCGCCGTCTGCGACCGCTGAGGGACGCGGTTTGGTGCTGCGGCCCGCCGCTGAAGTAAAATCCCGCGTTCGACAGCGGACGCGAACGGAGCGCCGCGAGAAGCAGAGCGGGAACGGCAGCGGCGATGACGGTGACACAGGACGGCCCCGGGGCCACGGACGCGGTGGCACACGGGCCCGGCATCGACCCGGAGCGGCTGGCCGTCTGCCTCGGCGTGCTCGAGGAACTCGACAAGCTCGACGTCGACCACCCGGACGCGATACTGGTCCGCCGGGCCACCTCGCACATCTACCGCACGGTCAAGCAGCGCCGCCGCCAGGAGCGCCGGGCCGCCAAGACCGCCCACGACAAGGCCGTCACCGAGGCCACCGCCACCGGCTCCGCCGAGCGCATCGACGACGAGACCGAAGGCATCCTGCCGTCCTCCCGCGTCGAGCCCGGCAGGATCGCGGGAATACTCCAGCGCCCGCGCTCCTGCTACACCTGCAAGACCCGCTACGTCGAGGTCGACTACTTCTACCACCAGCTCTGCCCGAAGTGCGCCGCCGAGAACCGGGCCCGGCGGGACGCCCGCACCGACCTCACCGGCAGGCGGGCGCTGCTCACCGGCGGGCGCGCCAAGATCGGCATGTACATCGCGCTGCGGCTGCTGCGCGACGGCGCCCACACCACGATCACCACGCGCTTCCCCAAGGACGCCATCCGCCGCTTCAAGGCCATGGACGACTCCGCGGACTGGATGCACCGCCTGGAGGTCGTCGGCATCGACCTGCGCGACCCCGCCCAGGCCGTCGCGCTGGCCGACCGGGTCGCCGAGCAGGGCCCGCTCGACATCCTGATCAACAACGCCACCCAGACCGTGCGCCGTCTGCCGTCCGCCTACGCCGCGCTCGTCGAGGGTGAGGACGCCCCGCTGCCGGCCGGTGAGCTGCCCGCCCACCACGTCATCGGCGCCTTCAACTCCGGCGCGGTCGACGGACTGGCCGCGCTGCCCGTCGGCGTCAGCGGACTCGACGCGCAGAAGGTGGCCGACCTCGCGCTGGTCGCGGGCAACGCCAGCGTGGTCCGGCACCGGGACGGCACCGCCATCGACGCGGGCGGCCTGCTCCCCGACGTCGTCGACTCCAACACCTGGGTCCAGACCATCGAGCAGATCTCCCCGGTGGAGCTGCTGGAGACCCAGCTGTGCAACTACACGGCGCCCTTCATCCTCATCAGCAAGCTGCGTCCGGCGATGGCCGAGGCCGCCCGCCGGGCGTCCACCGGGCGTGCGTACGTCGTCAACGTCTCCGCCATGGAAGGCGTGTTCGACCGCGGTTACAAGGGCGCCGGCCACCCCAACACCAACGCCGCCAAGGCGGCCATGAACATGGTGACGCGGACCAGCGCGCAGGAGATGTTCGACGCCGACCGCATCCTGATGACCTCGGTCGACACCGGCTGGATCACCGACGAGCGGCCCCACTTCGACAAGCTGCGCCTCGCCGACGCCGGTTTCCACGCCCCGCTCGACCTGGTCGACGGCGCGGCCCGCGTCTACGACCCGATCGTGCGCGGCGAGGCGGGCGAGGACCTGTACGGCGTCTTCATGAAGGACTACGCGCCCGGCCGGTGGTGAGGGCGGGGGCCCGGGGGCCTCAGTCGACCATGCCCAACCGGGAACCGCGCGCCGCCAGCAGCTCCAGCACGGTGCGCCAGTCCTCCAGCACACCGGCGTCGAAGCAGGCGGTGCGGGCCTCCTCGTCCGCCGCGCGCAGGGTGAGGAGGTCGTCGTCGGCCGGGAGGCCGTACCGGGCGTGCCGGCGGACCAGGCCGGCCACCCGCTCGCCGAGCAGCGCCCGCACCGCGTCCGCCGTACGGTCGGCGGCCGCCGGTTCACCCGGCCACAGCAGCTGGCCGACGGGCCGCACCAGGCCCGCCACCTGGAGTTCCTTGTCCGCGGGCCGGCCGCGGCGCAGCAGTGCGGCGGTGCGCAGGGCGTGGTCGTGCGCGTCGACCGGGGTGCCGCCACCGCCCCGGACGTCCCGCGTGCCCCGGCACGCGTACAGCAGGTCCATCAGCTCCTCGACGGTGCGCAGCTCCATGCGCAGGTCCTCCCGGGAGTAGGCCGTTGCCGTGCGGCAGCAGACCATGACGAGCTTGCGCAGCGGCCAACGGGACCTGAACTGCGCCCCGACCACGCGGCCCGGTCGAAAGCGCGGACGCCCCTGTACTTCGAACGAGCGACTACAGCCGGTCCCGTTCATAGGGAAATGGGAGCATATTTCGACGATTGGGTACGGTCCGAAACGCGATTGTTACCGTGAGTTTTGAGCCCCATCGAGCGGGGGGGCGCTCATTTGGTTAGTCTGGTTCGGACGGACAGCAGTCAGGGTTCCACCCGCACCCACGGTCCGTCATGGGACCAGCCGGTTCACCCCGGCCTGCTCTCCCTCGAGTCGCCGGCGCCACCGCGTCCGAACGGTTTTCCACTCAGACCCGAGCGGACGCAGGCGCCAGGCACAGGGCCGACGCGGTACGTCCCGAGGGTGACCGACACATAAAGGAGTGCGCGGTGACGCCGGAGCAGACGAAAAGCGATCAGCGCCCCAAGGAACGCACGGAGCGCGCCGCCCGCCGGCCGGGGGAGCTCGGCATCCTCGACGTGTGGGCCCGTTCGGCCCCGATCCGCCTCGCCGGCTACGAGGACGACCTCGCCGAACCCCACATCCTGCCCAGCGTCGACTGACGGCGCGTCCGGGCGGTTCGCGCTCCGCCGCTACGGCCGGACGTAGGGCCGCGTCATGATCTCCATGTTGTGGCCGTCCGGGTCGTCGAAGTAGGCGCCCCGTCCCCCGAAGAGGCCGTTGACCCGGCCGGGCTCGGTGTGGCTCGGGTCCGCGTAGTAGGTGACCCCGGCCGCCTCCAGGCGCGCGATCGCGGCATCGAACCGCTCCTCGGGCACCAGGAACGCGTAGTGCTGGCTCTGGACCGGTTCGTCCCGCTTCTCGTAGTAGTCGAGGGTGACGCCGTTGCCCAGGTCGACCGGCAGGAACGGGCCGAACGGGGCGCCGACCTCCAGTCCCAGTATCCCGGCGAGGAACTCGGCGGAGTGCCGGCGGTCACTGGCGTAGACGGCGGTGTGGTTCAACTGGACGTGCTGTGCTGCGGACATGGCTGGATTCGTCTCCGGTGTCGGTTTCCACGGGGGGAGGGGAACACGGAGAGAAGGGGCGGGCCACGGGCTTCTGCCCGGCCGCGCGCGAGCGGGGGCGCGCCCCGCACCGGCCTCACACCGAGGCCGGGAGCGCCTCGCATGAATGGCCCACGGCCGACCCGGCAGTCACCCGGCAGACCCTAGGCCCTCGCGGCCGGTCGCCGCAACACCGTTGCGGCCGGGGCGAGTTGTGCTTACCCGCCGTGGCGTGCGGTCGCCGGAGGACGTCCCGCGGCGCCGGGGCCGTGCCCGGGGACCGGGCCGGGCGGACCGTGGAGGCGGTCCTCGGCCCCGGCTCCGACGGGGACACGCCCGGCTTCCGGTACGAGGACCCGGTGCACCGGCCCGACGGCACCCCGTGAAGTGCCCCGGCCCGCGCGGCCGGTGGGTGCGGACCGTCCGCTCCTTCGGCGGCTCCCGGGTCGTCGGGGTGCCGACGCCGCGGCTGGAGCGGGCCCGGCCGGCTCAGCCCTCCAGTCGGGCGCGCAGCCACTCCTCCACCGCGCCCACGTGCGCGGCCGCCGCCGCCCGCGCCGCCTCCGGGTCGCGGGCGGCCAGGGCACGGTGGATCGCGGCGTGCTCGCGCCGGGTGCGGGCGAAGGCGCCCTCCTCCTGGTAGCCGCGCCAGACCCGGGCCCGGAAGGTGCGCGAGGACAGGCCCTCCAGGATCGCGGCCATCGTCCCGTTGCCGGCGGCCGCCGCGATCTCGCGGTGGAAGGCCAGGTCGTGGGCGAGGATCTCCTCCGGGTCGTCGGTGGCGTTCATCGCCGCCAGGTGCCTTCCGATCTCGGCCAGCCGGTCCGCGGTGATCCGCGCGGCGGCCAGCGCGGTCGCCGTCGACTCCAGGACGCGGCGCACCTCCAGCAGCTCGACCAGGCTCGGCCCCCGGGACAGATCGGCCACCACCCCGAACGTCTCCAGCAGGTCCCCGGCCTCCAGCCGGGTGACGTAGATGCCCGAGCCGTGCCGGGCCTCGACCACGCCCAGCACCGTGAGCGCGCGGATCGCCTCCCGCATCGAACTGCGGGAGATGCCCAGCCGGGCGGCGAGCTCCCGCTCGGTGGGCAGCCGCTCGCCGGGCTCCAGTTCGCCCTCGCGGATCATCGCCGTGATCCGCTCGATGGCGCGCTGCGTCACCGTGCCCTTCTGCGGGGCCGTCTCCTCCACGCCACTCCTCCACTCACCCGGTCCGCCGCAGTCTAACGACGGAAGTGGTCCGACCACCAAGGGTCGAAAAGCGCGAGATCTCCGTACGAGGGCTGTTGGAATCGCCAAGTGGTCTGATAAGTATGCGGCCGTACCCCGGACTGACGCCCTACCGCCCCCGTCGCCCACCGAAAGGTCCCCCGTGCCCCCGCGACCCGCCCGCATCACCGCCGTCGACACCTACGACGTCCGCTTCCCCACCTCGCGCGAACTCGACGGCTCCGACGCGATGAACCCCGACCCCGACTACTCGGCGGCCTACGTCGTCCTGCGCACGGACGCCGCCGACGGACACGAGGGGCACGGGTTCGCGTTCACCATCGGGCGGGGCAACGACGTCCAGGTCGCCGCGATCGAAGCGCTCCGCGGCCATCTCGTCGGACGGTCCGCCGACGAGCTCTGCGCCGACCCCTCCGTCCTGAACCGCGACCTGACCGGCGACAGCCAGCTGCGCTGGCTCGGACCCGAGAAGGGCGTGATGCACATGGCGATCGGGGCCGTCGTCAACGCCCTCTGGGACCTGGCCGCCAAACGCGCGGACAAACCGCTGTGGCGACTGCTCGCCGAGGCCGACCCCGCGTGGCTGGTCCGCCAGATCGACTTCCGTTACCTCACCGACGCCCTCACCCCCGAAGAGGCCCTCACCCTCCTGCGCCGCGGCCGGAAGGGCGCCGAGGAGCGCATCGCCCTGCTGCTGGAGCGCGGCTACCCCGCCTACACCACCTCGCCCGGCTGGCTCGGCTACGACGACGGGAAACTCACCCGGCTCGCCGCGCAGGCGGTCGCCGACGGCTTCCGCCAGATCAAGCTCAAGGTCGGCGCCGACCTCGACGACGACCTGAGGCGCTGCCGGGCCGCCCGCGCGGCCGTCGGGCCGGACGTGCGCATCGCGGTCGACGCCAACCAGCGCTGGGACGTGGACGAGGCGATCCGCTGGACCAAGGCCCTCGCGGAGTTCGACCCGTACTGGATCGAGGAGCCCACCAGCCCCGACGACATCCTCGGCCACGCGGCCGTCCGCCGCGCCGTCGCCCCGGTGAAGGTGGCCACCGGCGAGCACGCGCAGAACAGGATCGTCTTCAAGCAGTTCCTCCAGGCCGGCGCCCTCGACATCGTCCAGATCGACGCCGCCCGGGTCGGCGGGGTGCCCGAGAACCTCGCCGTCCTGCTGCTCGCCGCCAAGTACGGCGTCCCCGTGTGCCCGCACGCCGGCGGGGTCGGCCTGTGCGAACTCGTCCAGCACCTGTCGATGTTCGACTACGTGGCCCTCACCGGCACCACCGAGGACCGGGTCATCGAGTACGTCGACCATCTGCACGACCACTTCCTCGACCCGGTGGTGATCCGCGACGGCCACTACACGGCACCCCTCGCACCGGGGTTCTCCGCCGCCGTGCGACCGGAGTCCCTGGCGCGCTACACCTACCCCGACGGCACCTTCTGGGCAGCCGACCCGGACACGCAGAAGGACAAGGAGCGGACCGCATGAGCGACTTCGAGGGACTGACGGCCCTGGTGACCGGCGGCGCCTCGGGCATCGGCCGGGCCACGGCGGACCTCCTCGCGGAGCGCGGCGCCACCGTGGCCGTACTCGATCTCGACCCCTCGACGGTCGGCGGACCCCTCACCGGGCACCGCGCCGACGTCACCGACGACGCCTCGGTGCGTGCGGCGGTGGCCGCCGCCGTCGACGGCCTGGGCGGCCTCGACGTACTGGTCAACAACGCCGGCATCGGCGCCCGGGGCACGGTGGAGACCAACTCCGACGAGGAATGGCACCACGTCTTCGACGTCAACGTCCTCGGCATGGTCCGCACCGCCCGCGCCTGCCTGCCGCACCTGCGCGCCTCCGCGCACGCGGCGATCGTCAACACCTGCTCCATCGCCGCCACCGCGGGCCTGCCCCAGCGGGCCCTGTACAGCGCCACCAAGGGCGCCGTGCACGCCCTCACCCTCGCCATGGCCGCCGACCACGTCCGCGAGGGCATCCGCGTCAACTGCGTCAACCCGGGCACCGTCGACACCCCCTGGATCGGCCGGCTGCTGGACGCGGCCGACGACCCGGCCGCCGAACGCGCCGCCCTCGAGGCCCGCCAGCCCACCGGCCGCCTGGTCTCGGCCGCCGAGGTGGCCGGCGCCATCGCCTACCTGGCGAGCCCGCTGTCCGGCGCCACCACCGGCACGGCCCTCGCGGTCGACGGCGGCATGCAGGGACTGCGGCCGCGCCCGGAGAGCCGGTGAACCGGCAGCGGCTCGGCCGCAGCCGCGTCGAGGTCACCGCGCTGGCCCTCGGGACCTCCGGCATCGGCAACCTGTACACCGAGGTCGGCGAGGAGGAGGCGCACGAGGCGGTGCGGGCCGCCTGGCAGCGCGGCGTCCGTTACTTCGACACCGCCCCGCACTACGGCATCGGCCTGGCCGAACGCCGCCTCGGGGCCGCCCTGCGCGAGCACCCGCGCGACGCGTTCACCGTGTCCACGAAGGTGGGCCGCCGCCTCGAACCCTCCGGCGCCGGCGGCGACGACCTCGCCCACGGCTTCGCCGTCCCCGCCACCCACCGCCGGGTCTGGGACTTCAGCGCCGACGGCGTACGCCGCACCCTGGAGGCGAGCCTGGAACGCCTCGGCCTGGACCGCGTCGACGTCGTCTACCTCCACGATCCCGACGACCACGCCGAGCAGGCCTTCCGCGAGGGCTACCCGGCCCTGGAGAAGCTCCGCGCGGAGGGCGTCGTCGGGGCGATCGGCGCCGGCATGAACCAGACCGCGATGCTCACCCGCTTCGTCCGCGACACCGACGTCGACGTCGTCCTGTGCGCCGGCCGCCACACCCTGCTCGACCACAGTGCCCTGACCGACCTGCTGCCCGCCGCCCTGGAGCACGGCACCTCCGTCGTCGTCGGCGGCGCCTTCAACTCCGGCCTGCTCGCGGACCCGAGGCCGGGAGCGACGTACGACTACACCCGCGCGCCCGCCGAGCTGCTGGACCGCGCCCTGCGGCTGAAGGAGGCCGCCGAGCGGCACGGCAGCACCCTGCGCGCCGCCGCCCTGACCTACTGCGCCGCCCATCCGGCGGTCGCGAGCGTGCTGGTCGGCGCCCGCTCGGCGGCCGAGGTCCACGACTGCGCCGACCGGTTCACGGCCCCGGTGCCCGCCGCCCTCTGGCGGGAACTGCGTGCCGGCGGCCTGCTGCCGCCCGAGGGGGAGCCGGCGTGACCGTCGACGCGCACCACCACGTCTGGGACCTGTCCGTGCGCGACCAGGACTGGCTCACCGGTCCCGGACTGCGGCCGCTGCGGCGGAACTTCGGCCTGTCCGACCTCGCGCCCGAGGCGAGCGCGGCCGGTGTCGACCGTACCGTCCTGGTGCAGACCGTCACGGTCCCCGAGGAGACCCCCGAGCTGCTGGCGCTCGCCGAGGCCCACGAGCCGGTCGCCGGGGTCGTCGGCTGGACCGACCTCACCCGCCCCGACATCGCCGACGAGCTGGCCCGGCTGCGGGCGCTGCCCGGCGGACGGTACCTGAAGGGCGTCCGCCACCAGGTGCAGGGCGAACCCGACCCCGGGTGGCTGCTGCGCCCGGACGTACGGCGCGGACTCGCCGCCGTGGCCGACGCCGGCCTGGTCTACGACCTGGTGGTCCTGCCGCGTCAGCTGCCGGCCTGCGTGGCGGCGGCCGGGGCGCTGCCCCGGCTCACCTTCGTCCTGGACCACCTGGGCAAGCCGCCCGTCGCCTCGGGGGCGCTGGAACCCTGGGCGTCCGACGTCCGCGCCCTGGCCGCCCTGCCCAACACGGTGTGCAAGCTCTCCGGCCTGGTCACCGAGGCCGACCGGGCCTCCTGGACCGTCGACGACCTGCGCCCGTACGCCGACGTCGTGCTGGACGCCTTCGGCCCCGGCCGGCTGATGTTCGGCTCGGACTGGCCGGTGTGCACCCTCGCGGCGGCGTACGGCGACGTCCTCGCCACCGCGCGGGCGCTGACCGGCGGTCTCGACGCCGCCGGACGCCGTCAGCTCTTCGAGACCACCGCCACCCGCGTCTACGGCCTCTGAGCCGCCCCCGTCAGCCGGGTCGGCGGCAGGAACTCCCGCACGTACGTCCGCTCCCAGCACGCGCCCGTCTCCCGCAGCTCCCGCCACGTCGTGTAGCGGTAGCGGAAGAGGCGGGCGCGGATGTGCCGGGGCGGCGCGTCCGCGGGGAACGGGGAGCGGCGCAGCAGCCTCAGCGTGTCCCGGTCGCCCTCCAGCAGCCGCTCCACCAGCGCGCCGAACCACGGCCCGGCGTACGCGGGCGACAGCGCGGCGAACCACATCAGCCAGTCGAGCCGCAGATGGTACGGCGCGAACTGCCGCGGCCAGCGCCGCGGATCACCCGGCTTGCCCTTGAACTCGTACTCCCGCCAGTCGGAGTCCTTCCGGGGCACCTCGTCCGCCGTCCCCTCCACGACCACCTCGTACCGGATCCGGCTGACGCTGCCGAAGGCGCCGTAGGTGTTGACCAGGTGCAGCGGGTCGAAGGAGCGGTTCATCACCTGGCGGCGGGAGAGCATGTTGCGCACCGGCCGGTGACTCAGGCCGAGCAGCAGCGCGGACACCGCGAGGACGACCGCCACATACCACAGCGGCGCCCCGGACACCGCCGGCGGATCGGAGGGGAACGCGACCGCGGGCAGGGCCAGCACGATCGTGATCCAGTTCAGCCACGCGAAGTTGCCGGACAGCACCAGCCACAACTGGGTGACGATCATCAGCACGGCGGCGGCCGTGGCGACCGGCTGCGGGGCGAACAGCAGGAACGGCACGACGAGCTGGGTGACGTGGTTCGCGGCCACCTCGATCCGGTGCAGCGGCTTCGGCAGACGGTGGAAGAACCAGCTCAGCGGCCCCGGCATCGGCTGGGTCTCGTGATGGTGGTCCAGGCAGGTCAGCTTCCGCCAGCACGCGTCGCCGCGCATCTTGATCAGTCCCGCCCCGAACTCCACCCGGAACAGGATCCACCGCAGCAGGAACAGCACCACGACGGGCGGCGCCACCTCGTCGTTGCCGAGGAAGACGGCCAGGAACCCGACCTCGAGGAGCAACGACTCCCAGCCGAACGAGTACCAGGTCTGCCCCACGTTGACGATCGACAGGTACAGCGCCCACGGCACCAGCCACAGCAGCATCCCGCCCCACAGCGGAAGCAGCGAGTCCAGCCCCGCCAGCAGCGCCGCCGACACCGCGCACCCCGTCCAGGCGCACACCGCGAAGAACCGGTCCGAGTAGTGCCAGTGGAACAGGCTCGGCGACCGGCGCAGCGGCACCCGCTCCACGAAACGCGGCACCGGCAGCATGCCGCGCTCCCCGATCAGCGCACGGAACTGCAGCGCCGCCGTCAGGAACGCGACCAGATACAGCCCGGCCAGCGCCCGCTGGAAGACCAGCCGGCCCGTCCAGTACTCGGATGCGGTGAACCACTCCACGGCCGCGCGCTCCCTCCTGCCTCGTCCCGCCGGGACCTCTGTGACTCTCCGTATACCACCGGGCGGTCCGCGCAACCCACGGGCGGAAGGCGCCCAGCGGTCGAAGAATCGCGTGAATCCTGGCAAGGTGGGCCCATGGCTGATCGGGGAGCGAGCCCCCTGTCTCTCCCGGACGACTGGCCGGACCACCCGGACCCGATCCTGGCGCTCAACCGCATGGGCAGTTTCGACTGGGACCTGGACGCCGGGGTGATGCAGATGGACGCCCAGGCGCACGAGATCTTCGACCTGCGCCCCGACGAGTACGACGACAGGCCCGAGTCCCTGGAGAGCCGGGTCCCCTCCGGCGAGGCCCTGCGCCTGGACAGCGTCGTGTCGCGGGCGCTGAAGGCCGGCCGCGAGAACTACGGCGCCTACTTCCGCGTCCGCCGCCGCGACGGCTCCCTGCGCTGGACCCACACCCAGGGCTACATCCGCCGGGACGAGGACGGCCGGCCCCGCCGCATCATCGGCATCGTCCGGGACGCCACCCAGGAGCTCAGCGACAGCGAGGCCAGACGCGAGCAGGCCGCCCAGGAGGACCACCGCCGCCGGCAGACCAACGTCGTCCAGCTCACCACCGCCGCCCTCGCCCACGCGCGCACCGTGCAGGACGTCATCGACGTCCTCAAGGACACCCACGGCCTCACCCATCTGGGCGCGGCCAGCCTCGTGATGGGACGGGTCGAGGCGGGCAGGATCCGGCTCATCGCGGAGGGCCCCGAGGGCAGCTTCGTGCCCGGCACCGACGTCACCGGGATCGACGAGCCGTACCCGATGAGCGAGGCGGTGCGCACCCTCAGCCCGTGCTTCATCGAGTCCCCGGAGGACTTCGCCGAGCGATATCCGCGGCTGTGGCAGGGCATCACCGGCCTGAACATCACCTCGGCGGCCTATCTGCCGCTGATCGTCCAGGCCCGCCCCATCGGCGCGATGGGCCTGCTCTACAGCGACCGGCGCGGCTTCTCCGCGGAGGAGCGCAACATCCTCGTCGCCCTGGGCAGCAGCATCTCCCAGAGCATGCAGCGCGCGATGTTCTACGAGCAGGAGATGGACCTCGCCCAGGGGCTGCAGCAGGCCATGCTGCCGCGCACCATCCCCAGCGTGCCCGGCGCCGACCTCGCGGTCCGCTACCGCGCCGCCTCCATCGCCGGTTCCCCCGGCCGGGACATCGGCGGCGACTGGTACGACCTGATCCCGCTGCCGGGGGGCCGGGTGGGCGCCGTCATCGGCGACGTCCAGGGCCACGACACGCACGCCGCCGCCGTCATGGGCCAGCTGCGCATCGTGCTGCGTGCCTACGCGGCCGAGGGCCATCCGCCGGCCACCGTGATGGCCCGCGCATCCGTCTTCCTGGACGAGCTCGACACCGACCGCTCCGCGACCTGCCTCTACGCCGAGGCCGACCTGTCCACCGGCGTGCTCCAGGTGGTCCGGGCCGGCCACCTCGATCCGCTGGTGCGCCGCACCGACGGCTCCTGCCGGCGCGTCCCCGTCCCCGGCGGGCTGCCGCTCGGCCTGTCCGCGGAGTTCGGGCGGCTCGACTACCCGGTCGGCACGATGGAGCTCGCCCCCGGCGACACCCTGCTGCTGTGCACCGACGGCCTGGTCGAGCAGCCCGGCGCCGACCTCGACGACGGCATGGAAACCCTCTCGGCGCTGATCGCCGCCGGCCCCGACGACGTACGCGACCTCGCCGACCGGCTCATCGACGTGGCCGGGGAACGCGGCGGCGGCGACGACGTGGCGCTGCTCCTGCTGCGCCGCCGTGCCCTGGACGGCACGCGGCCCGGCGGCCGGCTCAGGCAGCGGGTGACGCCCGGCGATCCGGAGGCGCTGGCCGAGGCCCGGCGCATGATCCGCACGGTGGCGGGCTCCTGGGGCGCGGAGGACCGGGCCGACGAGATCGAGCTGGTCGCCGACGAGATGATCACCAACGTGCTGATGCACACCGAGGGCTCGGCGGTCGTCACCCTGCGGGTCCTCACCGGCAGCGAGCGGCGCGTGCGGGTGGAGGTCGAGGACTCCTCCAGCGCCCTGCCGCGCCGCCGGGAGGCGGGCGAGTCGGGTGTCTCCGGGCGGGGCCTGCTCCTGATCGAGACGCTCACGGACGTATGGGGCGTGGAGGCACGCGGCGGCGGCAAGTGCGTGTGGAGCGAGTTCGTGGTGGCGAAGGGCTCCGACCCGGCCTGAGCCCGTGCGGGCGCGGCCTCACCGGGGCCTCAGCGTCACCAGGTTCTCGCCCTCCGTCGTACGCACCTCGTAGCGGGCGATGTCCTCGGGGTGCAGGGCGGAGCCGCCGAGCACCGTGTGGGGGCGGGCGTCGTGACGGGGCACGCTCCAGCTGGTCACCGTCTCCTCGGAGCCGTCCCGGCCGACCGCCACCAGACGGCAGGCGCGGGGACCGGCACCGTCCTTGACCTCGATCGCCACGTTGCTGCCCCAGGCCTCGTCCTCGGTGGTCACCTGCGCCCACACCCCGGACCGTTCGCCGGTCGCCGCGATGCTCACGGCGCTCCCGCCGTCGTCCCGCGCCATCGTCGCGACCGCCGGCGCGGACACCGCGACCACCACCGAGGCGGCCAGCGCCAGCAGCAGCCGGCGACGCCCCGCGCGGTCGCGGGCCGCCACCTGTGACAGCAGCCGGTCCAGCATCCCCGGGCCGGGCGCGGCCAGCGGGTGCACCAGGCGCGGGGTGGAACTCCGGTACAGCATCAACTGGCGTGCCGCAGGGCCGAACTCGGTCACCTGGACAGCGCACCGAGGGCACTCCACGAGGTGGTCCTCGAAGCGGAACGCCTCCGCCTCGTCCAGCACGCCGAGCGCGTAGGCGCCGACGTCGCGATGCCTCTCCAGGGACCTCATGCCGAATCCTCGTGCCGTTGGGTGCGGGTGGGGTTACTCCTTGCTCCCACCGGTACGCACCAGCCGGCCGAATCACTCAAGAGGCGTGCCGAATCGTAACCAAGGGGTTCGGAGCCGATCGGCCCGCGGATTGGCCGGACCGGCGAGGAACCTAGAAAAGATGGATGGCGAGGTGCCCGAGCGGCAGCCCGAGCTGCCAGGCCGGCGTCCACACCTTGGGGCCCTCGTCCTCACCGGTCACCGCACCCCCGCCCGGCACCGCGTTCAGGTCGGGCGCGAGCAGCTCCGTCTCCCGCAGCCAGCGCCAGGCCTCCCGGGCCAGCTCCAGGTCCGGGTCCGGCGCGCTCCGGCCGGCCGCGGCGGCGTCCGCGGACAGGTCCCGCAGGCGCCCCTGGACCCACTCCTGCCACGGCTGGTCGTACGCGGTCAGCGACAGCCAGGTCTCCAGCTGGGTGACCACCCGGATGCCGGACAGCTCGCCGTCGGTGTCGGACAGGAACACGGTCAGTGCCAGCGCGTCCCGTCCCGCGCGGAACTCGAAGGACGTCGGCGGCATCAGATCACCGCTGCGCAGCAGTTCGTCGGCGATGTACTCGGCGTACAACCAGGCCATGGGGACGGTCAGTCCACCGTCGCCGGTGCCGTCCGTGCTCTCTCGACCTCTGTGCAGCATCCCTTCCTGCCTTCCTCCGGTGCGTGCGCGTCGCCCGAACCCGGGCCCCCGGTCCGGAACACGGATGAGGACAGCCGATTACTCAACCGGGGTGGTCGGCAAGGCGCTTTGCGAAGGCTTGACTCCGGCTCCGGTTTCACCGCACGTCGGAGGCGTATCCGGGAAGCACCCGGCGCAGGGCGCGCAGCGCGTAGTACGCGCGTGACTTCACGGTACCGGGCGGAATCCCGAGGGCCGTCGCGGCTTCCGCCACACTCGCCCCCTGGAAGTACACGAGCACCAGGACTTCACGGTGCTCCGGAGTGAGTGTCTTCACAGCCTCGCGGACATCGAGCGCGGCCGCGGCCCGCTCGGCGTGGTCGGAGATCACCCGGGCGTTCTCCAGCACGGCGTCCCCGACCTCGGCCGGCCGGGCCTGCCGGGCCCGCCGCGCGTCGATGGCGAGCCGCCGTCCCACGGTGAGCAGCCAGGGCCGTACGGAGTCGAAGTTCTCGGCGCGCAGGGCCTCGGGGTGCTGCCAGGCGCGTACGAGGGTCTCCTGGACCAGATCCTCCGCGCGCTGCCGGTCCCCGTCGCAGAGCCGGAGCAGCAGCGCGAAGAGGGGCCGGCCGTGCTCGCGCTGCAGTGCGGCGAGCTCGTGCTCGGCGGTCGTCCCGTTCATGAGTGTGGTTCCGGCCGTCATGGCCGTATGGCAGCGCACGGCGCGACGAGGGGACAGGGCGCGCACACGGGCGTGCGGCGGACGGTCGATCGCGTCGACGAACGGTTCGACGAACGGTCGAGGCGGCCGTCCGCGCACGCCGGACGGCCTAAAGAGCGTGTCGGAACGGCGACGGGCCCGACGCAGCTTCTTACCTGTTTATCCATAAATACGACTACAACGGGGTGGAGTGATGATCACACGCAGTCGACAGGTGGCCCTGGTCCTGACCGTCGTCCTCGCCGCGGGAGCCGCCTGCCAGGCCCGCGACCACCGACCGCCGGAACCGGGGCGTCCGGCCCCTTCCGCCACGGGACCCCGCGGCTTCACCCTGGTCGCCTCGGGGGACGTCCTGCCCCACGACTCGATCATCGAACGCGCCCGCTACGACGCGGGCGGCACCGGGTACGACTTCCGGCCGATGCTCTCCGGCGTCCGCTCCGTCGTCGGCTCCGCCGATGTGGCGCTCTGCCACATGGAGACCGTGTACGGCACAGACGGCGACTACACCGGCTACCCCCTCTTCAAGTCCCCGCCCGAGGTGGCCGCCGGTCTCGCCGCCACCGGCTACGACGGCTGCTCCACCGCCTCCAACCACTCCCTGGACGACGGTGCCGAGGGCATCCGCCGCACCCTGGATGCCCTCGACCGGGCCGGTGTGCGCCACGCCGGCTCGGCGCGCACCGAGCAGGAGGCCCGTACGGCGACCGTGCTGCGCGCGGGCTCGGCGCGGGTCGCCCACCTCGCCTACACCTACGGCACCAACGGCCTCCCGCTGCCGCCGGACGGGCCCTGGGCCGTCAACCTCGTCGACGAGGCGCGGATCGTCGCCGACGCACGGGCCGCCCGGGAGGCCGGGGCCGATGTCGTCGTGGTCTCGCTGCACTGGGGCACCGAGTGGCAGGAGGCACCCGACGAGCGGCAGCTCTCCCTCGCCCGCTCGCTCACCGCCTCGGCCACCGGGGGCCGCCCCGACATCGACCTGATCCTCGGCACCCACGCCCACGTCCCGCAGGCCTACGAGAAGGTCAACGGCACCTGGGTGGTCTACGGCATGGGCGACCAGGTGGCCGGCGGGATGACCAACCACGAGGGCGTCCAGGACCCGCGCGGCAACCAGTCCACCCTGGGCCGTTTCACCTTCGCCCCGCCGAGACGTCCCGGCGGGCGCTGGGAGGTGTCCCGGGCCGAGTTCGTCCCGCAGTTCTTCGACGTGGACGCCGGCCGGGTCGTCAACCTCAACCGGGCGATCGCCCGGGGCGCCGAGGTGCAGTCCGTGCGCGACCGGATCCGGAACGTGGTCCTCAGCCGGGGCGCCGCGCAGGACGGGCTCGTGATGGGGGAGTGAGGACCGTCGGCCGAGGCGGCGTGGCCGAGCCGGCCCTCGCGACCGGGCCCGCGAACTCCGCGTACGGCAGCGCGGCGGCGACGCCACACCCCGGCACGCCCTCGACGGAGGACGCCCCGCGCACCGTGGGCACGCCCGTGCGGGACTACGGCACCACCGTCACCGGCCACCGCCCGGCCTTCACCAGCCGCACCGCGACCGAGCCGATGATCCGGTGGCCCGCCTGCTGCGAGGCGCCCACCACCACGGCGTCCGCCGTGAGGTCGTCGGCCGCCTTCACCAGTCCGTTGTAGGGGTCGCCGCGGAAGGTGTGGAACTCCCAGCGGAGGTCGAAGACGCCCTTGACCCGCTCCATCGCCTCCCTGACCTGTGCCACCAGGTCCTCGGCCGTCTCCTCGGCCGCGTCGGCCACCGGCGCGCCGAGCGCCGCTCCCGCGGCCTGCACCGGCTGCACGTACACGAGGGCGAGCAGCGCGCCCTGGCGCCGGGCCAGACCGGAGGCGTACGCCGCCGCGCGCAGCGAGGAGTCCGAGCCGTCCACGCCGGCCACGATCACCTTCGGGCCGTCCGTGCCCCGTTCGAACCGAGGGGACCGCTGTTCCGTCACGGCAGTGAGGCTATCGGAGTCCGGCCCAGGCCCCTACGCGTCCCCGGGCCCTCGCGCATCCCCGGGGTCCGCCGCCCCGCACTGCGTCGATCGGGTGAAACCGTACCGCCGCACCGGTGTCACCGGGGTGCGCCGGGTCTCCGCGGGGCGACTGATGAGTCATGCAGAAGGATCAGTTGCCGACCCGGCGCCGGGCGCTGCTCGCCGGCGCCGTCTCCCTGGGCGCGGCCGGTGCGGCCGCGGTGCTGGTGCCGGGCGCCGGGAAGGGGGCCGCCCCCGCGCCGCCCCCGGCCGCCGGTGCCCGGGCGGCCCGCCGCCCGCTCAGGCCCTCCGAGTACCGGCTGAGGCCCCTGACCGGCCACGGCCCGCCGCCCGCCCCGCAGGGCGGGACGCCGGTGCGGCGCGAGCCCCTGCTGCGCGTGCCCGGAGACGGCCGCACCATGGTGCTGAGCTTCGACGACGGACCCGACCCCCGCTACACCCCGCACATCCTCGACACCCTGGCCCGCTACGAGGTGCGGGCGATGTTCTTCGTGTGCGGGGAGATGGCGGCCGGCAACCGGGACCTGCTGGCCCGGATGGCCGACGAGGGGCACGTGGTCGGCAACCACACCTGGAGCCACCCCCTGCTCACCCGGCTGCGGCGGGCCCGGATCCGCTCCGAGATGGAACGCACCAGCGACGTCATCGAGCAGGCCTGCGGCGAGCGCCCCGAGTGGTTCCGCGCACCCTACGGCGCCTGGAACCGCGCCGCCTTCCGGCTCGGCGCCGAGCTGGGCATGGAACCGCTGGCCTGGACGGTCGACACCCTCGACTGGACCACGCCCGGCACCCGCACCATCGTCGGGCGGGTGGCGGACGGCGCCGCCCCCGGCGTCGTGGTGCTCTCGCACGACGCCGGGGGCGACCGCTCGCAGAGCGTGCGGGCCCTGCGCACCTATCTGCCCGGACTGCTGGACTCCGGGTACCACGTCACCGTGCCGCGCCGGCAGTACGTCTGAGCGGGGACCGCCCGCCCGGCCGCGGACCGCTCAGCGGTCCCCGGCCAGGCGGGCGAAGACGACCACGTTCCCGTCGTAGCCGTTCTGCGGGGAGAAACCGCCGCCGCAGGTGATGACCCGCAGTTCCGCCGTCCCCTTGGAGGCGTAGACCCGGTCGCCGGGGAAGTCGTTCTTCGCGAAGACCTCGACGCCGTAGATCTCGAACACGGCGGTCTTCCCGTCCTTGCGGGCGATCTCGACGTGGCTGCCCTTCTTCAGCGCCCCCAGCCCGTAGAACACGGCCGGTCCCTGCGCGTTGTCGACATGACCGACGACGACCGCCGTGCCCTTCTCGCCCGGTGAGACGGCGCCGGTGAACCAGCCCGCCAGATTGGGGTCCTGGGGCGGCGGCGCGTCCACCCAGCCCTGCGCGTCCAGGCCCACCGGGATGATGGGCGCGTCCACCTGGATCGCCGGGATCCGGACCCGGTCCGGGACCCCGTACGGCAGCGGTCGCACCGCCGCGGCCGTGGTGCCGCCGGGCGTCCGGCTGTCGGCGGCGGCCGCGCCGGCCGGCTGCGGCGGGCCCACGTCGAATTCCCCCGAGCCGTTCCGGATGAGCGCGAGGCCGGTGAGCAGAACCAGCGCTATCACGCCCCACGGAGCGCGCCTTCTCCGCCGCGCCTCCCATTCGGCTTCGGCCGGCTCGAAAGCAGACATTCGCCTTCCCCTCTCGACACGGCCGTCGCCGTACCACTCGCGCATGACGAAAACGCTAGATGCCGCACGCGCAACCGGCGACGGGGCGGCGCCGAACGGGTGGCCCCGGCGCGACCGGGTGCGCCATCCGGGGCGGTACCGGACGAAGATTTTCTGACGGTCCGTGACCTGCGGCGATTCCCCTCCCGCGGTTTTCCGCGCGGGGTTCGCCTCACCGGTACGGACCATTCCCGAAATGCGGCCGCGCACAGGGCAACTGAGGGTCTTTCCGGGAGGCGCTTTCTCGCCGATCGACCGGGAACGGGACCCGGGGCGTCTTCCGCGGAGGATCACATGCGCAATTCACGTGCCCTGGCGGCCGCCGGCGCCGCGGTCGCCGTCCTCGGGGTCGCCGCCCCGGCGGCGGTCGCGGACTCCGGCCGGGTTCCCAACCCGTCCAACATCGTCGCCCTGCCCAGCGTCATCGCCCGCGGCGGCCAGCTGACCATCACGGTCGACGGCTGCCCCCACGGCGGCACGGCGACCTCCAACGCCTTCCCCCGGACGGAACTGACGCCCATCAACGGTGCCAACGACACCTCGAAGGGCATCGCCACCATCGACGCCGACGCCCGTCCCGGTCCCTACGACATCACGGTCCACTGCTCCGGCCGGAGCCTGACCCGGCCGGCCGCCTTCACCGTCATCGGCGGTGTCCGCGGCGGCATCGGCGGCAGCAGCACCAGCGGGGCGACCCCGACCGACATGGCCATCGGAGGGGCCCTGGTGACCGCCGCGGCCGTCGGCAGCGGGGTCTTCTGGATGCGCCGTCGCACCGAGAAGCGGATCTGAAGCGCTGTCCCCTCCGGGCCGCCGTCGCGCACGAGTTCGCACGCCGCTCGCCCCGGATCCCGCGGGATCCGGGGCGGCGCTCCGCTCCCCGCGGGCGGTGTCAGCCCCCGATGTGCGGGAAGAGCCGCAGGAACGGGTCCGCCGACGTGGCGAGGCCCCGGCTGTAGGGGGCGTCGAAGTCCCAGATGAGGAAGAGCAGGAAGGCGATCAGCGCCGAGAACAGCCCGGCGAGGACCATCTCCCGGGTGGTGCGCCGGATCTGCAGCGCGAAGATCATCCCGATGGTGATGACGGCTCCGGAGATCAGCCCGAACCACACCACGCCCGGCATGGTCTCCCCGGTCGACCCGGCCCGTGCGCTGCGCGCCTGGTCGGCGGCGGCCACCTGGTCCACGAGCGGCTGGTAGGCCTGCGCCTCGAAGTCCGTCCGCGGCTGGTGGTCGGTGACGTCCCGGCGGACGCGGTCGAGGAGTTCGGTGCCCCGCTCGGTGACCCGTCCGTCGTCGGCCATGGCCCGCCACTCGACGGTGACGACGTGTCCGACATAGGCGTTGACATCGTCCCGGATGCGGTCACGCACCTCGGCGGGGTAGACCCGTACCCGCTCGGAGATCTCGTGCAGCGCCACCGCCTCCGCCCGTACGTGCTCCTGGGCGGCGCTGCGTCCCTCCCAGACGCCGGCGATGGCGAGACCCAGGACGATGGCGTACACCACGCCGATCCACATCGTCATGTACTCGATGACGTCCGGGGTCTCGCTGGGATCCTCGTCCTCGGCCGCCCTGCGGTGCCGTACGAGGGTGATGACCACGACGACCGCACAGGCGGCGAGCATCGCGAGGGTGAGAACAAGCCATTCCGGCAAGAGGTGCCTCCAGGAGGGGTCGGGCCGGTCCGTGCCTCAGCGCGGACGCAGCGCGGCGACGGCGACCACGGCGGGCGTCGCGATGAGCAGGACGAAGGTGAGCGGCGACGTGGCACCGCCGGAGGGCCGCCGGACCGGGACCGCGCGGTACCGCGGGTAGTGCACGGGCGTCACGGACGGACGCGGCTTCGGCGAGGCCGACGGCGTCGGGGCCGGTGAGGGCGGCGGCGAGGGGCGCGGGCGCGGTGGCGGGGTGGGAGCCGGCGTCGGACGGGCGGCGGGCGGTGCCGGACGGGCGGCCGGCGGGGGTGGTGGTTCCGGGGGAGGGGTGGGGCGGGGTTCCGGTGACGGCGGCGGTGTGGTCGGCGTGGGCTCGGGCGGGGGCGGGGGCGGTGGCTCCGGAGGGTGCGTGGGGGTGGGGGTGGGAGTGGGGGTGGGGGACGGCGGTGGTGAGCAGAACGGGGGGTCGGTCCAGGTGACGTGTCCCGCGACCGCCACCGCCTCCGTGCCGTCCGGCCCCGTCGAGGCGTAGGCGCAGGCGTCGGCCACGGCCGTGCCGGGTGTGCCGACGAGCGTCCAGATCAGCGTCGCCACGGCCAACGCGCGTGCGAAGGAGCGGGATTGGGTCGGTACGAGTACGTGCACGACGAAGATCATGAGTCGTGTGCCGCCGGGCCGCGCCCGGGATCCCGCTGATTGCCCCGAAGGAGTTAACAAAAGAAATCCGGGTCGCCGTTGAACACGACCCGTGCTCCCGTGCGTACCCATCGTCGAGCGGCGGCACAGCAGGGCGCTGCAAGACCCTTGCGATGATGTGGAGTTGACGATGAAGACCTCCTGGCGGACCGCCTCACTGGTGGCGAGCGCCGCGGCGGTGCTGGCCCTGACCACGGCGTGCGGTCAGGACAGTCCGCCGCCCGCCTCCAGCCAGAACGTCGGTGCCACGGCCGCGGCCGGGGACGTCGGCAGCATCGGCACCGGCGCGGGCCAGGCGGGCGGCGGCGCACAGGCGTCGGCGGGCCCCTCCGGCACGGCGGGCGAGCTGAACGTCTCCACCAACGCCGAACTGGGCAAGGTGGTGACCGACAGCCTCGGTCTGACCCTGTACCGCTTCGACCAGGACACCGCCGAGCCGCCCGCGTCCAACTGCGAGGACGACTGCGCCAAGACCTGGCCGCCGGTGCCCGCCGACGACGCCGCGGCCGGCGAGGGCATCGACGAGGCGCTGCTCGGGTCGGTCACCCGGGCCGACGGCACCGAGCAGCTCACCGTCGCCGGCTGGCCGGCCTACCGCTACGTCAAGGACGTCAACGCCGGTGACGTCAAGGGCCAGGGTGTGGGCGGCAAGTGGTACGCGCTGAACCCCGAGGGCAAGAAGGCGCAGGCGGCCGACCTGCCCGGGCTCTCCACGCGCGAGGACCCGGAACTGGGCGAGATCGTCGTCGACGGGAACGGCATGACCGTCTACCGCTTCATGAAGGACGAGGCCTGGCCGAAACCCGTCTCGGCCTGCACCGGCGCCTGTCTGGAGAAGTGGCCGGTGGTCCGGCCGGTCGACTTCGACGACACCGAGGGCATCCAGAGGAAGGGCTACATGACCTTCACCCGCCCGGACGGCGCCGACCAGCAGACGATCAACTGCTGGCCCCTCTACACCTTCGCCGGCGACAAGGCTCCCGGCGACACCAACGGCCAGGGCGTCGGCGGCACCTGGTACGCCGTACGGCCCGACGGAAAACCGGTCGGCGCGTCGGAGAAGTAGCAACCTTCCCGGGCGTCGTCCGCCCCGGACGCCGCCGGCCGTATGTCCGCCCCTCCGCAGCGTGCGGAGGGGCGGACCGCTGTGCCGTCACGCACCGGCAACCAGGGACTGACCGGCGCCTTCTCCCCGTGCACCCCGCGGCGTCCCGGAACTCTCCGGGACGCCGCGGACACCTGTCGTCACGCCCCGAGGGGGACGCCGGACAGGCACGTGCCACTGGCAGTGACCGGGAACGGATGGTCAATTTCCGTTTGGGGTCGCTCCTTTGGCGGGCGATCAGTAGCCTCTGCTCGAACACCGGATCGCCTACGCCTCGGAGAGATACATGGAGCGTCCCGCCTGGGCCCCACGGAGCATCGACATCTCGGTGCCCAGCGTCTCCCGGATGTACGACTACTACCTGGGCGGTTCGCACAACTTCGAGGTCGACCGGGAAGCGGCCCGCAGGGCCATGGAGTTCATGCCGGGCCTGCCCAAGATCATGCAGGCGAACCGTGCCTTCATGCGGCGGGCGGTGCGTTTCGCGGCCGGTGAGGGCATCACCCAGTTCCTGGACATCGGCTCCGGCATCCCGACGTTCGGCAGCGTCCACGAGGTGGCCCGGGCGGCCGTACCGGACGCACGGGTGATGTACGTCGACCACGACCCGGTGGCCGTGGCGCACAGCCAGGCCGTCCTGGAGGGCGACGACGGCGCGGACATCGTCGCCGCGGACCTCCGCAAGCCGCGGGAGATCCTCGACAGCCCCGAAGTGCTGCGGCTGATCGACCTGAACCGGCCAGTGGCGCTGCTCCTCGTTGCCATACTGCACTTCGTGGAAGACGCGGACGACCCGTACGCGGCGGTGGCCGAACTGAGCCGGGCCCTCGCGCCGGGCAGCATGCTGGTGCTCACCCATGCCGCGTACGAGGGAATCCCGCTGCCGGCGGAGCGGGCCGAGGGGGCGGTGGACGTGTACCAGGACATTCGCAACCCGCTGATCATGCGCACGCGCGAGGAGATCGCGCGGTTCTTCGAGGGGTACGACATGGTGGAACCCGGACTGGTGCCGATGCCGAGGTGGCGGCCGGACACCGCACCGGAGGACGAGGATCCCTACGCGTTCTCCGGTTTCGCGGGCGTGGGGCGTACGGCGTGAGCGCGAAGCCGGACGGGCCGGAGGACAGACTGCGCCGGTTCGCGACGATCTGGAGCCGGGCGGTCTTCCCGGTGACCTCGACGTCGTCGACCCGCCCGGAGTTCGAGGAGCGGCTGCTGCCGCTGGCCCGGCTGCTGAGCGAGGCGCTGCGGGCCCGGTCGTTCGACGCGGACGCGGGCCGGACGGCCGGGGCCGCGCTGGTGGAGGCGCACTGCACCGACCCGGAGGCGCTCAGCCGGACCCTGGACTGCGTGGACGCCTACCTCGTCCTGTACTGCGGCGGGGACGGCGACCGGGAGGACCTGCGGGCACGCTCCGGCAGGCTCCAGCACGCCATGGCCGCCGGGTTCGCGCAGGCGCTGCGCGAGCGGACGCTGGCCGAGCAGGAGGCCATCGCGCAGGCCGCGCTGGAGGCCCAGGGCGTGGTGGCGCAGGCGCTGCACGCCACCGAGGCCCGGTTCCGCGCGGTGTTCGAGGGCGCGGCCATAGGCATCGGCATCGCCGACCTGGAGGGCAACGTCCTGCAGGTCAACGGCGCGCTGCGGCGCATGTTCGGTCTGTCCGAACAGGCCTTGCGCGGCCGCAAGGTCAAGGAGTGGGTCCACCCCGACGACGCCCCGCAGACCTGGCGGCTCTACGACGAGCTGGTGAGCGGCGCGCGCGAGCACTACCACCTCGAGAAGGCGTTCCACCGCCCGGACGGAACGGTCCTGTGGACCAATCTGACGGTGTCCCTGCTGCGCGACGCCGACGGCGACCCGCAGTACCAGCTCGCCCTCATGGAGGACACCACCGAACGGCGGCTGCTCAACCTCCGGCTGCGCTACGAGGCCACCCACGACGCGCTCACCGGGCTGCCCAACCGGGCGTTCTTCTTCGAGCGGCTGGAGAAGGCGCTCGGTGCCGGCGGGGGCCAGCGGTTCGGGCTGTGCTACCTCGACCTGGACGGCTTCAAGACCGTCAACGACAGCCTCGGGCACGCGGCCGGCGACCGGCTGCTCGTCGAGGTCGCCGACCGCCTGCAGGCCTGCGCCACCGCGTCCGGCGAGATGGTGGCCCGGCTCGGCGGCGACGAGTTCGTGGCGTTGACCACCGGCCCCGACACCGAGCGCACCGTCGACGAGCTCGCCGCCCGCATCATGAACGCGCTGCTCGCCCCGATCAGCGTGGACGGCCGGGAGCTGACCGTGCGCGGCAGCATCGGCATCGTCGAGGGGCCGGCCGGGGAGCGCAGCGCGGCGGAGGTGCTGCGCAGCGCCGACATCACCATGTACCGGGCCAAGTCGGCGGGCGGCAACCGGTTCGAGCTCGCCGACCCGGAGGCCGACGCCCGCGCCATCACCCGGCACGGACTCACCACGGCGCTGCCGACGGCCCTGGACCGGGGCGAGTTCTTCATCGAGTACCAGCCGCTGGTGCACCTCGGCGACGGCAGCGTGCGGGGCGCGGAGGCGCTGGTGCGCTGGCTGCACCCGCAGCACGGGGTGCTGTCCCCGGACCGGTTCATCCCGCTCGCCGAGCACACGGGGCTGATCGTCCCGCTGGGCCGCTGGGTGCTGGAGCAGTCGGTGCGGCAGGCCCGTGAGTGGCGGGACCGGCACGGGGGCGAGGCGCTCGGTCCGCTGCGCATCAACGTGAACCTCTCGCCCTGCCAGCTCACGCATCCCGGGCTGGTGCAGGACACGGTGGACATCCTGGAGCGCACCGGTGTGGCCCCCGACGCCCTGTGCCTGGAGGTGACGGAGTCGGCGCTGATCGGCGCGGACGACGACCTGCTGAAGCCGCTGCGCCGGCTGGCGGAGATGGGTGTCGACATCGCGCTGGACGACTTCGGCACCGGCTACTCCAACCTGGCGAACCTGCGCCGGCTTCCGGTGAGCGTCCTGAAGCTGGACCGCTCCTTCACGCAGAGCATGCAGCAGTTCCCGGCCGACCCCGTCGACCTGAAGATCGTCGAGGGGATCGTCTCCCTCGCCCACAGCCTCGACCTCGCGGTCACGGTGGAGGGCGTGGAGACCGGGGCCCAGGCCGAACAGCTCCGCGTCCTCGGCTGCGACACGGCCCAGGGCTGGTACTACGCCCGCCCGGGCCCGCCGGACCGGCTGCACGAGCTGGCGCTGGTGGACGCGACGGGCTAGCCGCCCGGCGGCCGCGGGCCGGTGGTGACTCGTCGCGCGCCCACGCGGCTTAAGCCGCGCACGTGCCGGCCCCGCGCCCCTGGGGGCGCAGCTCTCACGGACGGAGAAGGATCAGATGGGATCTGACCGGGACAGGGGCGCGGTGAGGGCGGCGATCGAGGGGGAGCCGCGGCTCATGGCCCCGGCCGTGCGTTCCTCGCCCGCCGAGGCGGTGAGCCTGCTGGACCCGGAGTTCACCGAGGTGGGCGCCTCCCGCCGCAGCTCCCTCTGGCGCAAGCACGACGACCGGACGGGCCGGCGCATGTACCACCACCGGGGCATCCCGGTCCCCTGAAGGGGCGCGGGGGGACTGCGCGACGGGGGTCCGGGGGCGAAGCACCCGGGGAACGGGACGGGAAGGGGCGGCGGGGGCGAGGGAACCCCACGCACGGCCGTGTCAGCGTTCCAGCAGCATCCGCTGCAGTTCGCGGGCCGCCCGGGGCGGGGCCACGTCGCTGCGGTGGGCCAGGGCGATGGTGCGGTGCAGGCCCGGACGGGCCAGCGGGGTGACGCGCAGTCCGTGGCCGGAGCGGGCGGCCACCATCCGCGGCACCACCGCCACTCCCAGCCCCGCCCGTACGAAGCCCAGTACCGCGTCCATCTCGCCGCCCTCCACCGCGAATCCGGGCTCGAAGCCCTCCGCCCGGCATGCCGCCACGGTCAGCTCGCGCAGGTCGTAGCCGTGCCGGAACATCACCAGGCGTTCGCCCTCCAGGTCGGCGATGCGCACGGTGCGCCGGCTCCTCCCCGGCCGCGGGGCGTCCGGGGAGGAGACGACCACCAGGTCCTCGCGCAGCAGCTCCACCGTGGTGAGCGCGGGGGAGGGCGTCGGCAGCGGCAGCACCACCAGGGCGAGGTCGAGGGCGCCGCGGGCCAGCTCCCGCACCAGGTCGTGGGAGCCGCCCTCCTCGACCAGCAGCCGGACGCCCGGGTAGCGGTCGTGGAAGGCGCGCAGCACGTCCGGCAGCAGCCCGGTGCACAGGCTCGGCGTCGCGCCCAGCCGCACCCGCCCGCTGCGCAGCTGCGCCACCTCCTGCACCTCGTGCCGGGCGGTGTCCGCGTCGGCGAGGATCCGCCGGGCCAGTGGCAGCAGCGCCTCGCCCGCGTCGGTCAGCGTGATGTTCCCGCGCGCCCGCCGGAACAGATCCGCCCCCAGCTCCCGCTCCAGCGCCCTGATCTGCTGCGACAGCGACGGCTGCGCGACGTGGACCAGCTCCGCGGCCCGGGTGAAGTGCCGGGTCTCGGCGACGGCCACGAAGTACTGGAGCTGCTGGAACTGCATGCACTCAGCATAGGCTCCCCCTATCGAAACGAGCCGGACCATGTCTTGGACCGATGGGGCCTTCCGGCCCTAGCGTCTGGGACATGGCTCCGGCAACGCGGACGGACCGACGGCCGTCCCTCGCACGCACCCTGTGGGACTCGACCGTCGGCAAGAAGACAGTGATGGCGGTCAGCGGCCTGATCATGCTGCTGTACCTGGTCGTCCACATGATCGGGAACCTGAAGATCTTCTTCGGGGCCGGCGAGTTCAACCACTACGCCCACTGGCTGCGCACGGTCGGCGAGCCGTTCATGCACTACGAGTGGACGCTGTGGGTCGTCCGCGTCGTGCTCGTGGTCGCCGTGGTCGCCCACGGCGTCTCCGCCTACCAGCTCAGCCGCCGCGACATCAAGGCGCGCCCCAGCAAGTACGTGCACAGGAAGCCGCGCGCCAGTTACGCCACGCGCACCATGCGCTGGGGCGGCGTCATCCTCGCCCTGTTCATCGTCTGGCACCTCCTCGACCTGACCACCGGCACCGTGCACTCCGGCGGCTTCGAGACCGGCAAGCCCTACCAGAACGTCGTGGACACCTTCTCCACCTGGTACGGCAACGTCGTCTACATCGTCGCGATGCTCGCCGTCGGCCTGCACGTCCGGCACGGCTTCTGGAGCGCCGCCCAGACCCTCGGCGTCGGCAGCCGCACCCGCGACCGCGCCCTCAAGACCACCGCCAATGCCCTCGCGCTGCTGCTCACGGCCGGCTTCCTCGCCGTCCCCGTGGGCGTCATGACCGGAGTGGTGAGCTGACCATGACTTCCTACACCGAGTACACGACCGGCGAGCCGGTCGCCGACACCAAGGCCCCCGCGGGGCCGGTCCACGAGCGCTGGGACAAGCGCCGCTTCGAGGCCAAGCTGGTCAACCCCGCCAACCGGCGGGGCAAGACCGTGATCGTCGTCGGCACCGGGCTCGCGGGCGGTTCGGCCGGCGCCACGCTCGCCGAACAGGGTTACCGCGTCGTCCAGTTCTGCTACCAGGACTCCCCGCGCCGCGCCCACTCCATCGCCGCGCAGGGCGGCATCAACGCGGCGAAGAACTACCGCAACGACGGCGACTCGGTCCACCGCCTGTTCTACGACACCGTCAAGGGCGGCGACTTCCGCTCCCGCGAGTCCAACGTCCACCGCCTCGCGCAGATCTCCGTCGAGATCATCGACCAGTGCGTGGCCCAGGGCGTGCCCTTCGCCCGCGAGTACGGCGGACTGCTCGACACCCGCTCCTTCGGCGGAGTCCAGGTCTCCCGCACCTTCTACGCCCGCGGCCAGACGGGCCAGCAACTGCTCCTCGGCGCCTACCAGGCCCTGTCGCGCCAGATCGCGGCCGGGAACATCGAGATGCACCCGCGCACCGAGATGCTCGACCTGATCGTCGTCGGCGGGCGGGCCCGCGGCATCGTCGCCCGGGACCTGATCACCGGGAGGATCGACACGTACGTCGCGGACGCCGTCGTCCTCGCCAGCGGCGGCTACGGCAACGTCTTCTACCTGTCGACGAACGCCATGAACTCCAACGCCACCGCGATCTGGCGGGCGCACCGGCGCGGCGCCTACTTCGCCAACCCCTGCTTCACCCAGATCCACCCCACCTGCATCCCGCGCACCGGCGACCACCAGTCCAAGCTGACGCTGATGAGCGAGTCGCTGCGCAACGACGGCCGGATCTGGGTGCCGAAGGCCAAGGGCGACACCCGCCCGCCGAACCTGATCCCCGAGGACGAGCGCGACTACTACCTGGAGCGCATCTACCCCTCCTTCGGCAACCTCGTGCCCCGTGACATCGCCTCCCGCGCCGCGAAGAACGTCTGCGACGAGGGCAGGGGAGTGGGCCCCGGCGGCCAGGGCGTGTACCTGGACTTCGCCGACGCCATCGCGCGGATGGGCCGGGGGGCCGTCGAGGCCAAGTACGGCAACCTCTTCGACATGTACCAGCGGATCACCGACGAGGACCCGTACCGGGTGCCGATGCGGATCTACCCCGCCGTGCACTACACGATGGGCGGACTGTGGGTCGACTACGACCTCCAGACCACCGTCCCGGGCCTGTTCGCGATCGGCGAGGCCAACTTCTCCGACCACGGCGCCAACCGGCTCGGCGCCTCCGCGCTGATGCAGGGCCTGGCCGACGGCTACTTCGTCCTCCCGGCCACCGTCAACGACTACCTGGCCCGCACCCCGCGGCAGGAGGAGGTGACCGACGAACACCCGGTGGTGCAGGAGGTGCTGGCCGAGACCGAGGACCGGCTCAACCTGCTGCTGTCCGTGGACGGCGACCGCACCCCCGACTCCTTCCACCGCGAGCTCGGCGAACTCATGTGGGAGTTCTGCGGCATGGCCCGCACCGACTCCGGGCTGCGCAAGGCCCTCGAGCGCATCCCGGAGATCCGCGAGGAGTTCTGGCGGCGCATCAAGGTCCCCGGCACCGGTGAGGAGTTCAACCAGTCGCTGGAGAAGGCCAACCGCATCGTCGACTACCTGGAGCTCGCCGAGCTGATGTGTCTCGACGCGCTGCACCGCGCCGAGTCCTGCGGCGGCCACTTCCGCGAGGAGTCCCAGACCCCCGACGGCGAGGCCGCGCGCCGGGACGAGGCGTTCTCCTACGCCGCCGCCTGGGAGTTCACGGGCACCGGCACGGCGCCCGCCCTCCACCGGGAAGACCTGGTCTTCGAGTACGTCCACCCCACCCAGCGGAGCTACGCATGAAGCTCAACCTGCGCGTCTGGCGGCAGAAGAACGCCGACGCCGACGGCGCCATGTCCACGTACGAGGTGGACGGCATCTCGCCCGACATGTCCTTCCTGGAGATGCTCGACACCCTCAACGAGGAGCTCATCCTCAAGGGCGAGGACCCGGTCGCCTTCGACCACGACTGCCGAGAGGGCATCTGCGGCGCCTGCTCGCTCGTCATCAACGGCGACGCCCACGGGCCCGAGCGCACCACCACCTGCCAGCTGCACATGCGGTCCTTCGAGGACGGCGACACCATCGACGTCGAACCGTGGCGGGCATCCGCCTTCCCGGTAGTGAAGGACCTGGTGGTCGACCGGTCCGCCTTCGACCGGATCATCCAGGCCGGCGGTTACATCACGGCGCCGACGGGGTCCGCGCCCGAGGCCCACGCGACGCCCGTGCCGAAGCCGGACGCCGACCTCGCCTTCGAGCACGCCGAGTGCATCGGGTGCGGGGCGTGTGTCGCCGCGTGCCCCAACGGGGCGGCGATGCTGTTCACTTCGGCGAAGATCAACCACCTCAACGTGCTGCCGCAGGGGGCGCCCGAGCGGGAGACGCGGGTGCTGGACATGGTGGCGCAGATGGACGAGGAGGGGTTCGGGGGGTGCACTCTCGCCGGCGAGTGCGCGACGGCATGCCCCAAGGGCATCCCGCTCACCTCCATCACGGGGATGAACAAGGAGTGGCTGCGGGCCACCCGCAAGGTGAGCAAGCGGTAGCCTCGCGCGGCGGAGCCGCACGAGGTCACGCCCCGCGCCCCTCCGGGGCGCTCCACCGACGTCCGCCGGAAGGTGCGGACGGGCGGGGCCGGGAGAGGTGCTCCTCCCGGCCCCGTCCCGCTCTTCGTCCCTGGCATTCAGCATCTCCACATCCGTGCTCCCGGCTCCGGTCACGTACACGCCAACCCGGATCGGAAGAACAGGGGTGTCCTCACCCCCGCCCCGGCGCGTGATCAGGAGAGAGCCATGACCGGCGCACTGACCGTCGACCACCCCCCGCAGCCCGCCGCCCCCACCCGCTACACCGTCACCCTCGCCCGCGACGAGGAGGACGTGCGTGCCGCTCAGCGGCTGCGGTACGACGTCTTCGCGGAGGAGATGGGCGCCCTGCTGGCCACCCCGCAGCCGGGGCTGGACGTCGACCCCTTCGACGCGTACTGCGACCACCTGCTCGTGCGCGAGGAGACCGGCGGTCAGGTCGTCGGCACCTACCGGCTGCTGCCGCCGGAGCGTGCCGGGATCGCCGGACGGCTGTACGCCGAGGGGGAGTTCGACCTGTCGGCCCTCGACGCCGTACGGCCGTCCCTCGTCGAGGTCGGCCGTTCCTGTGTGCACCCCGACCACCGGGACGGCGCGGTCATCGGGCTCATCTGGGCCGGCATCGCCCGCTACATGACCGACCACGGCCACGCCTGGCTGGCCGGCTGCTGCTCCGTCCCGCTCGCCGACGGGGGCGCGCTCGCCTCCGCCGCCTGGGACCGGGTGCGGGCGGGGCACCTCGCGCCGGAGGAGTACCGGGTGCGGCCGCTGCTGCCCTGGCGGCCGCGGACCTCGGCACCCGCGGCCCCCCGGGAGCTGCCCGCCCTGCTGCGCGGCTACCTCCGGCTCGGCGCCTGGGTCTGCGGCGAGCCCGCGCACGACGTGGACTTCGGTGTCGCCGACTTCTACGTGCTGCTGCCGATGAACCGGGTCAACCCCCGCTATCTGCGGCACTTCCTCTCCCTCGTCCCCGCCCGGTGAGCGCCTGGCTGCCGGGCGCGCCCTGCACCCCGCGGGGCTGCGTGGAGCCGACCGCGTCCGCGGCGGCCGTACCGCTGGCGGTGCTGCGGCTGGCGGCGCTGGGCCTGCTGGTCCTCGCCGGGATCGCGCTGCTCCCGCTCGGGCGGCGGGTCCCGGCGGGCGCGGTGCGCCGGTGGTGCCGGGGGATCGTACGGGCCGCCGGGGTCCGGGTCCGCATCGCCGGGGCCGCCGAGCCCACGGGCGGACTGCTGCTCGTCGCCAACCACATCTCCTGGCTGGACGTGCCGCTGCTCGCGGCGGTCCGTCCGGCCAGGATGCTGGCCAAGGCCGAGATACGGCGCTGGCCCGTGGCGGGGGCGCTGGCCGCGCGCGGTGGCGTGGTGTTCATCGACCGCGACCGGCTGCGCGCCCTGCCGGACACGGTCGCCGCGCTCGCCGGGATCCTGCGCGGCGGCGCGGCGGTCGCGGCGTTCCCGGAGGGCAGCACCTGGTGCGGCCGGGCCCGGGGGCACTTCCGCCGCGCGGTCTTCCAGGCGGCGCTGGACGCCGGTGTCCCGGTGCAGCCGGTCCGCATCCGCTACCGGGTGGCGCGGGGCGCCCCGGCCACCGCGCCGGCCTTCGTCGGTGACGACACGCTCCTCGCCTCGCTGTGGCGGGTGGCGTCGGCCCGTGGCGTGGTCGCCGAGGTCGAGGTGCGGGCTCCCGTCCCGCCGGGGAGCCACGTCGACCGCCGCGCCCTGGCGCGCGCGGCACAGCCGGAGGCGGTGGCGGGACACGAGGCCGGCCGCCACGCGTGAGCACTGCGGAAAAGTAAGCGTATTTTGTCGCTTTCATGCTGTTTTTGGCGGGCGTTCCGGGAGAACCCGTGAGGGGGCGACCTGCGAAAGGAGGGTGATGGAAGATGATCACCCGCGAAGAGATCTCGATCATGCTGGACCATCCCGTCTACGACGAGGAGGGGAACAAGGTCGGCGAAGCGAAGCACGTCTTCCTCGACGACGCGAGCGGAAGCCCCGAGTGGGTGACCGTCAAAACGGGCATGTTCGGCTCCAGCGAGTCGTTCGTCCCCATCCGTGACGCCACCCTGGTGGAGGACCACCTCGAGGTCCCCTACCGCAAGGACAAGATCAAGAACGCGCCGAACGTCGACATCGACGCGGGCGGCCACCTGTCGGTGGACGAGGAACACCGTCTGTACGAGCACTACGGCATCGACTGGGACTCCGTGCTGGCCGGGCCCGGCGAACGCGACCGGTCACCCGGCACGGGCACGGCCGGTACGGCGGGCGCCGCCGGCACCGCGGGCATGACCGGCGGCCGGGGCGAAGCCCGGACCCGAGGGCACGACGACGACGCCATGACCCGCTCCGAGGAGCAGATGCACGTCGGCGTCGAGCGCCGCGAGGCCGGACGGGCCAGGCTGCGCAAGTACGTGGTCACGGAGGAGGTCCAGCAGACCGTGCCGGTGCGCCACGAGGAAGTACGGGTGGAGCGCGAGCCGATCACGGACGCCAACCGCGGCGAGGCCATGTCGGGCCCGGACATCAAGGAGGACGAACACGAGGTCATCCTGCACGAGGAGCGTCCGGTCGTGGAGACCGAGACGGTGCCGGTCGAGCGGGTCCGGATGACCACGGAGGAGAAGACCGCCGAGGAGACCGTCCGCGGCGAGGTCCGCAAGGAGCGCATCGAGGCCGAGACGGAGCTGGACGAGGAGTCCGGCCGCCGTGCCCGTGACGTTCCCGGGCGAGGCCGCGAGTAGCCCCGCCCCCAGCGCGCGCCGGTGTCGTCTCACCGGCGCGTCGCCGTGCCGCCGTCCAGTCCGGCGATCGCGGCGAGCCGCCGGTAGGAGTCCAGCAGCGCCTCCCGGTCGTGGGTGCTGGTGGTGACGAGCACCTCCTGCGCGCCCGTCTCCTTCAGGATCGTCTCCAGCCGGTGCGCCACCTCCTCCTCGGTGCCGGCCGTCTGGCCGCTGAGCCCCGACTCGTAGAAGCCGCGCTCCCTGGCGCCCAGGGAGAGCGCCTCGACGCGCTCGGCGGGCGGCAGCGGCGGAAAGCTGCCGCGGGTCCGGGAGTACGCCATCGACCAGGCCTCCGGGATCAGCAGCCGCCGGGCCTCCTCGGAGGTGCCGGCCACCGCGACCGTGCCGGAGACGACCACGTACGGCTCGCTCGCCCACTCCGAGGGGCGGAACCGTTCGCGGTAGCGGTCGATGCCGCGCCGCACCCCGTCCCGGTCGCGGAGGTCACCGATGACCATCGGCAGGCCCGCGCGAGCCGCGATCGCGGCGCCCTCACCCATGGCGAGCACGAACGGCGGCACGGTCAGGCCCTCGGCGGGCCGGGCGTGCACCCCGGTGGGGGAGGTGCCCCGGAACCAGCCGAGCAGTTCGTCGAGCTGGGCCGCGAAGTCCTCCGCGTCGTCCTTGCCGCGCCCCAGTGCCCTGCGCACCCCGTCGGTGAAGCCCACCGACCGGCCCAGGCCCATGTCCACGCGCCCCGGGAACAGCGATTCCAGCACCCCGAACTGCTCGGCCACCACCAGCGGCCGGTGGTTGGGCAGCATCACCCCGCCGGTGCCGACGCGGATGGTCCGGGTCGCCCCGGCGACGGCGGCGGCCAGCACGGTCGGCGCCGAACCCGCGACCCCCGGCACCCCGTGGTGTTCGGCGACCCAGAACCGGTGGTAGCCGAGCCGCTCCACCTCCCGCGCCAGGGCGACGGTGTCCCGCAGCGCCTCGGGGCCGGTGTGCCCCTCACGGATGCGGGAGCGGTCGAGTACGGAGAAGCGGGCCGAGGCGATCACGGAACTCATACCGGGTTCAACACCCGGGCGTGCTCAGGATTCCGCACGCCCCGTGTCTACGCTGGGCGGTGTGACCGACCGCACCGAGCGTCCGCTGGCCGTGTTCGACCTCGACAACACCCTCGCCGACACGGCGCACCGGCAGCGCTTCCTGGAGCGCAGACCGCGCGACTGGGACGCCTTCTTCGCCGCCGCGCCGCATGACCCGCCGCTCGCCGAGGGCGTCGCACTGGTCCGGGAGAGCGCGCGGGAGTGCGAGATCGTCTACCTCACCGGGCGGCCCGAACGCTGCCGGCGCGACACGCTGGACTGGCTCGCCGCGCAGCGACTGCCCGCGGGGGACCTGCACATGCGCGCGAACGCCGACCGCAGACCGGCCCGCCACACCAAGCTGGCGGTCCTGCGCCGCCTGGCCCGCGCCCGGGACGTCCGCGTGCTCGTGGACGACGACGAGCTGGTCTGCCAGGACGCCCGGCGGGCTGGCTTCACCGTCGTCCTCGCCCGCTGGACGGCCCCCTCCGGGGAGCTGGAGGACGCGCAGGAGCGGGAAGGGCGTACCTGAGCGGCGGCCCGGCCCCCGCCCCGGCTCAGTCCGCCTCCTCCAGCCGGAAGCCGACCTTCAGCCCCACCTGCCAGTGCGCGACCCCTCCGTCCTCGATCTGGCCGCGCACCTGGGTCACCTCGAACCAGTCCAGATTGCGCAGGGTCCGCGAGGCGCGTTCGATGCCGTTGCGTACGGCCTGGTCGACGCCGTCCGGTGAGGTGCCGACGATCTCCGTGACCCGGTAGGTGTGATTCGACATGGAAGTGCTCCTCTCGCGTCACTCCACCGTGCCCCACACCGCGGCGGGGCGCGAGGCGTCGGCCCCGCTCGCCCGGCGGCCTTGACCTACGCATTGGTCCATACCAAGATGCTGGGCGCCCGCCCGAGCCCCGCTCGCCCCCCACGCCGGGCCCCGCCCTGTCCGTCAGACAGAAACAGGACCCCTCGTGAGACGCCGTCTGCCCGCCCTTGTCTGTGTGTCCGCCTCCCTGCTCAGCGGCTGTGGGCTGATGCCCGGCGACGCCGAACGGCGCACGGTCACCGTGTGGTTGATGCGGCACAGCGCCTCGCCGGAGTACCTGGACCGCTTCACCGAGGAGTTCGAGCGCGAGCACCCCGCACTCGACCTCGACATCCGCGTCCAGGAGTGGACCGGCATCGGCGAGAAGGTGCAGAAGGCACTGGAGACGGACGAGGCGGACGGCCCCGACGTCATCGAGGTCGGCAACACCCAGGTCGCCACGTACGCGGAGGGTGACGGACTGCTCGACCTCACCCTGGAGTCGATGCGCGACTGGGGCCGCGACGACTGGCTGCCCGGCCTCGCCGAACCCGGCCGGTGGGGCTCCCAGCAGTACGGCATCCCCTGGTACGCGGCCAACCGCGTCGTTATCTACCGCAAGGACCTCTTCCGGAAGGCCGGCGTCACCGCCCCGCCGAAGACCCGCGACGAGTGGCTCACCCTCACCGAGAAGCTCGACAGCGGCGGCAACCAGGGCATCTACCTCGCCGGACAGGACTGGTACACGCTCGCCGGCTTCATCTGGGAGGAGGGCGGGGACCTCGCCAAGGAACGGGACGGCCTCTGGCGGGGCACGCTGGACAGCCCGGCGGCGCTGCGCGGCATGGACTTCTACCGCCGGCTCCAGGCGCTCGGCGACGGGCCGGTCGACGCCGACGAGGAACACCCGCCGCAGGCCGGCGTGTTCGCGCGGGGCGAGGTCGCGCAGATCGTGGCCGTACCGGGGCTGGCGCGCGCCATCGTCAAGCAGAACCCGCGCCTGGAGGACGAGTTGGGCTACTTCCCCGTCCCCGGCAGGATCACCGGCCGGCCCGGCGCCGTCTTCACCGGCGGGTCCGACCTCGTGGTCCCGGCCGGGACCGACGCCAGGGAGGACGCCGTCGAGGTCGTCGCCGCGCTCACCGGCGCCCGGTGGAACACCGACCTGGCCCGCACGATGAACTACGTCCCCAACAAGGCCGGACTCGCCGAGTCGGTGGCGGGGGAGGAGGGGGTCGCGGCCATGGCGGCCGGAGCCGCACGGGGCCGGGCGACCCCCGGCACACCCCGGTGGGCCGCCGTCGAGGCGGACAACCCGATCAAGGAGTACATGACCGAGGTGCTCACCGGGGCCGACCCGGCCACCGAGGCCGGGCGCGCCGCGCGCCGCGTCACCGAGGCCCTGGCCTTCGACTAGGGCGGCGCGGCGCTCCCGTCAGCGCGCGACGCTCAGCGACAGCGCGAACCTCCCCTCCTCGTCCGTCCACCACCGGGCCGGCTCCAGCCCCGCGGCCGACAGTTCCTCACGCACCCGGTCCCGGCGGAACTTCGCCGACACCTCGGTGCGCAGGTCCTCGCCCGCCGCGAAGTCCACGGCGAGTCCCAGGGAGGGGATCTTCACCGTCTGCGCGGTACGGGAGCGCAGCCGCATCTCGATCCACTCGTGTCCGGCGTCCCACAGTGCCACGTGGTCGAAGGCGTCCGGGTCGAAGTCGGCGCCCAGCTCCCGGTTGATGACGGTCAGGACGTTCTTGTTGAACGCGGCCGTCACACCGGCCGCGTCGTCGTACGCCCGGACCAGCACCCGCTCGTCCTTCACCAGGTCCGTGCCCAGCAGCAGGGCGTCGCCCGGGGCGAGCAGGGCGCGGACGGAGGCGAGGAACGCGGCACGCTCGGCCGGCAGCAGATTGCCGATGGTGCCGCCGAGGAACGCCACCAGCCGCGGCCCCGGTGCGTCGGGCAGCGTCAGCCGGGCGGTGAAGTCGGCGATCAGCGCGTGCACCTCCAGTCCCGGCCGTTCGGCCACCAGGGCCCGCCCGGCCAGGGTGAGGGCGCTCTCGCTGACGTCGACGGGGACGTAGGTGCGCAGTCCGGTCAGGGCGTCGATCAGATGCCGCGTCTTCTCCGAGGAGCCGGAGCCCAGTTCGACCAGGGTGCGGGCCCCGGACGCCTCGGCGATCTCACCGGCGCGGGCGCGCAGGATCTCGCGTTCGGCACGGGTCGGGTAGTACTCGGGCAGCCCGGTGATCTCCTCGAAGAGCTCACTGCCCCGGGCGTCGTAGAACCACTTGGGCGGCAGCGTCCTGGGGCTGCCCGTCAGGCCCTCGCGGACGTCGGCGCGCAGGGCGGCGTCGGTGGTGTCCTCGGGCAGGGTGCGGGTGAGACGGAACGGACTCACGTAAGGGGCTCCCTCACAGGTGCGGGTGCGTCGGCGGACGTCAGGGCGTCGCCGGGTTCCTTGAGCGGGGTCAGCAGGACGTCGGTACGGCTCGCCGCGAGCAGCGTGCGGTCGGGGACCTCGCGCCAGTGCGGATCGTCGTCGTAGGGCTCGGAGGCCACGACGGTGCCGCCGCCGGCCCGGGTGAGGTACCACAGGGTGTCGCCCCAGGCGGTCGCGGTGACGGTGTCCCCGTCCGTGAGCAGCAGGTTGAGCCGGGCCGCGGGGGCTGCCGCGGCGACCTCCAGGACCGTGTCGGCCAGCGCCTGCCCCTCCTCGTCGCCGGCCCGCAGCCGGGCCAGCACCAGCGCCCACACGAACGCGGAGTCGTTGCGGGCCTCCAGCGACAGCACGTCCTCGGCGGACAGGGCCGGCACCAGCGGCGCGAGCGAGCCCGGCCAGCCCGGCACCGCCCCGTTGTGGCTGAACAGCCAGGTCCCGGCGGCGAACGGCGCCGCCGCGGCCTCCGCGTCGGCACCCGACAGGGTCGCGTCCCGTACGGCCGCGAGGAGTGCCCGGGTCCGCACGACACGGGCGAGATCCGCGAACGACAGGTCCGCCCACACCGGTCCGGCCCGCCGGTAGCGGGCCGGCACCGGATCGCCCTCGGCGTACCAGCCCACGCCGAAGCCGTCGGCGTTGACCGTGCCGTACCGCTGCCGCCGGGGCGCCCAGGACTGCCGGTACAGACCGTGCGGCGGCGCCACGAGCAGTTCGCCCAGCGCCTCCCCGGGCCCCACGTAAGCGATGTGACGGCACATCAGACGTCCTCCGAGCGCGCCGTGCGGAACCCGGAGAAGATCTGCCGCCGGACCGGAAGGTCCCAGTTGCGGAACGTGCCCCGGCAGGCCACCGGGTCCACGGCGAACGAACCGCCGCGCAGCACCTTGTGCTCCGGCCCGAAGAACACCTCCGAGTACTCCTTGTACGGGAACGCCCTGAACCCCGGGTACGGCAGGAAGTCGCTCGCCGTCCACTCCCACACGTCGCCGATCATCTGCCGTACCCCGAGCGGCGACTCACCGGCCGGATAGCTCCCGGCGGGCGCCGGACGCAGATGCCGCTGGCCGAGGTTGGCGTGCTCGGGACCAGGGTCGGCGTCACCCCACGGGTAGCGCATCGAGCGGTCGCCGGCCGGGTCGTACCGGGCCGCCTTCTCCCACTCGGCCTCGGTCGGCAGCCGGCGCCCGGCCCAGCGGGCGTAGGCGTCGGCCTCGTACCAGCACACGTGCAGCACCGGCTCGTCGGGCGGCACCGCCTCGGTGAGACCGAACCGGCGCCGCAGCCACTGCCGGCCGTCCCGGCGCCAGAACAACGGCGCGCTCAGGGAGTTGCGGCGGACGTGGGCCCAGCCCCCGGCGGTCCACCAGCGGGGCTCGTCGTAGCCGCCGTCCTCGATGAACGCCTGGTAGGCGGCGTTGGTCACCGGGGTGGTGTCGATGCGGAAGGGCGCCACCTCGCGCCGGTGCGCGGGCCGTTCGTTGTCCAGCGCCCACGGCTCGTCCGAGGTGCCCATGGTGAACGGGCCGCCCGGGACGAGGACTTCGGAGGGACCCGTGAACAGGGGCACCGGCTCCGGGTCCGGGGCGGTCAGGGCCCGCGGTCCCTTGCGGAGCTGATGGGTGATCAGCATGGTCTCGTCGTGCTGCTGTTCGTGCTGCGCGATCATCCCGAAGGCGAAGCCCGCCTCGGTCAGCCGCGTCCCCCGGAACGTGGCGGTCTCCAGCACGTCCAGCGCCCGGCCGCGCACGTCGGCCGCGTACCGGCGGGCCTCCTCCGGCGGCAGCAGCGGCAGCTTCGGGCGTTCGGCGCGCGGGTGCTCGAAGGCGTCGTACAGGGCGTCGATCTCGGGCCGTATCGCCTCGTGCCCGGCGACGGCCCGCAGCAGCCACTGCTCCTCCTGGTTGCCGATGTGGGCGAGGTCCCACACCAGCGGCGACATCAGCGGCGAGTGCTGGGCGGTCAGCTCGGGCCCGTCGACGCAGCTGGTGAGCAGCGTGGTGCGGTCCCGCGCGGTGATCAGCGAGGCGACCGCGCGCTCGCGCAGGGCCTCGGCGTCCGGGGCGGCGTCAGTCATGAGGAGGTGTCCTTCCCGTACGGGTGCGGGGGGCGGGGACGTACGCCGCCGGCCGTCGCGCGCAGCTCGTCGAGCAGATCGTCGGCCGGGCAGCGGCCCCGGGCGACATAGCGGTCCCGGTACGCCGCGACCGCGTCGACCACCTCGGTGGTGGCGCCGAGCCGGGGCAGGGCGCGCAGCGCCGCCGCGAAGCAGGTGGCGGCCGCCTCGCGCAGCTCCGGGTCGGCCGGCCCGACGCGGGCCGCGTCCCGCCAGAGCGGGTTGTGCGGCGCGGGCGTGCCGTGCGCCCGCTCGGCCAGCGGCTTCACCGCCCGGTAGGCGGTCTCGGTGGCCTCCGGGTCGTCGAACAGCGCCGCGACCACGGCCAGCGGCACGATCCAGCCGTCGTCGCCGGGCTGCGCGTCGATCATGCGCAGTTCCAGATGGCCGCGCGGCCTCACCGGCGGGAACAGGGTCGTGGCGTGGTAGTCGAGGTCGTCCCGGGTCGGCGGCCCGGGCGTGCCGGACCTGATCCACTCCCGGAAGGTGAGTCCCCGGGGCACGTCCCACGGCCCGCCGTCGCGCCGTACGCACATCACGGGCGAGTCCAGGACGTGCCGGGCCCAGGCGCCGCGCGGGTCGGTGTCCAGCGCGGGGGCACCCGCCCGGCCGGCGCCGATCTGTGCCCAGCGCAGCTGCCGGGTGGACAGCCAGCCGGTCGGCCGGTCACCGGCGATCGGGGAGTTGGCGAACACGGCGACCAGGACCGGGCCCAGCCGGTGCGCCAGCCACCAGCGCCGTACGTGCCCGAGCGGGCCGGGCTCCTCGTAGCCGGCGTCCACGCACACCTGCACGGAGGCGGAGGTGCACATCATGGCCCGGCCGGCGGGGCCGGTGCGGTCGAGACAGGCCTCCATGGCGTCGTAACGCGGTTCGCGCAGGAAGCGTCGGGGGGTGTGCCAGGGGTCGTGGCCGAGGCCGGTGAGGACCAGACCGTCCTCGCGCAGGACCGCGCGGACGGCGTCGAGGTCGGCGGAGACGGTACCGACGCACTCCATCAGGGAGGCGGCGGGCGGCGAGCTCAGCTCCAGCTGGCCGCCGGGCTCGATGGTGAGCGCCGACCCCAGGGGCACGGTCCGCAGCGCGGCGTAGGCCGCTTCGAGTCGTTCGGGTGACACGGGGAGCCGCGGGTCCCGCAGCTCGTGGACGAGCCATTCCACCTCGACGCCGAGGAGGCGCGGAGGTCCGGTCTTGAAGCAGATGCCCCGTACCAGGGCTTCCACCTCGGCTTCTGTGACGGCGGTACGCGGCTCCACACAGCCGCCTGCCGAATCGGACATGTGGGGATCCTCCTGAGATTCCACCATGTCACCGGCCCGGAACGCCAACGGTCCCGGCCGGCATCAACCCGTCCACCCAAAACCCTCGCGGCGGTGGGCACAAGGGCGCCTGACGGGGTGTCCCGGTTCGGCCGTCCTTTCGTCCGGCCTGTTCCCGGGCGGTTCTCCGCCCGTTTCCCGGGCCTTCCGGGGAGGCGGAAACTCCGTTGCGGCGCATCACCAGCATCGCTCAGGATGCCTGCATGAGCACGACGAGCGGGACCGCGCGTCGCGTGGTCACGGCGGCTACGGGGGTGGCGCCGTGAGCGCGCGCCCGTGCGGCATCGCCCGCGGGACGAGCGGAGCGTAGCCGGATCGAAGGGGGGTGCCCCCGTGCCCGGAGGGCCACGGGGGGAGGATCGTGGCGGCGGGCGCCCACCGCGCACCCGGCGGCCACGCGGTGTCCGTCGCGGCGGCGTTCCGGTCGCGCCTGGAGCCGGGCGGGCGCTTGGCGGGCGCCTTCGGGCACGTGGTGTCCGGCATCCCGGACCGCACCCGCGGCAGCGCGGTCCGCGCCGCGTTCGAACGGGGCTTCGGGGACCTGCCGTCCGGGCCGGTGCCGGTCAGTTCCAGCCGTACCGCTCCCGCAGCCGCTGACGCACGAGGTTGAACCGCATCCGGTCCAGCGCGCACGCCTCCCGGCGCATGCCCTCCTCGTGCAGCCGCAGCACCCGGTCCACGCCGACCCACGAGTCGCGGCCCGACCGGTCCCACGGCCCGCTGCCGATCGGCACCCACTCCCGGTGACCGTCGCGCCCCCTGCTGGACAACTGCACGGCGAGGAACGTCCCGCCCGCCTCACGGGCCACGACCAGCACCGGACGGTCCTTGCCCCGGCCGTCGTTCTCCTCGTAGGGCACCCAGGTCCAGACGATCTCCCCGGGGTCGGGGTCGCCGTCGTACGCGGGCGAGTACTCGGTGCGCACCCGGCCCACCTCACGGGGCGCGGCCTCGACGGTGGCGGAAGGGCCGTGGCGGCCCGGGGTGTTCTCGGGGCTGAAGGCGGTCACAGGCGGTACCGTACGGCACCCCGGAAGGCGCCCCGCACGCGGCCGGGGACACCGGCGGCGGCTCGCCGCGCCGGGCGGCCCCGCCGACGCCGTGCGGGCATCCCCGGCAGCGGCGTGTCCACCGGACGGCGACCGCGGCGGGGGAGCGGCCCGGCGCACGGCGGGCCACCGGTTCAGCCGGGCTCGGGCAGCCCCGTGAGTTCCCGGCCCGTGACCATCTCGGCCTCGATCCGGACGAACACCCCGTCGTGCATCGGCATCCACGAGCGGGGCCGGTCCGCAGCAGGCGCTCGTGCTCGGCCGGGTCGGTCACCACGGCCGCCCGGCCCGTGACCACCACGCTCCAGCCGGACCGGCGGCCGGCGTCGAAGTCGTCGGCCTCGAAGGCGACCACGACGCCGTCGACCGCCCGGACCAGATCGGAGGCGGCGGAGGCGCACAGCACCACGGAGGAATCCGTGTCCAGGGTGAAGTTGACGGGGAGGACCGCGGGCAGCGCCCGCCGGGTGTAGACGACGCGACCGACCGGCACCTTGGCCGGCAGGCGCAGGCACTCCTGGCGGCCGGGCGACCGGAAGCCATCGCTGTGGATCATTCCTCCATCGTCGGCGGCGGACCCCCGCGGGGCCAGGGCCGGACGGCCCTGATGGCCGTCCGGCCCCGGCGACGGTTCCCCACGGGCGGATCGCCGGGGGCGGCCGCCGCGCACCTCCGCTTCCGGCCGCCACGGCCGTGCGCGCGAGCGAACATGTCTGATTCCCCTTCGCGGGTGGAACCCGGAGGGCATGGGCAAGACCGCACTGATCGTCATCGACATGATCAACACCTACGACCATGCGGACGCCGACCGGCTGATCCCGTCCGCCGAGTCGGTCGTACCGGTCGTCTCCGCGCTGCTGGAGCGGGCGCGGCACCGGGACGTGCCGGTGATCTACGTCAACGACAACTTCGGCGAGTGGCGCTCCCACCACGGCGAGCTGCTCGACAAGGCCCTGTCGGGACCGCACGCGCGCCTCGTGGAGCCGCTGCTGCCGGACGACTCCTCGCTCTTCGTCGTCAAGGCGCGGCACTCGATCTTCTTCGAGACCCCCCTGGGCTATCTGCTCAACCAGCAGGGCATCGACCGGCTCGTGCTGTGCGGCCAGGTCACGGAGCAGTGCGTCCTCTACTCGTCGCTCGACGCGCACATCCGCCACTTCGACGTGACCGTCCCCCGGGACGCGGTCGCCCACATCCACGCCGACCTCGCGGACGCCGCCCTGCGGATGATGGAACGCAACATGGGCGCACAGGTGTGCGAAAGCGAAGAACTGTGGAAATGACGCGCCGCGGCGCGGACCCGCGGGCCGGCACCGCTCTCCCCAGCCGTGCTCCCGTACCGCCCCGCGAGGTCCGCCCCTACCTCGACGAGCTGGTCCACCGCACGCGCGCCGTCTGCGGCCCCCACCTGGTGAGTGTCCTCGCCGTCGGATCCCTCGCCCTCGGCGACTACCGGCACGGACGCAGCGACGTCGACGTGACCGTCGTGGTGGACCGCTCACTTCCCCCGCGGGCCCTGACCGAACTGGCCGGGGCGCTGGCGCACCCCGCCCTGGCCTGTCCCGCGGCCGGACTGGAACTGGTCGTGTACCCGGCCGACTTCGCCGGCCGCCCGTCCGGCGGGGCGGGGTACCTCATGGACCTCAACACCGGGCCGTCCCTGCCCGAGCGGGTCAGCCACGACCCCGCGGAGGCGCCCGCGTTCTGGTACGTCCTCGACCGTTCCCTCGCCCACCAGGCCGGCCTGCCGCTGTTCGGCGGGCCGGCGCGGGACGTGATCGCCGCACCGGAGCGGTCCGCCGTGCTCACCGCGCTGCGGGCCTCCGTGCGGGAACACGCCGAGGGCGAGGGGCACGCGGCCGACAACCGGGTGCTCAACGGCTGCCGCTCCGTGGTGTACTGCCGCACCGGCCAGTGGTTCGCCAAGCGCGGGGCGGCCGGGATCGTCGCCGCCGCGGAGGCGGACTTCCGGCCCCTGATCACGGACGCGCTGCGCAGCTTCGAGCGCCCCCGCGAGTCCGCGCTCGCGCTGCCCGGGGCGGCGGTCGGGGACTTCCTGGCCTGGGTGGCCGTCCGCCTGGACGAGGCCGCCGCGGTCGAGGGCGGACACGAGGCCCCGCCCTGACACGCGCCTGCTCGCCGTCGCCCCCTGCCTCATCGGATCGACAGCCGTCGGTCCCGCCGCCTAGGATCCTCGGTGCGGCATCGCGTGCCGGTCACCGGCCGGGTGAGGCATGGAGGCGCCGCGGATGCCCGTGGAGGCATTGACATCGTGTCAGTCGAGTTCAACCACACCATCGTTCTCACCCGTGACCGGGAGAAGTCCGCCCGTTTCCTCGCCCGCGTCCTGGGCCTGGAGGTCGGGGAACCGGCCGGAATGTTCCTGCCGGTGACGACCGCCAACGGAGTCACCCTGGACTTCGCGACCGTCGACATCGACATCCCGGCGCAGCACTACGCGTTCCTCGTCTCCGAGGCCGAGTTCGACGCGATCCTCACCCGGCTCGTGGACGACGGGATCCCCGTCCAGGCCGATCCGCACGGCAGGCACCCCCGCCGTGTCAACCGCAACGACGGCGGTCGCGGCGTGTACTTCCGGGACCCGGCGGGCCACGGCCTGGAGGCCATCACCCGTCCGTACGGCACCGACCCGGCCTCGCCGCTGAACGGCGTCACCGAGGAGATCCCCGGAGCCGTGTAGGCGGGCGGAGGGCGGGCGTGCCCCACGCCCGCCCCCGTCCGGTCGGTTTACGCGCCGCGCAGCGGGCTACGCGGCGGACACAGGGGGGGGCGGACCGGCCACGTACCGGGAGGTGCCCATGACCATGCGGATACGGGACGTGATGTCCGCGGACACCGCGTCCGTCGAGCCCATGACGACGGTGGCGCGGGCGGCGCGCCTGATGCGCGAGCGGGACGTCGGCGATGTCCTCGTCGCGTACGACTGTGATCTGTTCGGTGTGCTCACCGACCGCGACATCGTGCTGAGGGGCGTCGCGCAGGGGTGCGACCCGGAGGCCACGACGGTCGGTTCCCTGTGCACGCGCCCGCCCCTGGTGACCCTCGACCCCGAGGACACCACCGACCACGCGGTGGAACTGATGCGGCGGTACGCCGTCCGGCGGCTGCCGGTGGTGGAACGCGGCGGCTGTCCGGTGGGGATGGTGAGCCTCGGGGACCTCGCCGTGACGGAGGACCCGCACTCCGCCCTGGCGGACATCAGCGCGGCGGCCCCCACCCACTGAGCGCGGGCCCTCCCGGCGCCGGGGGAGCCCTCGTCGGCGGGCCGGGGCCCCCCGGGAGGGGCCGCTCCGGGCCGGAACGGCTGTCATCCGTCGACCGTGAGCGCGCACGTCCAGCCGTACGGGCCCGGGTGGATCCGCAGTTCCTCCCAGTCCACGGCCGTCGGCATCGGTCCGGTGACCCGTACGTCCGCCAGGGCGGCCACCGCCAGGCGTACGTCGAGGCCGTCCTCGATTCCGTCCGCCTCCACGTCGACCGGTACCTGGCCGTACTCCTCCAGCCGGTACAGGACCTCGTCCAGCAGCGCTGCCAGCAGATCGTCGTCACTGGATCCGGCCAGCCGGACGCGGCCCACACCCGTCGGCCGCACCCCGGAGACGTCGGCGAAGCACTCCACCATCCCCGCCACCGCCTCCGCCAGACAGTTCTCCCGGCTCGTCGCCCACGCCTCGATCCGGAACTCGTCCTCCTGCGCCACCGCCCGGTGCCCGCTCTCCTCCGGCCGCCGCGCCTGCCCGTAGCCGCTCGTGTCACCGACCATGGAACTCGCCTGCCCGACGACCGCGCACCCATGCCGGACACGGGCGCTTCGAGTGCCGCGGAGCGGGGTACACGGATGCGGATCAGGTGCTCCAGGTGCCGTCTCCGGTACGGAGGGAGGGCATCCGCCATGCGGTTCCGTGATCGCCGGCAGGCCGGCCGCGCACTGGCCGCACGGCTGCGGGAGAGGCAGGACGAGGGGGCCCTGCCCGACCCCGTCGTGCTGGCCCTGCCCCGCGGCGGTGCCGCCGTGGCACTCGAGGTCGCCCGGGCGCTGGACGCCCCGCTCGACGTCCTCGTCGTACGGAAGATCGGCGCCCCCTTCCACGAGGAGTTCGGCGTCGGCGCGATGGCCGGCGACGGGGTGCCGCTCCTCGACGAGGACACCCTGCTGCGGCTGGGCCTCGACGAGGCCGACCTCGCGCCCGTCGTCGAGCGCGAGCGCGCCGAGCTGCGCCGCCGCGAACAGCGCTACCGCCAGGGCCGGCCCGCTCCCGAACTGCGCGGACGGACCGTGATCGTCGTCGACGACGGGCTGGCGACCGGCTCCACCGCCCGCGCCGCGCTGCGCGCCCTGCGGGCACGGCACCCCGGACACCTCGTGCTGGCCGTTCCGGTCGGCGCGGCGGAGGGCGTCGCGCTGATGCGCTCCGAGGCCGACGAGGTGGTGTGTCTGTACGAGCCGGCCGCGTTCATGGCCGTGGGCCAGTGGTACGAGGAGTTCGACCAGCTGACGGACGAGGACGTGCTGGACGCGCTGCACCAGCGGCAGGCGTAGCCGCGGTCAGACGACCCCGTCCGCGCGCAGTGCCGCGATCTCCTCGGGGGAACGGCCCAGTTCCGTGAGGATCGCCCCGGTGTGCTCGCCCAGGGCCGGCACCGGGTCCATGCGGGCCGGCAGACCCGCGAGGTCGGCGGGCGGCAGCAGCGCCTCCACGGTTCCGCCCGGGACCGCCACCTCGCGCCAGCGGCCGCGGGCGGCGAGCACCGGGTGGTCGAGGAACGCGGCGACGTCGTTGACCCCGGCGCAGGCGATGCCGATCGCCTCCAGGTCCCCGAGCAGCTCATCGGCGTCCGCGCGGGCGAAGCGCTCGGCGATGACCGCGTTCAGTTCCTCGCGGTGGGCCACCCGGTCGGGGCCGGTGGCGAAGCGCGGATCGTCGGTCAGCTCCGGCCGGCCGAGGAACTCCGCGCACAGGGCCGCCCACTCGCGCTCGTTCTGGACGGAGAACAGCACCTCGCGTCCGTCGGCGGCCCGGTAGGTGCCGTACGGGGCGATGGTGGCGTGCTGCGTGCCCAGGCGAGGGGGCTGGGCCCCGCCGTAGCGGGTGTAGTAGGCGGGCTGGCCCATCCACTCGGCGAGCGCCTCGAACAGGGACACCTCCACCGGGTGCGCCGTGCCGGTGGTCGCGCGGGTGTACAGGGCGGTGAGCACACCGCTGTAGGCGTACATCCCGGCGGCGATGTCGGCGACGGAGATCCCGGTGCGGGCGGTCTCCTGCGGTGTTCCGGTCAGCGACACCAGTCCGGTCTGGCACTGCATCAGCAGGTCGTACGCCTTGCGGTCGGCCCAGGGGCCGCTCGTGCCGTACCCGGAGATCGTGCAGGGGATCAGCCGGGGGTGGCGGCGGGCCAGCTCGTCGGTGCCGAGGCCGAGGCGGTCGGCGGCGCCCGGCGCGAGGTTCTGCACGAACACGTCGGCGTCCTGAAGGAGCCGGTGCAGGATCGCGCGGCCCCGCGGGTCCTTCAGGTCCAGGGTGAGGGATTCCTTGGAGCGGTTGATCCACACGAAGTAGCTGGAGTGGCCGTGCACGGTCGTGTCGTACCGGCGGGCGAAGTCCCCCTCGCCCGGCCGCTCCACCTTGATCACACGGGCGCCGAGATCGGCCAGCTGCCGGGTCGCGTAGGGGGCGGCCACCGCCTGCTCCACACTGACCACCGTGACCCCGGACAAGGGGGGATTCCGCACGTCCGCGCCTCCTGCCTGCTCCGGCCTCGATTAGTACGGCCGGGGCGGGGCGGCTGTCAACGGCGGCCCCGGCCGGGCACCCCGGGCCCGCCGCTCACCCGGGTGCGCCGCACCGGCATCCCGCGCCGCCGGCCGGCGCCCGCGGTGGCGGCCGCCCCGCGGAACCGCGGGACGTCGCACCCGGGGTGCCCGGCCGGGCGTGCGCTACCGCCCCGGCGCCCCCGCGCGCAGCCCGTCCATGACCAGGTCCAGCAGCCGGGTGGCACGCGGCTGCCAGTCCTCGGCGGGGTCGAGCTGCCAGAGGCCGCCGATGGCGAGGACGAGGTCGTCCGCGGTCACCCCCGGGCGAATGGATCCGGCCTCCTCGCAGCGGCGCAGCAGGAGTTCCGCCGCCTCGGTCACCGGGCTGTGTCCCGGCTTCGCCGGACTCCCCGGCCCGCTGGTGGCCTGCCGGATGGCGTCGGCCAGCCCGGCCTTGGCCATGGCGAAGCGGGCGAGCCCGTCCATCCACTCGCGCAGCGCGCAGTCGGGCTCCCGCGTGCTCAGCAACTGCGCCGCGCTGTCCGCCACCTGCTGCATCTCGTACCGGTAGATCTCCATGACGAGGGCCTCGCGGCTGGGGAAGTTCCGGTAGAACGTGCCCTGCCCGACGCCCGCCTTCTTGGCGATCACGCTCAGCGGGGTGTCCGCCGAGCGCGTGAGTTCGACGAGGGCCACCTCCAGGATGCGCTCGCGGTTGCGCTGCGCGTCCGAGCGCAGGGGTACCGCCGTGCTCCGCGGTGTCCGCGCGCACGGGGACGCGTCCTTGTCGTGCCCCACTCGTCCTCCTCCCGGGCCGTGACCGAAACCCGTCCTTGCTAAGCGGACAGGTGTCCACTACGTTCTCGGGAGTAACGGACAGCTGTCCGCTTCAAGTCCATCGTATCGGCGGACGGACGGCGCGGGACACCCGGTGGCATGCCCTCGACGACCGGCGCGTTCCCGGTGCCTCCTCCCTCCACATGCTCCCGAACGATCCACGCCCCGTACAGCCCACCCCCTCTGCGTCATCGACTCGTCCCGCCTTCCGGCATCCGTGAAAGAAGGCTGCTCATGGCCCCCTCGACGTCCAGCGGCGTCACCCTGAACATCAACGGCGAGAAGCACACGCTGTCCGTCGACCACCGCACCACCCTGCTCGACGCCCTGCGCGAGCGCCTCGATCTGACCGGCACCAAGAAGGGCTGCGACCAGGGACAGTGCGGCGCCTGCACGGTCCTGGTCGACGGCCGCCGCACCGTCTCCTGCCTGCAACTGGCCGTCGCGTCCGACGGGCGCGAGATCACCACCGTGGAGGGCCTGGCCGACGGGGACCGGCTGCACCCGGTGCAGCAGGCCTTCCTCGACCTGGACGGGTTCCAGTGCGGCTACTGCACCCCCGGCCAGATCTGTTCGGCCGTCGCCGTCATCGAGGAGCACGCGGCGGGCTGGCCCAGCGCCGTCACCGCGGACGTGCGTCCCGAAGCGGGACCGCCGCCCCTGACCCCCGAGGAGATCAGGGAACGCATGAGCGGCAACCTGTGCCGCTGCAGCGCGTACGTACAGATCGTCGAGGCGGTCGCCCGCGCGGCCGCGGAGAACCGGAACGAAACCGAGGAGGCCGCGGTATGAGGGAGTTCGACTACCGGCGCGCCGACGACGTCCCCGGCGCGGTGGCGCTGCTCGACGCCGACCCCGACGCCCGCTACCTCGGCGGCGGCACCAACCTCGTCGACCTGATGAAGAACGGCGTCGAGCGCCCGGCCCGGCTCGTGGACGTCCGCGCCCTCCCGCTGGACCGGATCGAGCCGGCCGGTGACGGCGGACTGCGCATCGGCGCCACCGTCACCAACAGCGACCTGGCCGCGCACCCCGGGATCCGCCGTGACTACCCCGCCCTGGCCCAGGCCGTACTCGCCGGTGCCTCCGGGCAGTTGCGCAACATGGCCACCGTCGGCGGCAATCTGCTCCAGCGCACCCGCTGCGGCTACTTCACCGATGTGACCAAGCCCTGCAACAAGCGTGCGCCCGGCAGCGGTTGCCCCGCCGTCGAGGGCGAGCACCGCAACCACGCGGTCCTGGGCGCCTCCGACCACTGCGTGGCCGTCCACCCCTCCGACATGGGGGTGGCGCTGACCGCCTTCGACGCGGTCGTCTCCTACGAAACCCCGGATGGTCCCGGGGAGTTACCGCTGACCGACTTCTACCTCCCGGTGGGCGACACCCCGCACCTGGAGACCGCCCTGCCGCCCGGCGCGCTCGTCACCCACGTCACCCTGCCGCCCGCGCCGGTCGCCGCCCGCTCGCGCTACCGCAAGGTCCGCGAACGCGCCTCGTACGCCTTCGCGATCGGCTCGGTCGCCGCCGCCCTCGACGTCGGCGGGGGAGTGGTGCGCGAGTCCCGCCTCGCCCTCGGGGCCGTGGCGTCCCGGCCCTGGCGGGCCCGTGCCGCCGAACGCGTGCTGAACGGCGCCCCGGCCACCGCGGAGTACTTCGCGGCGGCGGCGGACGCCGAACTCGCGGCCGCCAGACCGCTGCCGGACAACGGGTACAAGGTGACACTCATGCGCAATCTCGTGGTGGCCGTGCTGTCCGAACTCGCCGAGGAGGCCGCCCGATGACCACCGCCACGACGACGGGCGCCGTCGGCACCGCGCACACCCGCGTCGAGGGCCGCGACAAGGTCACCGGCGCCGCCCGCTACGCCGGCGAGATACCCTTCGCCGACCTCGCCCACGGCTGGCTGGTGCTGTCCACGATCGCCCGCGGCCGGATCCTGTCCGTCGACACCGGGCCCGTGCTCGGGATGCCGGGCGTGCTCACCGTCCTGCACCACGGGAACGCCCCGCGCCTCGACCTCGACTACGTCGGCATGCTGGGCGTCCCGCCGGACCCGACGGCCGCCGTCTTCCAGAACGACCGGGTCCCGCACGCCGGCTGGCCCGTCGCGCTCGTCGTCGCCGAGACCTCCGAGCAGGCCCGGGAGGCCGCCGAGGCGCTCGTCGTCACCTACGAGCAGGAGCCGCACGACATCGAGCTCTCCGCCGGCCGCCCGGACGCCTACCCGGTGGACGGGCACATGCCCGCGGTGACGGAGAAGGGCGACCTGGAGGCCGAACTCGCCGCCTGCGCCCACGTGGTGGACGTGGAGTACACCACGCCCGAGGAGCACCACGCCATGATGGAGCCGCACGCGGCGACCGCCCTGTGGGACGGCGGCCGGCTCGAGGTCGTCGACTCCAACCAGGGCACCACCTGGGTCGCCGACGAGCTCGTGCGGATGTTCTCACTGGACGCGTCCGCGGTACGGGTGCGCTCCGAGCACGTCGGCGGCGGCTTCGGCAGCAAGGGCGTACGGGCCCACCAGGTGTCCGCCGTGATGGCCGCGACCGCCCTGCAGCGGCCGGTCCGCGTGGTGCTGACCCGGCGCCAGATGTTCTCGCTCACCGGCTACCGCAGTCCCACCGTCCAGCGGGTCCGGCTCGGCGCCGACCCCGACGGCCGGTTGCGCGCCCTCGAGCACCGCTCGCTGAACCAGACGTCGACGGTCTGGGAGTTCGTCGAGCCGAGCGCCGGTGTGGCGCGCGTGATGTACGACGCCGACGCCCACCGCACCTCGAACGAGGTCGTACGGCTGGACGTGCCGTCCCCGACGTGGATGCGCGGACCGGGCGAGGCGCCCGGGTCGTTCGCGCTGGAGGCGGCGCTCGACGAACTGGCCGAGCGGTGCGGCATCGACCCGGTCGAGCTGCGGCTGCGCAACGATACCGAGCGCGGCCCGGTCTCCGGACTGCCGTTCGCCGGCCGCAACCTCGCCGCCTGCTTCCGCGAGGGCGCCCGCCGGTTCGGCTGGGCCGGCCGCGACCCGCGTCCGGGCAGGCGCCGCGAAGGGCGCTGGCTGCTCGGCACGGGCACGGCCGCGGCCTCCTTCCCCGCGGGCGCCCTTCCGTCGACGGCCGCGGTGACCGCGGAGGCGGACGGCACCTACACCGTGCGGATCGCCGCGGCCGACATCGGCACCGGGGCGCGTACGGCGCTCACCCTGGTCGCCGCCGACGCGCTCCACGTGACGCCCGACCGGGTCCGGGTGCGCATCGGCGACAGCGACTTCGGCCCGGCGGGGATCGCGGGCGGTTCCATGGGCACCCGCTCCTGGGCCTGGGCGGTCACGGCCGCCGCCGGGGAGCTGCGGGACCGGCTCGTCCCGGGAGGCGCCGTGCCGCCGGAGGGCATCACCGTGCGGTCCGACACCACCGCCGCCCTCGGCGCCCTCGCCCAGAAGGAACGGCACTCCTTCGGGGCGCAGTTCGCCGAGGTGGCCGTGGACGTCACCACCGGCGAGGTGCGGGTGCGGCGGATGCTCGGCATCTTCGCCGCGGGCCGGATCGTCAACCCGCTCACCGCGCGCGGTCAGCTCGTGGGCGGCATGACCTGGGGCATCTCGATGGCCCTGCACGAGGAGGCGGTCCGGGACCGGGCCTTCGGCGGCCTCCACGGCGCCGACCTGGCCGGCTATCACGTCGCCACCCACGCCGACGTGCCGGCGGTCGAGGCGGACTGGGTCGACGACCCGGACCCCGACGACCCCGTCGGCATCAAGGGCATCGGCGAGGTCGGCATCGTGGGCGCCGCGGCGGCGGTCACCAACGCCGTCTGGCACGCGACCGGCGTACGGCACCGGAACCTGCCCATCCGTCCGGACCGGGTACTGAGGGCGGGAGGACCGGGTGTTTGACATCGCCGGCGAGCTGCACCGCTGGCTGACCGAGGGCCGGGAGTTCGCGGTGGCCACGGTGGTGTCCGTGAGCGGCAGCGCGCCGCGCGGCCCCGGCGCCGCCCTCGCCGTCGACAGCGGGGGCACGGTCGTCGGCTCGGTGTCCGGCGGGTGCGTGGAGGGCGCGGTGTACGACCTGTGCGCCCAGGCGCTCGCGGACGGCGAGACCCGTGTCGAACGGTTCGGCTACAGCGACGAGGACGCCTTCGCCGTCGGCCTGACCTGCGGCGGGGTCATCGACATCCTGGTGACCCCGGTCGGCGTGCGGGCCCCCGCCCGGCAGGTGCTGCGGGCGGCGCTGGCGGCCGTCCTCCGGGGCGGGCCGGGGGCACTGGCCCGGGTCGTCGAGGGTCCCGCGGAACTCCTCGGCGGGGCCCTGTTCGTCCACCCGGACGGATCGTACGAGGGCGGCCTCGGCGGGGCCCCCGAGCTGGACCGGGCGGCGGCCGGGGAGGCCGGGGCCCTGCTGGACGCCGGCCGCACCGGCACGGTCGCCGTCGCGGCGGGCGGGGCGTACTGCCCCGGCGGTCCGACCCTGTTCGTGGAGTCCTCGGTGCCGCCGCCCCGCATGATCGTCTTCGGGGCGATCGACTTCGCGGCGGCGCTGGTGCGGGCGGGCAAGTTCCTCGGCTACCACGTCACGGTGTGCGACGCACGGCCCGTGTTCGCCACCGGGGCCCGTTTCCCGGAGGCGGACGAGATCGTGGTCGACTGGCCGCACCGCTATCTGCGGAGCACGGAGACCGACGCGCGCACGGTGCTGTGCGTCCTCACCCACGACGCGAAGTTCGACGTACCGCTGCTGGAGGTGGCGCTGGGCCTGCCGGTGGCGTTCGTCGGGGCGATGGGCTCCCGGCGCACCCACGCCGACCGCGAGCGCCGTCTGCGCGAGGCGGGCGTGGGGGAGCGGGAGCTGGCCCGCCTCCGCTCCCCGATCGGCCTCGACCTCGGTGCCAGGACCCCGGAGGAGACGGCCCTGTCCATCGCGGCGGAGATCGTCGCCACCCGCCGGGGCGGCACGGGCGCGCCCCTGACGGGCTCGGACACCCCGATCCACCACGAGGGCCGGAACACGCGGACGGCCGCCTGAGCCGACGGCGAGGGGGCCGGAGCCGTGCCGGCTCCGGCCCCCTCGCCCGTGCCGTGCCCGGCCGGGGTGCGCGGGGGCCGGAGGCGGTGCTCAGGCCCCTCGCGGGGTGGTTCAGGCGGCCGCCGGCTCGCCGGCGAGGCCGTGGAGGCGGGTGATGACCTCGGTCAGCTGGTCGGCGACCTCGCTGTCGTCGGCCGGGTGGGTCTCGGCGAAGCGGGTCACCGAGCCGGGGATGGAGAGCTTGATGTCCTCGATCACCTTGCCGCCCGCGATGCCCACGGACTTGCGCGCCTCGTCGTGCGCCCACACACCGCCGTACTGGCCGAAGGCGGTACCGATCACGACGACCGGCTTGCCGCTGATGGCGCCGGCGCCGTAGGGGCGGGACAGCCAGTCGATGGCGTTCTTCAGGACGGCCGGCATCGTGCCGTTGTACTCGGGCGTGAAGAGCAGCAGCGCGTCGGCGCCCGCGGCGGCCTCACGCAGCTTGGCGGCGGCGGCCGGCACGTCGCCCTCGACGTCGATGTCCTCGTTGTAGAAGGGGATCTCCGCGAGCCCCTCGTAGAGCGCCACCTCGGCGCCCGCGGGAGCGAGCTTGACCGTGGCCTCGGCGAGCTGACGGTTGTGCGAACCGGCGCGGAGGCTGCCGACGAGGGCGAGGATGCGAACAGACATGAGGGAAACTCCAGGGGGGTGCTGAAACACTGCCGAAACAATCCGGACCGGGGTCCGCTTTTCCTTTGTAGCATCCCAACCGGACCGCGGTCCAGTTTCTTCCCGATGCTTTACGCTGGCTTCATGTCCGCCGCGCCACCGCCCGCCCCGGCACCCCAGGACCCCGTACGGCCGCAGGAGTTGCTGCAACTCGGCACCGGCCCCGACGAACCCTGCCTGCGCGCCGACGCCGCACGCAACCGGGCCCGCCTGCTGGAGGCGGCCGCGCTGCTCGTGGCCGAGCGCGGCGCCGACGGCATCACCATGGAGGAGGTCGCGGCAGCGGCCCGCGTGGGCAAGGGGACGGTCTTCCGCCGCTTCGGCGACCGCACCGGGCTGCTCACCGCCCTCCTCGACCACTCCGAGAAGAAGTTCCAGGCCGCCTTCCTCACCGGCCCCCCGCCGCTCGGGCCGGGCGCGCCCCCGGCCGAGCGGCTGCGCGCCTTCGGCCTCGCGATGCTCCGCCGCACCGCCGACGAGCTGGAACTGCAGCTGGCGGCCGAACCGGAAGCGGGCCGCCGCTTCACCAGTCCGCCCCGCCGCGTCCTGCGCCACCACGTCACCCTGCTGCTGCGCGAGGCGGTCCCGGACGCGGACTGCGAGGTCCTCGCCCACACGCTGATGGCCCAGCTCGACCCCGCCCTGATCCACCATCTGACACGGCAGTGCGGCATGCCGCCGGAGCGGCTGGAGTCGGCGTGGCTGGACCTGGTCGACCGGGTGACGGACCCGGCGCCCACCCGCTGACGGTACGTCAACTCCCCCGGCCGATCGCCCGGTTACGGCTTCTGCAAGGATGCCGTACGTCATGGTGCAGATAACGAACACGCCCGCGCCCGCGTCCCCCGCACCGACGCGCTCCGTACCCACGAGCGCCGATGTGGCCCGCCTGGCCGGCGTCTCGCGCGCGACCGTCTCCTACGTCCTGAACAACGCCGGCGCCGTCCGGATCAGCGAGCCCACCCGCCGCCGGGTCCGCGAGGCCGCGAAGGAACTCGGGTACGTGCCGCACGCGGCGGCCCGCAGCCTGCGCGCCGGGCACAGCCGTACGGTCCTGATGCCCGCGCCCGCCTTCCCCGTCGGGCCGCTCTACAGCCGGTTCATCAACGATCTCCAGGCCTCCCTCGCCCGCCTCGACTACACGGTCGTGCAGTACGGCACCGTCGGCCTGCACGACGACGAGGCCGCCCGCTCCTGGGCCGAGCTGAGGCCCGTGGCGGTCCTGGTGCCCGGCTCCGGACTCGGTCCGCGCGGCGTCGAGGTGCTCAAACGCTCCGGGGCGCGGGCCGTCGTCACCCTCGGTCCCGAGCCCGTCGAGGGCGCGCACGCCCTGCTCATGGACCACGACGTCGTCGGTCACAGCGCCGGCGCCCACCTCTTCGACCGGGGCCGCCGCCGGATCGGCGTGGTCGTTCCCCGGGAGCCCGGCCTGGAGGCGTTCTCCGCGCCCCGCCTGGCCGGGGTGCGCGCCGCCCTGCGCGGCACCGACGCCACGGTCACCGAGCTGCCGCTCGCGCACGACGAGGGTGCCGCCGCCCGGCTGGCCGCCCGCTGGCGCGGGCTCGGCCTCGACGCCGTGTTCACGTACAACGACGAGTACGCGATGCTGCTGATGCGCGCGCTGCAGGACGAGGGCGTCCGCATCCCCGAGGAGACCGCCGTGCTGGGCGCCGACAACCTGATGCTGGGCCGGCTGCTGCGGCCCCGGCTGAGCACCGTCCACCTCGAACTGCCGTCCGGCCGTGAGCTGGCCGAACTGGTCGACCGGGCGGTGCGCGACCCGGCCGCGGCACCCGGGGCCCACAAGGTGCTGGGCGCCTCGGTGGTGCGACGCGAGTCCAGCTGACACGGCGGAGGACGGCGGACGGCCCCCGGGCCGTGCGGACCGCGGGCCGGGACGGTGCGCGCTCGACGGCCCGGGTACGCGACAGGGCGGCCGCGGCGCACCGGCGGCCGGTCGAAGAGCCGTCATGACACCGCCCGACCTCACGGAGGGTCCCGCCGGCGCGCGGGACCCGAGTGCACCGTCACCGAGGCGGTACCCGTTCCAGGCGTCGCCGCGGCCGTCTCAGGCGTTCGGCGTCCCGCCCTGCTGCGCCTGCTGCTCGGCGATCTGCTTGCGGACGTCGTCCATGTCCAGCTTGCGGGCCTGCCCGATGACGTCCGTCAGGGCGGCCTCGGGCAGCGCGCCCGGCTGGGCGAACACGGCGACCTGGTCGCGCACGATCATCAGCGTCGGGATCGACTGGATGCCGAAGGCCGCGGCCAGCTCCGGCTGCGCCTCCGTGTCCACCTTGCCGAACACCAGGTCGGGGTTCTCCTCCGCCGCCTTCTCGTACACCGGCGCGAACCGGCGGCACGGACCGCACCAGGCCGCCCAGAAGTCGATCAGCACGAACTCGTTGTCCGTGACCGTCCGGTCGAAGTTCTCCTTGGTGAGCTCCACGGTGCTGCTCATCGCGTGTTCCCTCTTCCTGGTCTCGGGTCGGGCCGTCGGCACAACACGGCCCGCCGGTCACGTATTCCGCGCCCCTACCCGTGTGGCCACGGGGCACACCACCCACCAGACTGACGCCATGACGGAAACGCAATCGACGCAACCGGAATCAACCGCCTACGACGTCGTGGTGCTCGGCGCCGGACCCGTGGGCGAGAACGTCGCCGACCGCACCCGGGCCGCCGGACTCACCACCGCGGTCGTGGAGAGCGAACTGGTCGGCGGCGAGTGCTCCTACTGGGCGTGCATGCCCAGCAAGGCCCTGCTGCGCCCGGTCATCGCCCGGGCCGACGCCCTCCGCCTCCCCGGCCTGAGCCGGTCCGTCCAGGGGCCCCTGGACGCCGACGCCGTACTCGCCCGCCGGAACTCCTTCACCTCCGACTGGAAGGACGACGGCCAGGTCCGGTGGCTGGAGGGCACCGGAGCCGACCTGTACCGCGGCCAGGGACGGCTCGCCGGTCCGCGCACCGTCACCGTCACGGACGCCGGCGGCGGCAGGCGGGTGCTCACCGCCCGGCACGCCGTCGCCGTCTGCACCGGCAGCCGCGCCCAGCTGCCCGACCTGCCCGGACTCGACGGGGTCCGGCCCTGGACCAGCCGCGAGGCCACCGGCGCGCAGTCCGTGCCCGGCCGGCTGGTCGTGGTCGGCGGCGGGGTCGTCGCCACCGAGATGGCCTGCGCCTGGCAGGCCCTCGGCTCGCGGGTCACCGTCCTCGTCCGCGGCAGGAGCCTGCTGAACCGCATGGAGCCGTTCGCCGGGGAGATGGTCGCCGAGGCGCTCACCGGGGCCGGCGCGCAGATCCGCACCGGCACCTCCGTGAAGTCGGTGACCAGGGAGAACGGAACGGTCCTGGTCGTCACCGACGACGGTGACCGGATCGAGGCCGACGAGATCCTCTTCGCCACCGGACGCGCCCCGCGCACCGACGACATCGGCCTGGAGACGATCGGTCTGGAGCCCGGCTCCTGGCTCACCGTGGACGACAGCCTCCGCGTCCCCGGCCACGACTGGCTGTACGCCGTGGGCGACGTCAACCACCGGGCCCTCCTCACCCACCAGGGCAAGTACCAGGCCCGGATCGCGGGCGCCGCCATCGTCACCCGGGCCGCCGGGGAACCCGTGCAGGCGGAGGACTGGGGCGCGCACGCCGCCACCGCCGACCACGCCGCCGTCCCCCAGGTCGTCTTCACCGACCCGGAGGCGGCCTCCGTCGGCCTCTCCCTGGCCGAGGCGCAGCGGGCGGGCCACCGCGTGCGCGCCGTCGACGTCGACCTGTCCTCGGTCGCGGGCGCCGGCCTGTACGCCGACGGCTACAAGGGCCGCGCCCGCATGATCGTCGACCTCGAGGACGAGGTCCTGCGCGGCCTCACCCTCGTCGGCCCCGGCGTCGGCGAGCTCATCCACTCCGCGACCGTCGCGGTCGCCGCCCGGGTCCCGGTCGCCCGCCTGTGGCACGCGGTCCCGTCCTACCCGACGATCAGCGAGATCTGGCTCCGCCTCCTGGAGGCCTACCGCGACGCCTGAGCCCCTTCAGCCCGTCCGGCGTTTGAGGACGAGGCCCGTTCAGGGCCGAAGGGGGGTCCGGGGGCGGAGCCCCCGGGGACGGGACGGGAAGGGGCGGCGGGGGCGAACCACCCTGGGGAACGGCGGCCGACGGCCCGGTCCGGCGGAGGACGAGGGTCAAGGCGCCCGACGCCGAGCACCCCGGTCCTCCCTCCGGCGGGCGGATGCCGCCGGACGGAGGACCAGGCCGAGGTCACGGCAGGTCGAAGCCCAGGTCCCGGGCCGCCCGGTCCGGGGTCGGCTGCGACCAGCGTTCCGTCACGGAGCGGTGGGACGACAGTGAGCGCGGCTCGGCCCGGTCGAGGTACAACGTGCCGTCGAGATGGTCCGTCTCGTGCTGCACGATCCGCGCGGGCCAGCCGGTGAACACCTCGTCCAGCGCCCGCCCGTGCTCGTCCCGCCCCCTCAGCCGCACCTCGGCGGGCCGCGCCACCACCGCCTGGTACCCCGGCACGCTCAGGCACCCCTCGAAGAACCCGACCCGCCGGGTGCCGACCGGCTCGTACACCGGATTGACCAGCACCCGGAACGGCTGCGGCACCCGCCCGCGCGCCAGGCGCACCTCCTCCGGGACCGGCGCCGGATCCTCGATCACCGCGATCCGCAGACCCACCCCGACCTGCGGCGCGGCCAGTCCCACACCCGGCGCCGCCCGCATGGTGACCCGCAGTGCCGTGACGAACCGGGCCAGCAGCTCGGGCCCCAACTGCCCGTCGTACGGCTCGGTGCCACCGCGCAGCACCGGGTCACCGGCCGCGACGATGGTCAACGGCCCTTCCACGGCGAGCAGTTGCTCGACCCGCTCGGCCAGGGGCGCGTGCTCGTCCGGAGTTCCCATCCCGCCAGGATGGCACGCCCTTGGCGTGTGGCACAGGTCACATGGATTTCCCGGGAACCGGACGCCCCGCCGCTCCGACTACTGCACCACCACCATCCCGCCCGCCCAGACGTCCCCGGGAGAACCCCACCGATGACCACCGCTCCCTCGACCGGCACGGACGAGACACCGAAACCCCCCGCCCCCGCACCCGCGAAGAGCGCCCGGTCCGGCCTGCGCCCCCTCGTCCTGCGCCTGCACTTCTACGCGGGAGTCCTGGTCGCGCCGTTCCTCCTCGTCGCCGCCCTCACCGGCCTGCTGTACGCCGCCTCGTTCCAGGCCGAGAAGATCGTCTACGACCACGAGCTGACCGTCCCCGCCGGCGACCGCAAGCTGCCCGTCTCCGCGCAGGTGGCCGCCGCCCGCGAGGCCCACCCCGAGGGCACGGTCTCCGCCGTGCGCCCCTCGCCCGAGGCGGACGCCACCACGAGGGTGATGCTGTCCGGCATACCGGGGGTGGACCCCGGCCACACCCTGGCCGTGTTCGTCGACCCGTACACCGCAAAGGTGCGCGGTGCGCTGGAACAGTACGGCTCCACGGGCGCGCTGCCCCTGCGCACCTGGATCGACGAGTTCCACCGCGATCTGCACCTCGGCGAACCGGGCCGGCTCTACAGCGAGTTCGCCGCCAGCTGGCTGTGGGTGATCGCGGGCGGGGGACTGGTGCTGTGGTTCTCCCGGCGCCGCGCCCTGCGCAAGGTGCGCGGCACCAGCGGGCGGCGCCGCACGCTGGCCCTGCACGGCGGCGTGGGCGTGTGGGCCGCGGCCGGCTTCGTCTTCCTCTCGGCGACCGGCCTGACCTGGTCCACCTACGCCGGAGCGAACATCGGCGAGCTGCGTACCGCCCTCGGCCAGGAGACCCCCTCGGTGTCGGCCGCGGCGGCCGGCGAGCACGCGGGCCACGACGCGGCCGGCGGTACGGCGGGCGACGCGGCGCACGGGGCCGGCCTGGACCGGGTCCTCGCGGCGGCACGGGCCGAGGGCCTGGGCGACCCGGTGGAGATCGTGCCGCCCGCCGACGAGAAGTCCGCGTACGTCGTGCGGCAGATCCAGCGCGGCTGGCCCGAGGGACAGGACTCGGCGGCCGTCGACCCCGCCTCCGGCGAGGTCACCGACGTCCTGCGGTTCGACGACTATCCGGTCCTCGCGAAACTCACCCGCTGGGGCATCGACCTGCACACCGGCAACCTGTTCGGCCTGGTGAACCAGATCGTCCTGATGGCCCTGGCCCTCACCCTGATCCTGCTGATCCTGTGGGGCTACCGCATGTGGTGGCAGCGGGGCCGCGGATCCGCCTTCGGCCGGCCGGTCCCCCGCGGGGCCTGGCAGCAGGTACCGCCGTACGTGCTCGTCCCCCTGCTGGCGGCGATCGCCGTCCTGGGCTACTTCGTCCCGCTCCTCGGCATCCCCCTGGCGGCGTTCCTCGCCGTCGACATCGTGCTCGGGGAAGTGGCCCACCGCCGGGGCCTGCGGACGTACGGAAGCGACACGGCGGCGCGGTGACGCACGGTGCCCGGTTCCCCGTCGCGGGGAACCGGGCACCGGCCCGCCCTCACTCCTCGTCGAAGGAGCCGCCCAGCGCGGCGGCGATCCGCAGGTGCGGCCGGGCCTCGTCGTCCCGCCCCTGCCGCTGGAGGGTGCGCCCGAGCATCAGCCGGGCGTAGTGCTCCACCGGGTCACGCTCCACGACGACCCTCAGCTCCGCCTCCGCGCGCCGCAGCTGAGCCGAGTGGTAGTAGGCGCGCGCCAGCAGCAGCCGCGGCCCGGTCTGCTCCGGCACCTCCTCGACCAGCCCGCCCAGGACGCGCGCGGCGGCGGTGTAGTCCTTGGCGTCGAAGAACATCCCGGCGCGCTCCCAGCGCTCGGCCGGCGTCCCGTGGTCGTAGTACATGGTGTCCACTCCTGACCTCCTTCGACGCCGACAACGGACCGGGACGGTCCCGTATTCCACTCGTCGCCGCCGGGCGGACCGGCGCCCGGGGACAGGGGGTGCCGGCGGCCCGGCACCCGGCTCCGCCTCAGGTCGCCAGGCCCTGGCGGTAGGCGTACACCACCGCCTGGACACGGTCGCGCAGGCCGAGTTTGGCGAGGATGCGCGAGACGAAGGTCTTCACGGTCTCCTGGCTGATCAGCAGGGCCGCGGCGATCTCGCTGTTGGACAGGCCGTCCGCGATGAGGCGCAGGACCTCCAGTTCGCGGGGGGTCAGGGGGAGGTCCCGCGGCGCCCCGCCCTCGGCGGGGCGGATCCGGGCGGCGTACCGGCCCACGAGCCGGCGGGTCACCTCCGGGTCCAGCAGCGCCGCGCCCGTGGCCACGGTCCGGATGCCGTGGAGCAGCTGGGACGGCGGCGCGTCCTTGAGCAGGAACCCGCTCGCTCCCGCGCGCAGCGCCTCGTAGACGTACTCGTCCAGGTTGAACGTCGTCACCACGAGCACCTTCACCGGATGCGGCACTCCGGCACCGGCCAGCAGGCGGGTGGCCTCGATGCCGTCCAGCACCGGCATGCGCACGTCCATCACCACGACGTCCGGACGGAGCCGGCCGGCGAGGTCGACGGCGGACTGCCCGTCGCCGCACTCGCCCGCCACCTCCAGGTCGGGCTGGGCGTCGATGATGGTCACCAGGCCGGTGCGGACCAGCATCTGGTCGTCGCAGACCAGGACCCGGATCGGTGCGCTCACGCCGTGCTCCCCGTCGGTATGCGGGCCCGTACGGCGAAGCCGCCGCCGGCCTCCGGGCCCGCGCTGAAGTCGCCGCCCAGGACGTCGACCCGCTCCCTGAGGCCCGCCAGGCCCCGGCCGCTCCCGCCGGGGGAGGAGGTCGCCAGCGTGCCGGAACCGTCCGTGCCGACCTCCACGGTGATCTCCCGTTCGCCGTGCCGCACCCGGACCCGGGTGGCGCCGCCGTGGGCGTGCTTGAGGGCGTTCGTCAGGGCCTCCTGCACGACCCGGTAGGCGACGAGGTCGGCGCTGCCGGTCGACGGCGCCGGCGTGCCCTCCTCGGTGAACTCCACCGGCTGCCCGGCCCGTCGGGTCTGCTCCACGAGCGTGAGGAGCCGGCCGACGGGCGGTGTCCGGGCCCCGGGGCCGTGGTCGGGGTCGAGCAGGTCGAGCAGGTGCCGCAGGTCGGTGATGGCCCGTCGGCCGGTGTCGGTGACGGCGGTCAGCGCCCGGTCCAGCCGGTCGGGCGCGGCGGTCAGATAGCGGGCCGCCTCGGCCTGCACGACCATCGCCGTCACATGGTGGGTCACGACGTCGTGCAACTCGCGGGCGATCCGCGCGCGTTCGGCGGCCCGGGAGTCCTCGGCGACGCGGCGCCGGCGCTCGGCCTCCGCGATCCGGGTGGAGCGCAGCCACGCCCCGATGCCCCACGCGAGGGCCACCGCCAGGTAGAACGTCACGAACTCGCTCACCGGCTCGCCCGGACCGAGCCGGTGGAACGCGACCGTCAGCGCCACGTAGGCGACGGTGCACAGGGCCGCGGTGGTGCGCCGGTACCGTTCCAGACACGCCCCGGCACTCAGCAGCGCGACAAGCAGCGCGGTCCCCGCGGGGGAGTGGTAGCCGCGGAGCTGGTCGAGGGCGAACCCGGCCGCCACCAGGGCGAGACAGCCGGCCGGCCACCGCCGGCGCACGGCGAGCGGAAGCGTCTGGAGGGCCACCGCCACGAGGGCGAGCGCGTCGAAGGGGCGGTCCGGCACACCGCCGAGGAGCGTTCCGTGGTTCTGGAAGGCCGGCAGCAGCGACAGGGAGAGGAGGAGCAGCCCGAGCAGAAGGTCCCTGACGGTGACGTCCAGCCGACTCCACGATTCCCGGACCCGGTGCGGAGCGATCACCGGGGCAGTCTAGCGGTGGCGTCGACCCGGTCGGCGCGCCGGCGGGGCACCAGACGGCCGCGCCGGTGGGCCAGCCACAGGAACGCGAGCGTCAGCAGCACACCGAACAGCACCGAGTACACGCTTCCCTCCGGCCCGAAGTCGCCGCCGGTGATCCACTCGTTGCCCGACGTCGTGGCGTCCAGCAGTCCCTGCTCGGTGTCGTTGCCCGAGACCACGGTGCTGAAGATGCCGCCCGCGGCGAAGTTCCAGCCGAAGTGCACGCCGATCGGCACCCACAGGTTGCGGGTGGCGACGTACGCGGCGGCGAGCATGCCGCCGGCCTCGATCGCGATGGCGAAGGCGCCCCACGCCGTGGCGTCCGGGTTGGGCAGGTGCGCCAGGCCGAACAGCAGCGCGGTCAGCGCCAGTGCGATCCAGGTGCCCAGGTACTCCTCGGCGATCCGGAACAGGACCCCGCGGAACAGTAGTTCCTCCGTGACGGCGGCGGCGGCCATGAAGCCGAAGAGCCCCACCGCGCCGCTCGGCGAACCCAGGCCGTGCACCTCGTAACTGCCGAAGGTGAAAAGGTTCGTGATGACCATCCCGAACATCACGAGGCCGATCAGCGTCCCCCGGCCGAGCGCCGGCCCGGCCCCGGCCGGGGCCAGCTCCGTGACCGGCCGGTGCTCGGTCCGCCCCACCACCCACCGGTAGACCAGCACCGCGAGCACGGTGGTCAGCGCCCCGAGGAGGAGCGAGAGCCACGGGTCGTCCCGCACCGCGTTCACGCTCTGACCGCCCAGGGCGGAGATCGCCACCACGGCCAGGAACTGCAGGACCACTCTCATCGAAAACTCCTTCGTCCACCGCGCGGACGGGCGCCGCGTGTCGTGACGGACGCTACGGATCCGGCGGCCGGGAATCGTCACCGCACAGTGGACACTTGTCCGTAGCTCGCTCGGGGGACAGGACACGCTTCCCGCCGACTTGCCCGCGGACGAAGGGTGTTCCGGATCACGTCCCGGGGAATGAGTCGCGGGCGTGGAAGAAGTCGTATCCACGGACGGCCGGTTGGGCCCGGATGCGACGATGGGGGGCCATGACTGCTGGGTGGGGTGCTCGCGCGGGGCGGGCCGCGGTGTTCGCGGCCGTCTGCGTCGTGCTCGCCGCCCTGGGGCACGTCATGATGTCCGGCGACCGTGTTCCCCTCCGGACGCTGGCGGCCGGCTGGGCCGTGACCGGCGCCCTGGGCTGGGGACTCGCGGGGCGTGAGCGCGGACTGCCGCTGGTCACCGCCGTCGCCGTCGCCGCCCAGACGGTTCTGCACGCGGCCTTCTCCCTGGTGGGCCCCGCCGGCGCCGGCTCCATGGACGGGGACGGCATGGGCGCGGTGCCGCACGGCACGCACTCCATGCCCATGCCCATGCCCACGGGGACGGGCATGGGGGAGCACACGGCGGCCTTTGGCCACTCCTCGGCCGGCATGCTCGCCGCCCACCTGCTGGCCGCACTGCTGTGCGGTCTGTGGCTCGGGTACGGCGAGCGGGCGGTGTTCCGGGTGCTGCGGGCCGTCGGCGGATGGCTGGCCGCCCCGGTGCGGCTGCTCCTCCCCGCGCCGGTGCCGCCGCGCCGTCCGTCCCTCCGCGGCCGCCGGCGCCGCCGCTCGGACCGCGCGCCGCGTCTCCTCCTCCTCGTCCACGCGATCACCTCCCGCGGTCCGCCCGCCGGGGCCGCTGCCGTCTGACGGCAGCCGGTGACTCCCCGGGCCGCCCCTGCGCGCCCCGGGCTTCGGCCGTGTGCCGGTGCGGACCCGTTCCGCGTACCGCCCGCGGCCGCATCCCCGCCGACCGGGCCGCGCCCGCCCGCGGTTCCCGGTTCCTCAGCGAAGGACATCAGGTGATCGCTTCCACCCTGCCCGCCTCCGCCGGGAGACCCACCGACGACGCGGCGACCGCCTGGGCGCTGGCCGCGCGCGGCGGTGACTCCGACGCCGTCGACCGCTTCGTCCGCGCCCTGCACCGTGACGTCATCCGCTACGTCGCCCATCTGTGCGCCGACCCCCAGGCGGTGGACGATCTGACCCAGGACACGTTCCTGCGGGCACTGGGCAGCCTGCACCGGTTCGAGGGACGTTCCTCGGCCCGCACCTGGCTGCTGGCCATCGCCCGCCGCGCGGTGGCCGACAGCCACCGGTACACGGCCGTACGGCCCCGGACGGCGGACGTCTCCGACTGGCAGCTGACCGTGGAACGGGCGCAGCCGCGCGGGCTGCCCGGATTCGACGACGGGATCGTGCTGCTCGATCTGCTGGACCGGCTGCCGGACGAGCGGCGCGAGGCGTTCGTCCTCACCCAGCTGCTCGGGCTGCCGTACACGGAGGCGGCGGCCCTCGGCGACTGCCCGGTCGGCACGGTCCGCTCCCGCGTCGCCCGCGCGCGGACCGCCCTCGCCGCCCTCGTCGCCGAGGCGGAGGAGGCCGCCGCAGCGGCACGGAGACCGGTACCGGACCGGGAGTCCGGCGACCGGACACGCAGGCCGGGATGAGGAGGGCGCAGCGGACAGGAGGTGCGCGCGGGGCGGCCGCACGGGGCCGGGACGCCGAGCGGGGGGCCGGCCCCGTGCGGCCGCCCGCGAACCCCCGCACGTCCTCGCGGGGCAGGGCACGGCGGCCCTCGGACCGTTCGGGAGGCAGGGGGGCCGGAGGCGCCGCTCGCACCGGTCGGCGGCGGGGGACCGGCCGCCGGAAGCGCCGTCGCCGTCCAGGGCCCGCGCCCCGCGGCCCGGGTGACCGGCGTCGAGCCGGAGGCCGGCGACGACACCGGGAGACCCCTGGGGGCGGGCCGGCGCGTCGGCGTCCCGCCCCCCCCCCCGCCGCGCGTCGGCCCGGACCTGTCCGGCGGCGGCAGTGACGCCGGCCGCTTCGCCCGGCTCCGAGGTCCGGGCGAAGCGGCGTGCCGGCCCTCACCCGAATGGCGCCGGCGAGTGGACGGGCGGACGATGAAGGGGCGGGGCCCGGCCCCCGCCGGTGCCGTTCGGGACAGACGGAGACCGGACCCGGCCGTACAGGGAGACGGTCGGAAGGGAACAGGGTCATGCTCGAGATCAAGACGCTGGACAAGCCCGACGAGAGGCGCGACTTCCCCAGGGGACACCTGGAGGCCGTCCACATGACAGGGCTGGACTTCGCCGTAGCCACCTTCGAGCCCGGGTGGCGCTGGTCCGAGTCCGTCGGGCCCATCGCGGGGACGGAGAGCTGCCGGGTCCACCACAACGGCTATGTCGTCCAGGGCCGTATGCACATCCGCATGGACGACGGCGCCGAGCAGGAGGTCGGCCCCGGAGACGTCTTCGTCTGCGCCCCGGGCCATGACGCCTGGGTCGTCGGCGACGACCAGGTCGTGGTGCACGACTTCGCGGGCGGCATGGCCCAGGACTACGCCAAGGCCGACTAGCCGCTCACCCGGAGCCGCAGCCGTCGCGGACCATCGGCGTCCCCTCCGTCCGGCACGTCCTGTGCCCTGCCGAGGACGCCACGGGGGAGACGCCCGCGCCCCAGGGGGGGCGCGGAGCCCGTGCCGGGGGGTGCGGTCAGGAGCACCCCCCCGGCACGGGCTCATCCGACCAGCACGACCTCCAGCGTGCGCGGGCCGTGCACGCCCTCCACCCGGTCGAGTTCGATGTCGCTGGTCGCCGACGGGCCGGAGATCCAGGTGAGAGGGCGGACCGGGTCCAGACGTTCGAGGGCCTGGGGGACGGAGGAGACGACCTGGTCCGGGACGCGGACCACACAGATGTGGTGGTCGGGGACGAGGGTGATCCGGCGCCGGCCCTGGTCGGGGGAGCCGTCCAGCACGATCGTGCCCGTCTCGGCGATCGCCACCGCGCAGGCGGTGACCACGCTGTCGACCCGGTCCAGCTCGTGGGGCGTGCTCTCCGCCCGGTCCGCCACCCGCGTCACCTCCGTCGCGGCGAGCCACTCCTCGTCGAGGCCGGGCGGAACGAGCACCGACGACGCGCCGCGCGCCGCGAGCAGCCCGGCGACCACCCCGGCCAGCCCGGCCGCGTCGGTACGGTGCACGACCGCCCGGTAGTCGGCCAGGTTCTCCGCGAGGAGTTCCACCGTCTCCCCGGCGGTGCGCTCACCGTGCTCGCGCAGATAGTCACGGGCGATCGCCCCTTCGTACGGGGTGTCGTCCTTCGGCACGTCGGCGAGGGCACGCCGCACCCGGCCCAGGATCCGTTCCCTGCTGCTCACTTCGCCGTTCCCTTCCCGCTCTGCGTACGCTGCCACCAGTCCCGGAACGGTTCGGCCGGCACCGGCGGCAGGTCCCGGGTCCCGCTCCACGCGCGGCCGGGTCCCGGCAGGGTGCGCGGATGGAGGCGGCGGGTGCGCGAGGCGAGGCGCTGGCCGGCGCGCAGGGCCCCGGGGTGCGCGAACGCCCAGCGGGCGGCGCGCATCGCGGCGCGCTCGGCGGCGTGCCCCTTGGCCGGCTTGAGCACCACCTTGTTGCCGCCCCGGGTCACCTCCCCGCCCTGGGCCACCCGCTCCCGCAGATGCACCAGCACCTCGGGGATGTCGATGGCGACCGGGCAGACCTCGTAACAGGCCCCGCACAGCGACGAGGCGTACGGCAGGGAGGCGTCGATCTCGCTTCCGGTGCCCCGCAGCTGAGGGCTGAGGATGGCGCCGATCGGCCCCGGGTAGACCGAGCCGTAGGCGTGGCCGCCGGCCCGCTCGTACACCGGGCACACGTTGAGGCAGGCCGAGCAGCGGATGCAGCGCAGCGCCTGCCGGCCCACCTCGTCGGCGAGGGTGTCGGTGCGGCCGTTGTCCAGCAGGACCAGGTGGAAGTTCCGCGGGCCGTCCTCGTCCGTGGTCCCGGTCCAGGTGCTCGTGTACGGGTTCATCCGCTCGGCGGTCGAGGAGCGGGGGAGGGTCTGCAGGAACACCTCCAGGTCCTGCCAGGTCGGCACGATCTTCTCGATGCCGACGACCGAGATCAGCGTCTCGGGCAGGGTCAGGCACATCCGCCCGTTGCCCTCGGACTCCACCACCACCAGCGTGCCGGTCTCGGCGACGACGAAGTTGGCGCCGGAGACGCCTACCTTGGCGCGCAGGAACTTCTCCCGCAGGTGCAGCCGCGCCGCCTCGGCGAGTTCGGCGGGCGTGTCCGTCAGCCCCTCGGGCGCGGGGCGGCCCCACTCGCTCATCTCGCGGGCGAAGATCTCCCGGATCTCCCCGCGGTTGCGGTGGATCGCCGGCACCAGGATGTGCGAGGGCCGGTCCTTGCCCAACTGCACGATCAGCTCGGCCAGATCGGTCTCGTAGGCGGCGATGCCCGCCGCCTCCAGGGCCTCGTTGAGACCGATCTCCTGCGTGGCCATCGACTTGACCTTGACGACCTCCGACTCACCGGTCTCCTTGACCAGTTCGGTGACGATCCGGTTGGCCTCGTCGGCGTCCGCGGCCCAGTGCACGGTGCCGCCCGCGGCCGTCACCGCCTCCTCCACCCGCACCAGATAGCGGTCCAGGTGGCGCAGCGTGTGGTCCTTGATCCGCCGGCCCGCCTCGCGCAGTTCGGCCCAGTCGGACACCTCGGCGACCGCGGCGGCGCGCTTGACGCGGATGGTGTGCGTGGCGTGCCGCAGATTGCCGCGCAGCGTCGTGTCGCGGACCGCGTCGTGCGCGGCCCTGGGAAACGCCGGCATCCCGACGAACGTCCCGCTCATACCAGGGGCTCCTCTTCCGTGCTCGCCAGGATCTCCGCGATGTGCACCGGCCGCATGCCGACCTTCAGCCGGCTCATCGTGCCGCCGATGTGCATCAGGCACGAGTTGTCGGCCGCGCACAGCGCCTCGGCGCCGGTCGACTCCGCGTTGCGCACCTTGTCGACGCCCATCGCCGTCGAGACGTCGGAGTTCTTCACGGCGAAGGTGCCGCCGAAGCCGCAGCACTCCTCGGCCCCCGGCAGCTCGGCCAGTTCCAGGCCCCGCACCGCCCGCAGCAGCTTCAGCGGCCGGTCACCGAGGCCCAGGCCGCGCAGCCCGTGGCAGGTCGGGTGGTAGGTCACCGTGTGCGGGTAGTAGGCGCCGACGTCGGTCACCCCCAGCACGTCCACCAGGAACTCCGTCAGTTCGTACGTCTTCGGCACGACCGGCGCCACCGCCCGGGCCAGGGTGTCGCCGCGGCCCTCGGCGCGCGCCCGCTCGCCCATCCGCGGATACAGTTCCCGCACCATCGCCCCGCAGGACCCGGACGGCGTCACGATCGCCTCGTAGTCCTTGAAGACATCGGAGAACTGACGGGCCAGCGGCTCGGCCTCGTGCCGGTAGCCGGTGTTGTAGTGCGCCTGCCCGCAGCAGGTCTGCGCCATCGGGAAGTCGACGTCCACCCCGAGCCTGGTCAGCAGTTTCACCACGGCACGGCCCGTGTCGGGATAGAGCGTGTCGTTGACGCAGGTCAGGAAGAGGGCGACACGCATGGTGGCTCCTTGCTTCGATCATCGGATGAGTGCAGCGTACGACGGGGTGGCGGCGCGGGGGAGTGCCCCGCACCGCCACCGCGGCGTCATACCGCGGCGGTCTCGGCCCCGCGGCCCGCGAGCCGGGCCTCGGCCTCCCGCCAGGCCGCGGTGTCACCACGCGGCTCGTACCGCTCGAGCGGCTGGGTACGGGCGAGCAGCCGGCGCATCCCGGCCCGGTCGCCGACCAGCCCGTGCGCACGGGCCTGCACCAGGACGTTGCCCAGCGCCGCGGCCTCGGTCGGCCCGGCCACCACCGGCAGCCCGCAGGCGTCCGCCGTCAGCTGGCACAGCAGCGTGTTGCGGGTGCCGCCGCCGACGATGTGCACCACGTCGACCGGGTGGTCGGCGAGCGCCTGCGCCTGGGCGACCGCCTTGCGGTGGGCCAGGGCGAGCGAGTCGAGGATGCAACGGGTGGTCTCCGCGGGGGAGTCCGGCACCCGCTGTCCGGTGGCCCGGCAGGCGTCCGCGATCCGCTCGGGCATGTGCCCGGGCGCGAGGAACGCGGCGTCCCCCGCGTCCACCACCGACCGCAGCGCCGGCACCTCGGCCGCCGCCCGCAGCAGTTCGCCCAGGTCCGGATTCCCCCAGGCGCGTACGCACTCCTGGAGCAGCCACAGACCCATGATGTTGCGCAGATAACGGACCGTGCCGTCCAGGCCCAGCTCGTTGGTGAAGTTGGCCGCCCGGCTCGCCTCGCCGAGCACCGGCGCGTCCAGCTCCAGGCCGGCCAGCGACCAGGTGCCGGTGCAGATGTACGCGAACCGCTCGCCGTCGGCGGGCACCGCCGCCACCGCGGAGGCGGTGTCGTGCGAGCCGACCGTCGTCACCGGCACCGGGCCGCTCAGCCCGGTCTCCTCCAGCACCCGCGGACGCAGCACGCCGGCCGGGTCCCCCGGCCGCCGCAGCGGCGCGAACAGGTTCAGGTCGACGCCCAGGCGCGCGGCCACGTCGTACGCCCAGTCGCCCGTGCGGGGGTCGATCAGCTGGGTGGTGGAGGCGTTGGTCAGCTCCGTGCCCTGTTCACCGGTGAGCCAGTACGCCAGCAGGTCCGGGATGAGCAACAGCCTTCCCGCCTGCGCGAGCTGGGCGGAGCCGCGGGCCGCCGCCAGCTGGTACAGGGTGTTGAACGGCGCGTACTGCAACCCGGTCGCCGCGTACAGCTCGGCGGCCGGGACCGTCGCCCACACCTGCTCGGCGACGCCCTCGGTACGGGCGTCCCGGTAGTGCACCGGGTTGCCGAGCAGGGCGCCGTCTGCGTCGAGCAGCCCGTAGTCCACCGCCCAGCTGTCGATGCCGACGGAGTCCACCTGCCCCGCCGCCCTCAGACCTTCCAGGACGCCCCCGTACAGCCCCAGGATGTCCCAGCGCAGCCCCTCGGGGACCCGCACCGGACGGTTGGGGAAGCGGTGCGCCTCGGTCAGCTCCAGCGTGCCGGGGCCGACGCGGCCGACCATGACGCGTCCGCTGGACGCGCCCAGGTCGACCGCGGCGTACGACTTCACGGACGCGCTCATCGCAGGAAGGCGGCGGCGACGCCGGCGTCGACCGGGACGTGCAGCCCGGTGGTGTGGGTCAGCTCCCCGCCGGTCAGCGCGAACACCGCGTTGGCCACGTGCTCGGGCAGCACCTCGCGCTTGAGGATGGTCCGCTGGGCGTAGAACTCGCCGAGCTTCTCCTCCTCGATGCCGTAGGTCGCCGCGCGCTGGGCGCCCCAGCCGCCGGCGAAGATGCCGGAACCGCGCACCACGCCGTCCGGGTTGACACCGTTGACGCGGATGCCGTGCTCGCCCAGCTCGGCCGCGAGCAGCCGCACCTGGTGGGCCTGGTCGGCCTTGGTCGCCGAGTAGGCGATGTTGTTCGGGCCGGCGAAGACGGCGTTCTTGGAGGCGATGTAGACGATGTCGCCGCCCAGCTCCTGCGCGATCATCACCCGGGCCGCCTCGCGCGAGACGAGGAAGGAGCCGCGGGCCATGATGTCGTGCTGGAGGTCCCAGTCCTTCGCGGAGGTCTCGAGCAGCGGCTTGGAGATCGAGATGCCCGCGTTGTTGACGACGAGGTCCACCCCGCCGAAGGCCAGCACGGCGGCCTTGAAGGCGTCGGCGATCTGCTCCTCGTCCGTCACGTTCACGGTGACGGCCACGGCCTTGTCCGCACCGCCCAGCTCCTCGGCGACGGCCGCGGCGTTCTCCGCGTTCAGGTCCGCGACGACGACGCACGCGCCCTCGGCCACCAGCCGGTGCGCGATCGCCCTGCCGATCCCGCTGCCCGCGCCGGTCACCAGCGCCACCCGGGTCGCCAGCGGCTTCGGCTTCGGCATCCGCTGGAGCTTGGCCTCCTCCAGGGCCCAGTACTCGATGCGGAACTTCTCCGACTCCTCGATCGGCGCGTACGTCGAGACGGCCTCCGCGCCGCGCATCACGTTGATGGCGTTCACGTAGAACTCGCCCGCCACGCGCGCGGTCTGCTTGTCCTTGCCGAAGGAGAACATGCCCACGCCCGGGATCAGCACGATCGCCGGGTCGGCGCCGCGCATCGCGGGGGAGTCGGGCTCGGCGTGCCGCCGGTAGTAGGCGGCGTACTCCTCGCGGTACTCGGCGTGCAGCTCCTTCAGCCGCGCGACGGCCTCCTCCACCGGGACGGTCGGCGCCAGGTCGAGGACGAGCGGGCGGACCTTGGTGCGCAGGAAGTGGTCGGGGCAGGAGGTGCCCAGGGCCGCGAGCCGCGGGTGCTCGGCCCGGGCCACGAAGTCCAGCACGACCTCGGAGTCGTTGAAGTGCCCGACCTGCGGCCGGTCCTGGGAGGCGATGGCCCGCACGTACGGGGCCAGCGCCGCCGCCCGCTCCCGGCGCTCGGCCTCGGGGAGCGCCGCGTAGCCCTCGATCACGGGCCCGAAGGGCTCCGCCCCGCCGCGCTCGGCGAGGAACCGCTCGGCGGTGCGGATGATGTGCAGCGAGTTGCGCTCGCACTCCTCGGAGGTGTCGCCCCAGGCGGTGATGCCGTGGCCGCCCAGGACGCAGCCGATGGCCTGCGGGTTGGCCTCCTTGACGGCGGCGATGTCCAGGCCGAGCTGGAAACCGGGCCGGCGCCACGGCACCCACACCACACGGTCGCCGAAGCACTCGGCGGTCAGCTTCTCGCCGTCCGCCGCGCAGGCCAGGGCGATACCGGAGTCGGGGTGCAGGTGGTCGACGTGGGCCGCGTCCACCAGGCCGTGCATGGCGGTGTCGATGGAGGGGGCGGCGCCGCCCTTGCCGTGCAGGCAGTAGTCGAACGCGGCGACCATCTCGTCCTCGCGCTCGACGCCCGGGTAGACGCCCTTCAGCGCCCGCAGCCGGTCCAGCCGCAGCGCGGCGAGCCCGGCCTCGGTGAGGGTGCCGAGGTCGCCGCCGGACCCCTTGACCCACATGAGCTCCACGTCACCACCGGTGACGGGGTCGGTGTCGGTGCCCTTGGCGGAGGTGTTGCCGCCGGCGTAGTTGGTGTTGCGGGGGTCGGCGCCGAGCCGGTGCGAGCGGGCGAGGAGGGCGTCGGCTGCGGGGTGGGGTGCCATGGGGAGATCAGTCCTTCGGGGAAGAGAGGTGTGCGGAGTCGGGGTGCCCGGGAGGGCGGCGCGTCCGGGAGGGGCGCGGGCCTGTGCTCGTGTGCGGCTCCGTCACGGGGCGCGACCGGCCGTGGCCGGCCCGCGGCCCGCGAACGACGGAACCCGGGGCTCAGGCGCCCCAGCCCGCCTGCTCTCCCCCCACGCGCTCGGCGACGATCTTCTCCTGCCATCCGCTGGAGCGGTACGCCGCGATGGGGTCGGGGGCCAGCCCCTGCTCCTCCCGCACCTCGCGCAGCAGCGGACGCACGTCCGTGTTGTACGCGTCCATCAGCACCGCGTTGGCCTCCAGCACGTCCCCCGAGCGCTGGGCGGCGGAGAGCGCCTCCCGGTCCACCAGCAGTGCCTTGGCGGTGGCCTCCTGGACGTTCATCACCGAGCGGATGATCGCCGGGATCTTCGCCTCGATGTTGTGGCACTGGTCGAGCATGAACGCGACCTCGGGCGTGAAGCCACCGCCCCGGATGACCTCGTACATGATCCGGAACAGCTGGAACGGGTCCGCTGCGCCCACCATGAGGTCGTCGTCGGCGTAGAAGCGGGAGTTGAAGTCGAAGCCGCCGAGCTTCCCCTCGCGCAGCAGCGTCGCCACGATGAACTCGATGTTGGTCCCCGGAGCGTGGTGACCGGTGTCGACGACCACCTGCGCCTTCTCGCCCAGCTTCAGGCAGTGCGCGTAGGCGGTGCCCCAGTCCGGCACGTCCGTCGTGTAGAACGCCGGCTCGAAGAACTTGTACTCCAGCAGCATCCGCTGGCCGTCCCCGAGCCGCTCGTACACCTCGGCGAGCCCTTCGGCGAGCCGGTCCTGCCGGCCCCGGATGTCGTCCTGGCCGGGGTAGTTCGTCCCGTCGGCGAACCACAGCTTCAGGTCCTTGGAGCCGGTCGCGTCCATGATGTCGACGCACTCCAGCAGGTGGTCGACGGCCTTCCTGCGCACCGCCGCGTCCGGGTGGCAGATGCTGCCGAGCTTGTAGTCGTCGTCCTGGAAGGTGTTGGAGTTGATCGCGCCGAGCCTCACCCCGCGGTCCTCGGCGTGCTTGGCCAGCGCCGCGTAGTCCTCGACCTTGTCCCACGGGATGTGCAGCGCCACGGTCGGCGCCACGCCCGTGAACGCGTGCACCTGGGCGGCGTCGTCCAGCTTCTCCTGCGGGGTGCGGGGGACGCCCGCTTGCGCGAACACCTTGAACCGGGTCCCCGAGTTCCCGTACGCCCAGGACGGCGTCTCCACTGCCTGTGTCTTCAGAGCGGCTTTCACCGCGGCGAGCTCGGTCACGTCAGGGCTCCTGTGACATCGGGTCGTGACGACCACTGAATGAAACGATTCAGTAGGGGAAGCTATGGGTCTCCCGAAGGGGTGTCAACCCCTTCGGCGAAGGCCGTCCTCCGTGACCAGGCCGAGACCTGAAGGTGTCGAAAGTTTTTCGACCGGAACCCATTGACGTGACATGTGTCGCGCGCCTAACGTCCCGGCAACCCAGTTGAAACCTTTCACGACGTCGCGAGGGCCTCCTCACCGGCGTCGTCGAGGAGCCCTCATGACCCACCCGTCCGACACGGGTCCGGCCCCGGTTCTCGCACTGAAGGACATCTCCAAGTCCTTCGGCGCGGTCCGCGCCCTGCGGGACGTCTCCCTGGAGCTGTTCCCCGGGGAGGTGCACGCCCTCGCCGGAGAGAACGGAGCCGGCAAGTCGACCCTCATCAAGACGCTCGCCGGGGTGCACCGGCCGGACACCGGCCAGGTGCTGCTCGACGGCGCCCCCGTCGTCTTCCAGGGTCCCGGTGACGCCCGCGACGCCGGTATCGCCGTGATCTACCAGGAGCCCACGCTCTTCCCCGACCTGTCGATCGCCGAGAACATCTTCATGGGCCGGCAGCCCCGGCGGGCGCTCGGCCGGATCGACCACCGGGCCACCCACGACGCGACCGCCGCCCTGATGCGGCGGCTCGGCGTCGAGCTCGACCCGGACCGCCCGGCCCGCGGTCTGTCCATCGCCGACCAGCAGATCGTCGAGATCGCCAAGGCGCTCTCCTTCGACGCCCGCGTCCTGATCATGGACGAGCCCACCGCCGCCCTCACCGGCAGCGAGGTCGCCCGCCTCTTCGGCGTCGTGCGCACCCTGCGCGAACAGGGCGCCGCGGTGCTGTTCATCTCCCACCGCCTGGAGGAGATCTTCGAGATCTGCCAGCGGGTCACCACGCTCCGCGACGGCGCCTGGATCTCCAGCGAGCCGCTGGCCGGCATGACCGAGGACGACCTGGTCCGCCGCATGGTCGGCCGCGACCTCGAGGAGCTCTACCCCAAGCAGGACGTGACACCGGGCGAGACCGCCCTGAGCGTGCGCCGGCTGACCCGCGAGGGCGTCTTCACCGACGTCTCCTTCGACGTGCGGCGCGGCGAGATCGTCGGCCTGGCCGGACTCGTCGGCGCCGGACGCACCGAGGTCGCCCGCGCCGTGTTCGGCATCGACCGCTGGGACGCGGGAGAGGTGGAGGTCGACGGGCGCAGGCTCACCAACGGAGCCCCGTCCACCGCCATGGCCGCGGGCCTCGCCCTGGTCCCCGAGGACCGGCGCGCCCAGGGCCTGGTGATGGACATGTCCATCGAGCGCAACATCGGCCTCACCGGACTCCGTACGACCGTGCGGGCGGGCCTGATGGACCGCGGCGCCGAACGCAGCCGCTCCCTCGACTGGGCCGTCAGGCTCCAGGTCAAGTACGCCCGGCTCGCCGACACGGTGAACACCCTGTCCGGCGGCAACCAGCAGAAGGTCGTCCTCGCCAAGTGGCTCGCCACCGGGCCGAAGGTGCTGATCGTCGACGAGCCCACGCGCGGCATCGACGTCGGCACCAAGGCCGAGGTGCACCGGCTGCTGTCCCAGCTCGCCGCCGACGGCGTCGCCGTCCTGATGATCTCCTCCGACCTGCCCGAGATCCTCGGCATGGCCGACCGCGTGCTGGTGATGCACGAGGGCCGGCTCACCGCCGAGATCCCCCGCACCGACGCCACCGAGGAAACCGTGATGGCCGCAGCCACGGGGAGGGCCGCCGCATGACGGTCGCCGCTCCCGAAGAAGCCCCCGTCGCCGAGGTGCCCAGGGCCGGCGCCACCCGGCTGGTGGACCGTGTCTTCAAGATGCGCGAACTCGCCATCCTCGTCGTCTTCCTGGTGATGATCGCCGTCACCCAGGCCGGCAACAGCGAGTTCCTGTCCGAGCAGGGCATCAAGGACCTGCTGCTGAACGCGACCATCCTGATCCTGGTCGCCACCGGCCAGTCCCTGGTCGTCATCACCCGCAACGTCGACCTGTCCGTCGGCTCCACCCTCGGCATCAGCGCCTTCGCCGCCGGCACCTACCTCCAGGGCGGCGGGAACCCGGTCGTCGCCGTCGCCCTCGCCGTCCTGCTCGGCGTCGGCTTCGGACTGCTCAACGGCCTGCTCGTCAGTCTCGGCCAGGTGCCCGCCCTCGTGGTCACCCTCGGCACGCTCTACATCATCCGCGGCATCGACTCCATCTGGGTCGGCTCCCGCCAGATCACGGCCGCCGATCTCCCCGGCGGGTTCGTCGACTTCGGCTCGGGCGGCATCTCGGCGGTGCCGTACCTGGCGCTCATCGCGCTCGCGGTGCTCATGGCGACGGCGTACTACCTCAAGCACTTCGGCAGCGGCCGCGAGCTGTACGCGCTCGGCTCCAACCCCGAGGCCGCCCGGCTCGCCGGCATCCCCGTGCGCAAGCGGATCCTCGCCGCGTACACCTTCTGCGGCGCCCTCGCCGGCCTCGCCGGCGCCCTGTACCTGGCCCGGTTCGGCAACGTCGACTCCGGCACCGGGAACGGCTACGAACTCACCGTCGTCAGCGCGGTCGTGGTCGGCGGCGTGGTCTTCACCGGCGGCTCCGGCAGCGTCTACGGCGCGGCCCTCGGCGCGCTGCTGCTGACCTCCATCAACAGCGTGCTGCCCGCCCTCGGCGTCAGCTCCGTGTGGGTGCTCGCCATCAACGGCATCCTGCTCATCCTCGCCATCGCGGTCGACCGGGTCGTCGCGCTGCGCGTGGCCTCCGCCCTGAAGAAGAGGAACGCCCGCCATGCCTGAGTCCCTCACGCGCGCGAGCCGCTGGTCCGCCTCGTTGAGGTGGGACACAGCCGTCGGCGCCCTGCTCGTCGTGGTCCTGCTGCTGTCCTTCACCACCGTCGACGGCTTCGGCAACGCGCTCAACCTGTCGTTCCTCATCGGCAACACCCTGCCGATCGCGCTGATCGCCCTGCCCATGACCCTGCTCGTGGTCTCCGGCGAGATCGACCTGTCCGTGGCCTCCACGGCCGGCCTGTCCGGCGCGGTGATGGGCGCCCTGTGGAACCAGGGCATGACCATCGAGACGATCATCCCGATCTGCCTCGTCATCGGTGTCGTCTGCGGCCTGGTCAACGGCCTGCTGGTGACCCGCCTCGGGCTGCCGTCCCTCGCCGTCACCATCGGTACGCTGGCCGCCTACCGGGGCATCGCGCAGATCGTGCTCGGCTCCGACGCGGTGACCGACTTCCCCACCCAGTACCTGGACTTCGCCGCCGGACGCATCGGCGACACGTTCGTCCCGTACGCCCTCCTGCCCTTCCTGGTGCTGCTCGCCATCGCCGTCGTCGCCCTGCACGCCACCCCGTTCGGCCGGTCGCTGTTCGCGATCGGCGCGAGCGAGGAGGCGGCCCGCTTCGCCGGCATCCGGGTCAGGCGGCAGAAGCTGATCCTGTTCACCCTGACCGGTCTGATGGCCTCCCTCACCGGCATCTTCTGGGCGCTGCACTACGCCAGCGCCCGCTACGACAACGCCACCGGCCTCGAACTCTCCGTCGTGGCGGCGGTGCTGCTCGGCGGCATCGACTTCGACGGCGGCAAGGGGACGCTCGGCGGTGCGATCGCCGGCGTGTTCCTGCTCGGCGCGCTGCAGAACGTGATGAGCCTGCAGGACGTGTCCGCGCAGTCCCAGATCGTCGTCACCGGTGTGCTGCTGGTGCTGTCCGTGCTCGGACCCCGCGTCGCACGGCAGGTCGCCGTGGCGCGGGCCGGACGCCGGGCGGCAACGTCACCACCGGTCCCCAAGGCCCCCACTGCCACCCCCTGACCCCTCTCGTCCGCTAAGGAACCCACCATGCGCAAGGCATCCATCCGCCGTACCTGCGCGGCCCTCGCCGCCGTCACCTCGCTCGCCCTGGCCGCCACGGCCTGCGGCGGCACCACCAAGGAGGACGTGAAGAACGAGGGCGGCGGCGCGGCGGCCTCGGCCGGCAAGGCCGACCCGAACGCGGCCACCAAGAAGGGTCTGACCGTCGGCTTCCTGCCCAAGCAGGTCAACAACCCCTACTTCACCACCGCCGACAAGGGCGGCGAGAAGGCCGTCAAGGAACTGGGCTCCACCTACAAGGAGGTCGGCCCCTCCAGCGCCACCGACACCGCCGGCCAGGTCTCCTACGTCAACACCCTGACCCAGCAGCAGGTCGACGCCATGGCCGTCTCCGCGCAGGACCCCGGCGCCCTGTGCACCGCGCTCAAGCAGGCGATGAAGAACGGCATCAAGGTCGTCACCTACGACTCGGACACCACCGCCGACTGCCGCAACGCCTTCATCTCGCAGGCCAGCGGCGAGGACCTGGGCCGCACCGAGGTGCAGCTGCTCGCCGAGCAGATCGACTACAAGGGCGAGATCGCGATCCTGTCCGCCGCGCAGACCGCGACGAACCAGAACGCCTGGATCGAGTTCATGAAGGACGAGCTCAAGGACCCCAAGTACAAGGACATGAAGCTGGTCAAGGTCGCCTACGGCAACGACGACGCCCAGCAGTCCTTCCAGCAGACCCAGGGCCTGCTCCAGGAGTACCCGAACCTGAAGGGCATCATCTCCCCGACCACCGTCGGCATCAAGGCCGCCGCCCAGTACCTGTCCGGCTCCAAGTACAAGGGCAAGGTCAAGCTGACCGGCCTCGGCACCCCCAACGACATGCGCAAGTACGTCAAGAACGGCACCGTCGAGGCGTTCGAGCTCTGGGACCCGGCCAAGCTCGGCGAGCTGGCCGCCCGCACCGCCGTCGCCCTGTCCTCCGGGCAGATCACCGGCAAGGAGGGCGAGACCTTCACGGCCGGCGGGCTGGGCGAGTACACCATCGGCAAGGACGGCGTGATCAACCTCGGCAAGCCCACCGTCTTCAACGCCGAGAACATCGACCAGTTCGACTTCTGATCCCCACCTCCCCCTGAAGGAGCGGTACTTCATGCAACGCGTCTGTTTCCTGCTCAAGGTCCGACAGGACCGGATCGCCGAGTACCGCGAACGCCACGCCGCCGTGTGGCCCGAGATGTGCGAGGCGCTCTCGGCCACCGGCTGGCACAACTACTCCCTCTTCCTGCGCGACGACGGCCTCCTCGTCGGCTACCTGGAGACCGAGGACTTCGAGGCGGCCAGGGCCGGCATGGAGGCCACCGAGGTCAACGCCCGCTGGCAGGCCGAGATGTCGCCCTTCTTCGAGTCCCTGGACGGCTCCCGGCCGGACGCGGCGATGACACCGCTGACCGAGGTCTTCCACCTCGCCTGACGACGGAGCCCGTGATGAGACGACGCACTCTCCTGGCCGGCGCGCTCCTCGGCACCGCGGCGGCCCCCGCCCTGGCCTCCGGCACCGCCCGGGCCGCCGCCTCCGCGGCCTCCGGGCACACCGACTGGAAGCTGCTGTACGACGGAGCCGGCCTGAACGCCTTCGGCGAGGTGGTGATCGACGAGACCCGCGTCGCCCAGGACGGGGTGCTGTCGGTCATGTACCAGGAGAGGTCCAGCGGTACGACACCCTCGCCCCTGCACGTAGTCGACTTCCGGCTGCCCGCCTGACCGTGACCGCTCAGGGGCGGCGCTGCCGGTAGTGTGATGGCCCGCCGCGCCGCCCCCGTCTTTCTGGAGGTCCCTGCCCGATGGCCCAGTCGGTGGGTATCAAGGACGTCGCCCGCGTCGCCGGAGTATCCGTCGGCACGGTCTCCAACGTGATCAACCGTCCGGACACGGTCGCCGCCGAGACCCGGGCGCGGGTGCTGTCCGCCATAGACCGGCTCGGCTACGTGCGCAGCGAGTCCGCCCGTCAGCTGCGCGCCGGCCGCAGCCGCATCATGGGCCTGCTCGTCCTCGACATGGGCAACCCGTTCTTCGTCGACGTCGCGGGCGGGGGCGCCCCCCCCCCCCCCCGGGGCCCGGGGGGCGGGGGGGGGCGCCACCCCCCCCCCCCACCCCGCCGCGAGGGCGCCGAACACACCCCCAAAACCCCACACCCCCGGGCGG
>NZ_JBIAZD010000024.1:0-106429 GCF_042898795.1 Streptomyces sp. NPDC000348
GTCCACGACCACGGTGACTACGACCTGGAGTGCGACACCAGCGCGGCAAGCCCACGTGAATGTGCACAGCGGATCAAGGGGTTTCTCCCGCACCGCCCCAGCCCCACCGCCTTCACCCGCCTCCGCCGACGCCACCTGACTGACGCCCGGGAACCACTGACGGCGTGAGGCATGCCTACTCGGCCGTTGGTTCGCTCGTGGCCGGCACCTGAGCCCCCGGGGCTGATCCTTACGGGCAAGAACCTGTTCATGAAGATCCACGTCTACGGCTGGAGTACAACAGGGCGTCCCGGGCTCCTGTGGGATCTCCCGCCTCACGAGAGCCCGCCCCGGGGTACGGGCCGGCCAGCACACGAGAGGCCACGGGAGACACTGTCCCGGGCCTCCTGCTGTTTGATCCGCCAACCTCGTTTCATTTCACTAGAGTTGTTGGTAAACCGGGGGCCAGTGCCCCCACCACGTGACTTTTGCGAGCCTGGGCCCGGCGTCCTGGGTGAGCGGTCCGCAGTGCGGTCGCGAATCGCGCTATGCACCAAGCCGAAGAGGGAGGGTGGCCATCGGACGGCCTTGGCCAGGCCAACCCCAATGAGCCCCAGACGTCGGTGGGCCTCAGCTAGACCACACGTGTGTCACGTGGTGGTCGGGCTGAGGTCTGACACCCGGCCCGGCCACCCAACTGGGAAAGGGTTCGGACCGTTGAACCTCACGTTCGGTGTCAAGGTGTTGGTGGTTCTCCTCTGCATCTTGCTGTCCATCATCGTGGCCATGGTGGCTGGCTTCCTCAGCCACTCCCCCGGCTCCCCCGTCGGCCAGGCCATCCTGTACGGCGGTGGCGCGTTCGCAGGTTGCCTCCTGCTGTGCTTGGCGGTGCTTTCGGCCCTGAGCGTTCTCTGACGCATGGAACCCCGGAGGGCTTTCCCTCCGGGGTTCCGGCATACCAGTCCGCAGCGCTCAGCCGGTCGGCTCTCTCGGCTCGATCTCCTTGGGCTGCTGGTCGGGAAGCAGCCGATTGACCATGGTCTTGGGCTGTGCCTCTATGCCCAACGCCTTCATCGCAGCCATTGAGTTGAGACGGTTCCTCTCTTGCGGGTCCTCGACACGATCAATGAAGGTCATCGCTACTTCGAGGTTGTGATCGTTGTCGATCTTTTTCTCGTTGCTCTCAGCCGCCTTGGCCAGGTTCGCCATCGTGCGCTTCGAGTGGAGCGCCAACGCGCCCCCGCCGCCGCTTGTCATCAATCCACCTGCCAAGCTCGTCACGAGCCGTACGTAATCGCGGTCGGACTTTCCGGCATTCACCAGCGCCAGTACACCCCCAGCCAAGACAATCCCCGCGCCGCCCGCCATGAACACCACGCTCAGGCGGAAGGTCCACTGGGACTGCTTCAGCGTGTGGTTCATGAAGTCGACCTGGAAGTCCTGCCGCTTCTCAGCAAGGCCTTTGGACTGTTCGATGAAGACGTTCTGGACCTGAACAACCCGTTCGGCCTTCAGCTCACCCCAGGATCGGCTGACGGTCCGCCACGCGCGCGAGACAAGAGCTGCTCCTGCTTGCCGAGCCAACTCCGCACCGATGATGCCTGCGATTTGGTAAGCGACCCCGCTTGCCTTCCCTGCCATCGAACCCGCCCCGTCCGCCTGAAGTGCCCCTATGTCAACAGGATTCAGGTTAGCGGCAGGGGACGGCAGCCCCGGACAAGCACGGAACCGGGCAGGGACGGCGCATTTACCTACCTGTCGGCGACGAACGCGCCGAGGCCCAGCTCTGTGCGCACCTCGCCGGTCCCCCGCAGGTGCGCGAGAGCCTTCTGGGCGGTGCTGGCCGCGATGCCGAACTCGGCGCTCAGCTCGACGATGCCCGGCACGCGGCTGCCCGGCGGATAGGTCCTGTCGGCGATCCGCTTGCTGATGATCTCGGACACCTGCCACCACACCGGGCGGGAACGATCAAGCTCACTCACATCGCGAACGTATGACTACGCGGTACCCCGCGCTACCGCAGCTTTATGCGATAACGCGAGATCGCGATATCTAGTGGTCACAGCGTTGCGAGGGGCCAGACGGCCGGGTTAAGCGTTCGGGTGTTGAGGTACGACGCCAAGACAGGTGAAACGCGCGAGGTCAGCGCGCGGAAGTAGTCGCCGGGGAGGCTCGGGGAATTTACGGGCGCATGCGGCGGGGCCGCCCGCTTCGCACGGGCGGCCCCGGGTGGCGCGGTGCGCGCGGCTACGACAGCTGGGACTGGACCCGGGCGGAGATCAGCTCCAGGTGGTCGAGGTCGTGCAGGTCGAGGACCTGGAGGTAGATGCGGCCGGCGCCGGTCTCGGCGTAGCGGCCGATCTTGTCGACGACCTCGGCCGGGGAGCCCGCCAGGCCGTTGGCCTTGAGCTCGTCGACCTCGCGGCCGATCGCGGCGGCGCGGCGGGCGACCTCCTGGTCGTCCTTGCCGACGCAGACGACGAGGGCGTTGGAGTAGACGAGGTCGCCGGGGTCGCGGCCGGCCTCCCGGGCGGCGTCGCGGACCCGGCCGAACTGGCGGGCCGTGTCCTCGAGGGAGGCGAAGGGCATGTTGAACTCGTCCGCGTACCGGGCCGCGAGGCGCGGGGTGCGGGTCGCGCCGTGGCCGCCGATGAGCACCGGCACCTTGGACTGGGCCGGCTTGGGGAGCGCGGGGGACCCGGTGAGGTCGTAGTACGTGCCGTGGTAATCGAAGGTCTTACCGGTCTCGGTGGCCCACAGACCGGTGACGATCTCCAGCTGCTCCTCGAGACGGGCGAACTTCTCCTTGGGGAAGGGGATGCCGTACGCCTTGTGCTCCTCCTCGAACCAGCCGGCGCCCAGGCCGAGTTCGACACGGCCGCCGGACATCTGGTCGACCTGGGCGACCTGGATGGCAAGCACGCCGGGGAGGCGGAAGGTGCCGGCGGTCATCAGGGTGCCGAGCCGGATGCGCTTGGTCTCGCGGGCGAGGCCGGCGAGGGTGATCCAGGCGTCGGTGGGGCCGGGCAGGCCGTCGGCGGAGCCCATGCTGAGGTAGTGGTCGGAGCGGAAGAAGGCGTCGAAGCCGAGGTCCTCGGTGGCCTTGGCGACGGTGAGGAGGGTGTCGTAGGTGGCGCCCTGCTGGGGCTCGGTGAAGATACGGAGATCCATGGCTCCATCCTGCACGCTCGCGGGGGTGTCTTTGCAGACCGGCGCCTTGCGGGTGCCCCGCGGTGGTGTGGGCGGGGGGTGGTCGCCCACCGGCCGTGGGCGTGCGGAGGTCAGCCGGCCTCCCGCTCCGACAGGGCCTCGTCGCGGTACGTCAGTTTGCGGAGCATCTCCAGGACCCGGTCGCGGGACTCGTCCGCCGCGTCGATGGCCTCCACGCACTGCCAGTACGTCGCCTCGTCGTCCGCGGAGCAGGCGAGCCCCACCAGGGCGATACCGACCTCGCCGAGCAGACCGCCGAGGTGCATCAGGACCGGGCGGGGCTCGCCCAGCTCGGTGAGCCGGGCCGCGCGCAGTTCGCCCGGGCCGAGCTCCGGCGTGCCCAGCACCCCGCAGCCACGTCCCGCCAGCTCGGTCAGTCCCAGCGCCTCGCCGCGCAGTTCGGGCGGGCCGGCGACGGCGAAGCGGCTCCCGATCGCCTGCGCCAGAGCCTGCGCCTGCCACACCTCGGTCAGCAGCTCCCGTACGCCGCCGCCCGCGGCCAGGGCGCGCCTGCTCGTCACCATGAGCCGCACAGCGTCCATGCGCTGCCCCCGTCTGTCCGACGCGCTGCCCACGCGTCCGCATCCGTTGAACTCCCTTGCTCACTACCCAGAGTGAGGGCACGTGAGACAAAAAGCCAGAGGAAGACCGAAATCTGCGGACAACGATTCGAACAAGGCCCACTTTACCCTCACGTAGAGTGACGAGGCGGCTCTCCCGCCGGAAACCTGTGCTCGTTGCGGTCGATCTTCGCGGCCAGCGCGGCCAGCGGATCGACACCGAGCACCTCGCAGAACTGGAGCAGATACGCGAGGACATCGGCGACCTCATCACGCACACGGTGCGCGGTATCCGGGTCGTCCATGACGCGGGCGGACTCCTCGGGCGTCAACCACTGGAAGATCTCCAGGAGTTCGGAGGCCTCCACGCTGAGTGCGGCGGCGAGGTTCTTGGGGGTGTGGTACGGCTGCCAGTTCCGCGCGGCGGCGAACTCGGCGAGGCGGTGCTGGAGCCCCGCGAGCCCGAGGGACTCACGGGGCGGCTCGGCGTCGTACGGATCAGTCACGGTTCAGGTGTACCACCGTCACCCCGCTCACCCCCGCCGCCCAGGAGGCGTCGCTCGACGCCCCCACCAGCCGGATGTGCCCGCGCTCGCACATCCGCGCCGCGAGGCGCAGCAGCGCGCCCCGCTGCCCCGGATCGAGCGCCCGGTCCAGCCCGTCGGCGAGGACCGTGAGGGTCTGGAGCGCGGCCGGGACCTCGCCGGGCGCGTCGACCTCCAGCACACCGGGCCCGGTGAGCAGCACCAGGGCGAGCGCGGCGTACCGCAGCTCGCCGTCGCCGAGGCGGCCCAGGTCCGTACGGGTGCCGTCGCCCCGGTCGAGGAAGGCGCGGACCAGGCGGCCGGCGTCGTACGGCTCGGCGAGCAGGTCGGTGACCGGCCCGGCGCATCCGGCGCGCACCGCGTCCACGAGGAGGGCGTGCCGGCGTCCGCACTCGGCGCGGGTGCGCCACAGGACGTCGGCGAGGTTGTCGCAGCCGCCGAGCAGCCGTCCGGTGCCGGCCGGGACGGGGGCCCGCATCCGCTCGGGGCGGGGATCGCAGGGGAAGACGGACCGCAGGGCGACCACCATCTGCTCGGCGGCGGCGAGCACCCTGCGCTGCCCGGGGGTCCTGCCCGCGACGCGCAGCGGCAGCAGCGCGGTGCCGAGCCGGTCGTCCGGCAGCGGGGCACGGGTCACCGGGGCCGCCCCGGCCGTGTGCCAGGCGGCCTGTACGGTGCGCCGGCCGGGGTCGCGCAGGGCGGTCTCCAGGAGGACCACCCCGTCCGCCGTCAGCCGCTCCCCCACGATCCGCAGCCCGGGTTCGGCCTGTACGGCGACCTCCAGCCGGACCGGCCCCTCGGGGCCGTCTGCCGTGCAGCCGATGCGGAATCCGCGGCGGCGCTGGGCGTCGGCGCGGGCCCGCTCCGGCACGCAGGCGCCGGGCTCCGGGAACGCCTCGCCCAGCTCGGCTCCGCCGCCGAGCCGGGCGAGCGCCCCGTAGGCCCGCAGCGCGCTGGTCTTGCCGCTCCCGCTGGGCCCGGCGAGCAGGGTGAGCGCCCCGAGCGGGAGCGTCACGCCGCGATGCCCGGCGAAGGCGGACAGCAGCAGCTCGGTGACGCGCGGCCGGTCGGGGTGGCCCACGGTGCCGTCGGCCCGTCCGGCCGTCAGGGGCCGCGGGCGGCCGTCGGCTCCACCGGGCCGCACGTCCGCTCGCGGCCCCTGTACGGCCGGCGGACCCGGTGCGATCTGCACATCCGGCGCGGTCGGCACACCCGACGCGGTCGGCACATCCGGCGCGGCCGACACACCCGATGCGGCCGACACATCCGGCGCGGCCGACACACCCGGCGCGGCCGACACATCCGGCGCGGTCGGCGGACCCGATGCGGCCGACGCATCCGGCACATCCGGCGCGGTCGGCGAATCCGGCGCGGCCGACACACCCGACGCGGCCGACACACCCGACGCGGTCGGCGGACCCGATGCGGCCGACGCATCCGGCACATCCGGCGCGGTCGGCGAATCCGGCGCGGCCGGGCCCGAGGACGCGGGCGACGGGATCGTGCCCGGCAGGCGGGGCGGGGAAGGCGGGGTCATGTGCGGGACGCTAAGGGGTCCGGTACGGGGCGAACCGTTCCGCTCGATCGCCTTCCCACGATCGGGCGACGCGCTCAGACCCCCGGTACCCCCACCCCCTCCATCAGCCCCGTGACCTCCGTGCCGGCCGGGGTCAGCAGGAAGACGTTGCGGTCGACCCGGTGCATGCCGCTGGCCAGGCCGAAGACGACGCCCGTGCTGAAGTCCAGGACCCGTTTGGCGACCTCGGTCTCCGCGCTGGTCAGGTCCAGCAGGACCGGTATCCCGGACATGAGTGTCTCGGCGACGTCGCGGGCGTCCGCGAACACGTTCACGCGCAGGACGACGAAGCGGCGGCGCGCCTCCGTCGCGGCCTCGGGCAGGGCCCGGTGGCCCACCGCGGACGGCCACGCGTCGCGGCCCCGCAGCGGAACGACCTGGGCGAGCCCCTCCCACTGTTCGTCGGTGACGTCGTGGCTGTTCACCGGCATGCTCCGTCCCCTGTCGCACTGGCTGTCTGCATCGGGCAATTCTTACTCATGGTCACCCGTTCGGCCCAATAACGACACGCTCCGCCATCTCAGGACCCGCACAGCGTGACGTTTGCCCCCGGTTTCCGTGGGGTAGCCGGCGCGCCGTCGGCGACTCTCCCCCGCCGGGACCGGGCCGCCCGGCCGCCGTACCGCGCGACCGCGTTGACCCGGGCCGCCCGGGCCGGTTGCATGGGCGCATGGCTGGTGAAGCGGATGGTGCGGTGGGACCCGTCGTCGCCTTCGAGACGCAAGGGGAGTGGGAGGCGTGGCTGGAGGAGCACCAGGGGGACGCCGACGGGGTCTGGCTGAGGATCCCGAAGAAGGGTTCCGGGATCGCCGGGGTCGACTACGCGACCGCGCTGGAGTCGGCGCTGTGCTACGGCTGGATCGACGGGCACAAGAAGAGGCTGGACGACACCCACTGGCTCCAGCGCTTCACTCCGCGCCGGCCGCGCAGCAGATGGTCGGAGATCAACCGGAAGAAGGCCCTCGACCTCATCGGGCAAGGGCGTATGCGGCCGTCCGGGCTGCGCGAGGTGGAGCGGGCGCGGGCGGACGGCCGCTGGGAGGCCGCGTACGCGAGCCAGAGCACGGCGACCGTCCCCGAGGACCTGCGGGCGGCACTGGACGCGGCGCCCGGGGCCGGTGACTTCTTCGGCACCCTCGACAGCCGCAACCGCTACGCGATCCTCCACCGGATCCAGGAGGCCAAGCGGCCGCAGACCCGGGCGGCCCGGATCGAGAAGTTCGTCGCCATGCTCGCCGAGGGGAAGAAGATCCACCCCTGACCGTCTCAGCCCGCGACGACCGCCTCCGCCGCCGCCACACCGCAGACGCGGGCCGCGCCGTACGTGGCGATGTGCGGGGCGCCGCGCGGCGGGGACTGCGGTACGCCCATCTCCACGACCACGGTGGAGGGGTCGGCGGCGAGCAGCGTGTCCAGGGCGGTGCGCATCCACGGGTGCCGGTGCTCGTCGCGGACCACGGCGACGACGCGGCGGCCGGCCGCCGCCGCCAGCGCCCGGTCACCGGCGTCGGGGCCGGTGAAGCCGCCCGTGGCCGTGCCCGGCAGCAGCCGTTCCAGCTCCGCGCCGACGCCCCACGGGGTCTCGTCGCCCACGGCGATGTTCGGGGCCGGGTGGAAGGTGGCCACGTACACCGGCCCGGTCACCGGCGCGGGGGCCGCGGCGCGGGTGACGGTCACCGCGCGGCGGGCCGCCGTGAGGCCGATCTCCGGCTCGGGTGCGACGGCCGCGGCCGGGGACCGGCGTACGGCGGCGGTCCAGTCGGCCAGGGCGCGCACCCGGGCGGCGGCGTCGGCGAGCCGCTCCTCCGGGAGTTCGCCGGAGCGTACGGCGTTCACCAGCGCGTCTTGGAGGCTCTGCACGGTGCCCTCGTCGCACAGCCCGCCGCCCACGCAGATCGCGTCGGCGCCGGCGGCGACGGCGAGGACGACTCCGTGCTCCAGTCCGTAGGTGCCGGAGATGGCGCGCATCTCCATGCCGTCGGTGACGATCAGGCCCTGGTAGCCGAGTTCGCCGCGCAGCAGGTCGGTGAGGATGCGCCGGGAGAGGGTGGCCGGGCGGTCGGGGTCGAGGACCGGCACCCGGATGTGCGCGCTCATGACGGCACGGGTGCCGGCCGCGATCGCCGCCCGGAACGGCTGGAGTTCGCGCTCGTGCAGCGTGGTGGCGTCGAGGTCGATGTGCGGGATCGCGTGGTGGGAGTCGACGCCGGTGTCGCCGTGGCCGGGGAAGTGCTTGGTGCAGGCGGCGACGCCGGTGGACTGCAGGCCCTCGACGTAGGCGGCGGTGTGCCGGGCGACCAGGGCGGTGTCGCCGCCGAAGGAGCGCACGCCGATCACCGGGTTGTCGGGGTTGGCGTTGACGTCGGCGGACGGGGCCCAGTTGAAGTTGACCCCGCACGCGGCGAGCCGGCGGCCCAGTTCGCGGGCGACGCCCCGGGTCAGGTCGGTGTCGTCGACCGCGCCGAGGGCGTGGTTGCCGGGGAAGGAGGAGCCGGTGCGGACCTCCAGGCGGGTGACGTCGCCGCTCTCCTCGTCGATGGCCACCAGCAGGTCGTCCCGCTCGGCCCGCAGCTGTGCGGTGAGGGCGGTGACCTGCTCGGCGGTGGCGACGTTGCGGCCGAAGAGGGCGACGGAGGCGAGGCCCTCGGCCAGCCGCCGGCGCACCCAGTCGGGCGCGGTGGTGCCGGCGAAGCCCGGCTGCAGTACGGCGAGCGCGTCCCGGGTGAGGGTGTCGGTGCCGGTGGTGAATGTCGTCATCGGGTGGCGTTATCCCTTCACGGCGCCCGCGGTGAGACCGCTGACGGCCCTGCGCTGCAGGAAGACGAAGAGGATCAGGATGGGGACGGCGAACAGGGACGAGGCGGCCATGGTCGCGCCCCAGTCGTCGCCGAACTGGGTCTGGAAGCTGGACAGCCACAGCGGCAGGGTCTGCGCCCCGGCGTCCTTGTTGAGCACCAGGACGAGGGGGAACTCGTTCCAGGCGGTGATGAAGCCGAACATGGAGGTGGACATCAGGCCCGGCGCGAGCAGCGGCAGGATGACCCGGCGGAACGCCTGGGCGCGGGTGCAGCCGTCGACCATCGCCGACTCCTCCAGCTCCTTCGGCACGGCGGCGACGAAGCCGCGCAGCGTCAGGACGGTGAAGGGCAGGATCATCATCATGTAGAAGGCCGTGAGCGGCACCAGGCTGTTCAGCATGGAGGCGTCCCGCACGATCATGTAGATCGCGATGACCATGACCTCCCAGGGCGCCATCTGGGCGAGCATGAAGCCGATGACGAAGCCGCGCCGGCCCCTGAACCGCATGCGCGCCAGGGCGAAGGAGCCGGCCAGCGCGATGACCAGGGAGAAGACGACGGCCAGGAGGGTGACGGTCAGCGAGTTGCGGACGTACGTCCAGAAGTGGTCGGCGTCGGTCGCGGTCCGGAAGTGCTCGAACGTGACGTCGGTCGGGAACCAGACGGGGGTCTCCGAGATGATGTCGCCGGTCGGCTTGAACGCCGTGGCGAACATCCAGTACACGGGGAAGACGCAGACGACGAACAGGACGACGGCCGTGACGTTGGGCCACAGGCGGCCGAAGAGCGAGCGCTTCACAGCTCGTCCTCCTCTTGCTTGAGCACGATCCTGAGGTAGTGGGCGGTCAGGCCGAGCATGATCAGGACGGTCAGTACGGCGATCGCCGCGCCCATGCCGTAGTGCTGGTTGCCGACGCCCTCGACGTAGGCGTAGACGGGCAGGATCTCGGTGAGCCGGTCGGGGCCGCCGCCGTTGAAGGTGAAGACCTGGACGAACGCCTTGAAGATCCAGATGACCTCCAGGAACGTCGTGGCGTAGAGGAACGGCCGCAGGAACGGCAGGGTGACCGCGGTGAAGCCGCGCCAGGCGCCGGCGCCGTCCAGGGCGGCGGCCTCGTACAGTTCGCCGGGGATGGTGGTGGTCGCCGCGTAGAGGTTGATCGCGACGAACGGGACGGACATCCAGACGATCAGCAGGGTGACGACGAAGAACGTCGACATCTGGCTGCTGGTCCAGCTGTAGTCGGCCATGGAGTGCCAGCCGAGCTTGTCCAGGACCCAGTTGACGACGCCGAAGCGCTGCGCGAACAGCCACTGGTAGACGGTGGTGGCGGCCACCACGGGCATGGCCCAGGCCAGCACCAGGCCGATCATCAGGGTCAGCCGCATCCGCTTGCCGAGGCGGGCGAGCAGCAGGCCGGTCAGCGCGCCCAGGACCATGGTCAGGATGACGTTGACCGCCGTGAACAGGATGGAGCGGAGGGTGACCCGCCAGAAGTCCTCGCCGGTGAGGACCTCCCGGTAGTTGTCGATGCCGTTCCACTCGGTGACGTGCTGGATCAGCTGCGCCATGTTGAGGTTCTGGAAGGACAGCAGTACGTCCTTCAGCAGCGGCCAGCCGAGCAGCAGCACGGTGGCCGCGCAGGCGGGCAGCAGCAACAGGTACGGGGCCAGCGCGCCGGTGCGCGACGCGGCTCGCGGTGTGGGCCTGCCGGGTCCCCCGTCGTCCGCCTTGCGGACGTCCGCCGGGCCGGAGGGCGGCCGTTCGGTCTGCACGGTCATGCTCGCGATCTCTCTTCTCGGCGTGCTCAACGCGGGGCGGGGGCCGTCACGTCGGTCGGCCCCCGCTCCGGTCGGAGCGCGTGCGCTACTACTGCTGCTGCGCCAGGCGCTTGTTGAACTCGCCCTCGACCTGCTTCGCGGCGTCGGCCGGGGACTTGCCGTTCAGCACGGCGGTCAGGTACGTCTTGATCGGGTTGGGCGCGTTCTCGACCGCGGCCCACTCGGGGATCAGCGGCGTGGTGCCGCCGACGGCGGCGGCCGGCGCGGCGGCCTCGGCGGGGGCGTTGCCCTTGAGGTTGCCCTGCAGCGACTCCTTGTTGGGGATCACGCCGTTGAGCTTGGCCAGCTGGCCCTCGAACCGGTCGGACAGCGCGATCTTCAGGAACTCCTTGGCGAGGTCCTGCTTCTCGCTGCCCGCGGCGACCGCGAGGTTGGAGCCGCCGAGGAAGACGCCCTCGGGCCGGTCGGCGGTCTCACCCGGGATGGTGAAGTAGCCGATCTCCTTCTCGATGTCCGGGTTGGCCTTGATCGCGATGCCGGCTTCCCAGCCCATGCCGATGAACGCGCCGGTCTTGCCCTTGGCGAAGACCTCGCCCTGCTGCGGGGTGGCCTCGTCCTTGTCCTTGGGGGCCTCGGACAGCGCCTGGAACTTCTTGTACGTCTCCGCGGCGGCGGCGACCTTCGGGTCGTCGAGGTTGGAGACGTACGTGTCGCCGTCCTTCTTGACCAGTTCGCCGCCCTCGCCGATCACCAGGCCGACGAAGTGGTACCAGTTCTGGCCGGGCAGGTAGATCGGCTCGGCGTCGGTCTTCGCACCGATCGTCTTGAGGGCGTCGTAGAACTCGTCGCGGGTCCTGGGGGTGTCCTTCAGCCCCGCGTCCGCCCAGACCTTCTTGTTGTAGAGGACGACGCGGTTGGCGAAGTACCAGGGCGCCGCGTACTGCTTGCCCTCGAAGACGGAGGACTCGTTGAGGGACTCGGTCCAGTCGCCGCCGATCTCGGACTTGAGGTCGGCGAGGTCGGCGAGGCCGCCGGTCTTGGCGTAGGCCGGGGTCTGGGTGTTGCCGATCTCGAAGACGTCCGGCGGGTTCTCCTCGGACAGGGCGGTGGTCAGCTTCTGCTGGATGCCGTTCCACTGCTGGACCTCGAACGTGACCTTCGCCTTGGTCTTCTTCTCGAACTCGGCGGCGAGGTCCTTCTGCCACTGGTCCGGCGAGGAGCCGTCCATCACCCACACGGTGAGCGTCTCGCCGGCGTACCCGTCCGCGCCGGCCTTCTTGCCGTCGTCACCGTCGTCGCCGCCGCACGCCGCGACGGAGAACAGCATGCCCGCGACCCCGATCGCGGCTATCAGCTTGCGCTTCACGCGCCACCCCTCCTCAGGAATGCCTTGCACACCCACGCCCTCGGCGGTGACCCTCACAACGGCGCAACAGCTCGGCGGGCTGGGACCCGGCTTCCTCTAAATGGTTTAGACCAGCAAGGGGAGCTTGGCCTAGACCTATGGCCCTGTCAAGGGTCGTGGACCCACTCCCGGACAACGGCTCCGACACCCCTGATGGAGCGCGGAACTCCGGCCAAACGGGGGCGGGTTGGCGTTTGGACTAGACCAAAGTGAGAACGCACCGTTATAACGGGATCGCCGAGCGTGCGGCGCCGAACCCGGCCGTCCGCCGACGTGCACCGCGGCCGGCACCTGCCGTCCGCGCGCCGGACACCGCAGCCGGAAGGCAGGTCATGAGCACGGACGTCAGCAGCGCCCAGGCCGACACGGGGGCGCCGGGCCGTACCGGTCGCGTTCCGAAGTACTACCGCATCAAGCAGCGGTTACTGCAGATGACCGACGAGCGCGCACCGGGCGCCCCGATGCCGGCCGAGCGCCTGCTCGCCGTCGAGTTCCGCACCTCCCGCACCACCGTCCGCAAGGCCCTGCAGGAGCTGGTCGGCGAGGGCCGGCTCGACCGGATCCAGGGCAAGGGCACGTTCGTCGCCCGTCCCAAGGTCTACCGGACGCTCCAGCTGACCTCGTACACCGAGGACATGCGGGCACAGGGACTCAACCCCACCTCGCAGGTGCTCGACATCGGGTACGTCGCCGCCGGCGCGGAGCTGGCGGCCCTGCTGGAGGTGGAGCCGGAGGACAGGGTGCTGCGCATCGAGCGGCTGCGCCTGGCCGGCGGGGAGCCCATGGCGATCGAGGCGACCCATCTGTCCGACCGGCGCTTCCCCCGGCTGCGCCGGAACCTGACCCGTCACACCTCGCTCTACACCACGCTCGCCGAGGTGTACGGCGTGCGGCCGGCGGAGGCCGACGAGACCATCGAGACCTCCCCGGCGACACCGCGGGAGGCGGCCCTGCTCGCCACGGACGTGGGCCTGCCGATGCTGCTGCTGTCGCGCCACTCGCGGGACGAGACGGGAACGCCGGTCGAGTGGGTCCGGTCGGTGTACCGGGGTTCGCGCTACAAGTTCACCGCGACACTGACGCGGCCGGAAGCCTGACCGGGCGATTCGCTCTCAACACCCGCCTTTTTCAAGGGCGTTCGGCGGCCACGCCGAAAGGGCGTTCCTTGACAGGGCTCATTGGTCCAGTCCAATATCCCAGGGGTCTGAACCAGTCGTGGCGCGTTCCTCCCGCAACCGCCGCGTGCACGGTCCCGCACGGAGGCACCGGGCGACATCGATGTCACGCAGCCGTCCCGGGGCGGCGAGGGCGCGGGCCGCACCGGGACGCCGTGGCGACGGCTTCCCGCCGAATCCTCCCCTTCCTCCCCTCCTTCCGCCTGTCCGCATGCCGTGAGTGATCCCGATCTCCGGAGTACCGCATGACGACGCACCACCGCTTCTTGCACCGCGCCGCCTCCGAGCGCCCCTACTTCAGCGCCGACGGTGAGACCTACCTCGCCGGGACGCAGCTGCGGCACCTGGCCAAGGACCTGCCGCTGCGGGTGCTGTCGAAGGAGCAGTTCGCGTCCTGGCAGGACCACGGTTACGTGGTGGTGCCGGAGGCGATCTCCCCCGAGGCGGCCGGGCTGCTGCTGGAGTTCGCCTGGGACTTCCAGGGCCTGGACCCGCGGCGCCCCGAGACCTGGTACGAGGAGCGCGCCTTCCGCTCGGACCTCGACCGGGACCTGTTCGTCTACGGCTTCGTCGAGGCGTACCAGCACCAGCTGATCTGGGACAGCCGGCAGACCCGGCGGGTGTACGACGCCTTCGTGGACGTGTGGGACTGCGAGGAGCTGTGGGTCACCCTGGACCGGCTCAACCTCAATCCGCCCAATGTGCGCAACCGTTCGCGTTCCCTCATCGACCCCACGGACGAGGGGTTCGACATCGAGCTGCACTGGGACGTGGACACCACGGCGAGCGTGCCGCCGCAGCGGGTGCAGGGCATCATCGCGCTCACCGACACCGAGCCGGACCAGGGCGGCTTCCAGTGCTGCCCGGAGCTCTTCCGCCGGTTCGAGGAGTGGAGGACCGGGCAGCCCGCCGACCGGGACCCGATCCGCCCGGGTGCCGACCGCACCGAGTTCCCGGTCGTCCGGCCCCGGTTGAACGCCGGGGACCTGCTGATCTTCAACGGGATGCTGGCGCACGGCGTGGCCCCCAACACCTCGGCCGGCGGGGTGCGCGCGGTGCAGTACCTGTCGATGATGCCCGCCCTCGAGGAGCACGAGGAACTGCGCCGCTCCCGGGTGGAGTCCTGGCGCACGCTCAGCACCCCGGAGTGGAACCCGACCCTGCTCGGCGACGCGCGGCGGCACGAGTCCCTGCGCTACGGATCCGCCGAACTCAACGAACTGGGCCGGAAGTTGCTGAGACTGGACTCCTGGCACGAGCGGACACGATGAGAGAGGGAGCCGACGTGCACCGGATATGCCTGAGCCTCCCCACCGACCGGGAGTGCTCCGCGGCCATCACCGCCATCGGCGGGGAGGCCTCGTACGCCGCCCGGCACTTCGACGTCGAGGTGCACCTGCTGATCCTCGACTCCGCCGACGAACGGACCCGCGAGGCCCATGCCCGGACGGTCGCCGCGCTGCCCGGGGCCGCGGGCGTCGTCGTGCACCACCTCGACGAGTCCGCCCAGCGGGACTTCCTGCGGCGCGCCGTCGGCCGGGCCGCGCTCCCGGAGCCGGAACGGGTCCTCGGCCTCATGCTCCCGGACGCGCTCTCGTACGGCGCCTGCACCAACCGGGCGTTCCTCGTCGCGGCGGCGCTGGGCTGCCGTTCGGTGCACCGGCGCGACTCCGACTGCGGCTACCAGGTCTTCGACGGCGAGCCCGTGTACCCCGTCCACCACGAGCTGGCCTCCCTGGGCAGGCGCGCCGCCGACGCCGCCGACGGGGTGTCGGAGGTGAGGCTCGGCCCCGCGGTCGCCGACCGGCCCGTGTCGATGGTGGGCGCCTCCTTCATCGGGGAACTCTCCGTCGACGTCGGCGGGATCCGGGAGCTCGACAAGGAGGTGTACGACGAGGTGGTCGGCCTGTGGGCGCCCGGCCACTGGTCCGCCGAGCGGAAGCGGGAGCTGGTCGAGGAGTCCTTCAAGGGCGCCGGGACGCTGCCCTTCACGGGCGACCGCTCGACGCTGACGCTGGTCGACCCGATGCGCGTCGACATGTGCAACATCGCCTTCGACCGGGACGTCTACGAGCGGCTGCCGCTGCCGCCCGCCACCGCGACCATCGGCAGCGACTACTTCCTCATCCACGCCGTGCACGACGCCGCGCTGCCCGGTGTCCTGCACAACCGGCACGTCGAGAACCGCTACACCGGGGAGCGCCGCACCCACGCCGGCTTCCTGGCGTACCAGACGCGGTTCGTGAAGTTCCTGCTCTCCATGCTGTACCTCCACTACGTCTACGAGCGGACGGCCGACGCGGGCGCCTCGCTGCTGGACGACGCCGGGCGGCTCGATCCCGCGCCCTTCGCCGCGTTCCTCGCCGAGAGCGTGCGGCTGGACCGCGCGGAGAACGAGCGGCGGCTGGACACGGTCGCGGCGGCGTACGGCCGACTGGGCGGGAGGTACGCCGAGTTCGCGCGCGGCATGACGGCGGACCGGGAGCGGCTGCTGGACGGGGCCGCGCTCGACATCGAGGACTTCGTGCTGCTGATCGGCGCCTGGGAGGCCCTCGTGCACGCGAGCCGGGGCGCTCTCCGGTGAACGCGGCCCTGCGCGCCGCCCTCGCGGCCGCCACCGAGGACGCGCTCGTCTACGACCTGGACGGGATCGCCGCCCGGTACGACGCGCTGACCGCGGAACTGCCGGGCGTGGACGTGCGGTTCGCGATGAAGGCGTGTCCCGTGGAGGAGGTCCTGGCCCGGCTGGCCGGCCGGGGCGCCGGTTTCGACGCGGCGAGTCCCCGGGAGATCGCCCGGGCGCTGGCGACGGGCGTGCCCGCGCACCGGGTCCACTACGGCAACACCGTCAAGTCCGACCGGGACATCGCGCGGGCCCACCGGCTCGGTGTCCGGGACTTCGCCACGGACAGCGTGGAGGACGTGGCGGCGCTGGCCGGACACGCCCCGGGCGCCCGGGTGTTCTGCCGGCTGGCGACCAGCGGCGAGGGTGCGCTGTGGGGGCTGAGCCGGAAGTTCGGGTGCGCGCCGGACGACGCCGTACGGGTGCTGACGGCCGCCCGGGACGCGGGGCTGGTCCCCGCGGGGCTGTCGGTGCACGTCGGATCGCAGCAGATGACCGCCGAGGCGTGGCAGCGGGCCTTCGCCGCCCTCGCCGAGGTGCTCACCGCGCTGCACGGCCGCGGGATCGTGCCGGACCACGTCAACCTCGGCGGCGGTCTGCCGGCGCTCGGCTACGCCGACCGCCGGGGCGAACGGCTCGACCCCCCGCTGGACAAGATCTTCGCCGTGCTGCGCGAGGGCATGGAGCGGCTGACCGGACTGTCGCCCCGGCCGCTGGACTTCCTCGTCGAACCGGGACGCCACCTGGTGGCCGACCACGGCGCGATCCGGGCGCACGTCTCCCGGCTGACCTCCCGCCGCCTGCCGGACGGGGAGCGCGCACACTGGCTGTACCTGAGCTGCGGCAAGTTCAACGGCCTGTACGAGATGGACCAGGTGCGCCACCCGCTGGTCTTCCCGTCCCACCCGGACACGGCCGACGCGGACCTGGTGCCGGTCGTCGTCGCGGGCCCCACCTGCGACAGCGACGACGCCTACGGCCACGAGCACCGCCGGGTGCGGGTGCCGAGGGCGGTCGCGTCGGGTGATCCGGTCTGGGTGCTGTCGGCGGGCGCGTACGCCGCCAGCTACACGACCGAGGGCTTCAACGGCTTCGGCCCGCTCCCCCGCGTCTGCGTGGGCGGGGGCGCCCCGGAGGTCCGCATACGGCGTGTCGCCGAGGACGACTGGCCGCGGATCGCCGCGCTGGAGGCCGAGGTGTACGGGCCGGCCTCGCTGTCCGAGGGCGTCGAGGCGCTCCGCTCCCGGGGCCGGGCCTCCCCGGCGACCTGCTTCGTCCTGGAGACCGGTGACCGTGTCGCCGGCTATGTGCTCGCCCTGCCCTACCCGTGGCTGCGGTACCCGGATCCGACCCGGCCGGAGGAGCGGGCGTACGACTCCCGCAACCTGCACCTGCACGACCTCGTGATCGCGGGCGATCTGCGCGGCAGGGGACTGGGCAGCGGACTGCTGCGGCACCTCACGGCGACCGCGGAGCGGTCGTCGTACGAGCGGATCTCCCTGGTCGCCGTCGGCGGGACGGCGGGCTTCTGGACCGGTCACGGCTACCGGCCCGAGCCGGGGGCAGAGCTCCCCGGGGATTACGGCGACGGTGCCGTCTACATGTCCCGCCCGGTCCGGCACCACCACACCGGCGGCCCGGAAGAGGGGTCCTGACGTCCATGCTGCCCACCCTCGGCGACTTCCGCCGTGACCAACTGGCGACCGCCGTCCTGTTCTTCTTCCTCGGCTTCCAGTACGCCACCTGGGCCTCCCGGCTGCCCGCCCTCAAGGAACGCTTCGGCCTGGGCGGGACGGAGGTGGGGCTGCTGCTGATGGCCGCCGGTGTCGGGGCGGCGGTGTCCTTCCCCCTGGTCGCCCCGCTGATGCGGCGGCTGGGCGCCCGGCGGCTGGCCCTGTGGTCCGCGCTGGGCCTGGCGGCGGTGCTGCCCGTGCTGGCCGCGGCCGGCAGCTATCCGCTCGCCCTGCTGGTGGTCCTCGTCGACGGTGTGGCCGTCGGCTGTCTGAACGTCGCCATGAACGCGCAGGGTGCCGCCCTCGAGTCCCACTACGGGCGGGCCGCGATGGCCCAGTTGCACGCGACGTTCAGCGGGGGCTCGCTCGGGGGCGCGCTGCTGGCCTCCGGGGTGAACACCGTGACGCACTCGGTGACCGCGCACTTCGCCGTGGCGGCGGTGCTGGGCGTGCTGCTGCTGGCCGGTTCCGGGCCCCGGGTGCTCACCGACGCGCCGGCGCCCCCGGGCGGGGAGCGGCCGGCCGGGGGCGGGAGGAAGGGCCTGCGGAACCTGACGGGCGCCTCGCGCGCGGCGCTCTGGCTGGGTTGCGCCATGGTGTTCGGCACGGTCGTCGAGGGCGCCATGAACGACTGGTCGGCGCTCTACCTGACGGAGGAGACCGGCGCGTCGGGGCGGCTGGCGCCGCTGGGCATCGCCGTCGTCTCGGTGATGATGGTGCTGGCCCGTCTCCTGGGCGACGGCTGGCGGAACCGGTGGGGCGACGCGCGGACGGTGCGGGTGGGCAGCACGGCGGCCGGCGCCGGTCTCGCCCTCGCCCTGCTGGCCGGCGGCACCTGGCCCGCGCTCATCGGCTTCGCCTGCGTCGGCCTGGGCATGGCGACGGTGACCCCCTGTCTCTACGTCGCCGCCGCCGCGGAGGGCCCGGGCGCCCTCGCCCTGGTCGCCGCCCTGGGCACCACCGGCCTCCTGGCGGGCCCGGCCGTGATCGGCTTCGTCGCCGACCACACGGATCTGACGGTCGGCATGGCAGTGGTCGCGGGGTCCGCCGTGCTGGTGGCGGTGTGCGCGTGGCGGGTCGGCTTCGAGGAGCGGGAGAGCGAGGCGGTCCCTCACCGAACGCCGAGGGGCTCCCGCACGTGAGGTCGGCGCGGGAGCCCTTCGACGGGTTCACGGGGCGGACGGCGGAGGACTCCCGCCCCGCTCCCCGGCGTCGAGGACCGGGACCGGGGCGGGGTCCCGGCCGACGTCGCCCCGGTGACCGTGGACCTGCCCGCCGTTCGGCCGGCGGCTCGCCGCCGTCACCGGCCGTGTCGTGCCGCCGGACCGAGTGCGGGATGTGCCCGGAGGGGTGGAGCGCCGGGTTCTCCCCCGGGCCGTTGACCGCTCCCCCTGTCTCCTTTGTCTCCTTCTCCCGCGCCCGCCGGTCATGTGGCGCGTCCGGAGGCCGTCGGGAGGAACAGCAGACCCGGCAGCACCGCCTGGCGCGCGTCCCGCAGGACGGCCCGGAACACCGTGGCGAGGAAGTCGATCTGGGCCGGGTGGAGCCTGTCCTGCGCTCGTGCCCCGTCCCTCGGCACGACCAGGGCACGGCCGAGGCGTGACAGCTCCGTCAGGATGCCGGCCGGCTCCAGCAGCGGGTCGATGGCGACCGGCTCCCCCACCGACAACAGGAGTCCCCGGGCGACCTGCTCCAGCTCGGGATCCTGTTCCACCGCCGCCCGGTACAGCCTGGACCGCCCGAAGGCCACCAGGCGCTCCAGCCCGGCCGGCTCCATCAGGGCCGTCACCGTCGGGATCCTGCCCCACAGGCCGTCCCTGCCCCGCCCACCGCCCAGCCAGGGGCCGAGCATGGGATCGACGTGCACGGCCCGCAGGGCGCGTTCCCCCACGTTGTACGCCAGGTCGACGGCGAACCCGGCCTCCTCCGGGTCGGTGGTGCTCCTCGCCGCGCTCAGCAGCGTCGCCCCGAGGAGCGGCAGGAGGTCCACCTCCTTCTCCTCCCAGTCCTCCTTCATGCAGACGTCGATCCAGTGGTCCAAGGCGTCCGCCGCCTCGCCGGACAGGTCCTCGGTGCCACCGGAGACCAGGTGGTTCCACGCCGCCCGCACGACTCTCTGGTTGGCGGGCGTCTCCCCGGCGCCGACGATCTCGAGGGCCGGGTCGAGACACAGCTCCCGGTAGCGCTCGAAGGGTGCGGCATGGGTGCCGGTGGCGGCCGACATCGCGACACGGGGCAGGTCGGGCACCGTACCGCGCTGGTTCCGCGGGACGGTGCGCACCTGCATCACCTCGTCGTCGGGGCGGTCGGTCAGCGCCTCCACCTCGCCGACGAGCCGCTCGTTCCCCCAGTGCTTGGACGACCTGCTGAGGAAGGACACGACGATGTCGTTGCTCTCCAGCCGGGCCAGGTACTCGTGCCGGCCGTGGCCCGGCCTGCGGTGCGTGATGCCGAGCACGACCAGGCGGACCGGCTGGCCGATCCTCAGGTGCCGGAAATGGCTGAGCGCCGACGCCGAGGCGGTGCACGACACGTGTCCGCCGGAACGCACCTGGGCCCAGACCGGCCGCCGCGGCCGGACCAGGCACTCGTGCAACTGCGTGCCCGTCAGTTCCGTCCAGGCCGCGTGTGCCGCGGGCAGCCAGCGCAGGGCACCGGAGCCGGTCTCCTGGCACAGCACGCCCGCCGGGCGCCGTTCGTCGCCGTCCCCGCGGACCACGGCGACCGGCAGCACCAGCCGCTCGGCCTCCTCCCGGATGCGCAGACCGCTCGCCGTCGTCCCGCCGGCCGTACGGTGCAGCCACAGCGCGTGGTTGCCGACGGCGGGCCGGTCCGGGTCGGTCAGCGCCTCGGCCACCGGGCCGGCGGCATCGGCCGGCAGTCCGGGGACCAGTTCGGCGAGGTGGAGGGCGAGCAGGGCACCGCCGCTGCGCAGCACGAGCCGGCCGTCCGCCAGCCGCCCCGCGGGCCACGCCGGCACCTGCCACGCCGCCCCGGGGCCGGACGGCAGCCGCGGCTGGGCCGAACGGGACACCGTCAGGCTGCCGTCGGCCCCGGTCTCCTCGACGGTCACGGGGAGCGCGCCGTCGACCATGGCCAGCAGGGAGGAGGCCCGTTCCGGGCCCCCCGCGAGCTCCCGGCGGATCCATGCGTCGTCCGCCCAGCCGTCGTCGGAGAGGGCGACGGCACCCGCCGGGAACCCGTGCACGAAGAGGACGCCGGTCCGGTCGCACCCCAGCAGCACGGCGTCGCCGCGCTCGGGGGCCCCGGACCAGGGGACGAGGCGGTTGTCCGGGGTGAGACGCACCGTGCCGCCCCCGGCGTGCTGTGCCGCCGCCGCACGGGTGACCGGATACTGCAGCTCCCGGCCGGCTCCGCCCAGGTGCAGCGCTCCGGAATCCGGTTCGCTCCTGAGCACCGTCAGCACCGCCGGTACGTCGCCCAGCGCTCCGCGCAGTCCCGGACGCCAGTCGTGCAGGACGACACAGGTGGGCTCCGTCATCCCGCGGTGGTGGGCGGAGACCCGCACCGTGTCACCGGGCCGGAACAGGTCCCAGCACAGCCCTTCCAGGGGCTCGGGGCTGCCGCTGTGCAGGGTGTGCATCAGGCCGCTGGGCACCTCGACCAGGCGGCCGGGCGACGACTCGAGCCACAGTCCGTCGGCCTCGCGCGTCCCGTCGGAGTGCCGCGCCGGGCCCGCGACGGTGTACCAGCGCGCCGCGCGTGCCGTCGCCGCCCGGCCGGACCCGGGCCCGGCCGCGGCCGGGCGGTCGGTGAGATGACCGGCGGGGAAGCCGAAGCGGCGGCCCTGCGCCGTCGGATACCGCAGGGAGGGACCGGTGGCGGGGACCACCGGCGGCGCGCTGCCCGCGCGGTCCAGTGACTCGGGCACCACGGACTCGGGACGCCCGTCGCGCCAGTGCCCGGTACGGCTGTCGTGGGGCACGTCGCGGGCGGAGGCGTGGCGTCCGGCGATCCACCGGGTACCGCGGTCCGCGAAGGAGAGCTGCGCCGGGTCGATCGGCGTCGACGGTGCCCCTCCCCTCCCCGCGGCGGGAACCACCGGGGTCAGCCGCGCCTCGAACGTGTCGGGGTCGACCGAGAGCCACGACACCGAGGACTCCCCGGCCTCCGGGGCCACGATCCCGAAGCCCGCCTCCTGTGCGCGCAGCCGGGCGACCTTCGGGTGCCGGTGCCGCATCACCCGTCCGACACGGGCGAGAACGGCGTCCTCGGACCCGGCCGACGGAGCGAGGAGTTCCACGTTGGGCAGTCCGGAGACGACGAACAGCGGCTGGCTCAGCTGCTTGCCGTCCGGCCGCCCTCCGCTCAGCAGGGGGTTCTTCGGGAACACCACGGCCTCGCGGCCGTCGACCGCGTAGGCGGAGTCGCCCGGCAGTGCCGCGCGGAGCCGGAAACGGTCGTCCCCGGTCCGGGTGACACGCACCACCATGCCCGGTTCGACGTCGCTCCACCCGGCGATGTCGGCGCGGCTCAGGACGACGTGGATGCCGGCCCGCAGCTCCAGCCGGATGTTCGGCTCGCGCTGCGTCACCGTGGCGAAGCACGAGGGGTCGCGTGCGGTGAGCCGGCTGAGCAGTGCCTTGGCACGCCGGGCCGGCGACTTGGTCAACCGTCCCTCGAAGGTGCCGTCGTCCTCCCGCCGGCCGCGCAACTCGACCAGGTAGGGCGTGCCCTTGAGGGCGTCCTCCTTGCCCTCGTCGAGGATCCGGCGCAGCAGGTCCTCCCGATGGGCGAAGGTCCGGCGGGTGACCCGGGCGACGAGCGGTTCCGGCTGCGCCTTCGGGCCGAGGTCCAGTCTCAGGTCGAGCGTGACGTCGTTGCGGCGGCGCTGGATCCGTTCGGCCCACATGAAGACGTGCTGTCCCGGACGGATGGCGTCCCTGGCCTTCCGGTCGATGACCGGCCTGAGGTGGAGGAACTCGGCCTCCCGCCCGTTGCTGCGGTCCCAGCGGCCCGTGTCCAGCCTCCCGAGCACCCGGACGACATCGGGTCCCGAGGGGTAGTGACGCAGGACGGACGCGGCCCCGCCCCGGGTCAGCCGGAGCCGGGGGGTGCTCGCCTCCCCGGGACGCTCTCCCGCACCCTCCTCGGCGCCGAACGACCCGCTCCGTGTCTGGACGTCGATGACGTGCGCCTCGTTCGCCGCCCGGTCGAGGCGGACCGTCAGCCGGGCGACGATGCCGAGGTCGGCGTCCTGGCGCAGACGCCGTTCGACGGACCAGCGGATCGCGTGCCCGTGGAGGTGCAGCCAGAACCTGTCCCGGGCCCTGCCCTGCCCGCCCTGCCGGCTCTTCGGGACGACGGTGAGCCGGGTGACCTCGTCACCGTGGAAGAAGGGCAGTTCCCGGGCGTCCCGCAGCGGGCGGTCGTCCAGCATCACGTCGTTCACGTGGACCCGCAGTGTGCGCCCGTATCCCCACTCGAAGAGGAGCCACTCGAACGGGTGACGCCCTCGCCCCGGCCGCTCCTGCCGCTCCGGGCCCACGAAGTACAGGGAGGTCTCCGTCTCACGGCCCTCCACGATGTTCTGCACTTCCATGAAGTCGCCCAGCCCCAGCGGCGGGACCTGGCGGTAGGAGGCCGTGTGGGAGGCGGTGCCCGCGGCCGGACCGGGGACCGGCCGCACCACGACACGGGCGTGCTTGCGGGAGTACGCCGCCCCCTCGACGTGGGGTCGCTCGTCCGGCTCGAGGGGCACCGGCGGCAGACTGACGCGGCGGGTGCCGCCGTCGACCGGGACGGGGAGGAGCACCGCCGTCCCCTCGCCCAGCTCGGCGTTCCAGCCGGTCGCCTTCATGACCACCGGCCACGCCTTGTCGTGCAGTCCGTCCGCGTCGGCGGTGCGCGCCTCGGTGAGGGCGAAGAACCGGCGCACCTCGCGCAGATGCGTGCCGCCGACCGGCCGGACCCGCAGGTTCACGGAATCCACCTGCCACGCCTGGTCCGTCTCGCGGGACCCCTCGGCGAAGCCCCAGGCGGTACGGCCGCGGCCCAGCCGCACCTGGACACGCCGGAGCACGGGCTCCTGGGCCCGTCCGCTCCCGTTCCACTCGCGGAAGGGAGGGCCGAGCGACACCTGTGCCGACTCGAACTCGTCCCGGCCCCGCTGCCGCGCCGAGGGCAGCTCGGCCAGCTCTCCCGGCCTGCTGTGCGACTGCCAGTAGGTGGACCGCTGCGCCGACACACCGGGGGAGGAACCCACGTAGGTGAGGCCGCCCTTGGCCGACTTGGTGATGCGCCACAGGCAGCGGGTGAAGACCCGGCGCCGGCACGGGGTGAAGACCCACTCCCGGCCCGTACGGAAGGCCCGGACCTGGTCACCGCCGGCGGTTCGGGACTCGGTGAAGGCCTCCCACGGGACGTGCAGGTCGAGCACGCGGTGGCCCACCCGCAGCCACACCCGCGGCGCCTCCCCGGAATGCGACGGGGGTGCCGACAGCAGCACTCCGTCGAGGTGGTCCTCCGCCGCGAGCAGTGCGCCGGCCTCGGCGGCCGCCCGGTCGTCCAGTCCGGCGAGCAGGTCGTCGGTGGAGACCGGCCCGCGCACGTCGCGCGGGCCGGCCGCCGGGGGGTTGCGGTTGTCCCAGGTGACCCGGGTGACGACCGCCTCCCGGCCCCGGACCGCGCGCCGCCAGTCGTCGGTGTCGCGGGCGGGCCGCAGCATGACGGACTCCGCCTCGACGGAGACCAGCGCGTTCCCGTCGACCGTCCACGCGCCGTAGGAGCCGTTGCGGGGCGCGGCCGACGCACCGGCGCGCAGCCGGACGAGGTGGCCCTTCCGGAGGTCGTGGAGCGCGTGGAACGCCTCGGGGGTCGCCTGCTGCCCGGTGAGGTGCGGATTCTCCCGGGCCTTGACGCGGCCCGTCCGCATCGCCTGCTCGTCCCAGCCGTCGATGGTCTGCTCGACGGTGTCCGCCACATGGGGAGGCATGTCGTACACGACCACGTCGGGGAAGCCGGGGATGTCGTGCTCCACCCGCCATCCCCCGTCCTTCCTGGTCACCTGGACGGTGTCGGCGAGACACAGGTCGCGCCAGCGCAGGTTGCGGGTGTCGAGGCCGTCCACCGCGGCGTCGAAGTGCTGGTTCGCGGGCACTCCGGCGGGCGGCTCGGTGACGAGGGCGAGCCGGGGCGGGCGGTCGCCCTCGGGCTCGGCCACCCGTACCCAGCAGCGCAGCCCCTCGGGGTCCTGCGCCTCGGCGATCTCCTCGTGCAGCCGTCTGGCCGAGCCCGGTTCCCAGCACCGCTCCGGGAGGAGGTAGGTGTGCCCCGGCCGCCAGGAGAACCGCCACGCGCCGGGTTCCGCGCCGGTGTCCTCGATCAGGGTCAGGACGACCGCCGTCCCGTCGCCGTACGGCAGCCGGGCGGCGAGGAACTCGGTGAAGCCGCGGTCGACGGGGCGCCAGCCGTGCTCCTCGTACCGTGCCACCGTCTCGACGACCGCGTCGCCCTCCCCGCCGTCGGTGAACCCCCTGGAGAGGTCCGGATCCCATTCGGCGAGCGGCCCGTGGTCCTCCTCGGTGAAGGCGGGGGCGTCCGCGAGGACCACGCCCGCCGTCGCCTTCTCCGGGCGCAGCGTGACGCGCACCCGGCGCACGTCGCCCACCCGGTGCGTCACCGGAAGACGCTGGGGCACGCCCTTGATCTCGACGCCCGCGTAGTGATCGTGGCCCAGCTGGAACCGGACGGGGTCGCCGACCCGGGCCCCTTCGTAGGGATAGGCCTCCAGAGGTCGCCCCATACCGCAGTTGACCAGCAGCCGCTCACCGTCCGCGGTCCGTCCGCACACCACGCCGAGCAGACTCGGGGACTTGCCCATGGTCGCCTTCTTGACGGCCTCCTCGCACCGTTCCGGGTGCTGGTACAGGTCGTAGGTGTCCAGTCGGTCCGGCTCGACCGGCAGGTGGTGGAACACCACCTCGTCGCTGCTCCGGTACGCGAGCTGGGCCACCACCGTGCGCGCGTCGGGGAGTCCCCTCCCCCGGCCGGACCCGGCCGCGTGGTGCGCGGAGGTGCCGAGCGGCACGGTCCGCGACCGGAGGACGGGCGTGAGGACCGAGTTCTCCCAGGACCTCTCGACGAACTCCCGGTTGCGCCGGCTCTCCGCGGAAGCGCCCCGCGTCAGGGTACGGACCAACCGGTCGAGTTGCCGGCCGAGCGCCTGCTCGGTCTCCCGGTACATGGCCCGCTCCCAGACGTCGAGGGAGGCCCGGGCGGCACCGGCCGCGGCCAGCCGGCCGTCGTAGGACAGGCTGAGCAGACGGGTCCGTACGGTGGTGTCGACGTGGGAGGCCAGCCGGTCGAACAGAAGCTCCTGGTCGGTGGGCGTGCGCAGACCGAACTCGGTGAAGACGTCGAGGAGTTTGCCCAGTACCCGGGTCTCGTGCTCGTCGTCGCCCCGGACGACGTCGAAGATCTGGAGCAGGTACCAGCGGGTCAGTCGCGCCAGCTCCTTGGGTGCCCGGATCTGGTCCATCCGGGCGGCCCAGGCCTCGACGATGCGGCCGAGGTCCGGGTCGGCCGGACCGCCGCGGGGCCGCGACAGCGCCTGCAGCAGCCGCACCGACGCCCCCGCCAGCCCGACTGCCGAGCCGTTGCTCCTGGCCTTGGCGGTCCAGGAGTCGAAGGCGGCCACGTCCTCACGGGTCTCCAGGTCGCCCGGGGCCGTGAGCAGGACCTCCTGGAAGGTCTGCGGCCGGCGGCCCATGTCACGGTCCTCGGTCAGGCGGTCGGCGGTGACGTCCCGGCGCAGCAGCAGCCGCAGGAGCAGCAGCGCGTTGCCGAGGTGGTGGCGCCGGAACCACGGGTGGAGCCGGCGGGCGGCCTGGTCCAGCAGACGTTCGACGATGGGCGGTTCGCCGTCGAACCAGCGGCTCTGCGGGGTGCGGTCCAGCGGGCCGGAGGCCCCCGAGAGGGCGTCCAGTACGGCGGACACCAGCACGTTCAGGGCTCCCCCGTCCTGGTGGAGCAGCTGGGACTGACGGTAGAAGCGCTGGGTGGAGTCCTTCCACGCCCCGAGGTCCGCGCCGGCGATCGCGCGGTGGGCGAACACCTCCGGGTGCAGTTCCGGGTACACGCCGCGCAGGGCGTACGTCCCCGTCCGGTAGGCGGAGAGGGCGAGCGGCACCAGCATGGACGGGAGGGGCGCGTCCTCGTGCTGTTCGTTGCCGTGGGTGAGGTTCAGCATGTACGCCCCGAGCTTTCCCTCGGTGAGGACCTCGGTGGCGTGCATCACCAGGTCGGCGAGGAAGCGGGCCTCCTCGCCGCCGTGCCGCATCAGCCTGACCGCCGTGCGCAGTGACGACAGCAGCCGCAGGAGCACCACCGGATCGTGTGCCGCGGGGAAGCGGCCGTCCCCGCCCGCGGCGTCCCTGCCGGTCCGCGCCCGGTCCAGCCACGGCGAGAAGGCCCAGGTGGACACGCCCGGGAGCCTGGGTGTGTCGAGGTGGCCGGTCCTGATCACCTGCGGTCCGGCGGAGCCGTCCTGCCGCGCCGGGACCGCCGGTCCGGTCCGCAGGTGCCAGAGGTCGGTGAGCTGACGCGCCCAGGCGCCGAGTTCCCGGTCCTCGACGGGCCCGCCGAACCGCACCGGATAGCGGGGCTGACCGCCGGGTGCGCCCCACCGGTTCGCCAGGACCGCCGCGGCCTGCTCGGGGTGCGACCCGGCCGCCAGGTCCCAGAGGACCTGCTGCCACAGGACGGCGGGCAGGGCGGGGGGCACCGGCGCGTCGCCGGGCAGACCGAGACGGTCGAGGACGCGCTCGGCCCCGGTGCCCGGCCGGGCGTCGCCCCGCAGTCTCCTCAGGCGGCGGAGTCCGTTGAGGGTGACGGCGTCGGCGTCCAGGGCGGCCACGGTCCGTTCCGCGTCCGGGCCGGTGCCCGGGTGCAGCAGGCGTGCCGCGGCGGCCATCAGGTCGGGCTCCAGGTCGGCCCAGCCGACGGCCGGCCGGCAGAGCGCCTTCAGCAGCCGGTTGTGCTCGGCGGCGGTGGAGGCGGTCCCGCTCAGGGCGCGCAGGGCGAGCAGGAACGGCAGGCGTCCCCATTCGTGGTGCAGGGCCCGGCGCGTGAGCTCGTCCAGCCAGGAGTCCTCGCCGCGCAGGTCCGAGGTGATGTCCTCGGCCGCCTCGGGGTGCCGGACGAGGTGCGCGGTCACGGCCAGCAGGAGGGTTTCCTGCGGGTAGTGGGTGAGTTCACGGAACGGCTCCTGGGTGGTCCTGGGTGTGGCGTCGCGGCCCCAGACCTCCGCGGCGTGGCGCAGCCGTGCGGCCGCCCGGGCCGGGCTCTCCTCCGCGCAGGCCCGTAACGCGGCGGTGAGTGCCTCGCCGACCGGGCCGCCGCCGGCCGTGCCGGCCACCGTCCTCAGCAGGTGTTCCATGCACAGGTCCGCGCTGTCGCCCCTCCGGGTGGCCAGGGCCAGCAGCCGGGGAACGACGTGCAGGGCGGTCCAGGGTTCGCAGCCGTCCAGTGACTCCAGAGCGTCCGGAAGCGTCCCGTCCGGCGTCACGGGCGCGTCGAGCACGTCCAGCACGGCCAGGTAGGCGTGAGCGGCGTGCGGGGTGTCGCGCATCGCGGCGCAGAAGTACCAGTCCTCGATCATCATCGTGCCTTGTCGGTCTTGGAGGGGCGGGAGGCGGTGGACGGCGCTCGGCCCACCGCGATCCGTATGGCTTCGGTGCGCAGGGCCGCGTCGAAGCCCGGAGGCGGCGGGCCCGTCCGGTTCAGCCCGAGTGCGTGGCGTTCCAGGGGCGGCCGCAGGAGCAGCCGGCCCAAAGCCTCGTTGTCGACGCCGGCGGCGCGCAGGAGCGGCCCCGGATCCCTGGTGTAGGGCAGCGCGGCGAGGACCTTCCCGGCCTGTACGTCGAGGCCGGCGCGGGCCGCGGCCGGGGCGCTGTCCGGGTGCGCGGCAAGCCATCGGGCCACTTCGGTCCCGTCGGGCTTCCGGTGGGCCCAGCCCTCGAGGAACCGGCGCACCAGACGGCGGACGGGAACGGACAGCACGGGGTCGTTCCAGGCGAGCAGGTCACCGTCGGAGAGCCTCGGGACGTGCGTCAGGAGAGCCAGGGCGATGGTGTCGGCCCGCTCCGAGTCGATGTCCAGGGGCAGGTCACCCGGGCGGGGCACCGGCCGGTCCGCTCCGAGCGCCCGGACCCAGGCACGCATGTCGTCGTCGTACTCGGCGGCGGCCTTCAGGGAGGCGGGACGACCGGGCAGCCCCTCGTCGGCCGCCAGGCGTTCCAGCTCCCGTCCGTACCGCCCGGGGTCCAGCCGCCGCAGCGCCAGCAGCGCCCGCTCGTCGGCGGGGTGGGCTCCGCCGTCCGGGAGGGCCGCCCCGTCGTCGCGGTACCGCTTGCCGGGGCGGTGACGGCTCAGCGCGGTGACCGGCGTCCCGAGACGGTTCTCCAGGTCGTCCCGCACCTGCGTCAGGACGCCGGGTCCCCTGTCCTCCAGAACGGGCGCCGGTCCCCGCAGGACCACGATGAACGGCCGTTCCAGGCGGCCGTTCCCGTCCCGCAGACGCCGCAGCCACTCGGCGATCCTCTCCTGCCACCAGTCGGGGAACCAGTCGGTCAGCTCGGTGCGCAGGACCCAGCCGTCGTCGGCCCTGCGTTCGACGACATCCGGGGTTGCGGGGTCGAACCTGTCGAAGTCCTCCCGGAAGTCGTTCCACTCGCCCTCGGTGGACGTCGCGTACCGCTCCCAGGAGACCAGCGGCCGCGGAGGCCGGTCCACGTCGGTGGCGAACCACCGGCGGGCGGGCAGGCCGCCCTTCCGCAACAGCACGGTCCAGGCCTTCTCGTGGTGGTTCAGGTCCTGCGCGAGGTCGTGGTCGGGGACGTCGAGGAGGACACCGGCGAACGGCCGTCGCTCCAGCCCCCACACGACGTCGAGCCGCACTCTCCTGCTGTCGGTCCCCCACGTGGGCACGGCGCCCCGTGGCCTCTCGCCGTGCTCGCCGGCCGGGGGGAGCGGGACGAGGGGATAGGCGTGTGCCGGGCCCCGTACCGGCCCCGGTGGGGCTTCACGCAGGCGCAGGCTGCTTCTGCCGGTGTAGAGGGCGGGGACGGCGAGGTTGCCGACGATGTCCGTCAGCTTCCCGACTTCGGTCAGGCCGTTCGCCATCGCGGCATGGATCTCGCCGTCCTCCGCCAGCCCGGTGACCAGACCGATGAGGAACTCCTGCCCCAGGTGCTGCCTCACGGGTGCCTGCATGGCCACCACGGCGGGGACCCGCCGGGCCACGATGTGGTGGGCGGCGGTGCCCCAGCCGCTCCGGGAGGCGTTCAGCCCCGCGGTGTCGCAGGAGATCAGTACGACCAACTGGGTGCCCGACACCCGGAAGAGCTCCGCCAGCTCACGGGCCGGTACCCAGTCGGGGCCGGCGCCCTGGGGTCCGTGCAGGACGATGCCGCACTCCTCGTCCCGGTCCATCCACCCGTGGGCGATGACGCACACCACGTGGACGGTGGTGCGCAGCCGCTGGGCGAGCTGCGCGCGGGTGGCGGCGTGCAGCAGTTCGGCTTCGCCGATCACCTTCAGCCGGCGCACCGCCTCGCCGGCCGCCTCCCGCGTCCAGTCGATCCCGCTTCGGGGCGCCCCACCGGCCCGGTCCTCCCGGCGGATCGCGTCCGCCGCCGTGACCACCAGCGAACGCAGGCCCGTCCTGTTCCCCGGGGGAGCGGCTGATTCGAGCACCCGGGAGACCACGAGCCGGCCCGGGGCGCTGACGAGGTGTGCCGTCCGGCCGGAGCCCACCGGATCCGACGCCGACGTGGCGAGCGTGGTCCGGGTCAGTTCCCAGGGCAGCGCGGAGAACACCAGGTTGACGCACCCGATCCTCACCCGCAGCAGGGCGTCCTCCCGGAGGGCGTCGATGTAGGCCTGTTGCAGGGCCTGTTCGACGCCCTCCGGTAAGAGGAGCGGCCGCAGGGCCAGGCCGATGTCCTCGGTGTCGCTCACCTTGTCCCGGAATCCGGCGACCAGCGCGCCGAGGCCCTCGCCCCTGCCGTGCCCCGTGACCCTGCCCCGCGGGCCGGACAACGCGACGGACGCCGTCCAGAGCTCCGTCCCGTCCGCCAGGTCCTCCACCTCGGCGTTCGTCAGCGTCAGTTCGACCTCGTGCGCTCCGCCCATCTCTGAACCCCCGTGTTCATTCGTTCAGCCCGCGAGAAGCAGCACAGCCGCCTCGACGACCAGCACGGCGGCGGCGACCTGCCACTGGAATCTGCGCAGCCGGCCGCCCGGCAGGACCCGCCGGCCCGGTGCCGGCGCACCGCCGCCGGCCGGTGCCGGGCCCGGCGGCCGGACGGCGTGCGACACGGCCAGCCATGCGATCTCGCGCCCGGGGATCGCCAGACGTATGTAGGCGGCGGGCCAGGAACCGTCCCCCGACGTCTGATCCTCACGGAACAACTCCACGCCCTTGAGGACCAGTTCACGCCGGTCCACCTCGGGGTGGGTGTTCATGGTGTGGAAGAACCCCGACACACGGTATCCACCGCTTTTCAGCGCGACCACCAGTTTGGGACGTTTGCCCGCCGGGACGTCGTTGTACAGCAGTTCGTACCACACGTCGTCGAAACTCTGGATGCCGCCGCTCGTCGGAGGGCGGACCAGACCGACGGCGAGCAGCGCCAGTGCCGTGGCCGCGAAGAGTTCCGCCGCGAGCCCGGTCGCGGTGAGCTCCGGATGCGCCGTGACGTAGCGGGCCGGGTCGGCCAGCAGTCCGGTGGGACTCGGCAGGCTTCCCGGCCGCACCTCACGTATGGCGATCAGCAGCGCGGTCGCGGAGGCCGTGCACAGGGCTCCGGCCAGCACCACCCGGGCGGTCTCCACGAACGGGCTCTCCACGCGGGAGGGGCTGCGGCGGCGCAGGCTCAGTTCGAAGGCCAGTCCCGGCACCACGACGACCAGGAAGACGAGGACGGCCGTGAAGGAGGTGGGCAACCCCGACGTCACCCCGCGGAATCGTCGGACTGCCGGGTGGGCTCGGGCGGCGACGCCGTCGTGGCGGAGGCCGGGGCGCCGATCTCGAAGCGCGGCGACACCTCGTCGTGCTGCGGGTCGTCGTGGGAAGGATCCGCGCGCACCACGCCGTAGTGGTCGTCGCCGCCGTCGCCGGACAACCGGACCGGGCGCGGGGGTACAAAGGCCGGCGGTTCGTCGTCCTCGTACGCCTCGTGGAAGGGATTTGCCTCGGACATGCGAACCACCCCCGTGGAACGTCCTGTTCGGAGGAACAACATATATCGCCCGCCGGTCCCTGTCCGGCGGGCGGAGATCTTCCATCCGTTCGGGCGGCGCACCCTGCCGCCCGAACGGATCCGGCGCGGCTACTCCGGCACGGCGCCCAGCGTCTTGAGGACCCCGTACACGCCGACGCACAGGATCGCGGCGCTGCTGAGGACGAGGGCCGCGGTGAGCCAGGGGCTGGTGCGGAAGCGCTCGGGCACTCCGGTGTGGCGCAGGCGCCAGACCGCGACGACCACGGCGAGCAGGAAGATCCCGCCGCCGATGCCGCCGATCTGCACCATCAGCACCGGCGACTGCATCCAGAGGAAGAAGCAGGTCCACAGCAGCGGCAGGCACCAGGTGAGGATGCGGATGGTGCGGGTGCGGGCGCGGACGTCGCTCCAGTCGACGACGCCGAGCAGGCCGAGGGTGTTGGTCCACAGCCGGGGCACGGAGGCGGTGGAGCCGATGAGGGTGGAGAAGAGGACGGCGAAGGCGCCGACGAGGAACAGGTACTCGGCCCAGGGGCCCATGGTGTCGGTGTAGATCCGCGAGAGCGTGGTGATCATCTCGTTGCCCTCGGGCACGAGGCCCTGCGGGTGGAGCACGGCCGCGCCGATGACGTAGAAGGACAGGGTGCACAGCACACAGACGGCGAGGCCGGTGAGGGCGTCCAGGCGCATCACCCTGATCCAGCCCTCGGCGCGTCGGGCGCGCTCCTCGCTGCCGTCGTCGGGGCCGGTCCAGCGGGCGTAGCCCTTCTCCAGGCACCAGTAGGTGTACGTCGTCATCTCGTCGGCGCCGACGCCGGTGATGCCGAAGACGGCCAGCGCGATGCCGACGGTGCCGGCCGGGATCTCGAAGCCGAAGCCGCTGCCCAGTTCGGACGCGCCGTAGCCGAACCCGGTGCCGGGCAGGCCGACCGCGAGGCTGACGGTGACCAGGGTGAAGACGACGACGGAGACCAGGCAGGCGCGTTCGACGAGGCTGTACTTGCCGGACTGCAGCAGCAGGATCGCGGCGACCGTGACGACGACGGCCCACAGCGCCAGGGAACCCCGGCTCAGCGGTTCGCCGATGACCGGCCACAGCACCGAACACGCGGCCGCCGTACCGCCGATGATGCCGCCGCGCTGGAACATCTTGGCGAAGTCCATGCCGATCCAGAGCCAGTTGATCCAGCTCAGCCGGCCGATGCGCGGGCCGACCTCGCGGTAGCCCTCCAGCGCGGTGCGTCCGTTGAGGATGGTCCACCGGGCCAGTTCCATCTGGACCCAGACCTTGACCGCGGTCGAGACGATCACCAGCCACAGCAGCGCGAAGCCGGCCTGGGCGCCGAGCGCGGTGGTGGTGATCAGCTCCCCGGAGCCGACCACGGCGGCCGACAGCACGAAGCCGGGGCCGAGATGGCGGATCCGGTCGCGGAAGGTGGTGGGCGCCGGGCGGGCGTCCTCGGGGCGCAGGGCGTACGGATCGGCCTGCGCGTGCTCCGCCGCTGGGGCGGTGGCGGTGGTCGACATGGCGGTGTTCCTTTGCTGGTTCCGGCGCCGTCGCCGGAGCGGAAGGCAAACAGGGCAGGGCGAAGCAACGGGGGGTGACGTGGTGGGGCGGCGGCGGGGTCAGCCGGCCGCGTGGCGCGGGGGCTCGCCGGCGAGGACACGGAGTACGTCCTCGGCGACCATCAGGCCCATCGCGCGGTTGGCCTCCGGGGTGCAGGCGGCCATGTGGGAGGTGAGGGTGAGACGGGGGGCCGTGCGCAGGACGTGGCCGGCCGGGAGGGGCTCGACGGCGAAGGCGTCGAGCGCGGCGGCGGCCAGGTGCCCGGAGTGCAGGGCGGCGGCGAGCGCGGTGTCGTCGACGAGGCCGCCGCGGGCGGCGTTGACGAGGATGGCGCCGGGTTTCATGGCGCCGAGGCGGGCGGCGTCGAGGAGCGGGGCGCCGGCGGGCGGGAGGTGCAGGGTGACGACGTCGGCGCGGGCGAGGAGCGCGTCGAGGGCGGCGGGCTCGGCGTCCGCCGCGGTCACCGCGTCGTCGGGGACGTACGGGTCGTGGGCGAGGACGCTCATTCCGAAGGCGCGCGCGTAGCCGGCGACGAGCCGGCCGATCCGGCCGAAGCCGACCACGCCGAGGGTCCGGCCGTGCAGTTCCGGGCCGAAGAGCTTGGGCCAGCCGCCTTCGGTGACGGCGGTGTGCGAGGCGCTGATCCGGCGGGCGGCGTCGAGCACCAGCCCGAAGGTGTACTCGGCGACCGCCCGGGAGTTGGAGCCGGGCGCGCAGACGACGGGGATGCCGCGGTCGCGGGCGGCGGCGACGTCGATGGTGTCGGTGCCGACGCCGTGCTTGGCGATGACCCTCAGCCGCGGGGCGGCGTCCATGACCTCGGCGGTGACGGGGTCCATGCCGGCGACGAGCGCGTCGGCGCCGGCGATCCGGTCGAGCAGTTCGTCGTACGGCAGGGCGCGGTCGTCGTACGGGCGGACCGGGCCCGCGCCGCCGTCGGCGAGCAGGGTCCACGGGTCGGGCGAGTGGCGGGCGAAGGTGGGGGTGGTGATGAGGGTGGTGCGGGTCGGTGTGCTCATGCCCGGCCCTTCCGCGCGGCGTCCAGGTGGGTGGCGGCGATCTGCTGGAGGTGGACCACGTCGGCGGCGACGGACGCGAAGGTGAAGCCCTCGTCGAGCCGGCGGGCGGCGCTCGCGCCGTCGCCGTTGTGGATGCCCGCGGCGATGCCGGCGGCCTCGGCGGCCTCGCGGACGCGGGTGAGGGCCTGCTCGAACGCGTCGGCCACGTCCGGGTCGGTGGAGGTCCTGCCCCCGATGGCCAGGCGCAGGTCGGACGGGCCGACGTACACGCCGTCGAGACCCGGGGTGGCGCAGATCTCCTCGACGTTCGCGAGACCGTCGGCGGTCTCGATCATGGCGAGGACGGCGGTCTGCTCGTGGGTGTCGGCCGGGTCGGGGCCGATGCGCAGCTGGGCGCGCATCGGGCCGTAGGAGCGGCGGCCGTGCGGCGGGTAGCGCACGGCGGCGACCGCGTCGGCGGCGTCCTGCGCGGTGTCGACGAGCGGCACGATGACGGCGGCGGCGCCCGCGTCGAGCGCGCGGCCGATGTACGTCGGGTCGTTGGCCTCGACGCGGACCACGCCGACGGCGGTGGAGCCGCGGGTGTCGGTGGCGATGAGGTTGTTCAGCAGGCCCTGGTAGCCGAAGAGGCCGTGCTGGGCGTCGAAGGCCAGGTAGTCGTAGCCGAGCCGGGCGAGGCGTTCGGCGGCGACGGGCGAGTCGAGCAGCGACCAGTAGCCGATGAGGGGGCGGCGGTCGCGCAGTGCGGCGGTGAAGTGCGCGGCGGTGGTCATGAGGGGTCTCCGGACTGCTGGGATCGGGCTGGTCAGCGGTGGTAGGCGGGCATCGGGCCGCGCAGCGCGGAGCCGACGGCGTCGCAGGCGGCGGTCACGTCCTCGGGCAGCGGGCCGGCCTCGGCGGCGGCGATGTTGGCCCGCAGGTGTTCCGGCCGGGAGCCGCCGAGCAGGAGCGCGTCGGTGGAGGGGCGGTCCAGCAGCCAGCGCAGGGCGAGTTCGGTGAGCGGGAGGCCGGCTTCGTCGGCGATCGCGGTGAGCTGTGCGACGGCGGCGAACAGGTCCTCGTTCCAGTAGCGCTCCCGGTACATCGCGGCAAGCCTGGAATCGCCGAAGCGGCCGGTGGCGGGGTCGGCCCCGAAGCGGTGCCGGCCGGTGAGGAGGCCGCCGCCGAGCGGGTTGTAGACCATGGTGCGCAGACCGCTCACCGCCGCGTACTCGGCGTACTCCTCCTCGATCCGGCGGGCGAGGAGGTTGTGCAGCTGCTGCGCGACGACCGGGCGCGGGGCGCCGACCTCGTCGGCGGTGCGGGTCAGCTCGGCGATCCGCCAGGCGGCGAAGTTGGACACGCCGAGCGCGCGGATCTTCCCCTCCGCGACGAACTCCGCCACGGCCGTGAGGGTCTCCGCGAGCGGCGTACGGCGGTCCGGCTGGTGCAGGTAGAAGAGGTCGACGTGGTCGGTGCCGAGCCGCTTGAGGCTGCCGTCGAGGGCGGCGCGCAGACCGGCCGCGGAGAGCGGGGCGTGCTCGCCCTGGTCGGGGTGCGGGATGCCGGCCTTGGTGGCGAGCACGATCCGGTCCCGGCGCCCGGGCAGCAGCCCGGCGAGGATCCGCTCGCTCTCGCCGCCCGCGTAGCCGTTGGCCGTGTCCACGCCGGTGAGGCCGGCGTCGAGGGCGGTGTCCAGCATGGCGGCGGCGCCCGCGCGGTCGACGGTGTCGCCGAACGTCATGGTGCCCAGGACCAGGCGGGAGAGCGGTACGGGGACGGGCGGGAGCTCGATTCCCTGGGGGCTTCCGTGCGGGCCGGGGCGGGTGCCGGTGCTCACGAGCGGTTCCTTCCGGGGCGGTGCGGGTTGCTTCTCGGTGGGTGAACGCTCGCATGACTGCGCGTTATGCGCAAGAGTCTCGCGCGAATCGCGCAAGCTATGTCATCATCGGGGCACCGCGACAGCGAGTTCCCGGAGGAGGTCCGCATGTGCCGTCGAGGCGACACCGCGGTCGTCGCGCTCGCCGACGACCTGTCGGGGGCGGCGGAGGCCGCCGCCCTGCTGCGGCTGCCCGCGCGGCTCGTGCTGCACCCCGACGACCTGGGGATATGCGGTACCAATGGAGAGGCCGTGGTGGTGGACCTCGACTCGCGGTACCTGGACGACGCGGCGGCGGCCGCCGCGGTACGGGCCGCGGTGGACGCGGTGGGGACGGCGGCGGAACGGGCCGCGGCCGACGGGCGCCTGCCCGGGACCGCCACCACCTCTCGCGCGTTTCGCGCAGTCAAGTCCCGCGACCCGTACGCCAGTCCGCTCTGGTTCAAGAAGTGCGACTCCCTGCTGCGCGGACCGGTCGGCGCCGAGGCGGCCGCCTTCGCGGAAGGGGCCGAGGTCCTGGTGATCGCGACCGCCCTGCCCGCCGCACGGCGCGTGGTGCGCGGCGGCGTGGTCCTGGTCGACGGGGTGCCGCTGCACGAGTCCCCGGCCTGGCGCGCGGAGGAGCGCACCCCGCCGCGGTCCGTCGCCGGGGCACTGGCGCCGCTGCCGACCGCGGACGTACCGCTGGAGACCGTACGACAGGGGCCCCTCGCCCTCGCCGGCCGCTTCCGGGAGCTGGCGGCCCGCGGACGGCACCCGGTCTGCGACGCGGAGACCGACACCGACCTGACGGTGATCGCCACCGCGGCGGACCTCCTCGGCCACGGCGCCCGGCTCCTGGGCAGCGGCGGCCTGGCGGCGGCCCTCGGCCGCCGGCTCGCCTCGCGGCGCGCGCACGGGGCGTCGACGGGAACCGGGCCCACGGCCGCCCGGCCGGCGGCGGCACCGTTCCCGACGCGGCCGACGGTGGCCTCGGTGCCGACGGACACCGGGCCGGCGTCACAACCGCCGGCGGCGGCCGCGCCCACGCCGGCCGGAGCGGCCGCCCCGGCGGTCGCGGCCGGGGCTCCGGTCCGGGTGGCCGTCGAGGACGGGGGGCCGGCGGGTGCCGGGGACGTCGCGCGGCCGCTGCTCGTCGTCGCCGGGAGCGCGGAGCCCGTGGTGGCCGAGCAGGTCGGACGGCTGGTCGCGGCCGGGGCCCGTCATCTTCCTCTGGCACCGGGTGAGCTGGCCGGGGCGGAGGGCGTCGTACTGCCCGGGCTCGCGCCCGGCGCGGTGACCGTGGTGTCCGTGGACGGGTCCGACGGGATCCGGCCCGGTGCGGCACGCGCGGTCGTGGCCGGACTGGCCCGGGCCGTCTCCGCGGTGCCGGGGCGGCCGGACCTCGTGCTGACCGGGGGCGAGACGGCCCGCCGGGTGCTCGACTCGCTCGGCGTCACGACGCTGTGGCCGGTCGGCGAGATCCACCACGGTGCCGTGCACTGCAGGACCGCGGACGGCCGGTCGGTCGTCACCCGCCCCGGGAGCTTCGGCGGCCCGGACTCGTTCGTTCGTATCGCGGCGGCACTCCGCCCCCGCCATCCCTCTCAGCAAGGAGACACCCCCGTGAACGCGCAGCAGCCCCTCCCCCTCATCGGTGTCACCATGGGCGACGGCGCCGGTATCGGGCCCGAGGTGATCGTGCCCGCGGTACTGGACGCCGCGACGCTGGGCCGGTGCCGGCCGGTGGTGATCGGTGACGCCGCGCGGCTGCGGGAAGCGGCCCGGATCCTCGGCGTGGACTGCGAGGTCGTGTCCGTGCCGACGCCGGCGGCGGCCGAGTCCGCGCCGGGCCGCATCAACGTCGTCGACCTCGCACTGCTGCCCGCGGACCTGCCCTGGGGCACCCTGTCCGCCGAGGCCGGCGACGCCGCGTACGAGTACGTCAGGCGGGCCGCGGAGCTGGCCCTCGCCGGGGAGATCGACGGCATCTGCACCGCTCCCCTCAACAAGGAGGCGCTGCACGCCGCCGGGCACGTCTACCCCGGGCACACCGAACTGCTCGCCCACTTCACCGGGGTGGAGGAGGTGTCGATGATGCTCTCCACCGAGAAGGTGAAGGTCATCCACGTCACCACCCACATCGGCCTCGTCGACGCCGTCAACCGGATCGAGCCCGGCCTGGTGGAGCGGACCGTGCGCCGCGGCCACGAGGCCATGGTCCGGGCGGGGGTGGCCGCACCCGTCATCGGCGTCTGCGGCATCAACCCGCACGCCGGCGAGAACGGGCTGTTCGGCTACGGCGAGGAGGAGGAGAAGATCGTCCCCGCGCTGGAGACGGTGCGCCGCGACGGCATCGACGCGCGCGGCCCGCTGCCCGCCGACACCGCGTTCTTCCTGGCCTCCCGGGGCGACTACGACCTCATCGTGGCGATGTACCACGACCAGGGCCACGGCCCGGTGAAGGTGCTCGGCATCGAGGCGGGCGTCAACCTCACCGTGGGCCTCCCGGTGATCCGCACCTCCGTCGACCACGGCACGGCTTTCGACATCGCCGGTACGGGCAAGGCCGAGGCCGGTAGCATGATCGAGGCGCTGCGGCAGGCCGCCGAGATGTCCACCGCCCGCTGAAACCCCGCACCGCGAAGGACACTTGATGCCGCCCAACGGATCCCAGGCTCGGCGCGAGGAGATCCTCAGGCTCGCCACCACCACCGGCCTGGCCAGCGTCGAGGAGCTGTCACGGCACTTCGGCGTGACCGCGTCCACCATCCGCCGCGACCTCGCCCGGCTCACCGCCGACGGCCGGCTGGCCCGCACGTACGGCGGGGCGATGGCGCTGAACGCGCACCCGGAGGCGTCGCTGCGCCAGCGCACCACGGAGGCGTACGCGCAGAAGCGGGCCATCGCCCGGTGGGCGGCGGCGCAGGTCCAGCCCGGTGAGACCGTGCTGCTGGACGCCGGGTCGACGGTCGGGGCGCTGGCCCACGAGCTGCGCACGGCGCGGGACCTCACGGTCGCCACCACCGGCCTGACCGCGCTGCACGAACTGGCGGACGTGGAGTCCGTGCACGTGGAGTGCCTGGGCGGCACGCTGCGCCCGCTCAGCCAGGCCTTCGTCGGCCCGCTGACGGAGGCGGCGCTGGAGCGGATGACGTTCGACCGGGTCTTCCTGTCCGCGGACGGGGTGACCGCGGACGGCGGGATCTGCGAGGCGGACCTGCGCCAGACCCGGCTGAAGGAACTGATGGCCCGCCGGGCCGCCCGCGTCTACGTCCTGGCGCACGCGGCGAAACTGGGCCGGGCCCCGTTCCACGCGTGGGCCACGCTGCCGCCCGGCTGGACGCTGGTCACGGACGCCTCGGCGACGGACGCCGACGTGGCCGCGTTCACCGGGCGCGGCACCCGGGTGGTGCTGGCCGAGCCGGTGGAGGAGCCGGTACCGGACCGGCCCGCGCCGCCGGACGGGGACTGAGGGCGGCGCTCCCCGCCGATGCGTTTCGGTCAGCGCACGAGGACCGACAGGGGGGACGGGCGGAGGGGGGCCAGGGGCACGGGGTCCTCGCGGAGGATGACCTGGAGCGTCTCCTTCAGACGGCGGGACGGCTCGATGCCGAGGTGGTCGGTGAGCTGACGGCGGGTGCTGTGGTAGGTCTCCAGGGCCTCCGCCCGGCGGCCGACGCGGTACAGCGCGAGCATCAGCAGTTCGGTGATGCGTTCCCGCCACGGGTGCACCACGCCGATCGCCCGCAGCTCGCCGATCGCGTCCTCGGTGAGACCGCAGCGCAGTTTCAGCTCCAGCTTGGCCTCGTGCGCGGCCAGGTACTCCTCCTCCAGCTGGACCGCCGTGCTGTGGCACAGCGGACTGGTGCCGGTGTCCTGCAGCGGCTTGCCCTGCCACAGGGCGATTCCGGACTCCAGCAGGTCGATGGCGGCCATCGGGTCCCGGTCGGCCATGCCCCTGGCGTCCGCGATCCGGCGCCGGAAGCCGTTCATGTCGATCCGGGCGGGGTCGACCTTCAGGACGTACCCCGCGGAGTGGGTGACGAGGGCCGGTGCCGGCTCGGACGGCTCGGCGAGGCGGTTCAGCGTGCGGCGCAGCCGGGAGACCTGGGCCTGGAGCGCGTTGTGCGCCGTGTGGGGCAGGTCGTCGCCCCAGAGTTCGCTGTAGAGCTGCTCGTTCGTCAGCAGCCGACTGCCGCTGACGAGAAGTGAGGCCAGCAGGATCCGTTGACGGGAGCCGGCGATCGGAACGTGCTCGTCCTTGGTGATGATCCCGACAGGGCCGAGGAGCGTGAATTCCATGGCGAAAGCCTCACACGCTGCGCTCGTCCGATTCTTGAGGCGCATCTCATGCGCCTCTGGACTCCCGCTGGAGACGAGTTTCAGCCAAGCCGGTCATATGACCGTTCATGTCGGACTGGTGATCGGGGGCACTACTGGAACTACGCGCGTCGTGTCAGCATCGAACCGCTGGCAACACACGGGGAGAGGTTGGCTGTGGAGATCAAGCTGTTAGGCACCCTGACTGCCAACTTTGGGGAAGCGTTCTGGACACCCAGCGCGGCCAAACACCGTCAGGTACTGGCCCTGCTGGCGCTGCGGGCCCGGCGCACGGTACCGGTGTGGGAACTGGTCGACGAGCTCTGGGGAGACCACCCGCCGCGCAGCGCCCAGGCGACGTTGCAGACGTACATGATGCAGTTGAGGCGCGGGATCGCCGCCGTGTGCGGCATCGGCGGCATGGTCCGGGCCAAGGAGATCCTCGCCACCGCGCACGGCGGCTACGTGCTCAACGCGACGCCCGACCAGGTGGACGCACTGGAGCACGAGAGCCTGGTGTCCGCGGGACTGGCCGCGGCCCGCAAGCGGGACCACCGGCTCACGTCCGACCTGCTCAACCAGGCTCTGGGGCTGTGGCGGGGCGATGTGCTGTTCGACGTACCGCTGGGTCCGGTGCTGCAGGTGGAGGTGCTGCGGCTGCAGGAGTCGCGGCTGAGCGCGTTCGAGATCTGCGTCGCGGCCGACCTGGCCCTGGGCCGGGGCATCGAGGTCCTGGCCAGGCTCACGGAGCTGGCGGCGCGCTATCCGCTGCACGAGCGCTTCCACCTCCAGCTGATGCTGTCGCAGTACCAGGCGGGCCGGATGTGGCAGGCGCTGGAGACCTACCGGCGGCTGCACACCCGGCTCGTGACGGAGCTGGGTCTCGAGCCCTCGGAGGCGGTCCGCGAGGCGCACCAGCGGATGCTGCGCGGTGACTCGCCGGTGCCCGCCGCGGTCGTCGGCGACTGGGACTGGGGCATGCGGACGGATTTCGGCCACGTGCCGCTGCGCAGCGGCGAGCCCGCGTGACGCTCGCCGCTGCGCGGCGGCGAGCCCGCCTGACGCGGTCAGCGCGCCGTCAGGGCGGTGTGACCGGCCCCGGCTACGGTACCCGGCGGCGGAATCCACCGCCGTGCGCGGTGCGCCGATCGGGGGTCACGGGTGACAGCGACGGGTACGACCACTGCGGAGCCGGCGCTGCTGCTCGTGAGCCACGGCAGCCGCGACCCCCGGCACGCCGGGACGGTGCGGGCGCTGACCGGCCGGATCCGGTCGCAGCGCCCCGGCCTGACGGTGGTGACCGCTTTCCTGGAGTTCGACACACCGGGGGTGGCGGGCGCGCTGGAGGACCTGCGGCGGGCCGGCGTCGGGGCGGCCGTGGCGGTTCCGCTGCTGCTGACCCGCGCCTACCACGCCAAGACCGACCTGCCGGCGGCGCTGGCGGGGGTTTCGGGGCCGAGCGTGCGCCAGGCGGCCGTGCTGGGCGGCTCGGCGCTGCTCGTGCGGGCGGTGGAGCGGCGGCTCTTCGAAGCCGGCCTGTCCCCCGCCGACCGGGCCACGACCGGGGTCGTCCTGTCCGCCGCGGGTTCCAGGGACCCGGAGGCGATCGAGTCGGTCGGCGCGGCGGCCCGGGAGCTGCGGCGGGCCGGGTGGCTCGCGGTGCGGCCGGCGTTCGTCACCGGCCCGCTGCCCCGGCCCGGCGACGTCGTCCGCGACCTGCGCGCGCTCGGTGCGCCGCGGGTGGCGGTCGCCCCCTACGTCCTGGCGCCGGGCCTGCTGCCCGACCGCATCGCGGCCGAGGCGGCCTCGGCCCGGGCCGACGTCCTCTCGGCGCCGCTCGGCGACGCCCCGGAACTGGCCCGGCTCGTCACCCGGCGCTGGCACGAGGCCCACGCCGTGACGAACGCCTCCGCGGTGTGAACCTCCGTGTGCGCCGGCCGTGCGGATCGTCGGCCGACGCACACGGGGAGCGACCCCCGCACGCCCGCACCATGACGGACGCACCCGCCGTGCGAGGCTTCGCGGACGCCCACCGTGCGGACCGCCCACCGGCACACACGGAGAACGACCCCCGCACGCCCGCACCATGACGGACGCACCCGCCGTGCGAGGCTTCGCGGGCGCCGGTCGGTGCGTGCGGGGGACGGCGGCCGCGCCCCCGCCGTCCGGCGGGGGCGTGCCGTGTGGTGGGTTCGGCCGGGCGGGGGTCACGTCAGGGCGTGGAAGGCCCGCCGGTACCACAGGAGTGCGTCCGTCGGGGTGCCCTGGACGGGGCCCTGGCGCACGGCGGTGAGGGCGCCGACCAGGAGGGTGTGGTCGCCGACCGGGATCGTCCGGTGGGTCAGGCAGCGGAAGGCGGCCGTGGCGTCGGGGAACCAGGGGAGGTCGGTGCCGGGCCAGGTGGTGAAGCCGCTGCCGGCGAAGCGGTCGATGTTCTGCCGGGCGAACCGGTCGGCCAGCCGGCGGTGCCGGTCGGCGAGGACGTGGACGACGAACTCCCGCGAGGTGACCAGGGCGTGGTGGCAGCTGGAGGTGTGGGCGACGGCGACCTGGAGGAGCGGTGGGTCGAGGGACACCGACGTCACCGAGCTCGCGGTGCAGCCCCGGCGTCCGCCCCGGCCGTCCGAGGTGGTCACCACGGTGACGGGAGAGGCCAGCTCGGCCATGGCGTCCCGGAACTGCTGGGCGCTCACCAGGGGCGCCTGCTGGGATGTGGGTGTCGACGTCATGATCGCCCTCCTGGGGTCGCGGCAGCGGTGAGTGGCCGGGGCGTACGGGTGGGGCGGATCAGCCGAAGCGGTTCGGGGACATGAAGTCGATGGGCACCGTCGTCTCCTCGCCCCGGACGATCTGGGCGAGGGCCTCCCCGATCCCGGTGGCGTGTTTGAAGCCGTGCGCGTTGTCGCCGCCCGCCACCACGACGCGCGGATCACCGCCGGGCCGGCCGATGACGAACTGGCCGTCCGGCGTACGGGTCAGCATGCAGACCGCGACCTTCGACGGCAGCGGTTCGAGACCGGGCAGCTTGGCCGGCAGCAGGGCGGCCAGGGCGGACCAGTCGAGCGGTCCGACCGAGCGGTCGTAGGCCTCGGGGTCGAGGGGCAGCGCGTCGGCCCGGTCCTCGATGCCGAGCTTGACGTCGTGGCCGCCCTCCGCGCCGTTGCCCCACAGGATCGTTCCGTCGTCCAGTTCCCGCATGAACACGGGGAACTGCTCCAGGCCGAAGGTCTCGTCCTGCGGCTCCAGTGGCCGGAACCAGGTGATGGGCATCCGCACGGTCCGCAGCGGCAGCCCGCCGACCAGCGAGGACAGCCAGGAGCCGACCGTGAACACCACCTGCCGCACCCGCAGTTCACCCTGGGACGTGCGCAGCACCACCCCGCCGGGGACCAGGTCGTAGGTGGTGATCCTGGTGTCGGTGAGGACCCGGGCGCCGCACTTCTCGGCCCGGTTCACCGCCGCACGGATCGACAGCTCCGGCCTGATGATGCCGGCGGACGGCTCCCGGACGCCGATGTGGCCCTCGGGGACCCCCACGTGACGGGGGTAGTGGAAGCGCAGCGCCTGTCCGGTGAGGGTGCTCACCTCGATGCCGTGGCGGTAGGCGGCGGTCAGCGTGCCGCCCGCGACCCGGCCGTCCTTCGGGCCGATCAGCAGGCCGCCCACGGGGAAGAACAGCTGCTGGTCGGCGGAGTCCTCCAGCCGGCCCCACAGTTCACGGGAGCGCCGGGCCAGCGGGACGAGCCCCGGGTGCTCCAGGCAGGTGACGCGGAACATCCGTGAGCCGCCGTGCGAGGAGCCCAGCGAGTGGCCCGGCTGGTGGCGCTCGACGCCGATGGCGTCCACGCCGCGCTCGGCGAGCTGCCACAGCGCGCACGCTCCCCACGCCCCCAGGCCGACCACCGCGACCTCCGCGTCCCACTGCGCCATGTGTCCTCAACTCCTCACCTGTGGCTGCGACCACGACAGGGTCCAGACGACCACGGCGCGGGCGGCCGGATCGTGAGTAGCCGCCACTCACTCCGCCGGACACCGCGGTCACCGGGGCGGCGGCCGAGATGAGTACCCGGCACTCAGGCGGGCGGACGGCGGTCCGGGGTCAGCTGGGCAGGAGCAGGGGTGTGCGACCGCGGAGGTGCAGATGCAGTTTCGAGTGCTGGGCGTCCCCGAGCTCCACGACGACGTCGCGGACCGGTGGGTGCCCCTGACCAGTCCCAAACAGCGGCAGCTCCTGGGGGCGCTGCTGGTCCGGCCCGGGGTGCCGGTCCCCACGGACCGGCTGATCGAGGAGCTGTGGAGCGGGGGTGCGCCCAGCAAGGCGGTGAACGCCCTCCAGGCGCACGTGTCGCGGCTGCGGCAGCTGCTGATCGAGGCGGAGCCGTCCCGGGCCAACACCCCGCGGCTGGTCGCCCGCGACACGGGCTACGTGCTGGAGGCGCGCCCCGAGGAGCTGGACAGCGCCCGGTTCCGGCTGGGCGCGGCGCGGGCCGCCGCGCTCCTGGCCGGTGACCCGCGCGCCGCCTGCGCGCTGCTGAAGGAGGCCCTGGGCCTGTGGCGGGGGCCGGCGATGGCCGGCAGCACCAGCGGTCCGCTGTGCGCGGGGGCGGCGGCGGAGCTGGAGGAGGAGCGGCTGGCCGCCCGGAAACTGCTGTACGACACCTACCTGCGCCTCGGCCTCCGCCACCAGGCCGTTCCCGAGCTGCGCGGTCCGGCTCCCGTCACGCCGGGGGACCGTGGTGAGCTGGTGCGGCTGCGGGCCCGGGTCGACGAGCTCGTCGACGAGCAGCGGCTGCTGCGCTCCCAGGTCGAGGAGCTCTCCCTGCTCCTGGGCTCCGGGGCGCTCAGCCGCCGCTGACGACCGGTCTCACTCCGTGAAGGCGGGAGCCACCTCCTGGGCGAACAGTTCCATGGCCCGGGCGGCGCGGCCGTAGGCGAGGCCGCCGGGGCTGAACTGCAGGCTGACCGTCAGATCCGCGCCGAACTCCTCGCGTGTCCGCTGAAGTTGCGCGCGCACCTGTTCCGCGTCGCCGGCGTACACCTTGTTCGCCGCCAGGGACGCCGCGAAGTCGTAGTTCCTGGCCTTCTCCAGGAATTTCTCGTAACCCGGGTAATCGGCCCGCGTTCCCTTCGCGAGCGGCTCCACCGCCTTCGCCATGTGGTCGATGTAGGAGCGCTCGTAGAATTCGCCGGTCCGGCGGGCCTCGGCGGCGTCGTCCGCCAGATAGCAGGTGTACTTGATCTGAATGCGGCGGGCCGCCGGGTCGTGGCCCGCCTCGTCCCAGGCGGCCCGGTACTTCTGCAGCATCGCGGAAAGCTGCTCGGCGCTGGTGACCGACGGCACCACCTGGAGGTGGTGGCCGGCCGCGCCGGCGGCCGCGCACGATTCCGGGCTCGTCGCGGAGGCGATGAAGACCGGCGGGTGGGGAGCCTGGTACGGCCGGGGCAGCAGGGTGACGGGCCCGAAGCGGTGGAAGCGGCCCTCGAAGACGACGTCCTCCTCGCTCCACAGCCGTACGCACGCCTCGACGCCCTCGTCGAACCGGGCGCGGCTCTCGTCCATCGGGATGCCGAACGCCTCGAACTCCGTGGGCAGGAAGCCGCGGCCGAAGCCGACGTCGAGCCGGCCGTGCGAGAGGTGGTCGAGCATGGCCAGCTTGCCCGCCAGTTTGACGGGGTGGGTGAACGCCGGGACGACCGCGCCCGTCGTGATGCGGATGCGGCTCGTGCGGGCGGCCATCGCGGTCAGCAGGGTGACCGGATCGGGGGAGTAACCGCCGTACCCGGTGAAGTAGTGCTCCACGGTCTGGACGTGTTCGAAGTCCAGCGCCTCCGCGAGTTCCACCAGGCGGAGGGTCTCGTCGTAGTAGGCCGTTGCGCTCTTCTGCGCGGGATCGATCACCGGAAAGAAATTCACGCCGAATTTCATAAACGCTTCGCCCCTCGTGTCGACTGGGTGTACGGCCCTCTCGTGCGGTTCTTTCCGAATCATGAGCCCGGACTTCCCGGCGGAGCAAGCCTTCCCGGGCAGATTGACGGCGTGTCAAACCCGTGTCAGGCCAGCGCACTTGCCGCATCGGCGGGCCCGTCACAAACGTAGAGTCGTTCGCGTCGCCCATGTCGGCGACGGGAAGACAATCCCCGAATCCTGCCGGAGGGTACTTATGCGCGGGGCCTACAAAGTTCCGTACGCGAGTCGCGGAAGCATCCTCGGTGCGACGGAGGCGGCGGCTCTGGGAAAGCTGCTCGAATCCGGTGAGTCACTGTCCATGGGTTCCTGGAGGGAGCGGTTCGAGCGGCGTTTCAGCGAGTACGCCGGCACCCGGTACGCGCTGAGCGTCACCAGCGGCACCGTCGCCCTGGAACTCGCCGTCCACCTGCTCGACCTGGCGCCGGGCGACGAGGTCGTCGTCACCCCGCAGACCTTCCAGGCGACCGTGCAGCCCCTGCTCGACCGACAGGTCCGGGTGCGGTTCTGCGACATCGACCGGGAATCGCTCAACATGGACCCGGCGTCGCTGAAGAACCTCATCACGGACCGGACCCGGGCCATCCTGCTGGTCCACTACGGCGGCTGGCCCGCCGAGATGGACGAGATCGTGACCATGGCCAGGGAGCGGGGCATCCTCGTCGTCGAGGACTGCGCGCACGCGCTGGGGGCCCGCTACGACGGCCGGCGCCCCGGTTCGCTCGGCGACATCGGCTGCTTCAGCTTCCACGCGTCGAAGAACATCACCACGCTCGGCGAGGGCGGCATGCTCACCTTCGACCGCGACGACTGGGCGGAGCGGATCGACCGGCTGCGCTCCAACGAGGTCGACGGGGTGTTCGTCGCCGGGAGCGCGTCGCCGCTGGAGGCGCCGGAGCTGCTGCCCTGGATGAAGTACTCGTCGTCGGTGTACCGGGACGCCTGCCTGGGAGTGCGCCGCAGCGGCACCAACGCGACGCTGTCGGAGGCCGCCTGTGTGGTGGGGCTGCACCAGCTCGACCGGCTGGAGGACCTCGTCGACCGGCGGCGGGCCATCGCGGCGCGGCTGAACGCGGTGGTGGACCGTCATCCGCACGCCAGGGCCGGCCGCCCCCGTCCGGGTGTGCACCACGCCCAGCACCTGTACACCTGCTTCGTGTCCGGGCCCCGCGGCACCCGTGAGGCCCTGGTGCGCGGACTCGACGCGCGGGGCGTGGAGGTGCAGCTCCGCTACTTCCCGCTGCACCTGCTGCCGGAGTGGCGGTCCCGTGGGCACGGGCCCGGCGAGTGCCCGGTGGCCGAGGAGCTGTGGTTCACCGAGCACGTCAACCTGCCCTGCCACCCGGGGCTGAGCGACGAGCAGGTGGACCACCTGGCCGAGGCCCTGGACGCGGCCCTGGAGGACGCGCGCACCGTGATCGAGAACGCCGGGAACCGTACGACCGTACCGAGCATGAAGGAGACCTCCCATGCCGCTCATTGACGTCAAGCTCTACGAGGGCCGCCTGGACGGCGCCACCGAGACGGAGCTGATCGCCCGGATCACCGACGCGGTCGCCGAGGTGTTCGGCGACTCGGCGCGCGCCGCGACCTGGGTCGTCCTGCAGGAGGTGCCCGCCACCCGCTGGGGCATCGCCGGCGTACCGGGGAAGCCGCCGCTCTCGGCGCGGGGGTGAAGCCGGGAGCGGCGGCCACACCGGTCCCCCGGCGGGTCCGCGAGAGCGGCCCGCCGGGGGATTCTCAGTTGGCCACGGGTGTCTTCGCCAGGCGCCAGCCCCGGCTGCGGCTGCGCTCGGCCCAGAAGTCGGCGTACCGGCCGTCCTGGGCGATGAGCTCGTCGTGCGTGCCGCGCTGGACGATGTGGCCGCCGTCCAGCACCAGGATCTGGTCCGCGGCGCGCACCGTCTGCAGCCGGTGGGCGATCACCAGCAGGGTGCGGTCGCGGGTGAGCTCCGACAGGGCGTCCTGGACGGCTCGCTCGTTCGCGGGGTCCAGGGACGAGGTGGCCTCGTCCAGCAGGACGATCGGCGCGTCCTTGAGCAGCGCCCGGGCGATGGAGATGCGCTGGCGCTCACCGCCGGACAGTGCCGCGCCGCCCGCTCCGACCTGCGCGGACCAGCCGCCCGGGAGCCGTTCGGCGATCTCGTCGACCCGCGCCTGCCGGGCGGCCCGGCGCACCTCGGCGTCGGTCGCGTCGGGCCGGCCGGCCCTGATGTTGTCCTCGATGGTGCCCTCGAAGAGGTAGACGTCCTGGAACACCACGGAGATCCGGGACATCAGGTCCTCGGCCGGCAGTTCGCGGACGTCCACGCCGCCCACCCGGACGGCGCCCCCGTCCACGTCCCAGAAGCGGGCGATCAGGCGCGCGATCGTCGTCTTGCCGGAACCGGAGGGCCCGATCAGCGCGGTCATCGTGCGCTCGGGGATGCGGAAGCCGACGCCGTCCAGCACCTTGCGGCCGTCGCCGTAGGAGAACTCCACCGTGTCGAACTCGATGTCCGTGCCGGCCGGGTGGACCGGGCGCTCCGGCTCGGGCAGCGGCTTCTCGTCCAGCAGCCGCTGCACCCGGTCGAGGGCCGCGCTCGTCGAGCGCAGCGCCGAGCCGAGGTTGGCGGCCTCCGCCATCGGCTCCACGAACCGCGCGGCCAGCACCAGCAGGGCCAGCAGCTCGGGCACCTCGAGCGATCCGCCGAGGGCGAGGTAGGCGCCGTACACCAGGATCACCGTGAAGGCCGCCTGCACGGTGAGGGTGAAGCCGACCTGTCCGGGGACGCCCGCCACCATGACCTGGCGTCCGGCGTCCCGCTGGGCGGACAGCGCCTCGTCGAGCCGGCTGCCGCCGGCCGCCCCGGAGCCGGGGAAGGCGCGCAGCACCGGCTGCACCTCGGCGTATTCGATGACCCGGTTGGCCCCCTCCGTCATGGTCCCGGCGCGCAGCCGGTCGGCGGCGGCGGTGCGGTTGGTGCTCCAGCGCAGGACCAGCGCGATGAACGGGGCGGTGCAGGTCGCGGCGAGCGCGAGCCGCCAGTCGAACAGGTACATGAGCACGACCACCGCGGCCGGGGTGAGCAGCCCGCTGATCAGCGGGCGGAACAGGTAGCCGGGGACGCGCATGATGCCCATCACGGACTGGGTGGTGAGATTGCTCAGCTCACCGGTCCGGGTCGGGCCGAACCAGCCGAGGGGCAGCGTGGAGACGTGGTCGCCGATGCGGTGGTGCAGCACCCTGGAGAGCGCGGCGCCCGCCTGGAACCCGGCCTTGGTGGCCAGGTAGTGGACCGCGGACTGGGCCACGGCCGCGGCGGCCAGGGCCCACACCCAGGGCCACGCCCGGTCGGGATCGTCGCCCAGCAGCCGCTCGAGCACCGGCACGATCAGGACGAACGCCACCGCCTGCAGGACCGCTCCGAGGACCTGGAGGGCGAGTACGTTCCGCAGCAGCCGCCGCTCGGCGGGACCGACCACGGCCATCAGTTGACGGATCATCAGACGGCCTCCTCGACCGCGGGACGGCCGGCGACGGACGCGCGGACCGTGGTGTCGTCGGCGGACTCCTCCACGCCGCGGGGCTGCCAGGTGGTGCTGCGCTCGTGGGCCCGCCACATGCCCGCGTAGGTGCCCCCGAGGGCCAGCAGTTCGGCGTGGGTGCCCCGCTCCGCCACGCGGCCGCCGTCCAGGACGACGATCTGGTCGGCGTCCTTCACCGTGGACAGGCGGTGCGCGATGACCAGCAGGGTGCGGCCGCGGGTGAGCTCCGACAGGGCGTCCTGGACGGCCGCCTCGGACTCGGGGTCCGCGTACGCGGTGGCCTCGTCCAGGACGAGGACCGGGGTGTCGGCGAGCATGGCCCGGGCGATGGACAGGCGCTGGGCCTCGCCGCCGGAGAACCGGGCGTCCTCGCCGACCACGGAGTCGTAGCCGCGCGGCAGCTCCGTGATCCGGTCGTGGATGCGGGCCCGCCTCGCGGCGTCCATGAGCTCCTCGTCGGTGGCGTCCGGCCGGGCGATCAGCAGGTTGGCGCGGACGGTGTCGCGCAGCAGCCGCACGTCCTGGAAGACGAAGGACATCCGGCGGTAGATCTCCTCGGGGGCGAGGTTGCGCAGGTCCGTGCCGCCGACGCGGATGGTGCCCTCGTCCGGGTCCCAGAAGCGCGGCAGCAGCGACGCCAGCGTGCTCTTGCCCGCGCCCGAGGGGCCCACCAGCGCGGTGGTCGTCCCCGGTGCCAGGGTCAGGTCGACGCCGTCGAGGACGCGGTGCTCGCCGTCGTGGGAGAAGCCGACGCCCTCGAAGGTCACCGCTCCGGGGCCGGCCGTCGCGGGGTGCACGGGCAGGGGCAGTTCGGGGGTGGCCAGCACCTCGCCGATGCGGTCCGCGGCGGCCTTCGCGGCCCGGACCTCCTCCTCGGCGAAGCTGATCGTCAGCACCGGGGTGGTGATGCCCACGGCGAGCAGCGCGAACGGGACCAGGTCCTCGGGCGCGGTGTGGCCGGCGGTGATCAGGGCGGTGCCGCCGAGCAGCACGGTGAGCAGCATGACGGGCGCCGAGAGCACGATCTCGGACAGCGCCCTGGGCGCGACCAGCGAGTCGACCCAGCCGCGGAAGAACGCGGCGAACCGGTCGGCCGCGTCGGTGTAGCGGCGGTGGGCGCGCCGGGTCTGGCCGAAGGTCTTCACCACGGCGATGCCCTGGACGAACTCCACGGCCGCGCCGTTGATGTCGGTCATCGCGGCGTCCAGCGCGGGCAGGTTCTTCTTGAACGCCGCGCCGGTGCGGCCGAACAGGCCGATGCCGAGGACCAGCGGGATCATCGTGATCAGCGCCAGGCGCCAGTCCACCCAGAACAGGTAGGCGAGCGTCGACAGCGGCACGATCACGGCGGCCGTCAGCTCCAGCAGGGAGTGCGCGACCAGGTGGTGCAGTGCGTGCACGTCGTCCTGCACGGCCTTCTTCACGGCGCCCCCGCCGCGCCCCGAGAACCAGCCCAGCGGGACCCTGTCGAGCCGGCCGATGAGCAGCCGGCGGACGGAGAGCTGGAGGTCGTTCTCGGCGAGGTGGCTGACGGCGCTGGCGGTCACCAGGAACAGCAGCCGCACCAGGAGGCAGGCGCCCGCGAGGGCGGTGACGGTCCAGGCGCGGTCGCGGTCCACCGGACCGTCCGCGAGCAGCACCCGGGCCAGTTCGGCCACGGCGACGAACGGGGCGATGTTGAGCAGGGCGGCGACTGCCTGGCAGAGCACCGCCAGAGCCAGCCTCCTGCGGACGGGCTGCAGTAATGACGGAAGCGCGGCGGGTTCCGCGGGCATCGTCGTCCTCCAATTCGGATACGGGGCGTTACTACCCACTGGGTAATACTAGATGTTACTACCCACTGGGTAATAAGCTCTGTCCACCATACGATGGACCGGGCGGGCCGGGTCAAGGAACACCGGGCCACCGGATACCGAGGAGTGGATACATTGCCTGCCATGCCCAGTTCACCCGCACCCGGTGGCCGGGGACGGCGTCCTGTCGACCGGCCGCCGATCACCCCCACGGGCATCGTCGACGCGGCCCTGCGGCTCACCGAGACGGACGGGCTCGACGCCTGGTCGACCCGGCAGCTCGCCGCCGCGCTGGAGGTCTGGCCGCGCGCCGTCTACCACCACATCGGGGACCGTGACGCGGTGGCGGACGCCGTCGCCGACCGGGTGGTGAGCATGATTCCGCTGCCGCCGCAGGAGCTCGCGTGGCGGGAGTGGTTCAGCACGCTGCTGCTGGAGGGACGGCCGTTGCTGCGGCGGTACCGCGGGGTGGCGCGGCGGCTGGTGCGGATCGGGCCGATCATCCCGTCGGCGCTCACGATGATGGACCGGGGGATCCTGGTGCTGCAGGAGGCGGGGTTCGCGGAGGGGGCGACGGCGGCGTACCGGTACCTCACGAACTCCGCGTTCACGCTGGTGATGGTGGAGGACGACCGGGCGGAGAACCTGCCGGAGGCGCGGGTCCGGCTGGCCGGCGCGCTGGCGGCGCACCGTGACGATCCGGAGCGGCGGGGGCTGGCGGCCGTGGGGGCCGCCGTCACCAGCCGGGGCACGGACGATCCGGAGGCGATCGCGGCGCTGGAGGACGACTTCTACGCCTACACGGTGGAGCGCTCCCTGGACGGCGTGGCCGCGGTCCTGGACCGCCCGGACCTCGGCGGCCTGCCGGGCTGAGGGGGCCCGCGGCGGGCCGCGCGGACACCCCCCGGCCCGTACCCGCGCAGGGCACTTCAGACAGCGCCGGACGACACCGGCACGGGGCACCCGTGACGCGCCGGGCTGCGCGAACACCCCCGGCCCGCATCAGCACGGGGCACCCCCTGAGGCAGCGGGCCCGGCAGGCCCGCACCAGCAGGGGGTGCCCCGTGAAAGACCGGCCCGGTCAGTAGTACAGCAGGGCCTGGTCCCAGTTCTCCTCGGGACCGAACAGGCCCCGCGGCTTCAGCGCGTCCGGGTTGGCGGTCAGCACCTCCGTGGGGACCAGCTTGCCCGGGGGCAGGGCCTCCACCCGGCAGGGAACCGCGAGTTCCCGGGACACGGCCTCGGCCAGCCGGCGTTCCACCCCGGCCGCCCGCTCCTCGCGCGCCTCCACCTGGACGTGCAGCAGATCGCGGCCGGCCCGGGCGCGCCAGAACAGGACGCCGTCCGCCTCGGGCAGCCCGAACACCAGGTCCTCCACCTGCTGCTGGTCCACCGTCCCCGTACCCACCGGCCAGGCGAAACCGCCCCGGCCGAGCACCCGTACCACCGGCAGCCGCCACCCGCAGGCGCAGTCCGCGTACTCCACCTCCACCTCGTCGTCGAGGTTGTACCGCAGCAGCGGCATGGCCTCGCGGTACAGCGGCGTCACCACCAGCCGTCCGCGGCCCTCCTCGGACAGCTTCCCGCTCTCCGGGTCCAGGACCTCGCACAGCACCCGGTCCGCCCACAGGTGCAGCCGGCCCTCGGGGCACTGCCCGGCCAGCGTGCCCGTCTCCGTGGAGCCGTACTCCTCCACCACCGGCGCGTTCCACAGGGCGCCGATGCGCGCCCGCCGGGCCGGGGAGAGCGGCTCGCCGCCGACGAACAGGGCCCGCAGGGAGGGGAAGTCGGTCGCCGGGTCCAGGCCCGCCGCCCGGGCCGCGGCGGCCCACAGCAGGGTCTCCGTGGGGTTGGACCACGTCAGCGTGACGCCCAGCCGGTGCAGCAGCCGCACCGTCCGGGCCGCGGGCGTGGCCGCCGAGCGGCTGTCGGCGGGGACCACGGTCGCCCCCTTCGACCGGGCCGCGGCCTGCGCGAGATGGCCCGTGATCATGAGCGCGTAGGGCGTGCGGACCAGGAAGACGTCGCTCGGTTCGATGCCGACCCACTTGCGGGCGTAGCGCTCGGCGAGGTCCGCCCAGTCGTCCTGCGTGTAGTACGACGCGGTCGGCTGCCCCGCCGAGCCGCTCGACTCGTGGTAGGTCGCCAGTTCCGTGCGGTTCACCGCGAGCAGCCCGAACGGGTAGGCGTCGCGCAGGTCCTGCTTGCTCGTCGGTTCCAGGGAGCGCAGGTCGGCCGCGGTGGCGGGGGCCGTCCGGCCGGTGTGGCGGGACCGGTAGAAGGGGGAGCGGGCGGCGCGGGCGAGGAGCAGCGGCAGCTGCCGCTCCTGGAGCGCGCGCAGCTCCTCGATGCTCTTCCAGTCACCGATCCCCGGCCTGGTCACTGTCATGGCGGATGCCTCCTCGGGACGTCGCCCACGCCTGTCGGCCCAGCACAGCAGCCGCGGGCCGGCTTCCTCGTGAGTGCGCGCCACTCATCCGCCCGCGCCGTGGCCGTGCGCTCGGGCGGGCGGTGCCCGGGCGGGGGGCGTCCGAAGCTGAGTGACTGCTACTCAGGTGGCCCCCCGTCCCGGGGTGTTGTGCTGGCCGCGATCCACCGTGTGCACACAGCCAAGACGAGAGGGGCCGGGGTGAAGGTCGAGGACATCCATCTGTCGGGCGTGGGCTGCTACGTTCCCGAGCTCGTGCCGACCGACCTGGCGGTCAAGGAAGGCCGCCTCGACGCCGGGGTCCGGGAGGCGTCGGGCATCGAGTCCGTCGCCGTCGAGGACACCGTGCCGGCGCCGGACATGGCGATCCGCGCCGCGCGGACGGCACTGGCACGATCCGGGCGGGAGCCCGACGACTTCGCCGCGCTGCTGCACAGCAGCGCCTATCACCAGGGGCCCGACGGCTGGTCGGCCCCGCACTACGTACTGCTGAACACCCTGGACCGGCCCATCCCGGCGATGGAGATCCGGCAGGGCTGCCTCGGCATGGTGGCCGGCCTGGAGGCCGCGGCCTGCCGGCTGTCCCTGGACCGGTACACCGGGGGCGGGGACGGCAAGGACAGCGTCCTGCTGACGACGGGCGACAACTTCTCGACCCCGCTGGTCGACCGGTGGACCTCCTCCAAGCTGTTCCTGTTCGGGGACGCCGGTTCCTCGCTGGTGGTGTCGCGGCGCCCGGGCTTCGCCCGTGTGCTCGCCGTCGGCTCGCTGTCGGACCCGCGCATGGAGGCCCTGCACCGGGGCGGCGAGGCGCTGCTGCCGCCGAGCGTCACCGCGGGCATCCCGCTGGACTTCGACTCCCGGGTGCAGTACTGGCGCAAGCAGTGGGCGTCCGGGGTGAAACCGCCCATCGGGCACTTCGGCGACCAGGTCGCGGCGATCGCCGAACGCACCGCCGCCGAGGCCGGTGTCGCGCTGTCCGACATCCGCCGCTTCTGCCACGTCGGCTTCAACGAGGACCCGCTGCTGACCATGTTCCTGGAGCCGCTGGGCGTGAGCCTGGAGCAGGGCACCTGGGACATCTGCCGGCGGATCGGCCACACCGGGGTCAGCGACTTCGTCATCGCCCTGGAACGGCTGTGGCTGGACGGCGAGGTCGGCCCCGGCGACCACGTGATGCTCATCGGCGCGGCCACCGGCATGGAGGCCGGGTGCGCCGTCCTGGAGATCACCGCGGAGCCGACGGCCGAGCAGCGCTCGGTGACGTCGGGCGAGGAGGCGTGATGCTGGAGCACTGCACCCCCTGGCCGGCCGACCGGGCCGAACGCTACCGCCGTGAGGGGTACTGGCGCGGGGAGAGCCTGGTGCGGCTCCTCTCGGACGCCGCGCGCACCCACGGCCCGAAGACCGCCCTGGTCGGCGCCGGCCGCCGGATCAGCTACGCCGAACTGGAGCAGGAGGTGCGGCGGCTCGCCGCCGGCTTCCGGGACCGTGGCATCGGCGACCGCGACCGGGTCGTGGTCCAGCTGCCGAACACGCCGGACTTCGTCCGGGTGTGCTTCGCCCTGCTCACCGTCGGGGCCCGGCCCGTCTTCTCCCTGCCCGCGCACCGGGACGTGGAGATCCGCCACCTGTGCGAGCTCTCCGGCGCGGTCGGCTATGTGAGCCCGGGCCTGCTGCGGGGCTTCGACCACGCCGCCCTCGCCCGCCGCATCCGGAGCGAAGTGCCCACGCTGCGCCACCTGTTCGTGTGCGGTGACGACCCGTCCGGCACGGCGGACGACCCCGTCGTGCCCCTGTCCGAGGTGGACGGCGACCCGGAGGCGGGCGGTCCGTTCCCGGTGCTGGATCCGTCGGACGTGGCGTTCTTCCTGCTCTCCGGCGGGACCACCGCGCTGCCCAAGCTGATCCCGCGGACCCACGACGACTACGCCTACCAGGTGCGGGCCGCCGGTTCGGCGACCGCGCTGACCGAGCGGGACGTGTACCTGGCGACGCTGCCGGTGGCGTTCAACTTCACCTGGGGCTGCCCCGGCATCGTGGGCACGCTGCGGGCCGGCGGCACGGTGGTGTTCGCCGAGGACCCGACGCCCGAGACCTGCTTCCCGCTCATCGCGTCCGAGCGGGTGACCGTCACCTCGGTGGTGCCGAGCGTGGTGCAGCTCTGGCTCGAGGGCGCCGAGTGGCTCACCGACGATCTGTCGAGCCTGCGCACGCTGCAGATCGGCAGCGCCAAGCTGTACCGCGGCATCGCCGAGCAGATCGAGCCGGCCTTCGGCTGCCGCCTCCAGCAGGTGTTCGGGATGGCGGAGGGGCTGTGCACCTTCACCCGGGACGACGACCCGGCGGAGACGGTGCTCGCCACCCAGGGGCGGCCGATCTCGCCCGCGGACGAGATCCGGATCGTCGACGAGGACGGCAAGGAGCTGCCCGCCGGCGGGATCGGCGAACTCCTCGCCCGTGGCCCGTACACCCTCCAGGGCTACTACCGCGCGCCCGAGCACAACGCCCGCGCCTTCACCGAGGACGGCTTCTACCGCAGCGGCGACCTGGCCCGGCTGACCGAGGACGGCAACCTCGTGATCGAGGGCCGCATCAAGGACGTCATCATCCGCGGCGGCGACAAGGTCTCCGCCGCCGAGGTCGAGGGGCACCTCCAGGCGCTGGAGGGGGTGGCCCGGGCGGCGGTCGTCCCGGTGCCCGACGACTTCCTGGGCGAGCGCACCTGCGCCTGCCTGGTACGGGCCGAGGGCGCCGAGGAGATGCTGCTGCCGGAGCTGAAGCGGGCCATGCAGGCCCGCGGACTCGCCGAGTACAAGCTGCCCGACCGGCTCGTGTACCTCGAGGAACTGCCCCTCACCGGTCTCGGCAAGACGGACAAGAAGGCGCTGGCCGCGCTGGTCCGGGGCGAGAAGCCGGCGGAGGCGGGGGCGTTCGTGCCCGCACGCGACCGTACGGGCTGAGTGCCGTCCGCCACGCCCTGTCATCACACGACCGAAGGAAGGCCCGCACCGCCCATGGACACCAGTACACCGACCGGGGACCAGGAGTTGCGCGCACAGGTGCGTGACGCCGTCGCGAAGCTCCTGGGTACCGCGCCGGGGGACATCCCGGACGACGCCAACCTGATCCTGCTGGGGCTCGGCTCGCTCGAAGTCATGCGGCTGAGCAGCCGCTGGCGGCGCGGCGGCTTCCCCGTCGACTTCGACTCCCTGCTCTCCGACCCGACCGTGGCCGGCTTCAGCCGTGCCCTCGCCGAGGCCAGGGCGCGCTCCGGGGCGACCGGGGGTGCCGCATGAGCGCCCCCGAGCCGCTGCTGGTGCGCGGCGCGCACCTGTGCACGGCCGACGACGCCGAACGGGTCCTGCCCGAAGGGTCGCTGCTGGCCGTCGACGGCCGGATCGCCGCCGTCGGGACGGTGGCCGAGGTGGACGCCGCCGTCGCGGCGCTGCCGCCGGAGCGGCGGGCCGCGCTGCGCACCGTGGACGCCCGCCGGATGCTGGTCCTGCCCGGCTTCGTCAACGCGCACTGGCACGAACTGTTCTCCACCCGGCTGCCGTTCAACGGGGCGCTGCGGCCCGCCGACGACCGCGGCGACCAGGCCGGCTTCCTCGGCAACGGCGGCGACATGCACCGTATCTCCGCCGTCTTCGACTCCTTCCACGACCTCATCGCCGGTCTCACCCCGGACGAGGGCGAGGCCATCGCGCGCTATTCGATGTGGACGCAGTTGCGGGCGGGCGTCACCACACTCGGCGACGTCGGCTCGGTCAACCGTCCCGAGGCGCTGGCCGCCGCCGCCGTGTGGCTGGGCATGCGCTGCTCGGTGAGCACCTGGGCCACGGACGCCGTGTGCCGGCCCGGGGAGAGCGCGTTCACCCGCAGCCGTGACACCGACGCCGTGCTGTCCGAGATCGAGTCGCTGGTCAAGACGTGCGCGAACGACGGCACGGGCCTGCTGCGGGCCCGCCCCACCGCCGTCTACGGCACCAACATGACCGATGAACTCGGGCGCGGGCTGGCCGAGATCGTGCGGCGCCACGACACCGGGTTCGCCTCGCACATCGGCGCCCAGCGCCACGAGGGCGAGTTCCTCCGCCAGTACTACGGCGACACCCCGGTGCGCCGCTTCGCCGGACTCGGCCTGCTGGACGAGCGGCTGATGTCGGTCCACACCGGGTTCGCCGACGACGAGGAACGGCGGATGCTGCTGGAGGCGGGAGTGCACCTGAGCCACTCCCCCGCCAAGTACGGCCCGGCGGGCGAGTCCGCGATGACCGAGACCCGGCTGATCCCGGAGCTGCGCCGCGCCGGCCTCGACGTGTCGCTGTCCACCGACGGCCAGCCGCTGGTCTTCCCCGGGATGCCCGAGCAGATGCGGGCCGCCTGGCAGACCCACAACGAGATGTACGCCGACCCGCTGCTGGTGCGGCCCACCGACGCGCTGGCGATGGGCACCCGGATCGCCGCGCGCGGACTGCGCTGGGAGGAGGAGATCGGCAGCCTGGCGCCCGGGAAGCAGGCGGACCTGGTGATGGTCCCGCTGGACGACTGGCGGTTCGTGCACACGCCCCGCCCGCTGGAGGCGTTCCTCGCGGTGGGCGGCTCCGGCGACGTCGACACGGTGGTCGTCGGCGGCCGCGTGCTGGTGGAGTCGGGCCGTCCCACCGGCTTCGACGAGGAGAAGCTGCTGGCCGACTACGAGGCGGCGCTGCGCTCCTACTCGCAGCGCTGTCTGAAGGTTCCCGAGGAGCGGATCGACGAGGTGTTCGCGCGCACCGCGCGGCGCCGTGCCGCCGAGGAGGCGACCCGATGACGGTACCGACGCACGAGCCGGACCGGGACGGAGCGGGGCTGGCGGGCGGGGTCGCCGTGGTGACCGGCGCCGCCGGCGGCATCGGCGCGGAGATCGTGGCCCAGCTCGTCCGTCACCGGGCGGCCGTGGCCATGGTCGACCGGGACGGGGCGGCGCTCGACGAGCTCGCCGCGCGGCTGCGCAAGGAGGCCGCGGCCGACCCGGAGGCCCCCGAACCGCGGCTGCTGGCCGTGCCGGCGGACGTCTCGCACGGCGGGGAGGTCGCCGCGGCGGTCGAGCGGGTCGAGAACGAGCTGGGCCCGATCACCCACCTGGTCAACGCGGCGGGCATCCTGCGCCCCGGCCCGGTGGCCGGGCTGACCGAGCGGGACTGGGACGACACCCTGGCGGTGAACGCCACCGGCGTCTACCTGATGAGCCGTGCCGTGGCCTCCCGCATGGCGCCGCGCGGCTCCGGGGCCATCGTCACCGTCACCTCCAACGCCGCCCGCACCGCCCGCACCGGGATGGCCGCCTACGCGGCGTCCAAGGCGGCGGCCCAGGCGTTCACCAAGTGCCTGGGGCTGGAGCTCGCGGGCACCGGCATCCGCTGCAACGTGGTCGCGCCGGGCTCCACCGACACGCCGATGCTGACCTCCCTGTGGCAGGGCGAGGACGCGGGCCGCCCGTCGATCGAGGGCGCCCCGGAGGCGTACCGCGTCGGCATCCCCACCGGCCGGCTGGCCCGCCCCCACGACGTGGCCCAGGCGGTGGTGTTCCTGCTCTCCGAGCGGGCCGGCCACATCACTCTGCAGGACCTCACGGTCGACGGCGGCGCCACGCTCGGCGTGTGAGCCGTCCGCCGTGGTCCGGTCCGCGTCCGCCGGTGGTGCCGGCGGGCGCGGACCGGCTCCCAGACGCTCGAAGACCCAGAAGGGCACACCATGACGCAGGCTGCCGTTCCCGAGATCGTCCCCCATGCCATGCCCACCGCCGCCGACCTGCCGCGGAACACCGCCGAGTGGGTCCTGGACCCGGACCGGGCCGTACTCCTCGTCCACGACATGCAGCGCTTCTTCGTGGAGAAGCTGCCCGCGCACCGGTCGCCGCGCACCGAACTCGTCCGGCACACCGTCGCGCTGCGCGAGGCCGCGGCCCGCGCGGGCGTCCCGGTCCTCTACACCGCCCAGCCGGGCGACATGAGCCCCGACGACCGCGGACTGCTCGCCGACTTCTGGGGTCCCGGCATGAGCGCGCGCCCCGAGCACCGCGCGGTCGTCGACGAACTGGTCCCCGACGAGGGCGACACCGTGCTCGTCAAGTGGCGTGCCAGCGCCTACCACGGCGGCGAGCTGCTGCGGCTGCTGCGCGCCTCGGGCCGCGACCAGATGGTGCTGTGCGGGATCTACGCCCACGTGGGCATCCTGCTGACCGCCTCCGACGGGTTCGCGCACGGCATCCGCACCTTCGTCGCGGGCGACGCCACCGCGGACTTCTCCCGGGGCCACCACCGGCTGGCCCTGTCGTACATGGCGGCGCGGTGCGCCATGGTGCTGCCGACGAGCACCCTGGTGACCGCGCTGGACGGGCACCGGGCGCCGGGCGCCGAGCTCGCGGAGGCACGGTCGTGACCGCCGGCGCGGGCTCCCTGCTGCGCCGGATCGCGGACGGCACGCACAGCGCCCCGTTCGCCCTGCTGCACCGCCCCGAGTCGGGGGCGCCGGACCGCGTCGACGTGCTGGCCGGACCGGTGGACGTGTACGGGGCGCTCGCCGACCTCCCGCTGGAGGAGTCCGGTGACGACGGGTTCGAGCTGCTGGCCCTGGTCCCCCACCGGCAGATCGGCGAACGGGGCTTCGACCACGTCGACGACGGCACACCGCTGGCCGGTCTGCGGATCACCGAGCAGGAGTCGCTGCCGCTGGCCGAGGTGCTCGCCGCCCTTCCCCGGTCCGCCGACCACCCGCTGCGCCTGGAGGACGGCGGCTTCGAACTGGACGACCGCCGCTACGCCGACACCGTGCGCCGGGTCCTGGACGAGGAGATCGCCACCGGGGCGGGCGCGAACTTCGTGCTCCGCCGCGACTACTCGGCACGGCTGGCGGGCTGGTCGGTGCCGGCCGCGCTGGCCTACTACGGCCGGCTGCTGCGCCGTACGTCCGGACAGCACTGGACGTTCCTGGTCCACCTAGGCGACCGCACCCTGGTCGGCGCCAGCCCGGAGCGGCACGTGTCCCTGGACCGGGGGCGGGCCGTGATGAACCCGATCAGCGGCACCTACCGCTACCCCGAGGAGGGCCCGGAGGCGGAGGGGCTGCTGGAGTTCCTGGCCGACGACAAGGAGACCAACGAGCTCTTCATGGTCGTCGACGAGGAGCTGAAGATGATGAGCGCGGTGTGCGCGGACGGCGGCCGGGTCCTCGGTCCGCGGCTGCGCATGATGGCGCACATCGCCCACACCGAGTACTTCATCGAGGGCCGCACCGACCTCGACCCGCGCGAGATCCTGCGCCGCACCCTGCTGGCGCCGACCGTGACCGGCAGCCCGCTGGAGAGCGCCTGTTCGGTGATCGCGCGGTTCGAGCCCGGGGGGCGCGGCTACTACTCCGGGGTGGCCGCGCTGGTGGGCCGCAGCGCGGGAGAGCGGACCATGGACTCGGCGATCCTGATCCGGACCATGGACATCGACCGCGCGGGAGCGCTGCGGCTGGGGGTCGGCGCGACGCTGGTGCGCGACTCCGACCCGATGGCCGAGGCCGCCGAGACCCGCGCCAAGGCGGCGGGGCTGCTGGCGGCCGTCGCCGGCGCGGCCGACGAGGACGCGTCCCCTCCCGCCGCCCCGGCCGGTCGCGGCGACCGGCTGGCCCGGCTGCCGTCCGTGGAGGAGGCGCTGGTCCGGCGCAACGAGCCGCTGGCGCCGTTCTGGCTGACCGATCCGGGATCGCGCGGTACCCGGTGGCCGGCCCTGGAGGGGCTCGGCGTCCTGATCATCGACGCCGAGGACCACTTCACGGCCATGGGCGCCACCCTGCTGCGGTCCCTGGGCTGCGACGTGGAGGTCCGCCGGTACGACGAGGACTACGCGCTGCAGGGGCCGGACCTCGTCGTCGTCGGACCGGGGCCGGGTGATCCGCGGGACCGCGGCCACGCGAAGATCGACATCCTGTACGAGGTCACCGGGCAGCTCCTGGAGCAGGACACCCCGTTCCTCTCCGTCTGCCTGGGCCACCAGGTGCTGAGCCGGACGCTGGGCCTGGAGCTGGTCCGCCGCCCGGTGCCCAACCAGGGAGTGCAGCGCGCCGTCGACCTGTTCGGCGCGCGTGAACTGGTCTACTTCTACAACTCGTTCACCGCGGTCGCCGACGCCGACGAGATCCCCAGCGCCCCGGTGCGCCCCGGCACGGTCCGCGTCGCCCGGGACGTTCCCGGCAACGAGGTGCACGCGCTGCGCGGTCCCGGGTTCTGCTCCGTGCAGTTCCATCCGGCGTCGGTGATGACCAGGCACGGCGACCGTGTCCTGGGCGACCTGCTCACCGGCCTGCTCGCCCCCGTCTGCCCCTCGCCCGACCAGGGAGTCCCGGCGTGATGTCCGTACCGCAGTCCCCCGTGCCGCCGGCCGCCGTACGCCCGGCCGAGCAGCAGCCGCAGTGGCCCGATCCCGACGAGGTGACCCGCGTCCGGGAGCGGCTGGCCGCCCTGCCCCCGCTCGTGAGTCCGCACGACAGCGACCGGCTGGCCGCGCTGCTGGGCGAGGTCGCGCGGGGGCGGGCCTTCCTGCTCCAGGGCGGCGACTGCGCCGAGATGATCGAGCGGGCCACGCCGGCCGCGGTGCACGGCACCGTGGAGACGCTGCTGCGCGTGGCGGGGACCCTGGAGAGGTCCCTCGGGATGCCGGTGGTGACGGTCGGGCGGCTCGCCGGACAGTACGCCAAACCGCGCTCCAGCCCGCTGGAGACGGTGCAGGGGCGCACCCTGCCCGCCTACCGCGGTGACGCGGTCAACGGCGCGGCCTTCACCGCCGAGGACCGCACCCCCGACCCCCGGCGCATGCTGCGGGCGTACGAGGCCGCCGCGACCACGCTGCGGCTCGTCGCCGACCGCCCGGACCCGGTGCCGCGTCCGGTGGCGCGGGAGGTGTTCGTGTCCCACGAGGCGCTGCTGATGGACTACGAACTCCCGCTGACCCGGCAGGATTCCCGCACGGGACGCGCGTACGCCGGCTCCGGGCACCTGCTGTGGGCGGGCGAGCGCACCCGGGACCCCGAGGGGGCGCACATCGCGTTCCTGTCCCGGGTCGCCAACCCGGTGGCGGTGAAGATCGGTCCCGGTGCCCGTCCGGACGACCTGCTGCGGCTCGCCCGGACGCTCAACCCCGGGGCGGTGCCCGGCCGGCTGACCTTCATCGTGCGGACCGGTGCGGGCGCGGTCCGGCGGGTGCTGCCGGAGCTGGTCGGCGCGGTCGCCGACGCGGGCGTCCCGGTGGCCTGGGTGTGCGACCCGATGCACGGCAACACCGTCCGGGTGAACGGCCGCAAGACGCGGTACTTCGACGACGTGTACGAGGAGATCGCCGGCTTCTTCGAGGTGCACCGGGCACTGGGCACGCACCCCGGCGGTGTCCACCTGGAGATGACCGGCGCGGATGTCACCGAGTGCCTGGGCGGCGGCTCGGGCGCGGTGTGGAGCGCGGGCGTCCGCCCCGCGGACCTCGCGTCCCGCTACGAGTCGGCCTGCGATCCCCGGCTGAACCGCACCCAGACCCTCGAGCTCGGGCGGCTGATCGCCGGTCTGCGCACGCCGTCCCTGGTGGCGGCCGGCTGACGGGTCCGGGCAGGGCGGCGACGCCCTGCCCGGCGCGGGTCCTTCAGGCGGCCCGGCCCAGCGTGCGGCGGGCGGCGCCCTGCAGGGCGCCGCCCAGGTCGGAGCGGGCGGTGATGCCGAGTTTCTCGTAGACCCGGTACAGGTGGTTCTCGACCGTGCGGACCGAGACCACCAGGCGCTCCGCGATGTCCCGGTTCGACAGTCCGCCGGCCGCGAGCGCGGCGACCTCGCGTTCCCGCCGGGTGAGGGGCGCGGTGCGGTCCGGCTGCCGGTGCTCCTGGGGACCGGCCCACGGCACGAGGGCGCAGCCGGACTCCGCGAGGAGCCGCGCGCTCGCGGCGCGGGCCAGCCGGCTCGCCCGGCGCCGGCCGTCCTTGCGGTACATCTCCGCGGCCTGCGCCGCCGCCTCGGCCGCCAGTGCGACCGCTCCCATGGTGCGGAAGCGGGCCGAGACGTCCTCCAGCGCCTCGCCGTCCGAGCGGGTCAGCGCGACGACGTGGTCGGCCTGGAGCCGCATCAGCTCCGAATCGGCCCCGGCGGCGAGGTGCGCGGCACGGACGGCCTCGCGCGGCACGTCCGCGACCCGTACGGCCAGGTGCAGCGCGGCCAGCGCGGTCGCGGGGCGGGCGGCGGCCCGCCGGACGACCTCCAGGGCACGGCAGGCGGCGCCCGAGCGGTCCCCGGTGTGGGCGAGCACGACGGCGTGTTCGAGGAGGAGGGCGTCGTCGGCCAGCGGGTAGGCGGGGGCGTCCCGCCGTGCGGTCTGGGCCTCGACCAGGGTCTGCAGCGCCTCCGTCGGCCTGCCCGCCTCGGCGAGCGCGCCCGCGAGCTGGGCCAGCGTCCAGGAGGGCGTGCCCAGCCAGTCGCGCCGCACCCGCAGGGCGCTGGCGCCGCGCAGCAGGGTGACCGCCTCGGCCGGCCGGCCGAGCAGCCGCAGCAGGCGGGAGCGGAGCAGGGCCAGCTGGAGCCGGCGCGGGTCGTCGCCCTGGGCGGCGAAGCGGCCGGTCGCCTCGAGGGCCTCCGCCACGCGGTCGAGGTCGCCCTGGGCGAAGGCGCAGCGCGCCGTCACCACCAGGCACTGCAGGCGGGCGTCGTCGTGCCAGCCGTCGAGGTCGTGCGCGTACCGGCCGATCAGGGTGAGCGCGTCCGCGGGCCGGCCGAGCTCGCTCAGCGCGAAGGCGGCGGGGGGCAGCAGGTGCTGCACCACCGGGGAGTCGGGCGGCTCCCCCGGCAGGAGGGTGCGTCCCGCGCGTGCCGCGTCGTCCGGCCGGTCGTCGAGCAGGGCCAGCACGGCGTGGAACCCGTGGCGCACGCCCGTGCCCTGTGCGCCGAGTCCGGCGGGCAGGCCGTCCACGACGGCGGCGGCGTCGGCGCCGCGTCCCAGTCCCCAGGCGGCGTTGTCGGCCCGGTCGCGCACGGCGGTGATCAGCTCGTCCTGCGGCAGCGTCCGCGTGAGCGGCTCCGCCCGTCCGGCGAGAGCGCCCGCGAACACCTCCTCGGCCTCCTGGTACCGCCCCTGCCCGGCGAGCGCCCGCCCGAGCAGCAGCGCGGCACGCGCGGTGTCGGCGGCCGTCACGTCCCCGGCCGGGGCGGCGGCGTCATCGGCGGCGGGCGCAGCCCCGCGAGCCGCGTGACCACCGCCCGCCGCACGGCCCGGGCCCGGCGCGCCGTCACCGGCCACCGGCCCGTGCGCCGGTCCCGTCCCGAAGGCACCGCCGACGGCCGCCTCACCGGCCGGGACCGGCGCGGGAACCCCGAGGGCCCGCGTTCCGTCACCGGCCGCCGCAGCATCGCCGAAGGCCCGCGTCCCGTCACCGGCCGCCGGGGGAACGTCGAAGGCCGGCGTCCCGTCACCGGCCACCGCAGCATCGCCGAAGGCCCGCGTCCCGTCACCGGCTGCCGGGGGAACGTCGAGGGCCCGCGTCCCCTCACCGGCCGCCGCGGAACCGCCGGCAGCCGGCGGACCGTCGGCCCCGCGGGCGACGGCCGCCTCACCGGTCGGCGGGCCGCCCGCCGCCGGCCCGCCGGGCAACGCCGTCACGGGGCCGGCCGCCGGAACCCCGCCGGCGGGAGCGGACGCGGGGGCCGCGCCGTCCGTCGCGTCGGCGGTCACCCGGGCGGGCAGCGCCCCGCCGGGTCCGGCCGGCGGGACCGCGGGAGGAGTGCCGGGTGCGTCCGGCCGGGGCGCGCGGGTGGTCCCGCCGAGTACCGAGCGGCACAGGCGTTCGGTGAGGGGGAAGTCGCGGCGGTGGGCCGCGGTGCGTGCCGCGGCGAGCAGGACCGCCGGTTCCGGGACGCGGCCGGCCGCCATCCGCAGGGTGGCCATCCGTACGACGTCGTCCTCGCGCCGCGCGCCGGTGGCCTCGATCGCGTCGGCGAGCTGGAGCCGCAGCCGCTGGGCGGTGAGCCCGGACATGCGGTCCGCCACGACCGCCCCGGTGAGCGGTTCGGTGAGCCGGATGCCGACCCGGCGTCCGCTGTACTCGATCTGCACGAGGTCGCGCTCGTCGAGCGTCTCCGCGGCGCGGGCCAGACCGAGCCGCTCGGCCAGCCCGTACTCCACCTGCCCGACCACGGCCAGCACGTTCACCAGTTCCTGCTCCTCGGGCGCCAGGTCGCGCAGCCGGAGGCAGACGATGTCGGCCAGCCGCTCGGGCGGCCGTGCGGGCAGCCCGTCCCAGTGCCAGTGCCCGTCCACGCGGCGCAGCGAGCCGTCCGCCAGGGCGTACTCGACGAGTTCGTGCAGGATCAGGGCGTTGCCCCGGGTGGTGGCCCACAGCCGTTCCAGCGTCGGGGAGTCCACCGGCCCGCCGACCCGGCGGCTGAGGATGGAGCTCACCACGTCCCGGGCGAACGGCAGCACCTCCAGGCGCTCCACGAGGCGCTCCACCCAGAGTTTGTCCACCCCGGCGGGCAGCGCGGCGTCCCGGCGGGCGGTGGCGGCGACCGCGACCCGCCCGGAGGCGGTCAGACGGTACAGCCGGTGGGCGGCGGACTCGTCCACCAGATGGGCGTCGTCGAAGCCGACGACGGTGCGCCGTGCGGGATCGCTGTGCCGCCGGACGGACTCCAGCCGGTCCAGGCACTCGGCGAGTGAGCAGAAGTTCTCCGCGCAGCCGGTCTCCGGACCGCCTGCCCCGCCGACCGCCACGACGGTGCGGCCCTCGGCAGCGGCACGTTGGAGAGAGGCGGCGAGCAGGCGCGTCTTGCCCACACCGGTGGTGCCGGTGAGGAGGATCCCGCCGCGGTCCGTCAGAGCGGAGTCGATGGCCCGCAGTTCCCCCTGGCGAGCCGTGACCGCCCACATCTGTTCGATCTCGGTCGGCATTTCGGTCCTTGTCCATTCTCGGTGAGAAGGAATCGATCACGGAATGTGCGGAATAGCAGTCACCCTTTTTTGAAGGCCGCTTTCGCGTAAGGCTCCACCGACGGAGGGGCGCGCGGGACAACGGCCGTGGAATATGCCGCATGGAACACCGTTCACGATAGGAGAGCCGTCGGACGCCACACTGAGGTGATTCTGACGCCGCGCTGACACGGCGGATGAGCCGCGACCAAGGCTGGGTCGGGTCGCACCCGCGAAAACCTTGCCGAATCAGCCGCCCCCTCGGCCGGGCGGAACCGGGCACACCCCTCTCACCTGGGAAAACAGGTAATCGAGGCATCGCAATCCGGCCACGGCAGCCGATCTTCCGTCGCTCGCGATTGAGTTGCGCGAAAGGTGTCGGCCTACCTACGCTCCCGAACTGCGAGCGGCGGCCTGACCGCTCTTTGTTCTCCCGCAGAAACCCGCCCACTCCGGCTTCCGCGAATAACGCGCCCGGAGTGCACGCGTACGTAGAGGCACGAGAAAGGAACGGGTCATGGGCAAGGTCACGGCCGACGAGGTGCAAAAGTGGCTGATCGAGAAGATCGCGGAGCGGCTCGGCGAGCAGCCCTCGGCCATTCCTCCGGGCCAGTACTTCGACGAACTCGACATGGACAGCACGGAGGCGCTGATCATCGCCGGCGAGATGGAGAGCTGGCTGGGCTTCGAGCTGGGCACCACGGCGCTGTGGTACCACCCGACCATCGAGGCCCTGTCGGCGCACATCGCCGAGGAGAGTGCGCGGCATGGCGCGACGGCCTGACGCGACGTCACCGCCGAAGCTGCTGATACGGCACCGGGAGGCCGCGCCCGGCGCGGGCACCGTCTACGCGGTGCACCCCGGTGCCCTGCCCGTGGGCCTCTGGGCCGGCCTGTCCGGCGCACTGCCCCGGGAGACCGGGTTCGCCGTACTGGACCTGGGCGCGGTGCCCGAGTACGGGGAGGCCGCGCTCGCGCCGGAACGCTCCCGGCTGACCATCGACCACCTCATCGACCTGCTCACCACCGCCTACCGCGCCGACCGCGACCGCACCGGCGGGGACGGCGCGGACACCGTGCTGGTGGGCTGGTCCTTCGGCGGAGTGCTCGCCCACGGCCTGGCCGAACGGCTGGAGCCGCACGAGCGGCCCCGCGGCGTGGTGCTGCTGGACAGCATCGCCCCCACGGACACCTACCAGCACACCGAGGGCGACGAGATCGACCCCACGCTCGTCCTCCGCTGGTTCGCGATGTTCCTGGGCGCCCGGCGCGGCGCCGAGGTGCGTCCGCGCCCGGTGCCGAAGGGGGCGGACGCCGGCACCGCGCTGACCCTGCTGCTCGAGGACGCGATCGCCGCGGGCGCGCTGCCGCAGGGCACGCCGCCGGCCGGCGTGCGCAAGCTCTTCGAGGCCTACACGGCGGGGCTGCTGCGCAACAACCGGCTGACGGCTCCGTACCGTCCGGCGCCCGCCACCGTTCCGCTGGTCCAGATCAAGGCCGGCAACAGTCTCATCCCCTCGGACCCGACGCTCGGCTGGGAGGAGCTGGCCGGCCGCGGGATCACCGCCCATTCGGTGCCCGGCGACCACTACACCATGCTCATCCGCCCGGACTCCTCGCAGGCCATAGCCGGACTGGTGCCATCCCTCCGGCCGGCGCACCTCGTCACGACCCGGAGGCCCTCGCCGTGAACGAATCCCAGCAACGCACCCTCGACCGACGGCTGGCCCGCGACCCGATCGCCATCGTCGGCCTCTCCGCGCTCTATCCGAAGGCGCGCAACCTCCAGGAGTACTGGTCCAACGTCGTCGCGGCGGCCGACTGCACGACGGAGGTGCCGGCGACCCACTGGGACGTCGACGAGTTCTACGACCCCGACCCCTCGGCGCCCGACAAGACGTACGCCAAGCGGGGCGGCTTCATCCCGGACGTGCCGTTCAACCCGCTCGAGTTCGGTCTGCCGCCCAACACCCTCGAGGTCACCGACGTACTGCAGCTGCTCAGCCTGGTCGTCACCCGCGACCTGCTGAAGGACGCGGGAGCGGACCAGGAGTGGTACGACGCCTCGCGCACGGGTGTCGTGCTCGGCATCACCGGTGCCAACCAGCTCACCCAGCCCCTCACCGCCCGTCTGCAGAGCCCGGTGCTCAAGGAAGTGGTCAGGAGCTGCGGCCTCTCGGACCGCGACGCCGAGGAGATCGCCGCCAAGTTCCGCATGGCGTACGCCCCGTGGGAGGAGAACTCCTTCCCCGGCATGCTCGGCAACGTCGTCGCCGGCCGGATCGCCAACCGGTTCGACCTCGGCGGGATCAACATGACGATCGACGCCGCCTGCGCCAGCTCGCTGGGTGCCGTCCGCACCGCCGTCAGCGAACTGCTGGAGGGCCGGGCCGACACCATGCTGGCCGGCGGGTGCGACGCCGAGAACACGATCTTCATGTACCTGTGCTTCAGCAAGACCCCGGCGCTGTCGAAGTCGGGCCGCATCCGGCCCTTCGACAGCGAGGCCGACGGCACGCTGATCGGTGAGGGCATCGGCATGCTCGCCCTGCGCCGGCTGGCCGACGCCGAACGCGACGGCAACCGGATCTACGCGGTCCTGCGGGGTCTGGGCACCTCCAGCGACGGGCGCTTCAAGTCCATCTACGCGCCGCGCAAGGAAGGCCAGATGGTGGCGCTGAACCGCGCCTACCGGGACGCGGACGTGTCCCCCGACAGCATCGAGCTGTTCGAGGCGCACGGCACCGGCACGGCGGTCGGCGACGCCACCGAGATCGGCGCGCTCACCGAGGTGGTGGGCAAGGACGGCGGGGAGCGGGAGTACGCGGCCATCGGCAGCGTCAAGTCGCAGATCGGGCACACCAAGGCGGCCGCGGGAGCGGCCGGGCTGATCAAGCTGGCGCTCGCCCTGCAGCACAAGGTGCTGCCCCCCACCATCAACGTCACCCGGGCCGGCTCCGCCTTCGGGCCGGAGAGCCCGTTCTACGTCAACTCCCAGACACGTCCGTGGATCCGCGACCCGAAGCGGCCGAACCGCCGTGCGGCGGTGTCCGCGTTCGGCTTCGGCGGCACCAACTTCCACGCCGTCCTGGAGGAGTACGGCGACGGCGACGACGTCGCCGTGCGGTTCCCGGTCGCCCGGGTGCACCTGTGGCACGCCCCCGACCCGGCGGCCCTCGCCGACGCGCTGGCCGCCGGTGCGGCGCCCACCGGGGGACCGGTGCCCGAGGGACACGCCCGCCTCGCCTTCGCCGCCCGCGGCGAGGACGACGCCCGGGCGCTGCGCGAGATCGCGCTCGGTGAGCTGCGGTCCCGGGCCGAGGCGCCGGAGTGGACCCATCCGAAGGGCATCCACTACCGCCGTTCGGCCGGCGAGACCGGCAGGGTCGGCGCCCTCTTCGCGGGCCAGGGCAGCCAGTACGTGGCGCCCGGACTGAGCGCCGTACTGGCGCTGCCGCCGCTGCGCTCCTCGTTCGACCGCGCCAACCGCCACTACCCGGAGGACACCCCGCTGTCGCGGGTGGCCTTCCCGCCGCCCCTCGTCGACGAGGCCGGCCGCGCCGCGCAGGAGGCGGCCCTGCGGGCCACCGCCTACGCGCAGCCGGCGATCGGGGCGCTGTCCGCCGGTCACTTCCGGTACCTGACCGAACTCGGTTTCACCGCCGAGGGTTTCCTCGGCCACAGCTTCGGCGAGCTGACCGCGCTGTACGCGGCCGGGGCCTACGACGAGGACACCCTGCACCGGCTGGCGCGCGCCCGCGGCAGCGCCATGTCGCCGGCGTCCGGTCAGGCGGACGACACCGGGACGATGGCGGCGGTGTTCGCTCCGGAGGAGCGGGTCGCCGAGCTGCTGGCGCAGCGCGCCGGCCTGCTGGTCTGCAACCGCAACGCGCCGGACCAGATCGTGGTGGGCGGCGCGACGGCGGAGGTGGAGCTGCTGCTCGAGGCGGCGGAACGCGCGGGCGTGCGCGCCCGCCGGCTGCCGGTCTCCGCCGCGTTCCACACCCCGTTCGTGGCGCACGCGGTGGACGACTTCCGTACGGCCGTGGAGGCCGCGGACATGGCGGCGCCGCGCGGCCGGGTCTACGCCAACACCTCCGGGGCGGACTACGGCGCGGACGTCGCCGGCAACCGCCGGGTGCTCGCCGAACAGCTGATCCACCCGGTGGAGTTCGCCGCCCGGGTCGAGGAGATGTACGCCGACGGGTTCCGCGTCTTCGTCGAGTTCGGGCCGGGCACGGTGCTCGCCGGTCTGGTGGGCAGGATCCTGCGCGGGCGCCCGCACACCGCGGTCTCGCTGGACGGCGGCCCCGGCCGGGACGCCGACCTGACGCTCAAGCAGGCCGTGGCGCGGCTCGCGGTGCTGGGCCTGCCCCTGGCCACGAGCGACCGCTACACGGCCGAGGCGGAGCCGGAGACGCCCACCAAGGGCATGACGGTGATGCTCAACGGCATCAACTACGTGTCCCCGGAGCGCCGCGCCGCCTACCAGGACGCGCTGGCCAACGGGTACCGGGTCGCGGCACCCGCCCCGGCCCCGGTCGCGGCACCCGCCCCGGCCCCGGTCGCCGTACCGGTCGTGGCGGCGGCGCCCCCGGCACCGGAGCCCGCCGTCGCGGCCGCCGTGCCGCAGTCACCGCACCCGGCGCCCGAAGCGGCCGCCTCCCGGCTGCCGGCCGTCGCTGCGGAACCGGACCACCCCCGCCCCGCCCAGGAGAACGCACCCATGCCGAGCGACCGACTCACCGAACTCATCTCGGACCACCTCTCCCTCCACGACGAGTATCTGAACGGCCAGCTGCAGAGCGCCGAGCGCCTGTCCCGGCTCCTGGAGCGGGCGGACGAGGAGGGCAGGCTGGACCAGGTGCTGCCCGGGATCAGCTCGGTCAAGGAGCACGGGCTGGCGATCGGCCGCACCCACGTCCGGGCCAACGAGGTCCTGGGCCGGCTGGCCGGGCTGGAGCTCGGCACCGGGTCCTCCACCGCCCCGGTCCGGCCGGCGCCGGCGCCGGCCGGAGCGCCCTCTCCCGCGCCCGTGGCGCAGGAGCCCGCGCTTCCCGCGCCGCTGCCCCTTCCGGAGCCGGCGGTCGCGCCCGCCCTGCCCGCGACCTGGACGCCGGCCCCGGCGCAGGCCCCCGTCCCGGCGCAGGCCCCGGCCCCCGCTCCGGCTCCGGCTCCGGCTCCCGGCGCGGACGCCGACAAGGTGCGCTCGGTCCTCCTCGAGGTCGTCGCCGACAAGACCGGCTACCCCGCCGACATGCTCGACCTCACCATGGACGTCGAAGCCGACCTCGGCATCGACTCCATCAAACGCGTCGAGATCATGGGCGTCATCCAGGAACGCTTCGACACCACCACCGCCGCCGGCCCCGAACAACTCGCCGAACTGCGCACCCTGGGCGACATCGTCACCTTCGTCGCCGGCACCACCACAACCCCGGCCCCGGCCCCGGCCACAACCCAGGCCCCGGCCACCGCACCCGACGCCGACACCGTCCGCACCGTCCTCCTCGAGGTCGTCGCCGACAAGACCGGCTACCCCGCCGACATGCTCGACCTCACCATGGACGTCGAAGCCGACCTCGGCATCGACTCCATCAAACGCGTCGAGATCATGGGCGTCATCCAGGAACGCTTCGGCGCCGTCACCGCCGCCGGCCCCGAACAACTCGCCGAACTGCGCACCCTGGGCGACATCGTCACCTTCGTCGCCGGCACCACCACAACCCCGGCCCCGGCCCCGGCCACAACCCAGGCCCCGGCCACCGCACCCGACGCCGACACCGTCCGCTCCGTCCTCCTCGAGGTCGTCGCCGACAAGACCGGCTACCCCGCCGACATGCTCGACCTCACCATGGACGTCGAAGCCGACCTCGGCATCGACTCCATCAAACGCGTCGAGATCATGGGCGTCATCCAGGAACGCTTCGGCGCCGTCAGCGCCGCGGGCCCGGAACAGCTGGCCGAACTGCGGACGCTGGGCGACATCGTCGACTTCGTGGCGGGCGCGGGTGTCCCCCGTACCGCCGCGCGGGAGACCGCGTCCGCCGGCTCGTCCGCGCAGGGCGCGTCGACGGGTGAGGACCACCCCCCGGAACCGGCGTCGGAGCAGCCCTCGCGCATCGGCCGGGCCCAGGCCGCGCTCGTCACCCTCCCCGCTCCCGACCCGCTGCTCGACGCCTACGCCCCGGACCACGGCGCCCTCGTCGTGGACGACGGCTCGCAGCTGGCCGCACGGCTCGTCGAACGGCTCACCGGCACCGGCCGGCGGGTGCACACCCTGCGTCTGCCGGGAGTTCCGGCACGCTCGGCCGGCGTGCACGACCACGCCCTCACGGGATGGGGCACCACCGAACTCGCCGCCCAGGTCGAGGAGATCTTCACCGACCGCATCGCCCTGGTCGTCGACGTCACCGCACAGCCCCGCGCCGAGTGGGCCGAGGGCACCCGGCGGCTGGCACACTCGCTGCTCCTCGCCCGGCACGTCGTACGGCCGCTGAGCGAGGCGGCGGAGCACGGCCGTGCCGCCTTCCTCACCGCGACCGTGCTGGACGGCGCCTTCGGACTCACCGGGGTCGCCGAGGAGCGGACCCCGGCCGGCGGAGTGGCGGGCCTCGTCAAGACGCTGGCGCTGGAGGCACCCGCCCTGTTCTGCCGCGCGGTCGACCTCTCCCCCGCCCTCGACGCCGCCACCGGGGCCGCGCTGCTGCTGGACGAGGCCGCCGACTCGGCCCCGGAGCCGGTGCAGATCGGCCTCGACGGGACGCGCCGGGTGGGACTGACGCTGGGCGAGCAGCCGCTCGCCGGGGACGCCCCGGAGGTCGGCGCGCCCACCTCCGACGACCTCCTCGTCGTCACCGGCGGCGCGCGCGGGATCACCGCCACCTGTGTGCTCGAACTGGCCGAACGGCACCGGCCGCGGCTGCTGCTGCTCGGCCGTACCCCGCTCGACGCGGAGCCCGACTGGGCGCGCGGCGTCCCGGACTCCGGTCTGAAGGCGGCCGCGGCGGCCTCCCTCACGGCGGCGGGCGAGAAGCCGACCCCCAAGAAGGTGGGGCGGCTCGCGGCGGACGTGACGGGCAGCCGGGAGATCCGGGCCACGCTGGACGCGCTGCACGCGGCCGGCAGCGAGGCCGAGTACCTCGCCGTGGACATCACCGACCAGGCCGCGACGGCCGCCGTGCTCGCCCCGTACCGGGACCGGGTCACGGGTGTGGTGCACGGCGCCGGGGTCCTCGCCGACCAGCTGATCGCCAACAAGAAGGCCTCGGAGATCGAGCGGGTCTTCGCCCCGAAGCTGGCCGGACTGCGGTCCGTGATGGCCGCGCTGCCCGCCGAACGCCTCCGTCACGTGGTGCTGTTCTCGTCGGTCGCAGGCTTCTTCGGCAACCAGGGGCAGTCGGACTACGCGATGGCCAACGAGGTGCTCAACGCCTGGGCCGCGTCCGCCCGCCGACGGCTGCCGCACACCAGGGTCACCTCGCTGAACTGGGGCGCCTGGGACAGCGGCATGGTCTCCCCGCAGATCAAGGCGGTGTTCGAGGAGCGCGGCATCCCGCTCATCCAGGCTCCCGAGGGGGCCCGGCTGTTCGCCGACCAGTTCGCCCCCGAGCGGGCCGCGGACACGGTCACGGTGCTGGGCCCGACCACCCCGCTGAGCTCGCGGGAGCGCCCGGCCCTGCCGGCCGGGGCGACCGTACGGCGGTCGCTCACCGAGCTGGAGGGCACGCCGCTCGTCACCGACCACCTGATCGACTCGGTGCCCGTCCTGCCGGCGGCCGTGGCCATCGGCTGGGCGCTCGGCGCGGTGGAACACGCAGGGGGGCGGCGCGCGGTCCGGCTGCGCGACTTCTCCGTGCACAAGGGGATCGTCTTCGACGGCACCCGGCCCGACGAGTGCCGCGTGGTGATGACCCCGGCCGACGACGGGGTGAAGGTGGCCGTCCGGTCGGTCACCGAGGACGGTTCGGTACGGCCGCACTACGCCGCCACGGTGGTCACCGGCCCCCTGGCACCGGCCGCCCCGCTGACCGGGCTGCCCGCACCGGGGTCCGGCCGGGACGCCGCCGGTCTGTACGAGGACGGCACGCTCTTCCACGGGCCCGCACTGCGCGGGCTGCGGCGGGTGCTCGCCGAGGAGGAGTCCCGGCTCGTCCTGGAGTGCGAGCCCGTCGCGACGACGGCCGGGCCGGCCGCCGCGTCCTGGTACGCGGCGGGTCCCGCGGACCTGCTGCTCCAGGCCGCGCTGGTCTGGGTGCGCCGCTTCCGGTCCGCCGCCGGGCTGCCGCTCGCCGTGGGCGGGGTGGAACTCCACGCGCCGCTGACCTCGCCGGGGACGTTCCTCGTCGTGGTGGAGCCGGTGCGGCACGAGGGCCCGGACTCCCGGCTCACCGTCACCGCCTGTGCCCCCGACGGCCGGGTCCTCGCCCGGTTCACCGACGTGTCCGTGGTCTCGGCCCCGCAGCTGGCTGCCAAGTTCGCGGGCTGACCCGTGGCCTGTGCCGGACGTACCGCGCGGGCGGCGGTTCGCCGCCGCCCGCCCCACAGGATCCCCCGTTCGGGAAGGAACCTCTCCCTGTCATGAGCAGATACGCGATCGTCGGGATCTCCTGCCTGTTCCCCGGCGCCCGGACTCCCGAGGAGTTCCGGCACAACCTCCGAAGCGGCACGGACAGCCGCCGCGAAGGTGGTGAGGACGTCTTCGGGCCGGCGCCCGACGAGCGTGACCTCGACCCCCGCCACCGCATCACCTCCCGTCGTGGCGGGTTCATCACCGACTTCGAGTTCGACCCCACCGGCTACCGGCTGGAGGCCGGCCGGCTCTCCCGGCTGGACCGGATCTTCCACTGGTCCCTGTACGCCGCCCGGGAGGCGCTGCGCGACTGCGGAGTGGACGAACGGCCCGAGACCCTGGCCCGCACGGGCCTGGTGATGGGCAACTACTCCTTCCCCACGCCCGCCTCGGCCGAGGTCAGCGTCCCGCTGGCGCAGGAGGCCGTGCTCGCCGGACTGCGCCGCGCGGACCTGCCCGAGCTGGCCGGACTGCCGGGCGCGCGCCCGCTGATCGACCGGGCGTCCGTCGTACCGGAGAACCTGCGGGTGAGCGGGTCGCCCGCCGCGGTCACCGCGGCCGCGCTCGGTCTCGGCGGCCCCCGCTACTGCCTGGACGCGGCCTGCTCGTCGGCGCTGTACGCGCTGAGCCTGGCGTGCGGTCACCTCGCCTCGGGCCAGGCGGACCTGGTGCTGGCGGGCGGGGTGTGCGCCCCCGATCCGACGCTGATCCACCTGTCGTTCTCCGATCTGCACGCCTACCCGGAGAACGGGTTCAGCCAGCCCTTCGACCGCCGTTCCGGCGGCATCGTCACCGGCCAGGGCGCCGGCATGGTCGCGGTCAAGCGGCTGGCGGACGCGCTGCGCGACGGTGACCGCATCCACGCCGTGGTGGACGGCATCGGGCTGTCCAACGACGGCTCCGGACGCCACCCCCTCGTACCGCGCAAGAGCGGTCAGCTCGACGCGCTGGCCCGGGCGTACGCGGACGCCGGGGTGGACCCGGCCGACATCGACTACCTGGAGTGCCACGCCACCGGCACGCCGATCGGGGACGCCACCGAGGCGGAGTCCGTCGCCGAGTTCTTCGGCGCGCGCGGCGAGGTGCCGCTGCTCGGCTCGGTGAAGGGCAACATCGGGCACCTGCTGACCGTGGCCGGTCTGAGCAGTCTGCTCAAGGTCGTCCTGGCCATGGACGACGGCACGATCCCGCCGACGATCGGCGTGGCGGAGCCGCTCTCCTCCCCCGACGGCCGGGTCGGCGGGCCGGCCCTGGTGCGTGCCGCGCGGGCGTGGCCCGAGGGGCCCGGTCCGCGGCGGGCGGCGGTCTCCGCGTTCGGGTTCGGCGGCACCAACGCGCACGTCGTGCTCTCGGACGCCTCCTCCGCCGCCCGCACCGGCACCGCCGAGCCGTCCGTGCCGCCCGCGCTGGACGTGGTGGGCCTGGGCGCGCACTTCGGGTCGCTCGAGACCCTGGAGGACTTCGAACGCGCCGTCCACCGCGGCGAGCACGATCTGCGGCCGCTGCCCGAGCAGCGCTGGCGCGGCCTGGACCGCACCGACGGCGGCACCCTGGAGGAGGCCGGTCTCGCCGGCGGCGCGCCGCACGGGGCGTTCGTCGACGGCGTCGAGGTGGACCCCGCCGAACTCCGGGTCCCGCCGTCCGACCTGCGCATCTACAACCCGCAGCACGCGCTGATGACGAAGGTCGCCGACGAGGCGCTGCGCGACGCCGGCTACCGGCTCGGCGCCGGGGCGGGCGACACCCCCGAGCCGCGCCGGGTCGCCGTGGTCGTGGTGACCGAGATCGAGCCGTACACGCACGCCCGGCTCAGCCGTTACGGGCTCGGGGCGTTCCTGCGCCGCGAGTTCGACGAGGCGGGCGTCGAGCTCACCGAGGAGCAGCGGGCGGCGCTCGCCGCGATCTCCCGGGACGCCGTGGTGGACCCGATCGGCGCCAACGAGGTGCTCAGCTACATCGGCAACGTCATGGCCGGGCGGATCTCCTCCCGGTGGAACCTGACCGGCCCGTCCTTCACCCTCTCCGCCGACGGCGCGGGCACCGCCGAGGCCCTCGAGGTCGCGCGGCTGCTGCTGCTCGACCCGGACCTGGAGGCGGTGCTGGTCGGCGCCGTCGACCTGGCCGGCTCCGCGGAGAACCTGCTGACCGGGCCGGACCTCGTCGCCGGGCCGGGGCTGTCGTTCAACGACGGCGACCGCGGGCGGCGGGTCGGCGAGGGCGCCGGCGCCCTGGTCGTCACCCGCGCGGGCGCGGCCGGGAGCGCGGGCCGGGTGCACGCCCGGATCGACGGGATGGCCGTACGGTACGCGCCGGCGGCCGGCGCCATGCCCGCGGCGGACGCCGGGGAGCTGGCCGGGGCCGCGCGGGCGGCCCTGGAGCAGGCCGGTGTCGACGCCGCCGACGTGGGGTACCTGGAGGCGCACGCGGACGGCACCCGGGACGCGGACCGCGCGGAGATCGCCGGTCTGGCGCGGGTCTACCGCGCGGGCGCCGGCAGCACCGCCCTGGGCAGCGCGAAGGCGCAGCTCGGCGACGCCGGGTGCGCGAGCGGGATCGCCGGCCTCATCCGGGCCGTGCTGTGCCTGCGGTACGCGTATCTGCCCGGCACGCGCGGCTGGCGCCGCCCCGGGGAGGACCTCGCCGACGACTTCGCGGCCTCCGCCTTCCACGTGCCCGAGAGCTCGCGCCCCTGGCTGCGCGAACGCGCCGGGACCCGCCGCCACGCCGCGGTGAGCATGCTGGGCGCGGGCGGCTCGCACGCCCATCTCGTGCTGTCCTCGGTGCCCGGCGCCGACCGCCCCCGGCCCACGGCCGACTGGTACCGGGCGGGCGGGCCGGTGCTGCTGGCCGTCGGCGCGCAGACGCCGGACGGGCTGGTCGCCGAGGCCGGGCGGTACCGCGCGCTGCTCGGGGACGGCGCCGACCCGCACGCGCTGGCGCGGGAGGCGGCCGGCCGGCTCGACGGCCGGCGGCTGCGGGCCGTCCTGGTGGGCCAGGACCGCGAAGGGCTCCTGAAGCAGCTGGAGTTGATGGTCCGTGACGTGCCCGTGGCGCACGCCGAGGGCAGGGAGTGGGCCACCCCGGCCGGTTCCTTCTTCACCCCGCGGCCCCTGGGCCCCAAGGGACGGGTCGCCCTGGTCTACCCGGGCGCCTTCAACAGCTATCCGGGGCTCGGCGCGGACCTCTTCCGGGCCTTCCCCGCCCTGCTGGACCGTTTCGAGGGGCAGGCCGCCGAACCGGCCCGGATGCTGCGCGCCGCGCACCTGTACCCGCGGAGCCGTGAGGCGCTCACCCGGCGCGATCTGATGCTGCTGGAGGAACGGCTCGGCGACGACGTGCCGTTCATGCTCGCCACCGGCACCAGTTTCGCCATCCTCTACACCGCCCTGGTGCGGGAGGTGCTGGGCGTCACCGCGCACGGCGGGTTCGGCTACAGCCTGGGCGAGTCGAGCATGCTGTTCGCGACGGGCGGCTGGGACCCGGCCGGCCGCAGCGACTCGCTGATCAGTGACAGCCCCGTCTTCCAGGACCGGCTGTGCGGACCGCGCCGCACCGTGCGCGAGGCCTGGGGGCTGTCCGGGGAGACCCCCGACTCGGCCGTGTGGGCCTCCCACATCCTGCTCTCCCCGGCCGAACCGGTGCGTGAGGCGCTCACCCGTCACGACCGGGTGTTCCTGACCCACATCAACACGCCGGGGGAGCTGGTGATCGCCGGTGACCCGGCCCAGTGCAGGGCGCTGATCGAGGAGGTGGGCTGCCGTGCGGCCCGCTCGCCGGTGAACGTGGTCATGCACTGCCCGGTGGTGGACGCCGAGTTCGACGGTCTGGCCCGGCTGAACGACTACCCCACCGGTTCCTTCGGGGACCTGGAGCTGTTCAGCGCGTACGACTACCGGCCGCTGCCCGCCGAACGGCTGGCCGAGTCGCCGCGGCGCATCGCGACGACCCTGCGCTCGACGATCGACTTCCCGCGGCTGGTGCACGCGGCGTACGAGCGCGGCTACCGCTACTTCATCGAGGTGGGTCCCGGCGCCACCTGTTCGCGGTGGGTCCGCGACACGCTTGGCGACGCACCGCACATGGCCGCCTGCGTGGACCGCCGCGGGGTGTCCGCCACCACGCCGCTCGCCCAGCTCGTGGCCCGGCTCGTCGGGCACGGACTGCCGGTGGACCTGACGGCCCTGCTGGCGCGGGAGCCGGACGCGCGGTCCGCGCCGGCGACGGCGTCCCGCCGTCTGCCCACGACCCGGGTGGGTCTGGGCGAGCCCATCCCGGACCGTGTCGCCCGCGAGGCGGCCGAGGCCCTGTCCGCCCTTCGTCCCGTCGCCGCGGCACCGTCCGCGGACCGGCCCGAACCAGCCGTCACAGTCCCGTCTGTCCCGCCGGAGGTGCCCGCCGCCATGCCCGCCGACCCGACCCTCGAGATGTCCGAGGTCATCACCTTCGACGGGGAGCCGGCCGCGGTCCTGCCCTGGGCCCCGCCCGCGCCGGCCGTCGCCGCCGCACCCCCCGCCCGCGCGGACCGTACGGACCCGCCGCGCCCGTCCGTGCCGGCCGCACCGCCCGTGCCGGCCGCACCGGCGGCCGCCCGCACCGGCACCGGGCCCGCCGCGGACCTGGTGCGGGAGCTGCGCCGGGAGATCGTCGCCGCGCACGGCGTGGTGATGGAGACCCACCGGGTGCTCCAGGCCGCCACCCTGGACCGCACGGAGGCGCTGCTCGGCACGCCCGCGCCCGCCGCTCCGCCCCTCGCCCGCACCGCGCCCGCCGCCCCGCCCGCCGTGGCCGCGCCGGCCTCCGTACCCCCGCCCGCGCTGCCCGCGCCGCCCCCGCCCGCGGCACCGCGCGGGAGCGGCGCGCAGGACGGTGTGATCTGGAACGAGGCGGACCTGCTGGAGTTCGCGACCGGTTCGGTGGCCAAGGTCTTCGGCCCCGAGTTCGCCGAGATCGACACCTTCGGGGCCCGGGTACGGCTGCCGGCACCCCCGTACCACTTCGTCACCCGCGTCACCGCACTGGACGCCAAGCCGGGTGTCCTCGAACCGGCCAGGATCACCACCGAGTACGACGTGCCCGAGGACGCCTGGTACGCCGTGGACGGCGGGGTGCCGCCGGCGGTAACCGTGGAGTCCGGGCAGTGCGACCTGCTGCTCGTCAGTTACCTGGGCATCGACTTCCGCAACAAGGGCGAGCGGGTCTACCGGCTGCTCGACAGCTCGCTGACCTTCCGCGGCGGGCTGCCCACCACCGGGCAGACGCTGCGCTACGAGATCTCCATCGACCGGTTCGTCCACCAGGGCGACACCACGATCTTCTTCTTCAGCTACGACTGCTACGCCGACGGCGAGCTGATCCTCGAACTCCGTGACGCCTGCGCCGGGTTCTTCAGCAAGAAGGAGCTGGACACCCCGCTCGGCGTGGTCATCACCGACCAGGAGCGGGCCCGGCGCGCCGCCCTGCCGAAGGGCACCTTCAAGCCCCTCGCCCGCGCCCGCAAGGACCGGCTCGACGCCGCCGACCTGGAGCTGCTCGCCCAGGGCCGGCCCGGTGACGTCTTCGGGCCGGAGCACGCGCAGGACCCCGGCATCAACCCGGCGCTGCGGCTGCCGGACGCGCGGCTGCGGATGGTGGACGAGGTCACCGTCGACCGCAAGGGCGGGCCGTGCGAACTGGGTTCGATCAGCGCCGTCAAGCGTCTCGAGCCGGACGCCTGGTACTTCACCTGCCACTTCCCCGACGACCCGGTGCTGGCCGGCTCCCTGATCGCCGAGGGCGCCATCCAGCTGCTGCAGATCTACCTGATGCACCAGGGCATGCACCTCACCCTGCCGGACGCCCGCTTCCAGACGGTGACCGACCGGCGCATCGACGTCCAGGTGCGCGGCCAGGTCACCCCGAAGGACTCCGAGATCCGCTACGAGGTGGAGGTCACCGAGCTGACCCTGCTGCCCCGGCCCACGGTGATCGCGGACGTCCTGATCTACCTCGGTGACAAGCCGGTGGTGCGGATGCAGAACCTCGGTCTGCAGATCGTGGAGAAGCCCGGCACCCCGTACCGGCCGGAGACCGGCGGCGTCCCCGCGTTCCTCGGCCGCCGCAACCGCGCCGGCGAGCCCGCCATGATCAACGAGCTGCACCTGGCGCACTCCGCCAAGGGCCTGCTGGACATGGCGATGGGCCCGGAGTTCGAGATCTACCGCACCAGCAGGGCGCCCTACATCCCCAACGGCGACTTCCAGTTCGTCGACCGGGTCATGTCGCTCACCGGCACCCGCGGCGATCTGAGCCCCGGCTCCGAGATGGTCACCGAGTACGACTCGCCGGACGACGCCTGGTACTACCGCGAGAACTCCGCGCCGTACATGCCGAACTGCGTGTACATGGAGAGCTCGCTGCAGGCCGCCATCTTCCTCGGCTACTACCTGGGCGCGACGCTGCGCGAGCCGCAGGAGGAGTACTCCATCCGCAACCTGGACGGCCGGGCCACCCTGGTCAAGGACGTCGACCTGCGCGGCAAGACCGTCCGGCACCACTCGAAGCTGCTGATGACCAGCGTGGTGTCCGGTGCCGTCCTGCAGAACTTCTCGTACGAACTGTCCGCGGACGGCGAGGTGTTCTACACCGGTGAGTCGCTCTTCGGGTACTTCTCCGCGTCCGCCCTGGCCAATCAGGTGGGTCTGGACAGCGGCACCTACAAGCCGACGTGGCTCGAGGAGGAGAAGCCGGCGCCGGAGCGGGTGAAGCGGATCGAACTGGGTCCGGACGCCCCCGCCTTCCGGGACGCCTCCGGCGGCCGGCTGCACCTGCCCGGCGGCCGTTTCGACCTGGTGGACCGGGTCGACCTGGTCGCGGACGGAGGCCGGCACGGCGCGGGCTACGTGCACGGGTACCGCAGCATCCGCCCCGACGAGTGGTACTTCGACTGCCACTTCCACCGCGACCCGGTGATGCCGGGCTCGCTGGGCGTCGAGGCGGTGCTCCAGGCGCTGCGCCTGTTCGTCCTGGACCAGGACCTCGCCCGGGGCATGGACCGGCCCCGCTTCGCCATGGCCACCGACGTGGAGATGTCCTGGAAGTACCGGGGGCAGATCCTGCGCCACGACCGCGAGCTCTTCTTCGACGTGCACGTCAAGGAGGTCCGCGAGGAGGCGGGCCGGCTGCTGCTGATCGCCGACGCGGACCTGTGGAAGCCGGGGCTGCGCATCTACGAACTCACCGACGTGGCCATCGAGGTCCGTCCGGATGCCGACTGACCGCAGGCACAGCCAAGGAGCAGTGTTGTCCATGAGCACCACACCCGAGACGCTCCGCTGGTACGGGAGCGGCTTCCCGAGCACCGACCCGGCCGGCATCCAGCAGGCACTCACCCGGCTGGACCAGCCCTGCTTCATCGTGTCCACCGGGCAGGGCACCGGCGCGGTCGCCGGGGGCACGGCGGCCGCCGGCGGGGACGGGCCGGCCGTGCTGGCCGCCGTCGGCGCCCTGCCGCCGCACCGGCTCGGCTCGGCCGCCTTCCGGGCCGCGCACGGGGTGCGGCAGTCGTACATGGCCGGCGCGATGGCCGGCGGCATCGCCTCCGCCGACCTGGTGATCGCCCTGGCCCGGCACGGCTTCCTCGCCTCCTTCGGCGCCGCGGGGCTGCTGCCGGGGGCCATCGAGGAGGCCCTGGCCCGGTTCGCCGCCGAGATCCCCGGGCTGCCGTACGCCGTCAACCTCATCCACAGTCCCAGCGAGGAGCGGCTGGAGCGGGAGGCGGTGGAGCTGTTCCTGCGGCACGGGGTGCGGTGCGTGGAGGCCTCCGCCTTCCTGGGCCTGACCCCGCACCTGGTGCGCTACCGGCTGGCCGGGCTGCGGCGCGAGCCGTCGGGCCGGATCGTGGCCGGGCACCGGGTCATCGCCAAGGTGTCCCGGTCCGAGACCGCGGAGCGGTTCATGCGCCCGGCGCCCACCGCGATGGTCGACGCCCTGCTGCGGGACGGTCTGATCACCCCCGAGCAGGCGCAGCTCGCCCACCACCTGCCGCTCGCCGACGACATCACCGTGGAGGCGGACTCCGGCGGGCACACCGACCGCCGCCCGCTTCCGGCACTGTTCCCGGTGATCCTGCGGCTGCGCGACCAGATCCAGCACGAACACCGCTACGCCGACCCGGTCCGGGTCGGCGCGGCCGGGGGCCTGGGCACCCCGTCCGCCGTCGCCGCCGCCTTCACGATGGGCGCCGCCTACGTGGTGACCGGCTCCGTCAACCAGTCGTGCCTGGAGTCCGGCACGTCCTCCGTCACCCGCGAGCTGCTGGCGCAGGCGGAGGTCACGGACTGTGTGATGGCGCCGGCGGCCGACATGTTCGAGATGGGCGTCGAGCTTCAGGTGCTGCGCCGCGGCTCGATGTTCCCGATGCGCGCCGCCCAGCTCTACCAGCTGTACCAGACGTACGACGGCATCGACGCGCTGCCCGCGGCGCAGCGCGAGCGGCTGGAGTCGCAGGTCTTCCGGCGTCCGCTGGAGGACGTCTGGAAGGAGTGCGTCGAGTACTTCAGCCGGCGCGACCCGGACCAGTTGCGCCGGGCCGCCGACAGCCCCAAGCGGCGGATGGCCCTGGTGTTCCGCTGGTACCTGGGCATGGCCTCCCGCTGGGCGGTGACCGGGCAGCTGGACCGGGCCGCCGACTACCAGATCTGGTGCGGGCCGGCGATGGGCAGCTTCAACGCCTGGGTGTCCGGCAGCTACCTGAAGACCCCGGAGAACCGGACGGTCGCCGACGTCGCCCACCACCTGATGCGGGGCGCGGCCTTCCACACCCGGATCGCCCAGCTCGCCACCGCCGGCGTCACCCTCCCCACGTCCGTGGCGGACTACCGCCCGGTGCCGCTGGAGCCGGCCGCCCTCACGGAGGCCGCCCGATGAGCGGGGCGCTCACGCCCGAAGGCGTGGAGGAACTGCTCGGGGACCCCGGGGACCCGGCCAACCCGTACGGTTTCGCCGCGGCCGTCGCCCGCGACGAGGCCGACGCCCCTCCCGACGAGCTGTGCCGCGCGCTGGTCTCGGCGGGCTTCCACCTCAACTACCTGCCCGAGGAGTGGGGCGGGGCGTTCGACTCGTTCGACCGCGGGCTGACCCTGGTGCGTGCCGCGGCCCGCCGGGACGTGAACGTGATGCCGGGGACGATGTTCAGCATCATCGCCGCCACCTGCCTCCAGCTGCACGGCGGCGAGGAGCAGCGCGCGCGGGTGGCCCGGATCCTGACCGGCGGCGGCTCGGTGGGGTTCGCCCTGACCGAGGCCGCGCACGGCAGCGACCTGCTGGCGGGCGAGGTGCGGCTGGACGGGGACGGGCGGCTGCACGGCGAGAAGTGGATGGTCGGCAACGGCATGCGCTGCGACGCCCTCTACGTGGTGGCCCGCACCGGCGAGCGCGGTCCCGGCGCGTTCTCCGCCTACCTGCTGGACCCGGACACCGACGGGCTGGTCCGCGAGCCCGCCCCGCGCACGAACGGCATGCGGGGCGTGGACACCGCGCGGGTGCGCTTCGACGGGGTGCGGGTGCCGGCGGACGCCCTGGTGGGCAAGGTGGGCGAGGGGCTGGAGGTGGCGGTCCTCGCCCAGCAGGCCGTACGCCTGATGAGCATGGCGGGCAGCCTCGGCTGCGCGGACACGGCGCTGCGCCTGACCCTCGGTTTCGCCGCCGGGCGCGAGGTCGCCGGCACGCCCCTCACCGAGGCGCCGCACTCCCGCCGGGAGCTGGCCGTCGCCTCGGCGGCGCTGCTGGCGGCGGACGCGGTGGCGCTGGCCGCCGCGCGGGGCGTGCACGTCGTGCCCGGGGTGTTCAGCGTCTGGGCTCCGGCCGCCAAGCACGTGGTGGCCGAGGCGTGCGACGAACTGGTGCGGCGCTGCGCCGGCGTCCTCGCCACCCGCTCGGTGCTGCGGGAGGGGGCGCCGGGCGCGGGGCTGTTCCAGAAGCTGCAGCGCGACACGGCGGTGGTGCGGGTGATCGACGCCAGCCCGCTGGCGAACCTGCGCTCCTACGCCGCCCAGATCCCGACCCTCGCCGGGCGCCGTGAGGAGCCCGGACCGGACACCCTCACCCGGGTCTTCTCCCTCGACGCCGAGCTGCCGCCGTACGAGCCCACCCGGCTGGACCTGGTGGCCCGCGGCGCCGACCCCGTGCTGACCGGACTGGGCGGGATCGCCGGACCCGTCCGCGCGGAGCTCGCCGATCCGCGCGCCGCGGCGCTGGTGCGCCGGGTGGGCGACGCCGTCGCCTCGCTCGGCGCGGAGGCGGCCTCGGCGCGCCGGCGCGACGCCGACCCCAACGCCGTGGTCGACGTCGCCGAGCGCTACGCCTGGCTGCACGCCGCCGCCGCGTGCGTCCACCTGTGGTGGGCGAACCGGCACCGGCCGCTGTACGGCGGTGAGCCGGGCGCCTCCGGCTGGCTCACCGCCGTCCTGTCCTTCCTGCTCGCCCGGGCCGGCGGCACCGACCCCCGCCGCCACGGCTCCGACCTGCTGCCCGCCCTCGGCACCGCGGACGCCCTGCGGAAGGGCAACCGGCTCATGACCGCCCTGCCCGTCCCCCTCGCCCCCGCCACCTCCCGCCCGTACGACCCGATGGAGACCTCCTGATGTCCCAGGCCGAGCTGACCGATCTGGCCCGACGGTTCGAGCAGTACCTCGGCGACCCGCACGACCCGGCGAGCCGGATGCCGTTCACCGCCGTGCTGGCCCACGACGAGCACGACACCTTCCCGTACGCCTTCGTCAACATGCTGCGCCGCTGGGGCTTCCTCGACTACGGGCTCCCGGCCGAACAGGGCGGCAAGGCCGGCAACCCGGAGACCGGCTTCACCCTGATGCGGCTCGTGGCGCGCCGCGACGGCGCCACCGCCATCGCGCTCGGTCTGACCCAGGCCGCGTTCACGCCGGTGTGGATCGCCGGCACCGACGAGCAGAAGCGGCGCCAGATCGAGGACATCCACGGCGGTGTCGGTCTGTCCTGGGGGCTGTCCGAGGCCGCGCACGGCAGCGACCTGCTGAACAACGAGGTCGTCGCCGAGCGGGTGCCGGGCGGCTACCGCCTCACCGGCGAGAAGTGGCCGATCGGCAACGCCACCTACTCCGACCGCATGGTCGTCTTCGCCCGCACCGGGCCGCGCGGCGGCGCCGGGGACTACTCGATCCTCGTCGTCGACAAGTGGCGGGCCGAGGCGGAGACCGTGCGCGAGACCCACCCCGTCAAGCAGCACGGTGTGCGGGCCCTGGACCTCAGCGGCCTGAGGTTCGACGGTGTCTTCGTCCCCGACTCCGACCGTGTCGGCGCCGAGGGGCAGGGTCTGGAGATCGCCCTGAAGACCAGCCAGACGGCGCGTCTGGTGATCCTCAGCCTGGCCCTGTCGGGGGTGGACACCTCGCTGCGCACGGCCCTGGAGTTCGCGCAGGACCGGGTGCTGTTCGACCGTCCCGTCGTGGAGGTGCCGTACACCGGACGCCAGCTCGCCGAGTCCTTCGCCGAGCTGATGATCGCCGACGCGGTGTGCCTGGGCGCCGTCCGCAGCCTCCAGGCCTCGCCCGCCCAGGTCAGCGTGTGGTCGTCGGTGGCCAAGTACGTGGTGCCGACGCTGCTGGAGGGGACCCTGTCCCGGCTGAACGTGGTGCTCGGGGCCCGGGTGTTCCTGCGCACGCACCCCCGCTTCGGCATGCACCAGAAGATGCTGCGGGACCTCCTCGTCACCAACATGGCCGACGGCAACACGGTGGTGAACCTCCGCAACATCGGCCACCAGCTGCCCTCCCTGCTCCAGCAGGGCCTCACCGCCGGGGCCGGCACCCGCGACGCGGCGGCGGAGCGGGCGGCCGTGCTGTACGGCATGGACACGGAGCTGCCCCTGTACCGGCCCGGGGACCAGGAGCTCTCCAGCCGGGGCATGGACGACGCGGTCCTGGCCGCCCCCGACTCCCTGGAGCGGCTGCGGGCGCTCGCCGAGGAGGCCACCGACAAGGACCGGGACCGGCTCCTGCTGGCGGCCGGCGTCGCGGAGGAACTGCTGGGCCGGCTCGGCCCGCTGCGGGAGCGGCAGCGCATGCTGCAGGCCGAACTCGGCCGCGGCTACGCCCACTCGGCGGAGCTGTTCGACCTGGCCCAGGAGTACTGCCTGGTGCACGCCGCCGCCGCGTGCGTCCACACCTACGTCCACTCGCACGGGGTCATGGCCGACCCGCTGCCCAGCGCGGCGCTGCTCCTGCTGCAACTGGAGCGGCTGCGCCTGCGGTTCGCCCCGTACGAGCCCTACCGGGACCCGGACGCGGCCGACGAGGTGCTCGCCCTGCTGGTCCGGCTGCACTCCGAGAACCGGCTGCTGTCCCACTGGCCGATCACCCTGGCCGAGCGGACCGCGCCCACCGAGGGCGTCCGCCGCGCCGAGGCCCGCTGACGCCCCGGTGGCCGGCCTGTGGACGCTGCCCGAGCGGCAGGTGCCCGAACTGGCCCGCCGGCTGGGCGGCCTGGACCTGCTGTCGGACCGGGAGCGGGCGCGTCACGACCGGCTCCGCACGCCCGGGGCGCGCCGCCGCTTCCTGGGCGGGCGCCTGCTGTGCCGGACGGCGCTCACCGCCCACACCGGGCTGCCGGCGGACACCTGGCGCTTCGTCCGCACCCGGTACGGGCGCCCGGAACTCGAGGAGGACCACGGCGGTCTGCGCTTCAACCTGTCCCACACCGACGGACTGATCGCCTGTGTGGTCACCCGGGGGCAGGCCTGCGGCGTGGACGTGGAGCGGGTGCCCTTCGACCGCACCACGGCCCGCCTGCTGCACGACCGGTTCGACGACGCGCAGCGGGCGGCGCTGGCCGCCGCCCCGGACCGGCTCATGGCCCTGGGCGAGCTGTGGGTCCTGACGGAGGCCTATGTGAAGGGGCTCGGCACCGGGCTGGCGCACGGCGTGCGGGGGCTGCGGTTCGACCGCTGCGGCCCCGGGCGGTTCACCGTGACCGACGCGCGGCGCCCGGTCTCCGGCCGCCGCTGGCGCCTCGACCTGCTGAGTCCGGGGCCCGGCCATCTGCTGGCCGTCGCGGTGGACGGCGGCGGGGCGGTCCCGCCGCGCCACTACGACCTGGGCCCGGCCCCCGCGCTTCCCGGAGCCCCGCCTCCCGCCCGCCCCGCCCCCCTGACTCCCTGACGACCGTTACGAACCCGGAAGGACCTTCCATGCCGCAGCACACCCCGCCGACCGTCGCCGTGATCGGTTCCGGCCCCGCCGGACTGTCCGCCGCCTACCACCTGCGCGACCGCGCCCGGATCACCGTCTTCGAACGCGAGAACCGTCCCGGCGGCCACGCCAACACCGTGGAGGTGGAGGAGAACGGCCGCGTCATCGGTCTGGACACCGCGTTCATCGTCTTCAACCGCCGGTTCTACCCCCGGCTGTGCGGCTTCTTCGACGACCTCGGGGTCGAGACCGTCGCCCATCCCGGCGGCTTCACCTTCTTCGACCTCGACAGCGGCCTCGAGTACGGCACCGCCGAGCTCGAACTCGACGAGGCGGCCATCGAGAAGCGCTACGCCGAGGACCACCCCACGTTCCCGGACGTCTGGCGGGAGGTGCGCCGCTTCCACGAGGAGAGCCGCCGCGACTTCGCCCGCGGCCGCGCCGACATGTCCATGGGCGCCTATCTGGACCGGGGCGGATACAGCCAGGAGTTCCGCCACTCCTACCTGATCATGCTCTGCTCCGCGGTCTGGTCGGTGCCCGCGGAGCTGGTCTGGGAGATGCCGGCGGCCACCGTGATCGCCTTCTTCGTCGGCCACGACGAGGGCGGCCTCGGCGGCCGGCGCGTCGACTGGCGCACGGTGGGGGGCGGCTCGATCTCCTACGTGCGCAAGGCGCTCGCCGCGACCGGTCCCGACCTGCGGGTCTCGGAGCCCGCCACCGCCGTGCGGCAGGATTCCGACGGTGTCGCCGTGACCACCGCGTCCGGCACCACGACCTTCGACTACGCGATCGTGGCCACCCACGCCGACGAGGCCCGCGAGCTGCTGGAGAACCCCACCCCCGCACAGCGGACGGCGCTGGAGGGGATCCGCTACAGCCGTTCCGAGGTGGTGCTGCACACCGATCCGGGGCTGATGCCCACCGACCGGGAGGGCTGGCTGGCCTGGAACTACGGCAAGGTCCGCACGGACGGCGAGACCCGCTGCTTCGTCACGTACTACCTGAACCGGCTCCAGGACTTCACGGCGGAGAAGGACTACTTCGTCACCCTGGACCCGCCGCGTCCGGTCGCCCCCGAAGCGGTGATCGCCTCGTTCGACTACACCCACCCGGTCATCGACATGGCGCTGCGCGAGCGGCAGTCGGTGATCCACGAGGCGAACGAGGGCACGCGGGTGAAGCTGGCCGGGTCGTACTTCCACTCCAGGGAGCTCGGCCCCGACCTGATCGGTTCCCACGAGGCCGCCTTCTCGGCCGGGGCGGACGCCGCCGGCCGGCTCATCGACGAACTGTCCTGATCCCTCTCACGCCGCCTCTCCCCCGTCGGAACTGCCGCTGAACAGACGGGCCGACTTGTCCTCCTGGGCGAGGCGGCGGAGGGCGAGCAGGGCGGGTTCCAGGAGGACCGAGACCAGAACGGCGCGTTCGGCCAGCTCCAGCAGGTCGGACGCGCCGTTCATCTGTTTGACGTCCAGTTCCGAGATCCGGTCCGTCAGCCGCGCGTAGGGCAGCAGGGACTGCCAGTCGATGTCCGAGTCCACGTCGGACAGCGCGTCCAGGACGTCGCCGAGGGTCTGGATGGCGGCCGTCTCGGGGGCCACCTCCCAGCCCATCTCGGTGATCAGCCTGCGCGCGTCGGCGACCCCGGGCGTCTCGCCCCCGGCGGCTTCCTCCTCGGCCTTCTTCTGCAGCTGGGTGGCCGGCCGGGCGTCGATCACGATGCCGAAGATCTGGTGCAGATCGCCCTCCTCGGTGATGGCGCCCAGGATCTCCTTCACCGCGCTCACCGACAGCCTCCGCACGCCGACCAGGGTGCGGATCAGCCTCAGCCGGCGCAGGTGCTCCTCACCGTAGTCGGCCTGGTTGGCAGCCGTCGTCAGCTGTCCCTGGGGCAGCAGACCGTCCCGGAGGTAGTACTTGATCGTGGGGATGGACACCCCACTGCGACGGCTGAGCTCCGAGATCTTCATCGAACTCCACTTACGTTCTGGTACCCACTGGATAACGGATAACGGATCGCGCTACTATCCATTATGAGCTTAGCCGGTCTCTCCAGGAAGGTGGGCGTCGCATGCCGACTCTCGGCTGGATCACCCCTCACCCCGCACCCCCGCGCACGCGGGTCTTCGTCATGGCGTCGCGTTTCGAACTGAACTCCCTGTCGGACGTGCCGCGCTTCCTGATCCACTCCCTGCGCTCCTGGAGCCAGGTGAAGACCGCACGCGGCGTGTACGGGGCCTCCCTCGTCGCACAGCCGTTCCGGCGGACCTTCTTCACCCTGTCGGCCTGGGAGGACCGCGGCACGCTGTACGCGTACGCGAAGACCGACCCGCACGGCGAGGCGATGCGGTCGATGCGGCCGGCCTGCCGGCGGTCGACCTTCGTCTACTGGGAGACGGACTCCGCCGACCTGCCGATCAGCTGGGACGAGGCCAAGCGACGGCTGGACGCCAAGGCGCGCGAGGACGCCGCCCAGAGCGGCCACGCCGCCTGACCCCACCCCCGCACACCCGCACACCCACACCCGCACCCACCCCGGTCCTTCCGCCCTCGCACGGGCTCGCACCATGGAGGTTTTGTCATGAGCACAATCAACACTGGGGAGGGCGGAGCCGTGCCCCGGCCCTCCGCCCCGGGCGCCGGTGACCACCGGCGGCCCTTATGGGTGGTCATCGTCGCGTGCAGCCTGCCGATGTTCATGGTCGCGCTCGACAACCTGGTGGTGTCGACCGCGCTGCGGACCCTGGCCGTCGACCTCGAGGCGTCCACCGAGCAGCTGCAGTGGTTCGTCAACGCCTACGTCCTCAGCTTCGCCTGTCTGCTGCTGACCGGGGCGGCGCTGGGTGACCGGTTCGGCCGGCGCCGGGTCTTCGTGGCCGGCATCGCGCTGTTCACCCTGGCCTCGATCGGCTGCGGCCTCTCCGACAGCAGCGAGCAGCTCATCGTGATGCGGGCGCTGCAGGGCCTGGGCGCCTCGGCCGTGATGCCGCTGTCGCTGACGCTGCTCGCGGAGGAGGTCCCGGACAAGAAGCGCAACCTGGCCCTGGGCCTGTGGTCCGCGGTCAGCGGCATGGCCGTGGCGCTCGGGCCCGTGGTGGGCGGCGCGGTGGTCGACGGGCTCGACTGGCAGTGGATCTTCTGGATCAACGTCCCGGTGTGCCTGGTGGCGATCCCGCTGGTGCTCACCGTGCTCCGGGAGAGCTCGCTGGCCGGCGCCCGGCTCGACCTGCTCGGCATGCTCCTCGCCACGGCGGGACTGCTCGCCGTCGTCTGGGCGATCGTGAACGGCGAGGAGGAGGGCTGGAGTTCCGGCATCATCCTGTCGGCGTTCGCCGGCGGCGCCGTACTGCTGGCCCTGTTCGTGACGTGGGAGCGCCGGGCGCCCCATCCGCTGCTTCCGCTCTCCTTCTACCGCAAGCGGGCCTTCGTCTTCTCCAACCTGGTCTCCGCGAGCATGTACTTCGGCGTCTTCGGGTCAATCTTCCTGCTGGCCCAGTTCTTCCAGATCGCGCCGGTGCGGACCCCGCTGGAGGCCGGTGTGCTCACCCTGGCCTGGACCCTGATGCCGATGTTCGTCGCACCGGTCGCCGGCGCCCTGACCGACAAGGTGGGCGGCGGACGGCTGATGGCCCTCGGTCTCCTCCTGCAGGCGATCGGACTGGCCTGGATCAACCTGGTGGCCACGTCGGACACCCCGTACTCGCGTATGGTCGGCGCCATGGTCGTCGCGGGCATCGGCATGGGCCTCGTCTTCGCACCGACCGCGGCGGTGGTGCTGGGCTCGGTCGGGCCGCAGCACCGGGGCAAGGCGTCCGGCGCCAACAACACCGTCCGCGAGATCGGTGGTGCCCTCGGCACCGCCATCCTGAGCAGCGTCTTCATGCACTACGGCGACGACCGCACGGCTCAGGGCTTCGTCGACGGCATGAAGCCGGGCATCTGGATCGGTGTCGCCGTGGTCCTCGTGGGCGCCCTGTGCGCACTCGCCATCCCGCGCCCGCGGCCCGAGCAGGACACACCGGCCCCGGTGACCGCGGAACGGGAACCCGACCGGGCTCCCAGCTCGGCGACCCCGTAGATTCGGCCGCCGTTCCTCGGGGAGCGGCGGCAGGCTGGTGAAATCGCGCTCGAAACCGCTGAGGACGAACTTCGAATCGGGGGTCAGGGATCTGTGATGAAGCTGTTGTCGTCATGCCGCGCCAACGGGCTCTGCCAGCCAGGTGTCAGCCGTCTGCTGACACTGCTGATCGCCGCCACGCTCACGGTGTCGGTCCTGGTCCACAGCGCGCTGCGGGACAGGACCCACCCCGCGACGGAGGTGGTGCTGGTGCCGCTGCTGGCCGGGGTGCTGATGGCCCTCCAGGTGGGCGTCTTCATCACCCAGCGGCCCGGCCGGGAGGGCGGGCCGGCCCGCCGGGCCGCCCTCGCGGTCGCCCTCCAGTGCCTGGTGGTCGTGGTGTCCGCCGAGGTGCTCGACATGGAGTTCTGCGTCCTCGCCGGCTATCTGGCGGGGACCCTGCCCCTGGTGCTGCCGGCCCGCTTCGCCTGGCCGCTCTTCGCGCTGGTGGTGGTCACCGGCCCGCTCGCCGCCACCCGCGCGGACGGCTCGCCCACCCATCTGCTCCACATGGGCCTCGGACTCCTGGTCACGGGGCTCATGGCCTTCACCCTCTCCAGCACCATGCTGACGATGCGCCGGCTCAGGCAGCACCGCGAGGACTTCGCCCGGGCCGCCGTCCAGAACGAGCAGTCCCGCTTCGCCCGCGATCTGCACGACCTGCTCGGCCACACCCTCTCGGCGCTGACGATGCGGGCCGAACTGCTGCACCGCACCTTCCAGTCCCGTCCGGAGCTGGCCGCGGCCCAGACCGACCAGCTCCTGCGCACGGCACGGCAGTCGATGGCCGAGATACGGATGGCGGTGCGCGGCTACCGGGAACTGCCGCTGTTCAGCGAGGTGCGTGCCGCGGCCTCGCTGCTGGACGCCGTGGGCATCGACGTCACGCTCCGGGTGACCGCGCTGCCGTCGCGCGGCGAGGTCGGCACCGCTCTTGCCGCGGTGCTGCGCGAGTCCGTCACCAATATGCTGCGGCACAGTGACGTCACGCGCTGCGCGGTCCTGCTGACCGACGGACCCGGCAGCGTACGGCTGGAAGTCATCAACGACGGCGCCACCCGCGCGGGCCGCCGCGCGCCGTACGAGGGGGGCAGCGGCCTGGGCAATCTCACCCAGCGCCTGGCCGCCCTCGGCGGCACCCTGGAGAGCAGACTGGCCCCGAACGGAACGTTCCGGCTGGTGGCCGTCGTACCCGCCGCGACCGTGTCCGTCCCGCCCGGAGGGACCGCGCATCTGCAAACCGCCCCGACCGGACTGGCCAACGCGGCGTAACGCCGCGCTTCCGCCGGAACACCGACCGCAGCTTTCCCCGACATGTTCACGCCTCGCATGTCTATGATTCTGGCCAGAGCCAGGACGATCTGCGGGGGGGATGTGTGTGATACGTGTTCTCTTGGCGGAGGATGTACAGATGGTGCGGGAGGCGCTGGCCGCACTGCTCGAACTGGAGGACGACATCCGGGTGGTGGCCGAAGTCGGCTCCGGGGAGGACGTCCTCGACGCGGCCAAGGGCACTCGTCCCGACCTCGTGATCGTGGACGTCAACATGCCGGGCCTCGACGGGCTCACCGCGGCCGAGCGGCTGCGCGACCAGCTGCCCGACTCCCGCATCCTGGTACTGACCGTGCTGGACGCGCCCAACGTCCTGCGCCGCGCGCAGGACGTCCGGGTCGACGGCTACCTCGTGAAGAACGCACCGGTGGAGCACCTCGTCAAGGCCGTACGCCAGATCATGGCCGGCGAGCGCGTCATCTCACCGGAGCTGGCGCTGGCCGCCTGGGAGGGCCAGGCCAGCCCGCTCACGGCCCGTGAGGCCGATGTGCTCCGGCTCGCGGCGGCCGGGGCGGAGACGGCGGAGATCGCCGAGCACCTGCACCTCTCACCGGGCACCGTGCGCAACTACATGACGACCATCGTCGCCAAACTCGACGCGCGCAACCGCCTCGACGCCATCCGCATCGCGCGCGACGCGGGCTGGCTCCTGAACTCCTGAACCACCGCGCTTCGCAGTCCTGGATCACGCACTTCCGTAGTCCTGGATCACGCACTTCCGTGCTCCCGGACCACCGCACTCCGTACTCCCGAACTCCGCGGAATCGGCCGAAAGTCGCGCCCGATCACAGCGTCAGTGGCACGTCAGCGGGCTCTGGGAAGGTACCGGCGCCAGTTCGGACACCACCACCGCTCCGCGAGAGGAGCATCCGCGACGTGCGACGATTCAGCCTCGGACGGCCAGGCAGAGCATCCCGCCTGGCCGTCTGTCTCACCGCAGCCGGCCTGACCGCCGCCCTGCTGACAGGATCCGGCAACGCCACCGCAGCACCCGAACCCGAGCGGACGACGTCGAAGTTCACCGGCAACGACGGCGTCACCTACACGGCCACCAACAACCTGCTGCCCGCCGCCGGCGGGCGGGGGCGCGAGTGGATGCTCACCTGGGCCGGTTCGGCGGACCCCGCCAAGCCCGACTTCCTCGCCGTCGTCGACGCCACGCGTGACTCGCGCACGTACGGCGAGGTCGTCAACACCGTCACCCTCGGCCCGGGCCTGTCCAACGAGGCCCACCACATGCAGTACGTGTGGCACAAGGGCGACCGCCTCTTCGCGGGCGGTCTGCTGGCCGACACCGTCTTCGTCTTCGACACCAAGGCGCTGCCGGCCCTGAAGCTGGTGGGCGTGAACTCGACGGTCGACACGCCCTGCGGCACCGCGCCCGACGCGTTCCAGGTGCTGCGCGACGGCACCGCGTACGCCACCTACCTCGGCGGACCGGACGTGCCCGGCCCCTGCACCTACACCAACGGTGAGGTCCGGCTGGGCAACGGCGCGGCGGGGTCGCCCGGCGAGATCGTCCGGATGGACGAGAACGGCCAGACGATCGCCGAGATCCCCGCGGCCCTCGCCGAGGGCGAGGACCCCGAGCAGTGCGGCAACGTGCCGAAGCTGGAGAAGGCCACCTGCGCCAACCCGCACGGCATCGCGGTCAACGAAGAGCGCAACATCATGGTGGCGAGCGACTTCGTCGAGGCACGCCACTTCCTCAGCCCCAAGCTGCCCGACCAGGCGAGCCTCGCGCGCCAGACGGTCCGCGTCTGGGACATCACCAACCGCGACGACCCCGAGCTGCTCTCCGTCAGCAAGATGCCCGACGGACCCCGCGCCGCGCGCGAGGAGCAGAAGATGTGGCACGAGTCGCGGGTGGTCATGGAGCCGGCGCTGCCCCACAAGAAGCACCACAAGGGCGCGTTCGCCTCGTCCATGCTGGGCGGAGCGATCTTCTACGCGCCGGACGTGACGGTGCCGAACCCCAAGTGGCGTGAGGTCTTCGACGACACCACCGCCTACCGCAAGGCCGGTGCCGACCAGGACGTCACCGGCGCCGGCGACGCGGGCAGCTGGCTGATGGTCAGCCCCGACGACCGGTACCTGTTCCACACGGTGATGGGCCAGTCGACGCCGTACGGCGCACCGCTCGACAAGACCACCGGCATGGTCTACGTGCTGGACATCCGCAAGCTGCTGGCCGCGGGCGACGACCCCGAGTGCGACATCGACTCGATCCACGAGGCCTACCGCGGCGGCAAGGAGCGGGACTGCCCGGCGGTGACCTCCGCGATGCCGATCCGCGACACCACCGACGGCGGCCCGCACTGGGGCGCCATGGACAACTTCAAGCAGGTCCGCGGCGGTCTCTACAAGGAGACGGAGCGCATCGGCCGCATCGCCACCTCGAACTACTTCATCGCCGGCTCCTTCAGCGGTGACGGCAACCACGAGGTGTGCATGTACGACCTCAGCGGGTCGGGCAAGCTGCGCCAGGACACCCGGTTCCGGGACGAGAACACCGGCCGGCCCTGCGTGGACTTCGACCGGACGTCGTGGCCGCACGGCGACACCGGTCCGGCCCGTCCGCACGGCATCCTGTTCACCGTCAGCGACAGCGTGCTGAAGTGATCGGGTCCGCCGAGACTCAGGTGCCCGCCGCCAATCCCCCGGGCGGCGGGCACCTGGCCCTTGTCCAGGAGGCGTCGGCCGGGGGGACGCTGCCGCTGCTCGCACTCGCCGGCGTCGTGGGCCTGGTGTGCGTCGGGGTCCTGGTCCGGCGGAAGCTGCTGCCGGGTCCTTATCTCTTCGCCTCCGGCGCCCTCTGCGTGCTGGTGGTGTCGTTCGTCCTGGGCGCGGCCGTGCGCTCGGAGGACACCTCGAGGACCACGGCGGCGCACGGCACGGCCCACGGCGCGGACCCGGCGGCCGACGAGCCGTCCCGGCCCGGGACCCCGGTCCTGCGGACGCTGCGCCTGAACGGCAAGCAGGTGGGCGTCCTGGTGGTGCCCGGCCGTCCCGGCCGCAACCTGGTGGGGATCGGCGCGGCCGACGCCAGGGCGGGATCCGCCCGGGGCGCCCTGCGGGAGGGGCGGCGGCATCCCGGCAGCGCCCAGACCTGGGTCCCCGTGGACCTGCCCGAGGGCAGCAGCACGCTGCGGGTGTCCGCGGGCGGCGGGACGGGGTCGCTGACCGTGGACACCGGCGACGAACGCCCGGCTCCGCCGCGGGCCCTGATGTCCGCCGACGCGCCCGAGTGCGCCGCCGCGGCCGCCGGGGCGCTGGTCGCCGGCGCCGACCGGCCGCTCACCGCCTGTCCGTCCGACGGCCTCACCGAGCGGGACGCCGCCGCGCTGCGCGCCACCGTCCGTCTCCTCGCCGACCGCGGTGCCGGGTCCGTGGGCCTGGTCTCCGACGGCTCACCGCGCGGCGAGAAGGCCGCCGTCGTCGTCCGTTCGGCGGCCCGGCGGGAGGGCGTCACCGTCACCACCCCCGACAAGGACCGCCCGCTGCTGGTCACCACGGGGTGGGCCGGGGCCACGACGGTGGTCGACGCCGTGGAGAGCGGGAGGACCCGCGCCCAGGGCGTCTACCTCGCACCCTGGCTGCTGGCCCGTTCGGTGCTGACCCCGAGCGCCGGCCAGCTGATACCGCTGCGTTTCACACCCCGTACCAAGGAGGCCATGGCGTACGCCGAGGCACTGGCCGCGCGACTGCCCGGCGAGTACCCCTCCGGCAGCGGCTACGAGGCCTGGCAGCGGGCCCGCGGCGAGAAGCCGGCACCGCTGCCCCGGCTCTACGCCGCCTCCACCGCCTATGTGCCCGGAACCATGGTCTCCGCGGACGGCGGGGACACGGGCGGGCACCACCACGGAGCGTCCGGCGCCGACTGGCTGCCGTCGGGAATGATCTCGGCGGTCAGCGGGCCGATGAGGGAGGGATGAGCAATGACCCGGGACCGCAAGCGAGTCGACGGCCAGTGGGCACTCGGCGAACGGGAACCGCTCAACGCCAACGAGCGGTTCAAGCAGGCCGAGGATCCGCTGCTGGTGCGCGAGCGCATCGAGAAGGTCTACGCGCGGGAGGGCTTCGCCGCCATTCCGCCGGACGATCTGCGGGGCCGGTTCCGCTGGTGGGGGCTCTACACCCAGCGGCGGCCCGGCATCGACGGCGGGCGCACCGCGACCCTCGCCCCGGAGGAGCTCGACGACGAGCACTTCATGCTCCGGGTGCGGGTCGACGGGGGCGGGCTGAACATCGCCCAGCTCCGCGAGATCGCCGCGCTGTCCACCGAGTTCGGACGTGACACCGCCGACATCACCGACCGGCAGAACATCCAGTTCCACTGGATACGCATCGAGGACGTGCCCGAGATCTGGCGCCGGCTGGAGGCGGTGGGACTGTCCACCACGGAGGCGTGCGGGGACTGCCCGCGCGTCATCCTGGGCAGCCCGGTCGCCGGGGTGAGCGCCGACGAGGTGCTGGACGCCACCCCCGCGATCCGGGAGATCACCGAGCGCTTCATCGGTGACCCGTCGCTGTCCAACCTGCCCCGCAAGTTCAAGACCTCGGTGTCCTGGCTGCCCGACGTGCCCTTCCAGATCCACGACGTCTCCTTCCTCGGCGTCGAGCACCCCGAACTGGGGCCGGGGTTCGACCTGTGGGTGGGCGGCGGACTGTCGACCAACCCCCGGCTCGCGGACCGGGCCGGCGCCTGGGTGCCGCTCGCCGAGGTACCCGAGGTGTGGGCGGGGGTGGTCGGCCTGTTCCGCGACTACGGGTACCGGCGGCTGCGCAACAGGGCCCGGCTGAAGTTCCTCGTCGCCGACTGGGGCGTGGAGCGGTTCCGGGAGGTGCTGGAGAAGGAGTACCTGGGGCGGCGGCTGGCCGACGGCCCGGCACCGGTGCTGCCCGCCTCGCCGGTCGACCACATCGGTGTGCACAAGCAGCGGGACGGGCTGCACTACGTGGGTGCGGCGCCGGTGGTCGGCCGGGTCTCCGGCACCCGTCTGGCCGCGCTCGCGGACGCCGCGGCGGCCCACGGTTCGGACCGGGTGCGGCTGACGCCCTACCAGAAGGTCCTGGTGCTCGACGTGGCGGACCCGGAGCCGCTGGTGCGCGACCTGGAGGCGCTCGACCTGCGGGTGGACGCCTCGCCCTGGCGGCGGGCCACCATGGCGTGCACCGGTCTGGAGTACTGCAAGCTCGCGATCGTCGAGACGAAGGCCCGTGCGGCGGAGCTGGTGGCCGAGCTGGAACGGCGGCTCGGGGACCAGCGGGCGGACATCACCATCAACCTCAACGGCTGCCCGAACGCGTGCGCGCGCACGCAGGTCGCGGACATCGGCCTGAAGGGCCAGCTCCTCCCGGGCCCCGACGGCGGCCAGGCGGAGGGCTTCCAGGTCCACCTGGGCGGAGCGCTCTCCCTCTCCCAGGAGGACGAGCCGGCCTTCGGCCGCAAGCCCCGCGGGGTGAAGGTCCTCGCGGCCGACCTCCCCGACTTCGTGGAGGGCCTGGTCCGCAAGTACCGCAGCGGCCGGGCCGACGAGTCGGAGACCTTCACCCAATGGGTCACCCGCGTCGACGAGTCCCAGCTGACCTGACCCACCCCCGACAGGCGCCCACGCCTCACCCCGGTGAGCCGTGGGCGCCTTCGTATGCCGGCCCCGGCCCCCCGTACCCGTATCCGCCGTGCCCGCGGGCGCCCACGTGCTTGTGCGAGGGCGGGCGCGGGGGCGACAGGGTGTCCGGCGTCGGGGCCGGGCGGGGGGCGGGTCGCGCTGCCCGGCGCCGGCCGGGTGCCGTCGCGCCCACCCGTGCCGCCCCAGCGGCACGACTGCCCGCGGGTACGCACGTACGGCCCCCGCCCCCTGCCCGTACAGGCAGAGGACGGAGGCCGTACATGGTGTTACCGGAGGCGACCGCGGGCTACGGTGCACCCTCGCACCGCACTCCCGCGCCGTGAACTACGACCCCGCGGCCGCCCCCGGGCTCAAGGCGCCGGCGCCGTCCCGGGCGTCACCGCAGCCCCCGGCTGCGCAGCACCCGGCGCTCCAGCGGACTGAACACCAGCAGATCGATCAGCACGCCGACCGCGAGGATCAGCAGGATCCCGAAGAACACCCCGGGCAGGTCGATCGTCTCCCGCGCGTTCTCCAGATAGCGTCCCAGCCCGACCCCCAGCTCCGGCGACGAGGCGATGAGCTCCGTGGCCATCAGCGACCGCCACGAGAACGCCCACCCCTGCTTGAGCCCCGCCGTGTACCCCGGCAGCGCGGCCGGCAGCACGATGTACCGCGCCCCCCGCAGCCCCGTCGCCCCGATCGTCCGTCCGGCCCGCAGATAGAGCGGCGGCACCTGGTCGATGCCCGAGACCAGCCCCACCGCGATCGACGGCACCGCCCCGAGCAGGATCACCGTGTACATCGCCGCGTCGGTCAGCCCGAACCAGATGATCGCCGCCGGCACCCACGCCACCGAGGGAAGCGACTGCAGACCGGACAGCACGGGCCCCAGGGCCGCGCGGACGAACGGCACCCGGGCCACGACCAGCCCCAGCGGCGTCCCGATGGCCAGCGCGGCCAGGAAGCCCAGCAGCCCCCGTTCCAGACTGGTCCAGATGATCTCGAAGAGCGTCCCCTGCCGCCACAGGGTGAGGAAACTGTCGCCGACGGCGCGGGGGCTGGGCAGCCGGTCCTCCGACACCAGCCCACCGGTGTGCAGCAGTTGCCACACCGTCAGGACGACCGCGACGCCCAGCAGCGGCGGCGCCACCTTCTGCCGCAGCACCTGCCGGACCGGGGTCCGGGAGACGGGCACCGAGTCCAGGGAGTCCAGGCCCGCCTCCAGCCCGGCCAGCTCCTCGTCGGCCTCCGCCGGTTTCGCCGTACGGATGTCAGTGCCGCCCATGGCGCCGGATCTCCTTCCGCAGCTGGTCGGTGATCTCGGCGGACAGCTCGGCCACCGCGGGGTCCTCGATGCGGCGCGGCTGCGGCATGGCGATGGTCCACTCGCGGGCGATCCGGCCGGGCCGGCACGACAGCAGCACGACGCGCTGCGCCAGCCGTACCGCCTCGCGCACGTTGTGCGTGACGAACAGCACGGAGACTCCCGTCTCCTGCCAGATCCGGGTCAGTTCCTCGTGGAGGACGTCGCGGGTGATGGCGTCGAGCGCGGCGAACGGCTCGTCCATCAGCAGGACCTCGGAGTCCTGGGCGAGGGCCCGGGCCAGGGCGACGCGCTGGCGCATGCCGCCGGAGAGTTCGTGGACCCTCTTGCCGTACGCGTCCTGCAGCCGCACCAGGTTCAGCAGTTCCTCCGCCCGCGTCCGGCGCTCGGGCCGGGGCACGCCCCGCAGTCTGAGCACCAGCTCGATGTTCTTGCCGGCCGTGAGCCACGGGAACAGCGCGTGCTCCTGGAACATCAGGGCGGGCCGGCCGCCGGCGACCTCGATGCGGCCGGAGGAGGGCCGGTCGAGCCCGGCCACCAGGTTCAGCAGGGTGGACTTGCCGCACCCGGAGGCCCCGAGCAGGCAGATGAACTCGCCCGGCGCGACGTCGATGGTGATGTCCTGCAGGACCGTCTGGACACCTTCCGGCCGGACGAAGGACTTGTGGGCGCCGACCACACGGACGGCCGGTGTGCTGGGTGCGAGGCCGGCCGCGCCGGACGCAGCGTCCTTCACCGTGATCGTTGTCGGATGCACTGGGGTCAACTCCTGGGTGCGGGAAAGGCGGTCGGCGCGATGCCGCGCCTCATGACACTCCGAGCCCGGCGTCGTCGGCGGGCGGCCGGCCCTCGGCCGCGCGGATCCCGTTGAGCGCGTCGAGGTCGTAGATGCCGTGCAGATCGGACCGTTCCATCAGTCCGGCCCGGACGGCGTGCTCGGCCTGGGTGCCGAGGGTGCCGGCCAGGGGGTCGTCGGTGAACGTGAGGGACGGCCAGGCGCCGTCGATGATCTCGTCCGGCAGCGGCTTCCCGGTCAGCTGCTCCAGTGCCGCGTTCGCGGAGTCCTTCGCCGGGCCGGGTTGTCCGTTGATCCACGCGTTGGTCCGCACCGATCCGCGGACGACCGCCTCGACGACGTCCCGGTGCTCCGCCAGGAAGCGCTGCGACACCACCAGATGGGTGATCACGAACTTCCGGTCCGGCCACAGGCTCGCCTCGTCCAGCAGCACCTTCGCGCCCTCGGCGACCAGCAGGGAGGCCGTGGGTTCCGGGACCCAGGCCCCGTCGATGGCACCGGACCGGTAGGCGGACGGCGCCAGCTTGTTGTCGGTGCGCACCACGGACACGTCGCCGCGTCCGGAGGCCGGGTCCACGTGCCAGCCCTGCCGGGCGATCCAGTCGAGCAGCGCCACGTCCTGGGTGTTGCCGAGCTGCGGGCTGGCGATGCGTTTGCCCTTGACGTCGGCCGTCGTCCTGATCTTCTCCGGGTCGACGACGAACTTGACCCCCCGGGACGCGGCCCCGGCGACGATCCGCAGGCTCTTCCCGTCCGACCTGGTGAAGCTGTTGACCGCCGGTGACGGGCCCATCCAGGCGAGGTCGACCGAGCCGGAGGTCAGTGCCTCGACCGCGGCGGGGCCCGCGCCGAACGTGGTCGCCGACAGTTTCGTACCGCCGAGTTCCTTCTGGATGATCCCCTCACGCACGCCGACCAGGGCGGTGGCGTGCGTGAGGTTGGGGAAGTAGCCGACCCGCACCTCGTCCACGGACAGCTTCGGGCCGGTGGGCAGGACCTTGGCGCCGGTGTCGACCCGCTCGGACCCGTAGCCGCAGCCGGCGACGACGATCAGGGCGAGCAGCCCCGCCACGGCCGCGCGCAGGCGCGCTGCACCGCTCATGCGCCGGGTCCTCCGGGGGCTCGTGCGACGAAGGACTCGCCCGCCATGCCCGCGGTCAGGGTCGCGCCGTCGGCCGGGTCGATCAGCAGGAACGAGCCGGTGCGGCGCGAGACGACGTAGGGGTCCAGGGCGATCGGCTCGGCGGTGCGGACCCGGATCCGGCCGATGTCGTTGGCGACCAGGTGGCCGGGCGCGGGGTGCCGGCTGAGCGGGTCGAGCGTCACCCGGCTCTCGATCTCCCGCACCACCGCCTGCACGGTCCGGGTGGTGTGCTTGAGCAGCACCTTCCGGCCCGGGACCAGCGGCTGGTCGACGAGGTGGCAGACGGTGGCCTCGAACTCCCGGGTCACCGCGGGCGCGGAGCCGGCGGGCGCGATCAGGTCGCCGCGGGAGACGTCCAGGTCGTCGGCGAGCAGCACGGTCACCGACTGCGGTGCGCGGGCCGACTCGACCCGCTCGCCCAGGAGGTCGATGCCGCTGACGACCGACCGGCGCCCCGAGGGCAGGACGACGACGTCCTGGCCGACGTGCAGGCTGCCGGAGGCGATCAGCCCGGCGTAGCCGCGGTAGTCGGGGTGCTCGGCGGTCTGCGGCCGGATCACGTACTGCACCGGGAAGCGGCCCGGGGCGCCGGCCGGTTCGGCCGTGACCCGGACGGTCTCCAGGTGCTCCAGCATGGTGGGGCCGCCGTACCAGTCCATGTGCGCCGACGGCGTGACCACGTTGTCACCGTTGAGCGCCGACATGGGGATGGCGGTCACCGCGGGGACGCCGAGCTCCTGCGCGTAGCCGGTGAACTCGTCGGCGATGTCCGCGAAGACGGACTCGGCGTGGCCGACCAGGTCCATCTTGTTCACCGCGAGGACCACGTGGGGCACCCGCAGCAGGGCGGCGACCGCGGCGTGCCGGCGGGTCTGCTCGACCACGCCGTGCCGGGCGTCGACCAGGACGATCACCAGTTCCGCGGTGGACGCCCCGGTGACCATGTTGCGGGTGTACTGCACGTGCCCGGGGGTGTCGGCCAGGATGAAGCTGCGCCGGGCGGTGGCGAAGTAGCGGTACGCCACGTCGATGGTGATGCCCTGCTCGCGCTCCGCGCGCAGCCCGTCGGTGAGCAGCGCCAGGTCGGGTGCCTCCTGGCCCCGTGAGCGGGAGGCGCGCTCGACGGCCTCCAGCTGGTCGGCCAGCAGCGACTTGGAGTCGTGCAGCATCCTGCCCACGAGGGTGGACTTGCCGTCGTCGACGGAGCCGGCGGTGGCGAACCGCAGCAGGGTGGAGTGGTGCCCGGTGGTGGAGTGGTGCTCGGTGCCCGTCGTCATCAGAAGTACCCCTCGCGCTTGCGGTCCTCCATGGCGGCCTCCGACATCCGGTCGTCCGCCCTGGTGGCGCCGCGCTCGGTGAGCCGTGACGCCGAGATCTCCGCGATCACCGCGTACGGGTCGGCGGCACCGGATTCCACCGCGCCCGTGCAGGACATGTCGCCGACCGTGCGGTAGCGGACGGTCCGGGTCTCCACCGGCTCCCCGTCCTTCGGCCCGCCCCAGTCCCCCGCGGTCAGCCACATGCCGCCGCGCAGGAAGACCTCGCGTTCGTGCGCGTAGTAGATGGAGGGGACCTCGATCTCCATGCGGGCGATGTACTGCCACACGTCCAGTTCGGTCCAGTTGGACAGCGGGAACACCCGTACGTGTTCGCCGGGGGCGTGCCGGCCGTTGTAGAGCTGCCACAGCTCCGGCCGCTGCCGGCGCGGGTCCCAGCCGCCGAACTCGTCGCGGAGGCTGAACACCCGTTCCTTGGCGCGGGCCTTCTCCTCGTCCCGGCGCCCGCCGCCGAACACCGCGTCGAAGCGGTGGGTGTGGATCGCCTCGATGAGCGGCACGGTCTGCAGGGGGTTGCGGGTGCCGTCGGGGCGTTCCCTGAGGAGACCGCGGTCGATGTGGTCCTGCACGGAGGCCACGTGCAGCCGCAGCCCGTACCGGGCCACCGTCCGGTCCCGGTAGTCGAGCACCTCGGGGAAGTTGTGCCCGGTGTCGACGTGCAGCAGCGAGAACGGCAGCGGCGCCGGCGCGAACGCCTTCAGCGCCAGGTGCAGCATGACGATGGAGTCCTTGCCGCCGGAGAACAGGATGACGGGGCGCTCCAACTCGCCCGCCACCTCACGGAAGATGTGCACCGCCTCGGATTCGAGTGCTTCCAGGTGCCGTACGGGGATGTCTGTCTCGGTCGTCATGTGTGGAGCCCGCATTCCGTCTTGGCGCGCCCGGTCCAGCGGCCGGCCCGGGCGTCCTCGCCCGGGAGGAGCCGCCGGGTGCAGGGAGCACATCCCACTGAGCCGTAGCCGTCCGAGAGCAATGGGTTGACCAGCACTCCGTGTTCGGCGATGTACGTGTCCACGTCCTCGCGGGTCCACCGGGCGATGGGCGAGATCTTCACCTTCCCCCGCCGGGCGTCCCAGTCGACCACCGGCGTCGCGGCACGCTGCGCCGAGTCGAACCGGCGCAGTCCGGTGACCCAGGCGTCGTACCGTTCCAGCCCTTCCTCCAGCGGCTGGACCTTGCGCAGGTCGCAGCACCGGTCGGGGTCGCGGCGGTACAGCTCCGGCCCGTACTCGGCGTCCTGCTCGGCGACCGTCTGCCGGGGCAGCAGGGTGATCAGGTTGACGTCCAGGACGGCCTCGACGGCGTCCCGGGTGCCGATGGTCTCGGGGAAGTGATAGCCGGTGTCGAGGAAGACGACGTCCACTCCCGGCGCGACCCGCGCGGCGAGGTGCGCCACCACGGCGTCCTCCATCGAGGACGTGACGCACAGACGTGAGCCGAAGGTGTCCACGGCCCAGCGCAGGATCTCCAGCGCCGGTGCCTCTTCCAGCTCCGTCCCGGCCCGGATCGCCAGTTGCTGGAGTTCGTGCATTCGTAGCCCTCTCGATACGTCCCCGGGCGAGGAGCCGAGGAAAGACAGGTGGAGAGCGCACGTCCACGCCTCACCGGGCTGCTGAACGGCAGGCGCAGGCTAACCGGGCCGATGGACACGTCGCTGACACCGCACTGACCCCGCGCCTCGAGCCGCGGTCGGCCCGGGTCCGCCCAGCCCGCCGTCAGCGCCCGGTCAGTGGGTGCTGCCAGCATCCGGCTCTCGAATGGTGCCCGCGAGCGAGTAGAGAAGAGGCTCCGACATGGTGTCCACGGGAGCATCGGCGCGCCGGGCACCCGGCGCGGCGGAGGTCCGCCGGCTGGACCGGGTGATCATCAGGTTCGCCGGGGACTCGGGTGACGGGATGCAGCTCACCGGTGACCGTTTCACCTCGGAGACCGCGTC
>NZ_JBIAZD010000025.1:0-83829 GCF_042898795.1 Streptomyces sp. NPDC000348
TGGTTTTTATGTGGGGTGTTCTTCGTTTGGGGGGGGCCCGCCGGCGGGGGGGGGCGGCCCCGCCCCCCCCCCCCCGCCAACCCCCCCCCCCGGCGCCGCCCCCCGCCCCCCCCCCCCCGACCCGGCCCCGACCCACCCACCGGCCCCAGGCGCCACGCGCATCCCACCCGCGCCGCAGGCACGGTCACGGCACCGTGTACTCGTCCCGTCGGCCACACATGCCGAAGCCACCCCGCCGACCGGGCACGGTCTCATACGCCGCCGCCTCTTCGAGGTGCGCCCAGTCGCCCGCGGCCAGCGCGGACAACTGAGCCCCCGTCCGCTCGGCGGCGGCCAGGGCACCGGACCGCCACAGCTCCCGCCACACCGGCACCCGGTCCCGCACCAGCCGGGCCGCCGCACGCCGGAACTCCCGGTACGGCCCGTCGTCACCCCCCACCAGCGCCTCACGCAGCACGAGATAGCCCTCGACCGCGAGGTCCCTCCGCCGCCGCGCCGCCGCCTCCACCGCCGGCCCCGCCCCGGACGGAAGCACCGCCGCCGCGGCGTAGCGCTCGGGGTCGGCCAGCACCTCGGGCGGAAACGTGAACACCGCGTCCCCGGCCTCGGGCAGCCCGCTGTTCTGCATCAGCACCGTGACCCGCAGCCCCCCGCCCTGCACCATCCGGTGCACGGTCCCCGGCGTGAACCAGGCGACCGTCCCCGCCTCCAGCGCGATGTCCCGGTACCCGTCGGAACCGAGCGTCTGCACGGCGCCCCGGCCCCCGGTGACGACGTACGCCTCCGTGCACACCGTATGCAGATGCGGACTCCCCCCGCACACGCCGTCCGCGGCCTCCCACTCGTACGCGCTCACGTGCGACAGCCCCACGGCCCCCGGCAGCGGCGCGTCGCACCCGCTCACCACGGCAGCCCGTCCAGATACGATCCCACCCGCTCCCGGTCCCACGCCCCGTCCGCGACCACGATCCGGTAGCGGTACGAGAAGGACTCTCCCGGCGGCAACGCGAACTCCTCGAAGAACGCCCAGGAGAACGCGACCGACGGAATGGGCTCCGAGCGCACGAACCAGTGCGACGGATGCACGGCGGTCCTCTCGTCGAGATTCTCGGGCGCGTGCGCGAAGACCAGCGTGGAGCGGGCGTCCACCTCATCGTGCTCGGCGGTGAAGGCGAGCCACGGCCCCTGCGTCCCCATGATCTCCCCGGCCCCGGCCCCGGCCTCGACCCCAGCCCCGGCTCCGGCCCCGAAGACCGTCCCCCCGGTGAAGTCCCGAGCCCCCCGCCACTGCAACCCGGTGTACCCGGCCAGCTCCCGCCCCGCAGTGGTAGGAGACCCGAACACCAAATCGACATCCCGCACATTGCTCAACCGGATCGACCAGTCGAGCACCCACGCCCCGACCGACTCGTCGACCGAGTGGACGCTCAGCCCGCGCTCCTCCCGCGCCCACTCACCCCCGCCGTTCTCCACCCAGGTGAGCTCCTCGACGAGATCGAGCCGCCCGTCCCCCACGGCGAACCCGGAGAACCCGTCGTGCCGCATCGACCCGACACGCTCGGGCAGAGGCAGGTAACCCCGCCCGTGCACATACGAGTTGCCGCCCCAGAAGTTCTGCCCCGACAGATGACTGGCCGTCATCTGCAGCCCCTTGTGCCAGCGGTGGTCGTTCGGCCGGTACCCGGTGACCGTGCGCCCGCCCAGCGTCCGCACCGGATGGGCATACGGCTTCCGGGACTCGAACGCCTCGGGGTCGGGCCGGTAGACGTACCGCAGGATCTCCGTACCTCCCGCGGTCGTCACCACCACGGCATCACCGATCTCATGAGTGACGCGGATGTCCATCAGTGCTCCTCGGGCGCCCAGTCGGAGTGGCCACCGTGCATGGCCGCATGGAACGGGTCACCGGGGCCGATCTCCCCGGCCCGCACCGGCAGCCCGGTGAACGCGGCCTTGTACAGGGCGGCGGCGAACTCGAGCGTGCTCCGCGCCTCCGCCCCGCTCCCCGGCGGTCGTACACCGGCGTCGTAGGCGTCGAGGAGGGTGCCCAGCTGCGCCGTGTGCGAACTGGGCACGTCCTGCGCGGGCGCACGCCAGGCGGCGGCACGCTCGGCGGCGACGTGCCGGGCCGGGGTGTAGGTCCAGTCGTCGTTGACGTGCCCGTACAGGTGGGTGAGTTCGACCGTCGCGTCCGCGCAGTCGACGCGGATCCGGCTCACCTCGTCGGGCGAGAGCACGCTGTTGACGACGGTCGCGAGCGCGCCGTCGCGGAAGCGGACCAGGGCGGTGGAGACGTCCTCGCTCTCGGTGTCGTGGACGAGGCGCGCCGCCATGGCCCGTATCTCCTCCCACTCCCCCAGCAGGTGCAGCAGCAGGTCGTACTGGTGGATGCCGTGGCCCATGGTGGGCCCGCCGCCCTCGGTGGCCCAGCGTCCGCGCCAGGGCACGGAGTAGTACGCGGCGTCCCGGTGCCAGGTGGTCTGGCAGTGCGCGACCAGCGGGGCGCCCAGCTCACCGCTGCGGATCAGCTCACGGGCGTGGACGGCGCCCGAGCCGTAGCGGTGCTGGAAGATCACGGACGCGTACGCCCCCGATGCCTCCTCCGCGGCCGCGATGTCGTCGTACTCGGCGAGCGACAGGCACAGCGGCTTCTCGCACAGCACCCAGGCGCCGGCCTTGAGCGCGGCCACCGTCTGCTCCCGGTGGAGCGACGGCGGGGTCCCGATCAGCACCAGGTCCGGCCGTACGGCGTCCAGCATCGCGCCCATCGAGGTGAACCCGGCGACCTGCTCCCCCGCGGACGCGCGGAAGGCGTCGAGCCGGCCCTGGTCCACGTCGACGGCGGCGACCAGTTCGGTGCGGTCGGCGTGGGAGCGCAGTGCGGGCAGATGGCCGCCGCTGACGATCGCACCGGTGCCGACGACGGCGACACGGCGGCGGACGGGGGACAAGGACATGCGGCGCTCCTCGGAACGACGACGAAGGCGGACCGGAAAACTCTAGAAAGCGCTTTCCCTCACCGCCGACCCTAGGCCCGCCCGCAGGCGGGGACAACCCCATGCCCTGTATTCGAGACCGGCCGAAACCAGAACCCGGCCCCTGGAACCGCGCCCGCGCCCGCGCTCCGCCCCCGAACCGCCCCCTACGCCCGCGCCCCGCCCCCCGACCGCAGCCCTCCGCCCTGCCCCAGGAACCGGTACCGCCGCTCGGGCCGCCCCGTCGCCCCGTACCGCAAGGACACCTCCACGATGCCCACGGTGTGGAAGTACTCCAGGTACCGGCGGGCGCTGACCCGGGAGACCCCGGTCAGAGCGGCGCACTCGGTGGCCGACAGGGTTCCGGCGGTCCCGCGCAGGGTGCGCTCGACCAGACCGGCGGTCTCCGCGCTCATGCCCTTGGGCAGCACCGGGGACGCCGGCCCCGCCGCACCGGCCAGCACCCGGTCGACGTCCGCCTGACCGCGCACCACCGTGTCGAGCAGCCGGCCGCGCCGACCGGCGTAGCGCTCCAGACGTCCCCGCAGGTCCTCGAAGTCGAACGGCTTGAGCAGGTAGTCGACGACGCCGTGCCGGACCGCGCCACGCACCGCGTCCGCCTCGCGGGCGGCGCTGATGACCATCACGTCGCAGTCGTGCCCGGCGGTGCGCAGCCGGGGGATGACGTCAAGGCCGAAGAGATCGGGCAGATACAGATCGAGCAGCACCAGATCGGGACGGAGTTCGTCCACGGCGGCGATCGCCTGCTCACCCGTCCCGGCGACCCCCACGACCCGGAACACGTCGAGGCGTTCGACGTAGGCACGGTGCACCCGTGCCACCCGGAAGTCGTCGTCGACCACGAGCACGTCGATCGCGTCGACCGTCGCGGGCGCCGGGCGATCGCCCCGACCGCTGTCCATCGTCTCGCTCCTTCCGCCACCGCGTCCATGAGGTGACCGGGACCCCCTGGTCGGCGGCCGTCGCCCCGGCGGACACGACGAGGCGCGGCGCCGGAGCCGCCATCATGGCCCCCACCTGCGGCCGGGGAAAGAGACGTGCGCCACTGACGGTGCTCCGCTGACGCAATGACCACAACCTCCATTGGTTCCGCAAGCGCGACAGCCCGCCGGCGCGCGGGCACCATGTGGCCCGCGTCACCCTCCCCCGCAGGGCCTGGCGCGACCCCAGACGACCCGACCGACAGGTGGTGGCACTCGTGCGCCTACGCACACCCCTCGCCCTGCTCGGGGCCGCCGTGCTCGTACTCGTGGGCCCGCCGCTGCTCACGACCGGCAGCGGCACCGAGACCGGCACGCAGATCCCGGGCCTGCGCTTCATGGTTCCCAACTCGCCCGGCGGCGGCTACGACATCACGGCCCGCACGGCCGCGAAGAACGCCGAGGACGCCGGGCTCACCCACACCGTCGAGGTGTTCAACCTGCCCGGCGCCGGCGGCACCGTCGGCCTGAGCCGGCTGGTGAGCGAGCACGGCAACGGCAAGCTCGCCATGTCGATGGGGCTGGGCGTGGTCGGCGCCGTCCGCTCCAACGACGCGCCGAAGACCCTCGCGGACACCACTCCGATCGCCCGGCTCACCGAGGAGCAGGACGTCGTCGTGGTCGGGAAGGACTCCCCGTACCGGACGGTCGACGACCTGATCCGCGCCTGGAAGGAGGACCCCGGCAGGCTCCCGGTGGGCGGCGGGTCCTCCCCCGGCGGCCCCGACCACCTCGCGCCGATGCTGATGGCGCGGGCCGCCGGGATCCCGCCGAAGCAGGTCAACTACATCCCCTTCGACGGCGGCGGCGAACTGCTCGCCTCGATCCTCGGCGACAAGGTCGCCTTCGGCGTCTCCGGTGTCGGTGAGTACCTCGACCAGATCAAGTCCGGTGAGCTGCGCCTGCTCGCGGTCACCGGCCCGGAACGGGTCGCCGGCCTCGACGCCCCGACCCTCCAGGAGGCGGGCTACGACGTGAGTTTCACCAACTGGCGCGGCATCGTCGCCCCGCCCGGCCTCACCGACGCCGAGCGCGGCAAGCTCGTCCGCCTGGTGCGGGGGCTGCACGACTCGGACGAGTGGCGGGAGTCGCTGAAGCGCAACGGCTGGGACGACGCCTTCCTGACCGGCGAGGAGTTCGGGGCGTTCCTCGAAGCCGAGGACAAGCGCGTGGTCTCGGTGCTGAAGGAGCTCGGACTGTGACGACACCGACCGCCGGCACGACCCCGGCGCCCGCCGCCGAACGGCGCTCCTGGCTCCGCGACCACTCCGAACTCGGCGTCTGCGTACTGCTGCTGGCGCTCGGTGTGCTCGTCCTGACCGACGCGCTCACCATGGACGTCGACATCGCCCAGCGCGGGCCCGTCGGCCCGAGGACCGTGCCGGTCGCCGTCGGCGCCGGCCTGCTCGTCGTCGCCGCCCTGCTGGCGGTGGACGTCCTGCGCGGCGGCCGGGGCCGGGCCGAGACCGGCGAGGACGTCGACCTGTCCGAACCCGCCGACTGGCGCACGGTGCTGCTGCTGGCCGGGGTGTTCCTCGGCACCGCCGTCCTGATCGAGCCGCTCGGCTTCCCGGTCGCGGGCGCGCTGCTCTTCTGGGGCGCCGCCTTCGCGCTCGGCAGCCGCAGGCACGACCGCGATCCGCTGATCGCGGCGGTGATCTCCTTCGTCACCTACGCCGTGTTCAACAACCTGCTCGGAGTGCCGCTGCCCGGCGGTCCGCTGATGGGAGTCCTGTGACATGAACGCCCTCAACTCCCTCATGGACGGCTTCGGTACGGCCCTCACCCCGCTCAATCTGCTCTGGGCCGCCGTGGGCGTGCTGCTCGGCACCGCGATCGGGGTGCTGCCCGGCATCGGTCCGGCGATGGCGGTGGCGCTGCTGCTGCCGGTGACGTACGGACTCGAGCCGACCGGTGCGTTCATCATGTTCGCCGGGATCTACTACGGCGCGATGTTCGGCGGTTCGACGACCTCGATCCTGCTGAACACGCCCGGGGAGAGCGCGGCGGTGGTCGCGGCCATGGAGGGCAACCCCATGGCCAAGTCGGGGCGCGGCGCGCAGGCCCTCGCGGCCGCCGCCATCGGGCACTTCGCGGGCGGCATGGTCGGCACGGTCCTGCTGGTGGCGCTGGCCCCGACGGTCGCGGACCTGGCCGTGGACATCGGCGCCCCGGACTACTTCGCCATCATGGTGCTGGCGTTCATCGCCGTGACGTCGGTGCTGGGTTCGTCCCGGATCCGGGGCATGGCCTCGCTGCTGATCGGTCTGACGATCGGCCTGGTGGGCCTGGACCAGATGACCGGCCAGCAGCGGCTGACGTTCGGCTCGCTGCAACTCGCCGACGGCGTCGACGTGGTGATCGTCGCGGTGGGCCTGTTCGCGATCGGTGAGGCGCTGTGGGTCGCGGCGCATCTGCGGCGCAGGCCGCCGGACCCGATCCCGGTGGGCCGGCCGTGGCTGGGCCGCGCCGATGTGCGGCGCACCTGGAAGTCATGGGCGCGCGGCCCGTTCATCGGCTTCCCGTTCGGCGCGATCCCGGCGGGCGGGGCGGAGATCCCGACCTTCCTGTCGTACGTCACGGAGAAGCGGCTGTCGAAGCACAAGGACGAGTGGGGCAAGGGCGCCATCGAGGGCGTGGCGGGTCCGGAGTCGGCGGCGTCGGCCTCGGCGGCGGGCACGTTGGTGTCCATGCTGACCCTGGGCCTGCCGACCACGGCGGTCGCGGCGGTGATGCTGGCCGCGTTCCAGCAGTACGGCATCCAGCCCGGCCCACTGCTGTTCGAACGCGAACCCGACCTGGTGTGGGGCCTGATCGCCTCGCTGTTCGTCGGCATGGTGCTGCTGCTCGCCCTCAACCTGCCGCTGGCCCCGGTGTGGGCGAAGCTGCTGCGCATCCCGCGGCCGTACCTCTACGCCGGGATCATGTTCTTCGCGGCGGTGGGCGCGTACGCGGTCGGCGGCGAGGTGATCGACCTGGTGATCCTGCTGGTGATCGGCCTGATCGGCTTCGGAATGCGGCGGTACGGACTGCCGGTGCTGCCCGCCGTCATCGGTGTCGTCCTCGGCCCGGCCGCCGAACAGCAGCTGCGCCGCGCCCTGCAGATCAGCGACGGCAGCGTCACGGGTCTGGTCGACACGCCGTTCTCGGTGACCGTCTACGCGGTCGTCGTGCTGCTGCCGGCCTGGCCGCTGGTGCGCAGGGCGCTGCCCCGCAAGGGCGCCGGGACCTGATCGAACGCGGGATTCGCCGGTCGGGGCGCGGCACGCGGAGGCCACGCCCCGACGGCGTACGGACCCTGCGGCGCCGGGGCCGTAATCCGTCCAGCCTCTTGACGCGTGAATGACAATAGTGGCTTGATGACGGCATGGGAGCGCTCCCACCTCATCCAGGGAAGGGGAAACCATGCGCGACACCCGCCTCCTCCGCTTACGCACGCTTCCGCTCCTCGGCCTGCTGGCCGTCCTGCTCCTCCCCCTCGACCCGGCCCCCACGCCGGCCGCGGCGGCTTCACCGGCCACCGCCGGTGAAGCCGCCGCGGCCGACCCGGTGCGCGTCATGCCGCTGGGCGACTCCATCACCGGGTCGCCGGGCTGCTGGCGGGCCCTGCTGTGGAACCGGCTGCTGGACGCCGGGCACACGGACATCGACTTCGTCGGCACCCTGCCCGCGCAGGGCTGCGGCGTGGCACACGACGGGGACAACGAAGGACACGGCGGCGAACTGGTCACCAACGTGGCGGACCAGAACCTGCTTCCCGCACGACTGGCGGCGACATTGCCGGACATCGTTGTCATGCACTTCGGCACGAACGACGTCTGGAGCAGCGTCTCCCCCGACCGCATCCTCGCCGCCTACACGAAGCTCGTGGGTCAGATGCGGGAGTCCAACCCGGACATGCGGATCCTCGTCGCCCGGATCATCCCGATGAACCCCGGCACCTGCGCCGCCTGCGCCCAGCGCGTGGTCGACCTCAACGCCCGGATCCCCGCGTGGGCCGCGGCGGCGGGCACCGGCCGCTCCCCGGTGACCGTGGTCGACCAGTGGACGGGTTTCGACACGGCCACCGACACCTACGACGGCGTCCACCCGAACGACGCCGGCAACGAGAAGATCGCCGCACGCTGGTTCCCGGCCCTGGCCGCACTGCTGGAGGCGGGCGTCCCCGGCGACCCCGATGACCCGGGCGTCCCCGGCGACGCCACCTGCACCGCGTCCTTCCGGGCGGTCTCCACCTGGCAGGGCGGCTACCAGGCCGAGGTGACGGTACGCAACACCTCCGCCGCCCCCGTCACGGGCTGGAGGGTGACGGTCGTACCGAGCGACGGCGCCCGTGTCGGCCAGGTCTGGAACGGCACCCTCGGCACGGCCGCCGACGGCACGGCCACCGTTACCAACGCGAGCTGGAACGGGGCCCTCGCCCCCGGTGCGAGCGCCTCCTTCGGCCTCATCGCCACCGCTCCGGCAACCTCTTCCGCCCCGGCGGCGACCGTCACCTGCACGGCCACCTCCTGACACCCGGACGATCCGGCCCGGGCCACCTCGTCACGCACGGCACACCCCGGCGTGCCGTCACCCCTCGCCCCCGGCACGTACCGCCGCACAGCACGGACACAGGGACAGCACGCACAGCCGACCGCACCCACTGGAGCCGCCATGAGACCCCGTACGCCCGCCTCCCCACGAGCCGTCGGCCTTCTCGCCGCCCTCCTGGGACTCCTCCTCCCGCTCCTCGCCTCCACCACTCCGGCGCACGCGGCGCCCACCGGTTTCCGCGTCGAGAACGGCCGCCTCCTCGAGGCGTCCGGGAACGACTTCGTGATGCGCGGCGTCAACCACGCGCACACCTGGTACGCCGACCGGCTCGGCTCACTGGCGCACATCAAGGCCAAGGGCGCCAACACCGTGCGCGTCGTCCTCTCCAGCGGCGACCGCTGGACCCGCAACGACGCCGCCGACGTGGGAGACGTCGTCGCGCAGTGCAAGCAGAACCGGCTGATCTGCGTCCTGGAGGTGCACGACACCACCGGTTACGGCGAGCAGAGCGGAGCGGTCACCCTCTCCCGCGCCGCCGACTACTGGATCAGCGTCCGAAGCGCCCTGGCCGGCCAGGAGGACCACGTCATCGTCAACATCGGCAACGAGCCGTACGGCAACACCGGTTACACGGCCTGGACGGCCGACACCAAGGCCGCGATCCAGAAGCTGCGCGACGCCGGCTTCGACCACACGCTCATGGTCGACGCACCCAACTGGGGCCAGGACTGGGCGTTCACCATGCGTGACAACGCCGCCTCGGTCTTCGCCGCCGACCCGGACGCCAACACCGTGTTCTCCATCCACATGTACGGCGTCTTCGACACCGCCGCCGAGATCAACGACTACCTGGGCCGCTTCGTCTCGGCGAAACTCCCCATCGTGGTGGGGGAGTTCGGACACAACCACTCCGACGGCAACCCCGACGAGGACACCATCCTGGCCGTCACCCGGCAGCTCGGTCTCGGCTACCTCGGGTGGTCCTGGAGCGGCAACGGCGGCGGCGTCGAGTACCTCGACATGGTCACGAACTTCGACCCGAACCAGCCGACCAGCTGGGGTGAGCGCCTCTTCGACGGCGCCGACGGCATCGCCGCCACGTCCGAGGAGGCCGCGGTCTACGGGTCCGGCTCCGGCGGCGACACCACGGCCCCGACCGCTCCCGGCACCCCGAGCGCCTCGGCGGTGACCTCCTCGTCCGCGACCCTCACCTGGGGCGCGGCCACCGACGCGAGCGGTGTCACGGGCTACGACGTCGTGCGGATCAGCGGCGGTGCGGAGAGCGTCGTCACCACGACGGCCGGCACCTCCGCCACCGTCACCGGACTCACCCCGGACACGGCCTACACCTTCGCCGTCTACGCCCGGGACGCGGCCGGCAACCGCTCGCAGCGCTCCGCCACGGTGACCGTGACCACGTCCTCCGGCGGCACGACGGGTGCCTGCGCGATCGGCTACCGGGTGACGGGCGAGTGGCCCGGCGGGTTCCAGGGCGAGGTCACCGTCCGCAACACGGGCGGCTCCGCGGTGAACGGCTGGACGCTGCGCTGGACCTTCCCCGCCGACCAGCGCATCACCCACATGTGGGGCGGTACGCCGGCGCAGAGCGGTTCCGAGGTCAGCGTCACCTCCGCCTCGTACACCGCGTCGATCCCCGCGTCCGGCTCGGTCGGCCTCGGCTTCACGGCCTCGCGGACCGGCGCGAACCCCAGTCCCACGGCGTTCAGCCTCAACGGCGTGAACTGCTCCGTGGTCTGACGGACCGCTGCCCGGAAGGCTCCCTCCCCCTTCCGGGCAGTCCGCCGTCCCGGCCGGCTCAGACCAGGTGGGCGAAGACCACCAGGTTCTCGGTGTAGTCCTTGGCGGCGTGGTCGTAGTCCCCGGCGCAGGTGATGAGCCGCACCTGGGCGTCGGGGGTGTCGGCGTACACGCGCTCGTCGGGGAAGTCGTCCTTCTCGAAGGACTCCGCCTCGTCCACCACGAACGTCGCCTTGCTGCCGTCGGCGCGCAGCACCCGGAAACGGTCGCCCTTGTCGAGTTCGCCGAGCCGCGCGAACACGGCCGGGGACGTCGCGGTGTCCACGTGCCCGGCGATGATCGCCGTACCGCGTTCGCCCGGGGAGACGCCCTCGGCGTACCAGCCGACCAGGTTGGTGTTGTGCGCCGGCGGCGGATCGAGCCGGCCCTTGCTGCCGATGGCGAGGTCGGTGAAGGGGGCGTCGACGTCGATGTCGGGGATGAGCAGCCGGATCGGCTCGGACCGTGGCAGGGCCCCGGCCGCCGGTTCGCGGGTGGCGGGCTCGCCGGCGGCCGGGGCGCTCGCGGCGGGGGTGGACGGCGCGGCGGAGACCGCGGATGCCGCGCGCGGTCCGTGGGCGTCGTCGGGAGGGTCTTCCCCGCCGCCCATCAGGGTCGTGGCGAGCAGCAGGCCCGCTCCGCTCCAGAAGACCGCTGTCATGACGGCGCGCAGCCTCCGCCGCTCCGGCGGCGCCTGATCGGTTTCGAGGGGGGAAGGGGGACTGGCCGGCATCGGGGGGACCACCTCATTCGGACACGGCACACGGACGGACGAGCGGGGCCGTCATGACGTGCGAGGCACGCACGACGGCCCCGTTATGGCGCCGGGCATGGCTCAGGCCACGCTCCCGGCGGCCTTCTTGCGGCGCAGCGCGTAGGCGCCGGTGCCGAGAACCGCCAGTGCGGCCAGGCCGCCCGTGGTGACGCCGGGCCCGGCGAGCCCGCCGCCGCCGGTGTGCATGCCGCCGTGCGGCTTCTCCTTGTTCCACTCCTTGTCCTGCTTGCCGCCGTAGGACTTCTCGCTCTGCGAGTCGTCCTTCTCCTTGTACGTCTCCGGGTCGTACTTCGGGTCCTTGGCGGTGCCCCAGTCCTCTTCGTTCACGGCGGCCAGGGCCCCGCCGCCCGTGTGCATGCCGCCGTGCGGCTTGGTGTACTCGCCGTCCTTCTCGTACTCCTTGCTCTCCTTCTCGGACTCGCTGTCCTTCTCGGACTCGCTGTCCTTGGCGTGCTCGCCGTCCTTCTCGTACTCGCCGTCCTTCTTCTCGGACTCGCTGTCCTTGGCGTGCTCGCCGTCCTTCTCGTACTCGCTGTCCTTGTCGTTCACGACGGCCAGGGCCCCGCCGCCGGTGTGCATGCCGCCGTGCGGCTTGGCGTACTCGCCGTCCTTCTCCGACTCCTTGCTCTCCTCCTCGTACTCCTTGCTCTCCTTCTCCGACTCCTTGCTCTCCTCCTCGTACTCCTTGCTCTCCTTCTCCGACTCCTTGCTCTCCTTCTCGTACTCCTTGCTGTAGGAGGAATCGTCATGCCCCCCGTCGCCCGAGTGGTCGGCGTAGGCTACGGGCGCGGCGATGGCGAGGGCCGCCGTGGCCGTCGCGGTGGCGAGCAGCATGCGGGCAGAGCGCATCTGAGAGTCCTTCCACGGGAGGCCGGGCAGCTGACTCCTCGTCAGCACGGATGTCCCGGGCTCCGGCATGATCCACGCTCGGTCATGGCACCCGGTCCCACCATCCGGGGCGTTCACACGGGTTAACGCCTCCACTCATCCGGCGGCACACCGGCCGCGGCCACCCCTTCACGGCCTCCCTTGCCCCGGGCCGCGCCGCCCCCCGACCTGACTTTGTGCCGACAATAAACAAAATCCGTTCGCACAGTGCGGTGCCGGGTTCTGCGCGGTGCTGCTCTGCCTCGGCGTCGCGCTGCCCCCGCTGACCCGTTCCGTCCTCGCGCTCGGCGTCGTGCTGCTGCTGTTCGGCGCGGCGTACGGCGGGATCAACGTCGCCTTCAACAGTGCCGCCGTCGACCTGGTGGCCGCGCTGGGGCGGCCCGTCATACCCGGCTTCCACGCCGCGTTCAGCCTGGGCGGCATGCTCCTCGGCCCGCCCGCGATCGGCTTCATGGCGGACCGGTTCAGTCTCCCGGCCGCGCTGACCGGCATGGCGGTACTGGCGGCGGTGGCCACCGCCATCGCGACCCGTCACGTGCACGCGGACTGATTCCGTGCGGTCCCCCGGCCCCGCGGGGCGGTGGGACGGGACGGATCGGATGCGCGGTGCCGGGGTACCCGGGTGCCGGCGTCCGCCGGTCATCGGCCGGCGGGGGCCGACCACGCGACCGCCCCTCCACGGACATGGGAGAGACCGTGACCGAACAGCAGAATCCCGTCGAGCAGCACCCGACCCCCGACTTCCCCTCCCAGGACCAGCCGCACCCCGGATGGACCGGCCCCATGGATCCGCCGCCGGACCACGGGGAGGACTCCTACCGGGGCAGCGGCCGGCTGGCGGACCGCATCGCCGTGATCACGGGCGGGGACTCGGGGATCGGCCGGGCGGTAGCCCTGGCGTTCGCCCGCGAGGGCGCCGACGTGGTCTTCACGTACCTGGAGAGCGAGAAGGACGACGCCGCCGAGACCGTGCGATGGGTGGAGGAGGCCGGGCGGCGGGCCGTGCCCGTGACGTGCGACGTGCGGGAGGAGGAGAACTGCCGGGCGCTGATCGACCGCGCGGTGTCGGAGTTCGGCCGGATCGACGTCCTGGTGAACAACGCGGCGTACCAGATGTCGCAGCCCGACGGCATCGAGGCGATCTCCACCGAGCAGTTCGACCGCGTGATGCGGACCAACCTGTACGGCATGTTCTGGCTGTGCAAGCTGGCCGTGCCGCACATGCGGGAGGGCGGAAGCATCATCAACTCGGCCTCCGTGCAGGCCTACAAGCCGAGCCCGCACCTGCTGGACTACGCGACCACGAAGGGCGCCATCGTCACGTTCACCCAGGGGCTGGCGCAGATGCTGATCGAGCGGGGCATCCGGGTCAACGCCGTGGCTCCGGGGCCGGTGTGGACGCCGCTGATCCCGGCGACCCTGCCGGACACCACGGAGTTCGGCAAGCAGGCGCCCATCGGGCGTCCGGCCCAGCCGGCCGAGATGGCCCCGGCGTATGTCTTCCTCGCCTCGCAGGAGGCGTCGTACATCACCGCGGAGATCGTCAACGCGACCGGCGGGACCCCGCTTCCGTAGGACCCGGCGGGCGTCCGTACGGCAGACTCCTGCCCATGACGGACACTTCCCGGTTCCTGGAAACGCTGGAGGAAGAAGGCCGGTTGCTGGCCGACGCCGCGGAGCGGGCGGGCACGGACGCCGTCGTCCCGGCCTGCCCGGGGTGGCGTACGCGGGACCTGGTCCGGCACACCGGTGCGGTGCACCGGTGGGCCGCGGCCTTCGTCGCGGACGGGCACACCGCGCCGCGCCCGATGGGCGAACACCCCGCGCTGGACGGCGCCGGGCTCATGGCCTGGTACCGCGAAGGTCACCGCCGCCTGGTGGACACCCTGGCCGGCGCGGCGCCCGACGTGGAGTGCTTCACCTTTCTGCCCGGTCCGCCCTCCGCGCTCGCGTTCTGGGCCCGCCGGCAGGCGCACGAGACGACCGTCCACCGGTTCGACGCCGAGTCGGCACGCGGCGGCACGCCCTCGCCGATCGCCACGGATTTCGCCGTGGACGGCGTCGACGAGCTGCTGCGCGGGTTCCACGCGCGGCCCAGGAGCCGGGTGCGCACCCGGGCGCCCCGGGTCCTGCGGGTGCGCGCGACCGACGCGGACGCGGTGTGGACCGTACGGCTGTCCCAGGAGCCGCCGGTGACCGTCCGGGACGCGTCCGGGGACGCGGAGTGCGAACTGGCCGGACCCGCCGATCAGTTGTACCTCGCGCTGTGGAACCGGGCGCCGGTGCCGGCGGTCTCGGGTGATCCGGAGCTCGCCGCGCTGTGGCGGGAGAGGTCCGCCGTCGTCTGAGAGCCCCTCGCCGGCCCCGTCACCCGGCGTCGGAGAGCATCCGGGCCAGCACCGCGCGCTGCACCGGCAGTACCTCGCCGTGCAGCGCGCGCCCCTTCTCCGTGAGCGACACCCGCACCCCCCGCCGGTCCTCCGGGCACGTCCCGCGCTCGGCGAGACCCTCCTTCTCCAGCCGGGCGACCAGCCGGGACAGCGCGCTCTGGCTCAGATGGACGTGCTCGGAGATCTCCTGGACACGGTAGGAGCAGCCGCCCGGCCCGAAATCCTGCGCGAGGATGTCGAGCACCTCGAAGTCGCTGGCGCACAAGCCGTGTTCGTGCAGGGCGCGGTCGATCTCGCACTGGGTGCGCGCATGCAGCGCGAGCACCTCCCGCCACCGTTCCACGAGCGCCTGTTCGGCCTGCTTCGCCGCCATGGGCGCACCGTAGCAGGCATGCGCACGCACGTCTCCCGGGCACGGCCCCTGCGTTCGCCGCCCCGTCCCCGGCGGACGCCGGGCCCCGGCCGCGGGGCGCGCCCGCCGGTGCTCCGCGCCGCGAGGACGGCCGTCGTCCCCCGCACCGGCCCGCTCGTCCCCTGCACCGGCCCGCTCGTCACGCTCACGGGACCGCACGGCAGCCGCCGGGCCGACGACGGCCGCTCCGCGGTCGTGGCCGAGCCCACCGTCCGGGCGACGGAGGCGGAGCGCGCCGGCGCCCGCGGCCAGGGGGCCGTCCCCGGTGCGCGCGCCCCGGCCGGGTTCCTTGCCCTCCGGGGCGCACGCCTGTTTCACTCCTCGGGTGACCGGATCCAGGGGGCGGACGTGACGGGGCGCGGGGGACGGCGGAGCCAGGCCGAGCGGGACGCGATCACCGTCGAGATCGGATACGCGCTGTGCAGCGCGGCGTTCGCGGCGGCGGTCGTCCTGGGGGCCGTGGCGGGGCCGGTACTGCTCTTCGAGCTGCCGGGCGCCTTCGAGACGGTGCTGCGCCACACCGGAGCGCTGCTCGCGGCCGTGCTGTTCGCCGTCCGCACGGTGGCCGTGCTGGTCCGGTTCCGGCGGGCGGCTCAGCCCAGCCAGCCGGGCCGCACCAGACCCGACTCGTAGGCCGGCACCACCAGCTGGGCCCGGTCGCGGGCGACCGGCTTCCCCATGGTGCGGCTGACGTGGGTCTTGGCGGTGAGCGGGCTGACGACCAGCCGGCGGGCGATCTCCTCGTTGGACAGGCCGATGCCGACCAGGGCCATGACCTCCCGCTCCCGCTGCCGCCCGCGTCGGCGCCGGTGGCGGGCCCGTCGTCGTCGACACGCAGCCGCAGCCGCCCCTCGCCCCGTTCGATCCGCAGCCGCTCCTCGTCCGCGCGCCGCCGCGCCGCCCGGGCCCGTTCGGCCCGCTCCCGCGCCCCCTGTTCACGGCGGGTCCGGGCCAGTTCCGACACCGCCACGAGCGCCACCACCCAGGCGGCGATCACGATCTCCTGGGTCCAGGAGGCGGCCCGGTCGCCGGAGGGCGGCAGCCATCGGAACAGGACGTGGGCGATCAGTACGTGCCCCGCCCAGAGAGTCGCCACCGCCGCCCATGCGGCATACCGGTACCCCGAGACGACCGCGCCGAAGCAGGCGACGGCGACGGTGAGGAACACCGGTCCGTACGGATATCCGGCCCCGGCGTAGAGGCGCCCGGTGCGACGTCGGCCCGATGCGGTGGTCACGCGTACTCCCGGCGAAGTACGCCCGTCCGCCCGGCCTCCTACGACGTCCCGGCGGCGGGCCCGCCCGGCCCGCCCGGCCCGCCCGCGGGTCCCTGCTGCGGGTACACCAGGCCCACGGTGTGCGCGAGTTGCCCCACCGCGTGGCGGAAGAACGTGTCGCGGTCCTCCACCACCCGGTTGAACTGCCCGAACAGCTCGAACCCGATCAGCCCGAACAGCTGGGCCCAGGCGGCGACCATCGTCGCCACCACCTCGGGCGGCAGGTCGGGGGCGAGGTCGGCGGCCATGCGCACGGCCTCGGGCCTCAGCTCGGCCGGCAGCGGGGGCTTGGCGAGGCCGAGGCCCTGGTGCGCGTCGCGGAGGATGCCGATGAGGACGTGAGCGGCGCGGGCGGCGGCCGGGATGGTCGTCTCGGGCGCGGAGTAGCCGGGCACGGGCGTTCCGTAGATCAGCGCGTACTCGTGCGGGTGCCCGAGCGCCCAGCCGCGCGCGCCCTCGCACACGGCGGTCCAGCGCCGCACCGGTCCGAGGCCGGCGGCCGCGTCCCGGGCCGCTTCGACCGCCGCGCCGAGGGAGTCGTAGGCGTCGATGATGAGCGCGGTCAGCAGGTCGTCACGGCTGGGGAAGTAGCGGTAGAGCGCGGAGGAGGCCATGCCCAGCTCACGGGCGACGGCCCGCAGCGAGAGCTTGGCCGCGCCCTCCTCGGCCAGCTGTCTGCGGGCCTCTTCCTTGATGGCCGCGGTGACTTCGATCCTGGCCCGGGCACGGGCGCCGTGTGCGGGGCTGCTCATGCGGACCAGTGTTCCACGAATCCAGAGCAGCGAACACAAACAAGAGCGGTGAACACAATCGAGATCGGCGCACGCAAATGAGAGCAGTGCTCTTGCTTTGCCGCCCGGACGTCACGCAGACTGAGGACACACCGCGAGAGCAGTGCTCACAAAACGGAGCAGCGCTCTCACTACTGCTCCGACCTGGGGGTCACCGATGTCGTCGTCAGCGCCGTACTACCGCAAGGGCAGCCCCCTGACCATCCGGCTGAACAGCGTCATCGGCTGGCTGGCCCGGCACGGCGTCAGCCTCGCCGGAACTGCGGAGATGTCCGTCCGCGGCCGCAAGAGCGGGCGGATGCAGCGCATCCCGGTCAACCCGCACACCCACGACGGCGGGCAGTACCTGGTGTCGGCACGCGGCCACTCCCAGTGGGTGCGCAACATGCGCGCCGCCGGTGGCGGGGAACTGCGGGTGGGGCGCAAGGTCCGCGCCTTCACCGCCGTGGAGCTTCCCGACGAGGAGAAGCTCCCCATCCTGCGGACCTACCTGGAGAAGTGGGGCTGGGAGGTGAACCAGTACTTCCAGGGGATCACCGCCCGGTCCTCCGACGAGGAGATCGCCGCGGCCGCCCACGACCACCCGGTCTTCCGGATCGTGGTCAGGAGCTGACCTCGTCGCCCGCGGGGCGCCGGTCCAGCGCCATCAGCGCGCGGTGGGCCAACGGGTGGGTGCGGACCAGCTCACCGAGCGTCGTCGAGCCCTGCGTGATGTCCTTGAACGCCTTCCAGGCCGGGCGGAAGCCGGTGAGGACCGCGTGGAACACCCCCGGACGCCGTTCGAACGCGGCCAGCATCCGCTTGCCGACGCCCATCTCCACACCGAGTCCCGCCTTGACGGCGAAGGCGTAGTTCAGCGCCTGCCGACGGGCGTCCACGGCGTCGTGCGCCTCGGCGATGCGCACCGCCCACTCCCCCGCGAGCCGGCCCGAGCGCAACGCGAAGGAGATGCCCTCGCGGGTCCACGGCTCCAGCAGCCCCGCCGCGTCCCCGCACACCAGCACCCGGCCGCGCGACAGCGGCGAGTCGTCGGCGCGGCAGCGGGTCAAGTGGCCGGAGGAGATGCTCGGTTCGAAGCCGGCGAGGCCGAGCCGCCCGATGAAGTCCTCCAAGTAGCGCTTGGTCGCGGCGCCTTCACCGCGCCGCGAGATCACACCGACGGTGAGCGTGTCCCCCTTGGGGAAGACCCAGCCGTAACTGCCGGGCATCGGGCCCCAGTCGATGAGCACCCGCCCCTTCCAGTCCTCGGCGACCGTCTCCGGCACCGGGATCTCCGCCTCCAGTCCGAGGTCGACCTGGTCCAGCTTGACGCCGACGTGGGCCCCTATGCGGCCGGCGCTGCCGTCCGCGCCCACCACGGCCCGTGCGAGCACGGTCCCGCCGCCCTGCAGGACGACGGCGACCGTGCGCCGGTCCGGTACGGCCGAGCCGTGCTGCTCCACCCGCTGCACGGCGACGCCGGTGCGCAGCTCGGCGCCCGCCTTCTGCGCGTGCTCCACGAGTTGCTGGTCGAACTCGGGCCGGTTGATCAGCCCGAACAGCATCTGCCGGGAGCGGCGGGTGCGGCTGAAGCGGCCGTTGTGGGAGAACGTCACCGCGTGCACCCGGTCCTTGAACGGAAGCTCGAAGCCGGGCGGGAGCGAGTCGCGGGAGGGGCCGATGATGCCGCCGCCGCACGTTTTGTAGCGCGGCAGCTCCGCCTTCTCCAGCAACAGCACGCGCCGTCCCGCGACCGCCGCCGCGTAGGCGGCCGAGGCCCCCGCGGGTCCCGCGCCCACCACGACGACGTCCCACACCTGCTGTACGTCGTCCGCCGAAGAGTTCTCGCTGCTCACGATGGTCTACTGCTCCCGATCCAGCCGCCTGCCGCTCCTGTCCTCCCGCATCCTACGGCGGCGGTCACCGAGGCTCGCTGTGGGAGGATCGGCGGCGTGATTGACCCGTACCCGGGTCCTCACGCACACCGCACGATCATCTCGTACAAAGAAGTACGCAGCAGTACAACGTCGCACCCACAAGGAGCGTGCCCATGTCGTCGAATCCGGTCGCCGTGACCGTCGCCTCGCTGATGCCCAGGGCGAAGGAGGAGCTCACCGAGCTGGTGGCCTTCAAGTCGGTGGCCGACTTCGACCAGTTCCCGCGTGAGGAGAGCGAGGGCGCCGCCCGCTGGATCGCCGACGCGCTCACCGCCGAGGGGCTCCAGGACGTGGCGCTGCTCGACACCCCGGACGGCACGCAGTCGGTGTACGGCTTCCTGCCGGGCCCGGAGGGCGCCAAGACCGTACTGCTGTACGCGCACTACGACGTGCAGCCGCCGCTGGACGAGTCCGGCTGGGCCACCCCGCCCTTCGAGCTGACCGAGCGCGACGGCCGCTGGTACGGGCGCGGCGCCGCCGACTGCAAGGGCGGCGTGATCATGCACCTGCTGGCGCTGCGGGCGCTGAAGGCCGACGGCGGTGTCCCCGTGCACGTCAAGGTGATCGTCGAGGGCTCGGAGGAACAGGGCACCGGCGGCCTGGAGCGGTACGCCGAGGACCACCCCGACCTGCTGACGGCCGACACCGTCGTGATCGGCGACGCGGGCAACTTCCGTGCCGGTCTGCCGACGGTCACCTCCACCCTGCGCGGCATGACGCTCGTCCGCGTGCGGATCGACACCCTGGAGGGCAATCTGCACTCCGGCCAGTTCGGCGGGGCCGCGCCCGACGCGCTGGCCGCCCTGGTGCGGGTACTGGACTCGCTGCGCGCCGAGGACGGCAGCACCACCGTCGACGGGCTGGCCGGCGACGGGACCTGGGACGGACTCCAGTACGAGGACGAGCGGTTCCGCAAGGACGCCAAGGTGCTGGACGGTGTGGAGCTGATCGGTTCCGGCACGGTCGCAGACCGCGTCTGGGCGCGCCCGGCGGTCACCGTGCTCGGCATCGACTGCCCGCCGGTGGTCGGCGCCACGCCGTCGGTGCAGTCGAGCGCCCGCGCGCTGATCAGCCTGCGGGTGCCGCCGGGCGTCGACGCGGCCGGGGCGACCGGGCTGCTCAGGGCGCACCTGGAGTCGCACACGCCGTGGGGCGCGCGGGTGAGCACCGAGCAGATCGGCCAGGGGCAGGCGTTCCGCGCGGACACCACCAGCCCGGCCTACCGGGCCATGGCCGACGCGATGGCGGTGGCGTACCCGGGCCAGGAGATGCAGTACGCGGGTCAGGGCGGTTCGATCCCGCTGTGCAACACCCTCGCCGCCCTCTACCCGAAGGCGGAGATCCTGCTCATCGGCCTGAGCGAGCCGGAGGCGCAGATCCACGCGGTGAACGAGAGCGTGTCCCCCGACGAGCTCGAGCGGCTGTCGGTCGCGGAGGCGCTGTTCCTGCGCAACTACGCGTCCGGCGCGAACTGACGCCGAAGAGGGGCGGTCCGCCGCTCTGCTGACGGCAGAGCCCCCGTCCGCGGGCGGGTGCTTCGCCCTACGGTCGTCCCATGGACGTCGTAGAGCTCCGGCCCCGCCTCCATCTCCTGCGCTTCCCCGTCGGTCAGGCGTACCTCTGGCGCGACGGCGGGGAAGGGCGCGAGGAGGGGCTGACGCTGGTCGACGCGGGGCCGGCGGGTTCCGGGGCGGCGATCGCCGAGGCCGTGACCGCGCTCGGCCGGCACCCGCGGGACGTACGCCGCGTCGTGCTCACCCACTTCCACGAGGATCACGCCGGCGGGGCGGCCGAGGTGGCGGCGCTCACCGGTGCCGAGGTGCTGGCCCACCGGCTGGACGCACCGCACGTACGCGGTGAGGTTCCGGGCCCGCCCCCGGTGCTCGAGGAGTGGGAGCGGCCCCTGCACGAGCGGGCGGCGCGGCTCCTGCCTCCGGGAGACTTCGAACGCCCGGCCAGGGTCGTGGAGTTGTCGGACGGCGACGTTCTCGACGTGGGCGGCGGGGCGCACGTCGTGCACGTGCCGGGGCACACGCTCGGCAGTGTCGCGCTGCATCTGCCCCGGTACGGCGTGCTGTTCACCGGCGACACGGTGGCCGCCTCGCCCGTGGACGGCACCGTGATGCCGGGTGTGTTCAACCTCGACGGGCGGCAGGTCCTCACCGCCTGTCACCGACTGGCCGCTCTCGACGCGGAGGTGGCCTGCTTCGGCCACGGCGAGCCGGTGACCGGGCGCGCGGCCCGGGCACTGCGTGCGGCAGCGGACCGGGCGGACAGAGGCGCGGCGGAAGCCGACGGAGCGGACCGGGTCCCGGACTGACCGGCGGCCTCAGCCGACCGGCACCCCGGCCTCCAGGTACATCGCCTTACCGCGTTCCCGGGCCCGCAGTGCCCGCCGCAGCCGCTCGTAGCGGACCGGGGGCAGCAGGTCGGCGGCCTCGGCCTCGGAGGCGAAGCGCCAGCCGCGCAGTTCCGGTCCGGGCAGCAGGAGGCGTCCGGCCTCCGCGGAGTCGAGACGGCCGCCGTCGAAGAGCAGCCGCAGGCCGCCGAATCCGGGCGGCGCGGGCGGCTCCCAGTCGACGACGAGGAGCGCCGGTACGTCGTCGAGGCGGATCCCGGTCTCCTCGGCGACCTCGCGCATGCCCGCACGCGCGGGGGCCTCACCGCGTTCCACGACCCCGCCCGGGAACTCCCAGCCCGGTTTGTAGGTCGGGTCGACGAGCAGGACCCGGTCCTGCTCGTCGAAGAGCAGCACACCGGCGGCGACCGTCTCGGCGGTGGGTTCGGGCGTCTGCACGATGTCGCAGGGCGGCACCTCCCCGCTCCCGACCGCCCCGGCTATCCGCAGGGCGGTCTCGTAGGGGCTGAGGGTTCCGCTGTCGACCGGGTAGGCGTCGGCGGTGAGCCAGGCGGCGAGGGCCGCCTTGTACGGCTCGATGTGGTCGTAGGACCATTGCCGGACGCGTATCTCGCCGTCGGGGAGGTCCGCCGGGACCTCGCGGCGGGCTATGCGTTCACGCAGGATCGTTTCCGCCGGGGCGAGGAGGACATGCCGGACCGGGATCCGGCGGGCGGCGAGCCCGCCGAAGATCTCGTCGCGGTACTCCTGGCGCAGCAAGGTCATGGGGACCACGAGGGTCCCGCCGAGCTCGGCGAGCATCGCGGCCGCCGTGTCGATCACGAGTCGTCGCCAGATCGGGAGTTCCTGGAAGTCGCCGACCTCGGCGAGGCGTTTGGGCGGAAGCAGCCGGTCCAGTGCTCCGCCGATGACCTCGGGGTCGAAGAGCGTGCTGTTCGGGATCAGCTCGATCAGTTCGCGCGCGGTGGTGGTCTTTCCCGCACCGAACGCGCCGTTGACCCAGACGATCACGTTTCCCCCTCTTCTGTTGGCCCCCTGTGGCTTGCCCGCTCCACCCTGCCACGGAAACCAGATTCGGTTGAGAACGCACGAGAAGGGCGCCGGTGCCCCTGTCGTGCAGGGGGCACCGGCGCCGTACGGTCGTGCCGCGGGGCCCGTCAGGCCCTGTCGCCCCGGTCGATGTCCAGGTCCAGGGTGTTGTTCTCGGCGACGGTCCGGTCGAGGGTGCTGAGGGCGTTGTCGACGTCGAGCGGGGCGACGCCGTCGGCGGCCGCGTGCGACGGGGTGACGGCCGCGACGACGAAGCCGGTGGCGAGGGAGGCGATGGCCAGCATGCTGCGCTTCTTCATACCCGCCTCAACGGCCGGAACGGGCCCGGGGTCACGCACGTGTTCCCGGGCCCGCCCGGGCGGCCGGCACGGCGCCGCGCACGGACGGGACGCACCACGGAGCCCCGGGCGCCGGCGGCCGGCCGGGAGCGGCCGGCGGCGGACAGCGGACCACCGGCGGCCGGACGTCACGACACCCGCGCCCGAGCCGGAAGGTTCCCGCGCCCCGCCCACGACTCCGGCGCCCGGACGCAGGCCCCGGACACGCGCACCCCGGCCGCGCACCGAGGACACGCGCGCCCGGCCCGGACACCCGGACCCGGCCCTCAGACTCCCGCCACCGCCGTGTCCGTCCTGCCTGCCAGCGCTGCCGCCGCCGCGCCCACCAGGCCCGCGTCCGTGCCCATCCGGGCCGGGGTCACGACGAGGCGCTGGACGAAGGACAGGGTGGCGTACTCGGTGAGGGCCCTGCGGAGGGGGGCGAAGAGGACCTCGCCCGCCTTGCCCACGCCCCCGCCGATCACGGCGATGTCGATCTCGACGAGTGTCGCGGTGGCCGCGATCCCGGCGGCCAGCGCCCTGGCCGCCCGTTCGAAGGACGCCACGGCCACCGGGTCGCCGGCCCGGGCGGCGGCGGCCACCGCGGCGGCGGAGGTGTCGCCGTCCGGGCCGGGACGCCAGCCGTCGTCCAGGGCGCGGCGGGCGATGTTGGGGCCGCTCGCGATGCGCTCCACGCAGCCGCGCGAACCGCACGGGCACGGGTCGCCGTCGAGATCCACGCTGATGTGACCGATGTGGCCCGCGTTGCCGGTGGGCCCGGGGTGCAGCCGGCCGCCGAGCACCAGGCCGCCGCCGACCCCGGTCGAGACGACCATGCACAGCGCGTTGTCGTGACCGCGGGCGGCGCCCTGCCAGTGTTCGGCGGCCGTGATCGCCACCCCGTCGCCGATCAGCTCCACCGGCAGCCCCCCGGCCGCGTCCCGGACCCGGGCGACGAGCGGGTAGCCGCGCCAGCCGGGCACGTTGACCGGGCTCACCGTGCCGGCGGAGGCGTCCACGGGGCCGGCGCTGCCGATGCCCACCGCGCCGGCGCGGTGCCACAGCGGGGACGCGGTGAGCTCACCGAGCACCGCCCCGACCGCCCGCATCACGGTCTCACCGCTCTCCTGCGCGGGCGTCGGCCGCTGGGCGCGGACCAGGATCCGGCCCCGGCGGTCCACGAGTGCGCCGGCGATCTTGGTGCCGCCGATGTCGAGCGCGGCCACGAGGTCGGTGTGCATCAGTGTCGGATCTCCCCGTTGAAACATCAGAAAACCGCCGAGAACGACCATGTGCGACCACGAGGCAACACATGGGGGCACGAGCAGCGGCCCGGCCGTGCGGCGAGGTGCGGGCCTAAGCGCGCGTGGGACAGTGTCCCCGAGCCTGACAACGTTGTCCAGGCTCTATGCTCGACGCCACATCCTCATACAACCCCATGGACCTACGCATCCCCGTGGCCGACAGGACAGGACACCGCACCGTGCCGGAGACGACCCGCCGCACCGACCGCATCCCCGGGACCCGTTACGGCAACCGTCCGACGATGAAGGACGTGGCCGCGCGCGCCGGGGTCGGACTCAAGACGGTCTCCCGGGTGGTCAACGGCGAGCCCGGCGTCACGCCGGAGACGGAGCGCCGCGTCCAGGAGGCGATCGAGGCGCTCGGCTTCCGCCGCAACGACAGCGCACGGGTGCTGCGCAAGGGCCGCACCGCCAGCATCGGTCTGGTCCTGGAGGATCTCGCGGACCCGTTCTACGGGCCGCTGAGCCGGGCGGTGGAGGAGGTGGCCCGTGCGCACGGCGCCCTGCTGATCAACGGCTCCAGCGCGGAGGACGCCGACCGTGAGCAGGAGCTGGTGCTGGCGCTGTGCGCCCGGCGGGTGGACGGGCTGGTGGTGATCCCGGCCGGCGACGACCACCGCTATCTGGAGCCGGAGATCAAGGCGGGCGTCGCCACCGTCTTCGTGGACCGCCCGGCCGGGCACATCGACGTGGACGTCGTCGTGTCGGACAACTTCGGCGGCGCCCACGACGGCGTGAGCCACCTGATCGCGCACGGTCACCGCAGGATCGGCTTCATCGGTGACATGCCCCGCATCCACACCGCGGCCGAGCGGCTGCGCGGCTACCGGACCGCCATGGAGGACGCGGGGATAACGGTGGCGGACTCCTGGATGTCGCTGGGAGTCACCGGCCCGGAGCGGGTGCGCCGGGCGGCCGAGGAGATGCTCTCCGGCCCGGATCCGGTCACCGCGATCTTCACCGGCAACAACCGGGTGACGGTCACCGTGATCCGGGTGCTGGCCGGACACACGCGCCGGGTCGCCCTGGTCGGTTTCGACGACATCGAGCTCGCCGATCTGCTCCAGCCCGGCGTCACGGTCGTCGCCCAGGACGCGGCGGCCCTCGGCCGGACCGCGGCCGAGCGGCTGTTCCGCCAGCTGGACGGCACCCTGCTCGCCCCGGAGCGGATCGAACTCCCCACCCGGCTGATCACCCGCGGCTCCGGCGAGCTGCCCCCGGCGGACTAGCGGCGGGCGGTGCCGGTGGAGGAGGACCGCACGCTGCGGGCGCTGGGGCTGGAGAAGGCGCCGCGCGAGCACCCGCTGCTGTACCCGGGGGCGTGGCCGCGGGATTCGGGGCTGCTGAACGGGGACCGGCTGCTGCCGCTGGACCGCCTGGTGTACGAGGACCGCGCGCCCGTGCTCGCGGTCGGTTCCAACGCCTGTCCCGGCCAGCTGCGGCACAAGATGGCCGAGTCCGGGCTCGTCACACCGGTGCCGATGGTGCGGGCGCGGGTGACCGGCGTCGGCATCGGCGTCTCGGCGCACGTCAGCCGTATGGGCTATGTGTCCCACTCGCCGGTCCGCGCCCCGGGGACGGTGCGGGAGCTGTTCGTCCTCTGGCTCGACGCCCAGCAGCTCGCGGCGATCGACGCGAGCGAGGGCGCACCGCGGCCGGACGGCAACTTCCGCCGCGCCTGGCTGCCCGCGTCCGAGGTGCGTCTCGAGCTCGCCGACGGCTCCACGCTCCCCGGCGCGTACGCGTACCTCAACCGCCACGGCGTGCTGCACGACGGCACCGGCGTCCCGCGCGCCCATCCGGGCCAGCGGGCGCTGCTCACCGATCTGCTCGTGAACGTGCCCGGGCTGCGGGAGCTGTTCGGCGCCTCCCCCGAGGAGTTCTGCGCGCGGGCCCGCGCCGACCTCCGGCTGTGCGCGCGGGGCACCCGGCTGTTCGCGCGGGAGAAGCTGGTGACGGCCTGCGGTTTGGAGCGGTACGCGGGGCCCCGGCGGTACGGAGGTCCGGGCACCGGCGCGTCGTCGGCGCCGCTTCCGGGGCGGGGGCACGGGTGACGGGCCGGGGCGGGGCGTCCCGGGTTCCCGGCGCAACGGGTCGCCCGGCCGGCGCTCGGACACTTCGCAGAGCGCGGCCGGCGTCGTGGAGCGCGCCGCCCCGGCGTCGGCCGTTCCCTCGCCCCTCCTCGGACCGGGGCCCGGGGGAGGTCCATCGGCACGCGCCGAGTGGGGCGGGCGGGTGCCCCGGGCTACCGCGTGGGGGCCGTGGGGCCACCCCGCCGGGGCGAGGCGAAGCCCTCCAGGCCGGCGCGGGACAGGGAGGTCAGGCGTGCCACCTCGGCGGCGTCCAGGGCGCCGCAGTCCAGGCCGCGCAGCAGGTGTCCGGCGAGGGCCCTGGCGGTGGCGGGCTCGTCCATGACGTCGCCGCCGGCCCGGTCGGCGTACCGGGCGAGACGGGTGGCGGCCTGCGCGAAGCCCTCGCGGTAGAAGGCGAAGACGGCCGCGTAACGGGTGGGGAGGTGGCCGGGGTGCATGTCCCAGCCCTGGTAGTAGGCGCGGGCGAGGGCGCGGCGGGTGAGGCCGTAGTGCAGCCGCCAGGCGTCGTGGACCTTCTCGGTCGGGCCGACGGGCAGGACGTTGGTGGAGCCGTCGGAGAGGCGCACTCCGGTGCCCGCGGCGGCGACCTGCATGACGGCCTTGGCGTGGTCGGCGGCCGGATGGTCGCTCGCCTGGTGCGCGGCGGAGACGCCGAGGCAGGCGCTGTAGTCGAAGGTGCCGTAGTGCAGGCCGGTGGCGCGGCCCCCGGCGGCCTGGATCATGCGGGCGACGGTGGCGGTGCCGTCGGCGGCGAGGATGGCCTGGCTGGTCTCGATCTGGATCTCGAAGCCGATCCGGCCGGGCTCGAGACCGCGCGCCTCCTCGAAGGCGCCGAGGAGGCGGGCCATGGCGGCGACCTGCTCGGGATACGTGACCTTGGGCAGGGTCAGGACCAGCCCGTCGGGCAGTCCTCCGGCCTCCGCCAGGCCGGTGAGGAAGATGTCGAGGGTGCGGATGCCCCGGTCGCGGACGGCGGCCTCCATGCACTTGACGCGGATGCCCGTGTACGGGGCCGCGGTGCCGTCGCGGTACGCCTCGGCGACGAGCCGGGCCGCGCGGGCCGCGGCCTCGTCCTCCTCGGCGTCGGGGCGGTTGCCGTAGCCGTCCTCGAAGTCGACGCGCAGGTCCTCCACCGGCTCGCGTTCCAGCTTGGCGCGGACGCGGCCGTGGACGTCCTCGGCCAGGTCGCCGTCGAGCCCGAGGACGGCGGCGAGGGAGGCGGCGTCGGGGGCGTGCTCGTCGAGCGCGGCGAGGGCCCGGTCGCCCCAGGTGCGGAGGGTGTCGGCGGCGAAGGCGTCACCGGGGACGTAGACGGTGTGGACGGGCTGGCGGGTGCCGGGGTCCCCGGGGTAGCGGCGCTCCAGTTCGGCGTCGACCGGCGCGAGGGAGGCGCCGATCTCCTGGGTGAGGGTACCCGCGAGACTGGTCGCCACCCGCTCCTGCTGCTCCTGGCCCATCCCGCACCCTCCCGAAATTCCGCCATACGGAATCAACAATCCGTTGAACGAAGTTATCGGGCCTCCTTCCCGCCGGTCAACACCGGCCCGTCATCCGGTCCGCTCCGCCGTCCCGTCACGGTCGCGTTCCTCCGGCACCGTTCGTCCGTGCCGACTCGCGGCGGTGTCGCGCGCCGTCCGGGACGGAAGAGCGCGCCCGCCGCTTCGGTGGCCCTTCCGGTGTCCGGTACAGCACTGTCCCCGAAGCCGGCCCCGGCGGACGGGCGCCCGGGGCGTCCGCCGGAGGCCATGTCGTTCCGCCCGCGCCGGTCGTGACAGTCACGTCGGACGCTCGTGCGGCGCTGGTGACGCCGGGGGCTGAGGACATCGCCGTCGGCTCCGGGCGGCGGCGTCACGCCGGGTGGACGAGGCGGCTCTCGTGGGCGAGGATCACGGCTTGTATCCGGTCGCGGAGTTCGAGCTTGTGCAGGATTCGCCCCAGGTGGGACTTCACGGTCGCCTCCGCGAGGTGCAGGGTGGCCGCGATCTCGGTGTTGGACAGGCCGCGGCCCACCTGGATGAGCACCTCGCGCTCACGGGCGCTGAGCCGGTTCAGCCGCTCGTCGCGGTCGGCGCTGCCGCCGCCGGGAAGGTGCGGGCGGAAGTTCTCCAGCAGACGGCGGGTGACCCGCGGGGAGACCACCGCGTCGCCCTCGGCCACACTGCGTATCGCGGTGAACAGTTCCTCGGGCCTGGTGTTTTTCAGCAGGAAGCCCGAGGCTCCGGCGTTGAGTCCGGCGAAGGCGTATTCATCGAGGTCGAAGGTGGTGAGGATCAGCACCCTGCTCCGCGGGGAGATCCGGATGACCTGCCGGGTCGCCTCGATCCCGTCGGTCCCGGGCATCCGGACGTCCATGAGGACGACGTCGGGTCGCAGTTCCCGGGCGAGGCGTACGGCCTGGACGCCGTCCGCGGCTTCGCCGACCGGTGCCATGTCGGGCTGGGCCTCCAGGACCGTGCCGAAGGCCATCCGGAGCAGCGCTTCGTCGTCGGCGATCAGGATGCGGATCGTCATGCGGTCGCCGCTCCGCCGCTGCCGAGGAGGAGGCGGGTACGGACTCCCCAGCCGCCGCCCGGGAGCGGTCCGGCCCGCAACGTCCCCCCGTAGGCGGCCGCGCGCTCGCGCATGCCGGGGATGCCGTGGCCGGAGGGTGTGGCGCCGGGGAGCGGCGGGCAGGGGCCGCTGTCGGTGACGTCCACCGCGACGGTCCCGGTCGAGCACAGCACCCGGACCGTCGCGTGTGTGCCTGTGGGTGTGTGCTTGAGGGTGTTGGTCAAGGCTTCCTGTACCAGGCGGTAGACGGTCAGTTGTGCGGTGGCGGGTATGTGGGTGTGGCCGCCCTGGACCTCGACGCGGGTCGGCAGCCCGGCGGCGCGCATCTGGTCGGCGAGGGTCTCCAGTTGTGCGATGCCGGGCAACGGGTGGCGCTCCGCGTCCGGTTCGTCGGTCCGCAGGATGCCCAACGAGCGCCGCATGTCGGCCAGGGCCTGCCGGCCCGTCTCGGAGATCCGGAGCATCGCGGTGGTGGCCTTGTCGGGCGACCGGTGCTGCGCGTGGACGGCGGCGTCGGTGAGCGCGACCATGACGGACAGGTTGTGGGTGACGATGTCGTGCATCTCCCGGGTGATACGTGTCCTCTCCTCGGCGACGGCCAGTCGCGCCTGCTGGTCCCGCTGTTGCTCCAGGCGTGCGGCCCGTTCCTCCACGGCCGCGAGGTAGGCGCGCGTGGTCCGCACGTTCACACCCAGGACGGCGGCGGCGACGACCGTCGCGGTCACCGCGACGAAGAGGGTCGGGAACATGCCTTCCGCCGCCCAGCGCAGACAGGCCAGCAGGGCCCCGGCCTCCACGACGGCACCGGCGACGAGCGTGCCGCGCCGTCCCGAGTTCGCGGCCGCCGTGTAGAGCGCCACCAGCAAGGCGATGTCCGCCGGCAGCTGGACGTCCATCAGCCACTGGACGAAGGCCGCGGCCGCCACGGCGCCGAACACCGTGAGCGGGGCCCGGCGCCGCCACACCAGGGGCAGGGCGAGGGCGGCGGTGAGGGCCACGGCCACCGGCAGCTCCCGCGGGGCGCGCGTGGTCATGACGTTGAGCAGGAGCAGCGCCGGCAGCAGCGAGTCCCCCACCATGGGCGGCGGCCGGAGGCCCCGGCGCCGGACGGCTCTCCCCCGTCGCGCCGCTCGCCCGGAGGCCGGGTCGGCGTACCCCTTCAGCCCCGCGGCTGTCCTCGTCCGCCGCACGCGGTCCCGGTGGCGCACCGGGTGGGCACTACCCGGCTCCGCAGCCGCCTCGGTCATCACGTGTCCCCGTCGATTCAGCGTCCTGGTGGCCCCGGCCGGGGCCACCACCGCGTACGGCCGGAGCCGGTCGGGTGCGGAGAGCGCGCGCCCCGCTCCCCGGCGTGTACCGCGGCCCTGATCACGGTAGACCGCGGGCCCGCGAAGCGCATGAGTCCACCGTCTGACGGCGTCGTGCCGGGATACGACCGCAGGAGGAGTCCCGCTACTCCCGCGGTCGCAAAGGCGGCCGCCGACCCGGCGTGCTCGATTGCGACTCCGGTCGCACGGGGGACATGCCACGGACTGCGACTCCGGTGGCACGCGAGGGCGACCCGGGACCGATGTGGCAGCGCGTGCCACGCGCCGAGGATGGCCGGGTGACCGAGATCATCGCGGGGCTGTACATGTCCCCCCTGGAATTCCTTGTGCTGCCGGGTGCCGTCGCGCTGGTGGTGGCGCGCTGGTTTCCCCCCGCTGTCCGCCCACGCGTCACGATCGCGGCGGGGGCGGTTCTCGTGCCGTCCGCGATCGTGCTGAGTGTGGTGGGGATCCGCTGGCAGATGCTGCCGGTACTGGCGGCCGCCGCCCTCGTGCTGCCGTTCGCCGTCTCTCCCCTGATGCGACGAGGTACCGGCCGGCCGGCGTGGCGGGCCCGGGGGTGGCTGGCGTTGCCGGGGTCGGTGGCCTGCCTCGGTCTGATCGCCATGGGCCCGTCGGCCGCCTGGGCCTTTCCCGTGCCCGTGTTCCCCGAGCCGTCGGGCCGTTTCGCGGTCGGCACCCGCGTGGTGCAGTGGACCGACCCACGCCGTCCCGAGAGCTTCACCGCCGATCCGCACGACCGGCGCACGGTCGTGGTCCAGTTCTGGTATCCCGCGCGGAAGAGCCCCGCAGGCGCGGAGCGGGCCCGGTACCTCGGACGCACGGAGCACGAGGCGCGCACCGTTTCCGATGCCCTCGCCCGCCAGGTCGGCCTGCCCGGCTTCCTGGTAGACGGCGTCCCGCGTGCCCGCACGCATTCGGTCTTCGACGCCCCGGTGGCCGGTGGGGGCGGACGGTTCCCGGTCGTGCTGTTCTCCCCCGGGTCGGGCGGAGTGCGTACCCAGAACACCGCCTGGGCGGAGGAACTGGCCGGCCACGGCTATGTGGTCGCCGCCCTCGACCACCCGTACGACTCCGCCGCCGTCGTCCTCACCGACGGCCGGACGATTCACACCAGGACCGCCTCCACCGGCGACCGGGACGAGGACGACAGGCTGGCGGCCGGCTGGACGGCTGTTCGGGCCGCCGACCTCAGCTTCGTCCTCACCCAGCTGGGCCGGCTGGACCGAGGGGGGATCACCGGCCCGCTGACCGGACGCCTGGACACCGGCCGAGCCGCGGTCACCGGCCACTCCATGGGGGGTGCCGCCGCCCTGCAGGCAGCCCGGCAGGACCGCCGGTTCGACGCCGTCATCGATCTGGACGGCTACCCTCACGGCCCCACCTCCCCCTCCCTCCACCAGCCGACGCTCGCGCTCACCCAGGCCATCACCCCCGGCACCGACCCGCGCTACGTGCCCCGCCTCATCAGGGCCCTCGGGCTCAACAGTGCGACGAGCTACCGGCTCACCATCCCCGGCGCCGCGCACCTCACCTTCATGGACGGCCCCCTGTACCTGCCGCCGGTGCCCTCGTTGGTCGGCTCCCTGGGCCGCACCAGGAGCCCGCGCGTCGTCGCCGCAGCCACGCTCGCCTTCCTGGACGCCACCCTGCGGCACGAACCCGGTGACCCGGCCGCCGCTCTGTCGGCCTACGGCGACCTCAGCGTCCACCGCCCGGGCAACAGCCGCTGACCGGCTCCGCCGCGGCGGCCGACGGCACGGCCGTTCCTCTCCGGCCGGAGCCCGGTCCGCGGTGCCGCCCCGCCGCGGACGGCGGTGGGTCGGGGACGGCTTGCCTCCCGGACGTCGCCTGTGGCGGTGGGCGGCCTTCGCGGTGGACGGCCGGTTCCCGAGCGGCCCCCTGCCGGTCCGGGCCTCCCCGGCCCTCTGACGCGCCGAGGCCCCCGCGACCGGTGCGGTCGCGGGGGCCTCGTACGGCTCGGGTGATCAGCCCTTGCGGGCCTTGATCTCCTCGGTGAGCTGGGGCACGACGTCGAACAGGTCGCCGACGACGCCGTAGTCGACCAGGTCGAAGATCGGGGCCTCGGCGTCCTTGTTGACGGCCACGATGGTCTTTGAGGTCTGCATGCCGGCCCGGTGCTGGATCGCGCCGGAGATGCCGGAGGCGATGTACAGCTGCGGGGAGACGCTCTTGCCGGTCTGGCCGACCTGGTTGGTGTGCGGGTACCAGCCGGCGTCGACGGCGGCGCGCGAGGCGCCGACGGCCGCGCCGAGCGAGTCGGCGAGCGCCTCGATGAGTCCGAAGTTCTCCGCGCCGTTGACACCGCGGCCGCCGGAGACCACGATCGCGGCCTCGGTCAGCTCCGGACGGCCCGTCGACTCGCGCGGCGTACGGCCGGTCACCTTGGTGCCGGTCGCCGCGGCGGAGAAGGTCACGGACAGGGCCTCGACCGCACCGGCGGCCGGGGCGGCCTCCACGGCGGCCGAGTTCGGCTTGACCGTGATGACCGGGGTGCCCTTGGAGACGCGGGACTTGGTGGTGTAGGAGGCGGCGAACACCGACTGGGTGGCCACCGGGCCGGAGTCGCCGGCCTCCAGGTCGACGGCGTCGGTGATGACGCCGGAGCCCAGGCGCAGCGCCAGGCGGGCGGCGATCTCCTTGCCCTCGGTGGAGGAGGGGACCAGGACGGCGGCCGGGGAGACCGCGGCGACCGCGGCCTGGAGGGCGTCGACCTTCGGCACGACCAGGTAGTCGGCGTACTCGGCGGCCTCGTGGGTGAGGACCTTCACCGCGCCGTGCTCGGCGAGCGCGGCGGCGGTGTCGGCGGCGCCGCCTCCCAGCGCGACGGCGACCGGCTCACCGATGCGGCGGGCCAGGGTCAGCAGCTCCAGGGTGGGCTTGCGGACGGCGCCGTCCACGTGGTCGACGTAGACGAGAACTTCAGCCATGGGACTTCTTCTCTCCTGCTTGCGAGGTGTGAGGGGCGGGAAGCGAGCGGAGCCTGGTGGCTCAGACGAACTTTCGCTCCGCGAGGAAGGCGGCGAGCTGCTTGCCGCCCTCGCCCTCGTCCTTGACGATCGTGCCCGCGGTGCGGGCGGGACGCTCGGCCGCCGACTCGACGACCGTGTAGGCGTTCTCCAGGCCGACCTCGTCCTCGTCGATGTCGAGGTCGGACAGGTCCCAGGACTGAACCGGCTTCTTCTTGGCCGCCATGATGCCCTTGAAGGACGGGTAGCGCGCCTCACCCGACTGGTCGGTGACCGACACGACGGCCGGGAGGGAGGCCTCGAGCTGCTCGGAGGCGGTGTCGCCGTCGCGGCGGCCCTTCACGACCCCGTCCTCGACGGACACCTCGGACAGCAGGGTCACCTGCGGCACGCCCAGGCGCTCCGCGAGCAGCGCCGGCACCACGCCCATGGTGCCGTCGGTGGAGGCCATGCCGGAGATCACCAGGTCGTAGCCGGCCTTCTCGACCGCCTTGGCCAGGACCAGGGAGGTGCCGATGGCGTCGGTGCCGTGCAGGTCGTCGTCCTCGACGTGGATCGCCTTGTCGGCGCCCATGGACAGCGCCTTGCGCAGGGCGTCCTTGGCGTCCTCCGGGCCCACCGTCAGCACGGTGATCTCCACGTCGTCGTCGGAGTTCTCCGAGATCTGCAGCGCCTGCTCGACCGCGTACTCGTCCAGTTCGGAGAGCAGACCGTCCACGTCGTCCCGGTCGACGGTCAGGTCATCGGCGAAGTGCCGGTCGCCAGTGGCGTCGGGCACGTACTTCACGGTGACAACGATCCTCAAGCTCACGCCGGCTCTCCTACTGCATCGTCATTTCTGGCTGGCTGCCTCCAGGCAGCATAGGCGCCTGAAGAGGGCGGTCCCGGTCGGGGCGGCCCGCGCTCCGACCGGAATATTACTCGTCAGTACATCCAGTTCTTTCCCGCTAAGCAAGCGCTTTGAACTGTGACCTTCGCAACGCAGCGTAACCGGAACTCGAGGGGACCGCGACCAGGCGGAACCCCGCCTCAGTCGCGCAGGCCGTTGAAGCGTCCCTGGTGGTAGAGGAGCGGGCGGCCGTGGCCGTCGGGGTCGCCGAGCAGCACCTCTGCGACCACGATCCGGTGGTCGCCGGCGGGCACCCGGGCCACCACCTTGCACACCGTCCAGGCCGGCACGTCGTCCAGCACCGGAACCCCCTTCGGCCCCTCCCGCCAGGCGGTGGCCGGACCGAAGCGGTCGGCGCCGCTGCGCGCGAAGGTCGCCGCCAGCTCCTGCTGGTGCTCCCCGAGGACGTGCACGCCGACGTGGTCGCCCGTCGCGATCGCCGGCCAGCTCGAGCTCCCGGTGCCGACGGCGAAGGAGAGCATCGGGGGCTCGGCGGAGACGGAGGCGAGGGAGGTGGCGGTGAAGCCGACCGGACCGCGGCGACCGCGCGCGGTGATCACGGCGACGCCCGCCGCGTGCCGGCGGAAGACGGAGCGCAGCAGTTCGGGCGAGGCGGGCCGGGCGGTGCCCAGGTCGGACGTGGCCGTCATGAAACCGTCCTTCTGCGTGGGGGGACGAACGGGCTCGCGGCTGCTCACCGGCCCGGTCGGCGCACACGCGCGGCGCGGACGGCGGCCGCCGGGCGGCCGGGTACCCGCCGGGGGCGAAGGGGTTCCGAAGGCATGGGGCCAGGCTGACGACGGGTGGCATGCACAGTCAAGTCGGTCCCGCGATGTGGGAGCCGCCCCACCGCGGCCCGGCCGGCCCTCACACGGCCTCCCCGAGCGCGGCGATCACATCGGCCTTGCGCGGCTGTCCGGTCGCGCGCCGCACGATCCGGCCGGCGGCGTCGAGGACCAGCACCGTCGGCGTCCTCACGATCTCCAGACGGCGCACGAGGTCCAGATGGGCCTCGGCGTCGATCTCCACGTGGACCACGCCCGGCACCAGCGCGGCCACCTCGGCGAGCACCCGCCGGGTCGCCCGGCAGGGCGCGCAGAAGGCGCTGGAGAACTGCACCAGGGTGGCGCGCTCCCCCAGCCGCTCCTCCGGTCCGGCCCATGGTTCCCCCGCCGTGAACCGTCGTCCGCCGTCCCGCTCCCGCACTCGCCCGCTCCCGCCGTGGATCCGCTGTCAACGGCTTCCAGCGCCCCCGGGGCCGCGGACATTCCCGTCCGGACGCGCAAAGCCCGAGGTGGATCAAGGGGACGTGACGAGAATCTCGCCGCCACCGGGCGCCAGGGCTGGTCCACCGGCCGTTCTTCGGGCAGCATCTGCGACAAGCCGTAAACCTACGGCTCCGTAACTTCGACTGGGAGCTTCCTTCCCAGGCAGAGAAGGAAGGGTTCCGACCCGCCCATGGCAGACCTCGTCTACCGGCCCGTCGTCGGTTTCGCCCGCACCCTGTTCAAGGTGTGGGACCTCAAGATCGACTGTCAGGGGTCGGAGAACATACCGCGCTCGGGCGGCGCCGTACTGGTGAGCAATCACATCAGCTACCTGGACTTCGTCTTCAACGGCCTGGCGGCGCTCCCCCAGAAGCGGCTCGTCCGCTTCATGGCGAAGGAGTCGGTCTTCCGGCACCGGATCTCCGGTCCGCTGATGCGCGGCATGAAGCACATTCCGGTGGACCGCGAGCAGGGCGAGGCGGCGTACGAGCACGCGCTGCGGTCGCTGCGGTCGGGGGAGATCGTGGGCGTCTTCCCGGAGGCGACGATCTCGCAGTCGTTCACCCTGAAGAGCTTCAAGTCGGGTGCCGCGCGCCTGGCGCAGGAGGCCGGCGTGCCGTTGGTCCCGATGGCGGTGTGGGGCACGCAGCGCCTGTGGACCAAGGGCCACCCGCGCAACTTCGGGCGCAGCCACACCCCGATCACCATCCGCGTGGGCGAGGCGATCGAGGCGTCCAGGGACAAGTACGCGGGCGCGATCACCCGGCAGCTGCGCGAGCGTGTGCAGGAGCTGCTGGAGGCGGCGCAGCGCGCCTACCCGGTGCGCCCCAAGGGTCCGGACGACACCTGGTGGATGCCGGCCCACCTCGGCGGCACGGCCCCGACCCCGGAGCAGGTCCGGCAGGCCGAGGCACACTGACGCCACCGGCCGGCCGCCCCGGACTCAGAGTGCGGTGGGAAGCGTCCGCCACAGGTGCGGCCGGTCGGAAGCGGCCCGGAGTGCGTCCAGTACGACCGGGTGCGGTGCGGCGTACAGGACCGGGTGGTCCTCCTCCCCGGACGCCGGGTCGGGGGTGAAGGCCAGCCGCTCGCCGTCCAGGGAGAACCGGGCGTCCACTCCGGGCTTGTTGCCCCGCGGGTCCTGCCGGTGCCAGGCACCCCTGAACCGTACGGCGACCAGGCCGTGCACGACGCCGAGGTTCTGGTAGCAGAGGGCGGTCGGGATGTCCTCGGCCCGCAGCAGCGCGGTCAGCGCGTGGGCCTTGGCGTAGCAGACGCCGGTTCCCTGCTCCAGGACGTCGGAGGCGCGCCAGGTGACCCGGGGATCGCCGGAGTCCTGGGAGTGCGGGATGGTGTCCCGCACGAACTCGAAGGCCGCCCGCGCATATTCATACGAGTCGGCCACCCCGGCGGTGAGGCGTGCCGCGGTCTCGCGGACCAGCGGATGGTGGTGGTCGATCGCCTCGTCGGCGGCGAGATAGGCGGAGAGGTCCGGGTTTTGCTGGATCAGCTGCATGTCGCCAGAGCATAGGTATGCGGTCGACCGGGAGTCAATACATTTCCTGTCGACCGCATACCTATGCATGCGCTGCTAGCGGGCCGCCTCCTCCTTGAGGGCCGCCACGAACGTGTCCACGTCGTCCTCGGTGGTGTCGAAGGCGCACATCCAGCGGACGTCGCCCGCCGCCTCGTCCCAGAAGTAGAAGCGGAACCGCTTCTGCAGGCGCTCGCCCACCTCGTGCGGGAGCCGCGCGAAGACCGCGTTGGCCTGCACCGGGTGGAGGATCTCCACACCGTGCACGGCACGCACGCCCTCGGCCAGCCGCTGGGCCATCTCGTTGGCGTGCCGGGCGTTGCGCAGCCACAGGTCTCGGGCGAGCAGCGCCTCCAGCTGCACCGAGACGAAGCGCATCTTGGACGCCAGCTGCATGGACAGCTTGCGCAGGTGCTTCAGGTGCCGGATGCCGTCCGGGTTCAGCACCACGACCGCCTCGCCGAACAGGGCGCCGTTCTTGGTGCCGCCCAGCGAGAGCAGGTCGACGCCGACCGCGTTGGTGAAGGCGCGCATCGGCACGTTCAGCGCGGCGGCGGCGTTGGCCAGCCGGGAGCCGTCGACGTGCACCTTCATGCCGTGCGCATGGGCGTGCTCGCAGATGGCCCGGATCTCGTCCGGGGTGTACACCGTGCCCAGCTCGGTGGCCTGGGTGAGGGAGACCACCTGGGGCATCGCCCGGTGCTCGTCCTCCCAGCCGTACGCCTGGCGGTCGATCAGCTCGGGGGTGAGCTTGCCGTCCGGAGTGGGCACGGTGAGCAGCTTGATCCCACCGACCCGCTCCGGGGCGCCGCCCTCGTCCACGTTGATGTGGGCGCTCTCGGCGCAGATCACCGCACCCCAGCGGTCGGTGACCGCCTGGAGCGCGACGACGTTGGCGCCGGTGCCGTTGAAGACGGGGAACGCCTCGGCCGTGGGGCCGAAGTGGCTGCGGATCACCCGCTGGAGGTTCTCGGTGTACACGTCCTCGCCGTACGCGACCTGGTGCCCGCCGTTGGCCAGGGCCAGGGCGGCGAGCACCTCCGGGTGGGCCCCGGCGTAGTTGTCGCTGGCGAAACCGCGGACGTCCGGGTCGTGATGACGACGCGCGTCGGTCCTGGGTGGGTTCACGGCTTCTCGGTCAGCCACAGACGGTTTCCGTTCACTTCCGTGGCGGGCTTGTCCCAGACTCCGGCGATGGCCTCGGCCAGTTCCTTGACGTCCGTGAAGCCCGCGAACTTCGCGTGGGGGCGGTCGGCGCGCATCGCGTCGTGCACCAACGCCTTCACCACCAGGATCGCAGCCGCCGACGTCGGCCCCTGATCGCCCCCGGCCTTGCGGAAGTAGTCGCCCATGGCCAGCGTCCACGCCTCGGCGGCGGCCTTGGCCGCGGCGTACGCGGCGTTGCCCGCGGTGGGCCTGCTGGCGCCGGCCGCGCTGATCAGGACGTACCGGCCACGGTCGCTGCGCTGGAGCGCCTCGTGGAAGGCGAGGGTGGTGTGCTGCACGGTGCGCACCAGCAGCAGCTCCAGGAAGTCCCAGTCGTCCAGGCTGGTCTTGGTGAAGGTCTCGCTGCCGCGCCAGCCCCCGACGAGGTGGACCAGTCCGTCGACCCGGCCGAACTCCTTCTCGATCCGGGCGGCCCAGTCACGGGTGGAGTCCAGGTCCAGCAGGTCGACCGTGTCGCCGGTGACGGTGGCGCCGCCGTGCGCGTAGCGCGCCGCGTCCACGGCCTCCGCCAGCCGCTCCGGGTCGTTGTCCGAGCCGACGACGACCGCTCCCGCCTCGGCCAACCTGAGCAGTGCCGCCCGGCCCGCGGGTCCCCCCGCGCCGGCCACCGCGATCACCGCTCCGTCGAGCGCCCCGTTCCCCATGGTCCTCGCCTCCCGAGCAGTTGTGGACTCGCGATCGCTCACGCGGCGACCCGCTCGGCACCGTCCGCCGTGATGCCCTTGGTGGAGGCGATCACGTTCTTCAGCTTCTTGGACAGGGCCTCATAGAACATGCTCAGCGGAAACTCGTCCGGAAGCACGTCATCGACGAGTTTCCGCGGCGGCAGCGTCAGGTCGAGGGCGTCGGGACCCTTGGCCCACGTGGAGCCCGGGTGCGGGGGGAGGTAGGTGGAGACCAGCTCGTACCCGGCGAACCAGTGGACGAGCTTGGGGCGGTCGATGCCGTCGCGGTACAGCGTCTCGATCTCGGCGCACAGCCGGTTGGTGACCTGCGGGGCGCGCTCCCAGTCGATGGAGAGCTTGTTGTCGGTCCAGCGGACGACGTCGTGCTTGTGCAGGTAGGCGAAGAGCAGCTGGCCGCCGAGGCCGTCGTAGTTGCGCACGCGCTCACCGGTGACCGGGAAGCGGAACATGCGGTCGAAGAGCACCGCGACCTGCACGTCACGGGCCTGCGGGACACCGTCGCCGGCCAGCTTCACGGCCTCCTTGAAGGCGGTGAGGTCGCAGCGCAGCTCCTCCAGGCCGTACATCCAGAACGGCTGGCGCTGCTTGATCATGAATGGGTCGAACGGCAGGTCGCCGTGGCTGTGGGTGCGGTCGTGGACCATGTCCCAGAGCACGAACGCCTCTTCGCAGCGCTTCTGGTCGTGCACCATGGCGGCGACGTCCTCGGGCAGCTCCAGGCCCAGGATGTTCACGGCGGCCTCGGTGACGCGGCGGAATCGGGCGGCCTCGCGGTCGCAGAAGATGCCGCCCCAGGAGAACCGCTCCGGGGCCTCGCGCACCGCGATGGTCTCCGGGAAGAGGACCGCGGAGTTGGTGTCGTAGCCCGAGGTGAAGTCCTCGAAGGTGATGCCGCAGAACAGCGGGTTGTCGTAGCGGGTGCGCTCCAGCTCGGCCAGCCAGTCGGGCCAGACCATGCGCAGCACGACCGCCTCGAGATTGCGGTCCGGGTTGCCGTTCTGGGTGTACATCGGGAAGACGACCAGGTGCTGGAGGCCGTCCGCGCGGCTCGCGGCCGGCTGGAAGGCCAGCAGCGAGTCGAGGAAGTCCGGCACCTCGAAGCCGCCCTCGGCCCAGCGGCCCAGGTCCGCGGCGAGCGCCTCGTGGTAGGCGCGGTCGTGCGGGAGCAGCGGGGAGAGCTCCTCGACGGCACCGATCACGGTGCGCACCGCGCGCTCGGCGTCGGCGCGGTCCGGGGCACCGTCGGCGTCGAAGTCGATCGAGCCGTCCTTGGACTGCCAGGGCCGGATCCGCTCCACGGCATCCTTGAGCACGGGCCACGCCGGGTGCTCCACCACCCTGGTCACCGAAGGAACCTGCTCTTCGGTACCCACCTGCACAAGAATTTCCGTCATATCCCATCCTCCACGGGAGAACCTCGCGTAAGGAGACCGTATACATACGAGGTTTCTCCCAGCAAGGGGCACCTCAGGAAATTATCCTGCCCCACCCCCGCTCTCACCGCATTTTTTCCTGTGAGACACCAGGGTGGGCGACGGTGCCTGCGATCCGGGTGCAGCCTCTGGACGCGGCGGGCACAGGCGATACGGTCCAGAAGGGCCGTAGGGACGCGGCCCCCCGCCGCCGTCGACGGAAGCGAGTCGGACCTTGAACTTCCTCACCATCGGTCACCGCGGAGTGATGGGTGTCGAGCCCGAGAACACCCTCCGGTCCTTCGTCGCCGCCCAGGAGGCGGGCCTCGACGTCATCGAACTCGATCTGCATCTGAGCAAGGACGGCGCGCTCGTCGTCATGCACGACACGGAGGTGGACCGCACCACGGACGGCACGGGCGCGATCGCCGACAAGAACCTCGCCGAGCTGCGCGCCCTGGACGCCGGGCGGGGCGAGCGGATTCCCCTCTTCGAGGAGGTGCTCGACGCCGTCCGGACGCCTCTGCAGGCCGAGATCAAGGACGTCCGCGCGGCGCGGGCGCTGGCCGGGGTGATGAACGAACGGGACCTGGCCGGCCGGGTCGAGGTGTCCTCGTTCCACGACGAGGCGATCGCGGAGACCGCCCGCCTGGTTCCCGGGGCGCGTACGGCCCTCATCGCGAGCCGCTACGGCACCGACGTCGTGGACCGGGCGGTCGGGGCCGGCGCCTCGACCGTCTGCCTCAACATCCGCCGGCTCACCCTGGAGATCGTCGAGCGGGCGCGGGAGGCCGAGCTGAGGATCATCGGCTGGGTGGTGAACACCCAGGACCACCTGAGGCTGGTACGGGCCCTGGGGCTCGACGGCGCCACCACCGACTACCCGGAGATCAAGCGCACCGGCCGCTTCACGGCATGAGCCGTCAGACCAGTTCCTTCACCAGCAGCTCGAACCGCAGGTCGTCACGGAGCGGAATGCCGAAGCGCTCGTCGCCGTAGGGAAAGGGCGTCGTCTTCCCCGTACGGCGGTAGCCGCGCCGCTCGTACCAGGCGATCAGGTCCTCCCGCACGGAGATCACCGTCATGTGCATCTCGCCCACGCCCCAGGTCTCGCGGGCCCGGCGCTCCGCCTCCGCGATGATCGTCCTGCCGAGTCCGGCGCCCTGGAGGGCGGGGCTGACCGCGAACATCCCGAAGTAGGCGTACGCGCCGCGGTGCTCCAGCTGGCAGCAGGCCACGACGCGGCCCCGGCGCTCCACCGTGAGCAGCCGGCTGTCCGGCGACTTGATGACCTCCAGCACACCCTCCGGATCGGTCCGCTGCCCCTGGAGGATGTCCGCCTCGGTGGTCCACCCGGTCCGGCTGGACTCGCCCCGGTACGCCGACTCGATCAGCGCGACGAGGACGTCCACATCGGCGTCGGTCGCGTCGCGGAAGGTCAGTGCGGTGTCGGTGGCGGATTCCATGGGCACGTCTCCGGTTCGTCTGGGCGCCTTCCGGCGTGATTCGGGCGGGAACGAGGGTAACCCGGCCGCTACGCTCGGCCGCATGGTGCACGTACTGAGCAGCCGCGTCCTGCTCCGCCCCACCGACCCCGACCGCTCCCGCGCCTTCTACGGGGAGCGGCTGGGCCTCGCCGTCCACCGCGAGTTCGGCACCGGTCCGGAACGCGGCACCGTCTACTTCCTCGGCGGGGGGTTCCTGGAGCTCTCGGGCCGCGCGGACCCCTCCTCGGCGGCGTCCCCGGACGTACGGCTGTGGCTCCAGGTCGAGGACGTCGCGGCCGCGCACGAGGAACTGGCGGACGCGGGCGTCGACGTCGTCCGTCCTCCGGTGCAGGAGCCGTGGGGCCTGATCGAGATGTGGATCGCGGACCCGGACGGCACACCGATCGTGCTGGTCGAGGTCCCGGCCGGACACCCGCTGCGGTACCGGCCCGGCATCTGAGGGCGGCGCACGCCCGCGCCGGACGGCCGGGCCCGGCGTGGCGAGGGGGCGGAGGGGAGCGCCGTGAGCCGGTCCGCGCCGGTGGAGCGCACGGTGCCGGCGGAGCCCGTCCCCGCGTCCTGAGGGCCCGCGCGTCGTCGCGCTCCCCGATGCGCGGGGGGCGGTGTCCGGAGTGCGCCGGGCGGCGGACGAGAGGTGAGCGGGGGACCCGCGGCCGTCACGCCCGCAGCGCGCCCAGGCGTCCTTCCAGCTGGCCGAGCAACTCGCCGAGCAGGGCGGCGAGCTCGCCGAGTTCCGGGCCGCCCAGACCCGACAGCACGGCGGTCTCGTAGGCGAGCTGTGCGGGCAGGATGCCGTCGACCAGGTCGCGTCCGGAGTCGGTGAGGCGGACGTGGGCGACCCGGCGGTCGCGGGTGTCGCCGCGGCGTTCCACCAGTCCGCGTTCGGTGAGCTGCTTGAGGCGCTTGGTGACGGCGGCGCCGGAGGAGAAGGTCTCGCGGGCCAGCTCGCTGGGCGTCAGCTCGTGGCCGGTGCGGCGCAGCGCGCCCAGCAGGTCGAACTCCGGGCGGGTCAGCCCGGCGCGGCGCAGCGGGGCGTCCTCCGCCTGCTGGAGGAGGGCGGCACAGCGGTTGATGCGGCCGATGACCTCCATGGGGCCGGTGTCGAGGCCGGGGTGGACGGCCCGCCACTGCCGGACGACGGCGGCGACGGTGTCGCCCCGCGAGCGGCCGGGCACGTCCCCGTCGGCCGTCTCCGGTCCCTCGCCGCCGGCCGCCGCTGGTCCTTCGGTCGCCGTCATGGCCGTACGTCCTCCGTGTTCGTGCCCGTGCCGGGGTCCGGGAGCAGCCCCTGGCGTCGTACCGTCGCCGCGAGCGTACGGTGTCCCGACTGCTCGGCGAGCACGACCCGCTCCTGGGCCGGCGCGCGCTGCCACCACTCGCCGGCCGCGGCGTCGGCGGTGGCCCGCAGGTCGACCAGGGCGGCGGCGAGGTCACGGCGGGCGGCGTCCAGGGCGGCGGGGGCCGGCCGGGGCCCGGCCAGGAGGCGCGCGGCGTGTTCGCGGGCCCGGTCGGCCGTGGTGAGCGCCCGCTCCACGCGGTCGCCCGCCCGCCGGTTGGTGACGGCCACGGCGGCGGCGAAGCCGACCAGGGCGCCGACCACGGTGTCCACCGCGCGCTCGGTGATCAGGTCGCCGGGTCGCTGGTAGCCGGCGAACTCGGTGACGAGCAGCGCGAGCGGGGTCACGCAGACGGTGCCGAGCCAGTAGTTGCGGCCGATGAGCGCCTCGGCGCCGAAGTTGAACAGCAGGCAGCAGAGGACGAGGGCGAGCGGGCCGAGGTGGGCGACGGGGACGACGGCGGCGAAGAGCAGCACGCCGGCGAGGTTGCCGACGACGCGCTGGACGGCCCGGTTCCAGGTGAGGGTGACGTTGGCCTGGTAGAGCGAGGCCGCGGTGACCACGGCCCAGTAGGGGCGGCCGATGCCGAGGGCGAGGGAGGCGTACCCGGCGAGCGCGCAGCCGAGGGCGGTGCGGACGGCGATCGGGGTGAGGGGGCCGAGCCCGGCCCACAGGGGGCGTGGCGGGGTGGCGCGCTCGGCGGCCACGCCGAGGAGTTCGCCGGCGTCCGCGCGGGCGTCCTCGGTGCGCGGGACGGCGCCGGTGCCGCGCAGTGCACCGGCCCAGGCGCGCAGGCGCACGGGGTCGGCGTCGGCGGGCGCGGCGAGCGCGACTTCCGCGCGGACGACGAGCCGCTCGAGCGCGCGGCGGGTGGCGGAGGGCCGGTCGCCGGTGGAGAGCAGGGACTGCCAGGCGGCCTGCACGGCGGCGTAGGCGGCGGCGCGGGCCCCGGTGCGGTCGTCGCCGGTGCCGCCGGTCCCGGCGTACGCGGCGGCGGCGTTCAGCGCCTGGGCGGTGGCGCGGCGTTCGGGGCCGTGCGGCCGGAGCGGCGCGGGCGCCATGCCCACCAGGTAGGCCCAGGCGCCGGCCACGGCGGCGAGCGCGAGATGGCCGGGGACCTGTCCGAAGGTCTGCGGCACGAACAGTGAGGCGGAGCTGACGAAGGTGAGGATCACGGGGCCGGGCGGGCCCACCCGGGTGGCGTCGCACAGCGCCTTCTGCACGGCGGCCAGGACGGCGCCGACGGTGACCAGGACCACGGCGTTCTCGGTGAGGGAGGCGGCGACCAGGGACACGGCGAGGCCGCCGAGCATGCCGAGCACCACCCAGGCCAGCACCCTGGCCCGGGCGGCGTACGGGCGGTTGTGCGCGTAGAGGGCGCACAACGATCCCGCCATGGTGTACATCGCCAGGTCGAGCCGGCCGAGGGCCGCCAGGAGCAGGCTGGGCGGGGCGACGGCGGCGACCACGCTGAGGGCCGGCTTGAACCAGATGTCGGAGGGCCGCCCGAGGCGCAGCGCGGCGGCGAGCGGAAGGCGCCGGGCCGCCCGCGGGGCGGTGGGGGTGGGGGTCGCACTGCTCATGAAGAATAAGGTTAGCAGGTATTTTACTCGTGAATCATATATGCCGGCCTGCCGCACTCCCCCGGACGCTCCCCTCGCACTCCTGTGCGCTCGGGTGTCCGCCGCCGGGACCGGGCATGCCATGACCGACCACCGAACGGTTCGAGGGGGAGGTTCGGGTGCACGGACCGGCGTCGTCCGGCTGGCTGCTGGTCGCGCTCTGCGCGGCGGCCGGCGCCTACTGTCTGCTGCGCATGCGCAGCCGTGTGGTGGAGCAGCGCCGTGCCGCGGGCGGCGAGGCGCTGATGGGCTTCGGCATGGCCGTGATGGCCGTGCCCGCGACGGCGTTCACCCCGCCGGCGTGGGCCTGGCCGGCCCTCGCGGTGGTGTTCGGCGCGGCCGGGCTGCACGCGCTGCGGGCGGCCCGCGCCGGCGCGCGCCATCTGCACCATCTGGTGGGCGCGGGGGCGATGGTGTACATGGCGGTGACCATGGCAGCCGCCACCGGGCAGGGGCACGGGCACGGCGGCTCGGGCACACCCCTGCTGACCGGGGCCCTGCTGCTCTACTTCGTCGTGTACGTGCTCGCCACCGGCGTACGGCTGGTGCCCGCGGCCGCCGTGGCGGGGAGCGGCCGGGACGCCGGCTGGGGCGACCGGCCGGAGCTGGCGCGGGTCTGCCGGCTGTCCATGGGGATCGCGATGGTGGCGATGCTGCTGACGATGTGAGGGCGGGGCGCACGGTGCGGCGACGACGGTGCGGGACCGTTGGCTGCGTCACTTCGGGCCGTTCGTCCGTGTCCTCGGGCTGTCCGCGCTCATAGGCTGCACGCATGGCCCTCCCCGCGGCACTGCTGCTGTTCGGCGTCCTGACCGCTGTCCTGGGTCCCCGGCTGCTCGCCCGGGCCGACTGGCCGGACCGTGAACCGGTGGTGGCGCTGTGGGCGTGGCAGTGCGTGATCGCGGCGGTGCTGCTGTGCTGCGCGCTGTCGATGACGTTCAGCGCGGCGGCCGCCTGGCGGGCGGTGGGCGGCCATGTCTTCGCCACCGCGCCCGGTGCGGTCGTGGAGGCGTACGCGCTCGGCACGGCCGGGCTCTGGGCGCAGACCACCGCGGTGGCGCTGGCGTGCGGCGGGCTGTGGAGCGCGGTGATGCTGGTCCGGGAGGTCGTACGGGCCCGCGCCCGGCGCCGGACGCGCCGCGCCGAACTGCGGGTGCGGGCCCCGCTGCTGCCCGGGGAGCAGCCGGGCGCCGACCGGCTCGTGGTGCTGGAGGGCGAGCGGCCCGACGCCTGGTGGCTGCCCGGTGCCCCGCCCCGGCTGGTCGTCACCACGGCCGCGCTGCGCCGGCTGAGGGGCCGGCAGCTGGACGCCGTCCTCGCCCACGAGCAGGGGCACGCGCAGGCCCGGCACGACTGGCTGCTGCACTGCTCCTCCGCGCTGGCGGGCGGTTTCCCGCAGGTTCCGGTGTTCGCGGCGTTCCGCGACGAGATGCACCGGCTGGTCGAACTCGCCGCCGACGACATGGCGTCCCGCCGGTTCGGCCGGCTGACCACGGCCCTCGCACTGGTGGAACTCAACGAGCACCGCGGCGTGTTCGGCCCCTGTCCGGCCCCGCAGGCCCATGTCCCGGCCCGGGTGCGCCGGCTGCTCACTCCCCCGGACCGGCTCACCGCCTGGCGCCGACTGCGGCTCACGGCGGTGGCGTCGCTGGTTCCGGTGGTGCCGGTCCTGGTGGCGTTCGCGCCGGGGCTGCGGGCGCTCGGCTGACCCGCGACCGCCAGGACGGCGCCCGGTGCGGCCGAAGGCCCCGGAAGGGGTGTGACCGGGATACGCCCCAAAGGGGCAACGGGATGATCTTGAAGCCTCGATCCGCCCGGCTCTACGTGCGGCGACGCGCAGCGGGGTCGCGTTCGGCGACGCGCCGGGCGACCGCGTCGACGCCGGGCCGTGCGCATCGCTCCGGGGAGCGGACGGAGGCGTGGCGGACAGGGGCACGAACCGGGCGTGCGGCAATCGCAGTGCGCCCCCTGCTCCCGCGTTCGGTCGCCGGTTCGATCGTCACGCTGCCCCGCCCTTCCGGCACTGCCGCAGTACATGCGTACACCTCGCCCCGGCTGCCGGAGTGGCCCGCCGCAGGTCGCGGTGATCACGGCAGGGGCTCCGCCGCAGTGAATCAGGCATTCACTGCGGCCGTTGCGAACGCGTCTCCGCGATCGGGCATCCGCCCGAATGCGTTTCTGCCGTGCGGACTTGAGGGGAGGGGACGGTCAGTGTGCGACGCCGACCAGGCCCGGCGCCGGCGTGCTTACCCGGGTCACGCCCCCAGGCCCTCCGTCACGGGCAGGCACTCGGCGAGCAGGTCGACGACGTCGCGCCAGGCGCGCTGCGCGTGCCGTGGGTGGTAGCCGACGCCGGGGACTGCGGGGTGGTCGACCGGCGGGTGGTGGAAGGCGTGCAAGGCGCCGCCGTAGACCGTGAGGCGCCAGTCGACGCCCGCTGCCTGCATCTCTGCGGCGAACGCGTTCCGTTGCGCGGGCGGCATGATCGGGTCTTCCGACCCGACCCCGGCCCACACCGGGCAGCGGATGCGTGCCGCCTCGCCCGGTCGGCCCGTGGTGGTTGCGTTGACTGTCCCGATCGCGCGCAGTCCGACGCCATCACGCCCGAGTTCCAGCGCGATGGCGCCCCCGGTGCCGTAACCGACGGCGGCGATCCGGTCGGGGTCGGTCCGCGGTTCGGTGCGCAACACGTCGAGCGCCGCATGGCCGATGCCCCGCATCCGGTCGGGATCGGCGAGCAGTGGCATGCAACGGGCCAGCATCTCCTCGGGGTCACCCAAGTAGCGTCCGCCGTGGAGGTCGAAGGCCAGCGCTACGTATCCCAGCTCGGCGAGAGCATCGGCCCGGCGGCGCTCGACGTCGCTGAGCCCCATGCCCTCCGGTCCGAGCAGCACCGCGGGCCGGCGGTCGACACCGGCCGGGAGCGCGAAGTGCCCGATCATCGTCAAACCGTCGGCCGGGTACTCGACCGTACACGTCGTAATCGTCGTCACGAGACCGGACTGTAGTGATCGCCGAGCCCGGTCCGGCCGGTGTTCTGCCACTGGCAGAACAGCGCGGGTGTCCCCCTGACATACGGCGAGGGCTCACAAGAGCCGTCACAACCCCCGTTCCCACGGCGGCGCTGTCGGATCCCTGCCCGGACCACGGTGTTGGCCGAAGAGGCCGGAGGAACCCGGCGTCGCTGTGCCCCCCGGTGACCACCGGCGGTGGCTGCCGTCCGTCAGGCGCTGCTTGACCTTGCCGCTGGCGGCAGGGTTGCACGATGACCGGCATGAACAGCACCGCACCGCAGAGCAGCAGGATCGTCGCCGTCACCGGAGCCGGCACCGGGATCGGCCGGGCCGTCGCCCGCGCCTTCGCCGCCGAGGGCGCCCACGTGGTCGCGATCGGGCGGCGGGCCGAGCCCCTCGAGGAGACCGCGGCCAGGCACGACCGGATCACGCCGCTGGCCGCCGACATCACCGCCGAGGGCGAGCCGGAGCGGATCATCCGGGCCGTGCTGGAGACACACGGCCGGCTGGACGTGCTGGTCAACAACGCAGGCATCGTGCGCAGCGGCGCCCTCGGCACGCTGACGCCGGAGATGATCACAGCTCAGCTTGCCACCAACCTCGTCGCCCCCATCCTGCTGGCCCAGGTCGCGCTGCCACTCCTGGAGAAGTCGGGCGGGGTGATCGTCAACGTCAGTACGTCGGTGGGGCAGCGGGCCTGGCCCGGCAGCTCGGTCTATGCGGCTACCAAGACCGCTCTGGAGCTGCTGACCCGCAGCTGGGCGGTCGAGCTGGCACCCCGCAGGATTCGGGTGGTGGCGGTCGCCCCCGGCGCGATCGACACCCCCATCGGCGAGCACCAGGGCCTGACGCCGGAGCGGATGGCAGCGGTGCGGGAGTGGCAGCTGGCGCACACCCCACTGGCCCGGATCGGTCGCCCCGAGGAGGTGGCCTGGGCAGTCACCCAGCTCGCCGCGCCGGCCGCGTCGTTCGTCACCGGAGTGGTACTCCCCGTCGACGGCGGAGCGGTCGTGGCGTGATAGGAGTGGCCCGGGAGGTGGGATGGGTGCGGATCGGTGAGCTGGCCCGGGCGACCGGGACGACCGCCCGTGCGCTGCGGCACTACGAGCAGGCCGGACTGATCTCCTCGCGGCGGGCCCCCAACGGCTACCGCATCTACGACGAGCGGGCGGTGGTGCGGGTCCGCAACATCCGCTGCCTGCTGGTCGCCGGGCTCACCCTGGACGACGTGCGGGTGTTCCTGCCGTGCCTGGACGGCGATGTGGCCGCCGCACCGCCCTCGGACAAGGGCCTGCGGGTCGCGTTGGAACGGCTGGCGGTCCTCGACGAACGGATCGCTGCCCAGACCGAGGCCCGCGACCGGCTGGAGGCCGCGTTGCGACAGGCAACCGGTGGCCGGATCCGCCCAGTGGCCTGACCGCCCGCCTCGTCGCAGAAGCCGGAGGAACCTGGAGTCGCTGCGCTCCCCACGGCCGCTCACGGTGACCACGAGCCCTCACCGGCCAAGGAATACGCGACTCGCGATTACGCGAGGTCGCCAGCGTCAGACCCCCGGAAGGGGCGGCGCACGCTCGGGAAAGGGGCCGCCGCGCGCCCGGAAAGGCCCGGCGGGGGGCGGGGTACTGGCCCCGGACACCGGCGTTCGGCGAGGATCGCCTCATGCACACCCCCCACACCGAATCCCCGCCCAGGCCACCGGAGCACCGCCCGGCCACCCTGTCCACCGGAGTGCTCGCGCTGTGCTCGGCGCTGCTGCTGACGCTCGTCGGCGTCGAGTGGCGCCCGCTGCTCGAGCTGGACTCCGACATCGCCCGGACCACGCATCGCTGGGCGGTCGAGGAGCGGGGGGTGACACAGGCGTCCCGCATCCTGACGGACTGGGTCTGGGACCCCTGGACGATGCGGGTGCTGTGCGGTGTGGCGGCGGCGCTGCTCGTCCGGCGGTACGCGGCCCCCTGGTCGGCGCTCTGGCTGGTGCTCACGGTCGCCGTCGGAACGGTGGTGCAGCAGGGGCTGAAGGCCGCGCTGGACCGCGCCCGCCCGGTCTGGCCCGACCCGGTGGACTCCGCGCACTACGCGGCGTTCCCGTCGGGGCACGCCATGACCGCGACGGTCGTCTGCAGCCTGCTGCTGTGGCTGCTGCACCGTCACGGGGTGGGCCGCCTCCTGTGGCGCGCGGCGCTCGTCGTGGCGGTCCTCTCGGTGACCGGCGTCGGCCTCACCCGGGTCTGGCTCGGCGTCCACTGGCCCACGGACGTCCTCGGCGGCTGGCTGATCGGCGCCCTGGTCGTGGCGGTGGCCGTGCTGGTCCACCGGCGGCGGTGCCCGGCGGGCCGGTGAGTCCGGGCGCCGCGAGCCGGTAGCCCGAGGCTACTTCCGCTGCGCACAAGACCGTCCACCTCGGACGATCCCCCGCGTCGCCCGAGGTGGACGGCAACCCGGAAAAGCCCGCCAAGGGGCATTTCCGGACGCGCTGAGTATAGTTGGCTGGCAGCCAGTCAACGCAGGAGTCCAGCATGTCCCCGCGCAGCGCCCTGGTCAATGAAGAGTTGCGGAGGCGTTCGAAGGAGCGACTTCTGCACGCCGCCGTGGAGTTGGTCGACGAGCACGGGTACGAGGCGACGACGCTGGGCGACATCGCCGACCGGGCGGGCTCCGCGCGGGGCCTGGTGTCGTACTACTTCCCGGGAAAGCGCCAGCTCGTGCAGTCCGCGGTGCACCGGCTGATGCACCGCACCCTGGAGGAGGCCCTGGAGCGGGAGCCGCACACCGAGGACGGCCGGGAGCGGATGGCACGGGCCATCGACGCGATCCTGGGCCTGGCGCGGGACCGGCCGCTCCTGATGCGCCAGCACATGGCCGGACTGCTGCAGGCCGAGGGTTTCCTGCCCTGCCCCGAACAGCGACGGCTGGCCGAGCTGCTGAGCGACACCGTCGCCCGGCACGGCTCCCACGACGTCGACGCGGACTACCCGATGCTGCGCGCCCTGCTGATGGGCGCCGTGTACGCGGCCCTGATGCCGGGCGCGCCCATGCCGGTCCCGGTGCTGCGCGCGGAGCTGTTCAAACGTTACCGGCTCGACTGGGAGATGGGCGTCCCGCCGGACACCGAGGTGCCCGGCGGGACGTGCCGGAAGGGCCGGCCGGACATCGCCCGGTTCTTCGCGACGGGGCCGGACGCTCAGTCGAAGTAGTCCGGCTGGGTCTGCACGTTGAGCTCACGCAGGTGGACCCGGCCGGCCGGGTCCGTGCGCCGGTCGTCGATCCTCAGGACGTCGAAGCCCTTGGCGATGTCGTTCGAGTAGATGTAGCCGTTGTAGTAGTACGCCGACCAGGAGCCGCCGGTGACGAGTTGCTCCGTGCTCAGCGGACCGCGCTCGAAGTAGGCGATCTCCTTGGGCTTCGAGGAGTCGGTGAAGTCCCAGACGGAGACGCCGCCCTGGTACCAGGCCTGGACCATCAGGTCCTTGCCCTTGACCGGGATCAGCGAGCCGTTGTGGGCCACGCAGTTCTCGGTGTCCGCCTGGTGGCGGGGGATCTTGAAGTAGCTGCGGAAGACCAGCTTCTGCCGGTCGCCCTTGCCGACGATGTCGTAGATGCCGTCCGCGCCGCGGTTCGGGCCGATCTCCGCGTTGCAGGTGGCGCCGCCACCGCCGCCCAGTTCGTCGGTGAAGACGACCTTGTTCGCCTTCTGGTTGAAGGTCGCCGAGTGCCAGAACGCGAAGTTGACGTTGTCCTGCACCCGGTCGATCACCTTGGGCCGCTCGGGGTCCTTGATGGAGAACAGGATGCCGTCGCCCATGCAGGCGCCGGCGGCCAGGTCCTTCGACGGCAGCACGGTGATGTCGTGGCAGCCGGTGGTCTTGGAGACACCCGGGTTGGTGGGCGCGCCGGGGTTGCCGCCGCCGTCCGGGCCCTCACCCGGGAACAGCACCGGGAAGCCGACCAGCGCCGCCTCGTGCGGGGCCTTGCGCGGCACCTTGATCACCGAGATGCCGTCGTGCGGCGGCTGGCAGTCGGGGTAGGCCGCGTTCGGCGAGTACGACGAGACGTAGACGTAGACGTTCTTGCGCTCGGGCACCAGCGTGTGGGTGTGCGAGCCGCAGGCGGTCTCGACGGCGGCGACATAGCGGGGGTTCCGCTTGTCGCTGATGTCGAAGACCTTCATGCCCTCCCACGAGGACTTCTCGGTCGCCGGCTGCGTGGTGCTGTTGCAACTGCTGTCGCTGCGCGAGGAGTCGGTGGACAGGAACAGCAGGTCGCCGGAGACGGAGATGTCGTTCTGCGAGCCGGGGCACAGCACCTGGGCGACCGTCTTCGGCGCCTTCGGGTCGCTGATGTCGAAGATGCGGAAGCCGTCGTAGTTGCCGGCGAAGGCGTACCGGCCCTGGAAGGCCAGGTCCGAGTTGGTGCCGGGCAGCGCGTCCTTGGGGACGTGGGCCACGTGCCGGATGTTGTCGGAGTGGACGATCTCGTCCTGGCCGGGTATCTCGCCGCTCTGTATGGCCTCGCGCGCCTCGGCCTGGTCGCTGCGCGAGACCTTCTTCTCGGCGGCCGGCGAGTCCCCGGGGTCGGGGATCGCCGCGGCCGGCGCGGCGGTGAGCAGCGCGGCCAGCAGTCCGCCTGCCGCCGCGGCAACTCCCAGGCGTCTGCGCCGGGTTCGGGAAACGCTCAACAGGATCACTGTTTTCCTCCCTGGTTCCGTTCGCCTCGGAACGGTTTTCGCACCGGCAGTATCGTCGTCGACATGCACATACCAATAGGGGGCAACACACTTGCAATAAAGTTTTTTGATCACTGTCGCGCGGAAGCGTGCTAGGACGGTCGTCGGCACTCACGAGGTGTCTTGCAACCTGCCACCCACAGGAGGTCCTTGTGCACTACCGCCGTGCGTCACGCGTGTCCGTCGCCGCGGCCGGGCTGACCGCCCTGGCCGTACTCGGGCTCGTGGGCTGCGACTCCGGTACCGACGGGACCGGGTCGGCCGCCGGGAGCGGGCCTTCGGTCATCGCGCCGGGTGGGCCGGGGGAGGCCAACCGGACCCTGTCGGCCGAGGAGGCCCGACGGCAGCGCGTGGAGGACGACTCCCCCAACTCCGCGGACGTGTCCTACGCGCGGATGATGATCCAGCACCACGCGCAGGCCCTGGAGATGACCGGGCTGGTGCCGGACCGCGCCGGGTCGTCGAAGATCGTCAAGCTGGCCGAGCGCATCGCCGCCGCGCAGCAGCCGGAGATCGAGGCGATGAAGGGCTGGCTGAAGAGCCACGGCAGGGCGGAGCGGGACGACGGGCACGGGCACGACCACGCGACGATGCCCGGAATGGCCACACAGGCCCAGCTGAAGCAGTTGCGCGCGGCCGACGGCACGGCCTTCGACCAGCTCTTCCTCACCCTGATGATCACGCACCACCAGGGGGCGATCACCATGGCCACCGACCTGAAGGGACAGGGCAACAACATCCGGATGGAGGAGATGGCGGACGACGTGGTGGCCCAGCAGACCAGCGAGATCAACCGGATGCGCGACCTGATGTGACGGCGCGCGGGGCGGGCCGGGGGAACCGCGGGACGCTCAGCGCCGGACGTGCCGTGCGGGCAGCAGCCCCGCGTCACGCGTCCGGCCGATGAGCCTGAGCGCCCCGCGCCTGCTGTAGCCGGTCTCGTTCATCACGGCGAGGACCGGATCGGCTCCCCGCTCCTGCGCCGCGCGGTACGCCCGTGCCACGAGACCGTGCTCCGCCGGTCCCTTCGGCCGGGCGGGCCGCTCCCGGTGCGCGCCCGCACCGGCCTCGCCCCCGGGATCCGGCTCGGCCTCGGCGCCGCAGGCCCGGGCCAGCGGCCCCTCGATCCAGTCGGCGAACAGGGCGAGGTCCTCCAGGGCCAGCGCGGGCCGGGCCCGTACGTCCTCGACGCAGACCCACCCCTCGCACACCGTCGCCAGCGCGTCGATGCGGGCCCCGTCGCCGAAGTCCAGCCGCACGTGGAGCCACCGCGTCGCCCGCTCCCCCTCCCGTACCTCCCACGCGGGCCACACGGACACCGCGCCCTCCACCGGAGAGCGATCGGAAAGATGAAGAAAAGATGCCTCAAGCACGCACGCAACGTAACCGTGTGATCAGTTTCCCTCCATAGAACACGCACCCCGGGCGGCGGACGGCACCCTGTCAGCGGATCGCGGACGGTGCCATGCTGGAGACATCAGCGATCTCCCGTCGATCCCCCGGGTGAGGAGTCCCGCCGTGCTGCGTGTCGCCGTCATCGGTTCCGGGCCGAGCGGGTGCTACACCGCCCAGAGCCTCGTCCAGCAGGACGCCCGGGTGCGCGTGGACGTCCTGGACCGGCTGCCGTGTCCGTACGGCCTGGTCCGCTACGGCGTGGCACCGGACCACGAGAAGATCAAGTCCCTGCAGAGCACCCTCCGCGCGGTCCTGGAGCACGAGCGCGTGCGCTTCCTCGGCGGGGTGCCGGTCGGACCGGGCGGGGTGCCGGTCGCACGGCTGCGGGAGCTGTACCACGCGGTGGTGTACTGCGTGGGCGCCGCCGCGGACCGGCGGCTGGGCATCCCGGGCGAGGAACTGCCGGGCAGCTGGTCGGCGACGGAGTTCGTGTCCTGGTACAGCGCGCATCCGGACGCCGCCGACGGCGGTTTCCTGCGCGGGGTGCGGTCGGCGGTGGTCATCGGGGTGGGGAACGTCGCCGTGGACGTGACGCGCATGCTGGCCCGGGGCGCGACGGAGCTGCGCCCGACCGACATGCCGCACGCGGCCCTGACCGCGCTCGCGGCGAGCCGGGTGGACCGCATCCACATGGTGGGCCGGCGCGGCCCGTCCCAGGCCCGCTTCACCACCAAGGAGCTGCGCGAGCTGGGGACCCTGCCGGACACCGGGGTCGCCGTGGACCCGGCCGAGGCCGCGCGGGACCCGGCGTACACGGACCCGTCCGCGCTGCCCGCCCCGCAGCGCCGCAACGTGGAGGTGCTGCGCGGCTGGGCCGGGGCGCCGGTGCCGGGCGCCCGGCGGCTGATCCGTCTGCGCTTCTTCCTCCGTCCGGCCGAACTGATCGCCCGGGAGGGCGGGGTCGGCGCGGTGCGTTTCGAGCGGACGGTGCCGGACGGACGCGGTGGCGTCACGGGCACGGGGCGGTTCGAGGACATCGAGGCGCAGCTGGTGCTGCGCTCGGTGGGGTATCGCGGGGTGCCGCTGGAAGGGCTGCCGTTCGACGCGGCCGGCGGCACGGTCCCGCATCTCGCGGGGCGGGTGCTGCGGGAGGGCGCGGTCGCTCCGGGCGAGTACGTGGCGGGCTGGATCAAACGGGGCCCGACGGGCGTCATCGGCACGAACCGGCCCTGCGCGAAGGAGACGGTGACCTCCCTGCTGCGGGACGCGCCCTTCCTCACGGACCGCGAGCTGCCCGGCGACCCGCTGGCGGCGCTGCGGGCCGAGGGCGTCGAACCGGTCGGATGGACGGGCTGGCGGGCGATCGAACGCGCCGAGGCGGAACTGGGCGCCTCCCTGGGCCGGGGCGTCGTCAAACTCCCCGACTGGGAATCCCTGCTCGCGGCGGCGCGCACGGCCGTCCCGTGAGCGGACCGGTCAGGTCTCGGCGTGGCGGCCGGCCTGGCGGGCGGCCGCGGTGAGGAGGCAGTCGAGGAGGCCCGGGAAGAGGTCGTCCAGGTCGGCCCGGCGCAGGCCGTTCATCTTGGCGGTGCCCTCGTAGGCCTGCCGGATCAGGCCGCTCTCGCGCAGCACCCGGAAGTGGTGCGTGGTGGTGGACTTGGTGACCGGCAGGTCGAACTGCGAGCAGGTCAGCTCGACGCCCTTGGCGGCGAGTTCGCGGACGATGCGCAGCCGCATGGGGTCGGAGAGCGCGTGCAGCACGCCCTCCAGCCGGATCTCCTCGCGCGCCGGGTGCGGCAGGTCGCGGCTGCTGGGGACGGGGGAGGCGGTCGTCACGGCGGCTCACATTCGGTCCGGGAACCCCCATGGTACGAGGGCCATCGTATTTTGACATCCTCCGTACTACGATGTCTATCGTACGAGTCGCACCCGTCCCGGCCCCCGCCGAATGGAGCCCATCGTGAGCACGCTGTTCCAGCCGTACACCCTGCGCGACGTGACCATCCCCAACCGGGTGTGGATGCCTCCGATGTGCCAGTACTCGGCCGCGCCCGAGGGGCCCGGGGCCGGCGCGCCCGACGACTGGCACTTCGCGCACTACGCGGCCCGTGCGGCCGGCGGCACGGGACTGATCGTCGTGGAGGCCACCGCCGTGTCGCCGGAGGGCCGGATCTCGCCGTACGACCTCGGCATCTGGAACGACGCCCAGGTGGAGGCGTTCCGCCGGATCACCCGCTTCCTCGCGTCGCAGGGCACCGTCCCCGGCGTCCAGCTCGCGCACGCCGGACGCAAGGCGTCGACCGAGCGGCCCTGGAAGGGCGGCGCACCGGTCGGACCGGACGCCCACGGCTGGCAGCCGGTGGCTCCGAGCGCCGTCGCCTTCGACGAGCGGCACCCGGTGCCGGACCGGCTGTCCGTCGACCGGATCGGTGAGATCGTCGAACAGTTCCGCGCCGCCGCGCGCCGTGCGCTCGCCGCCGGGTTCGAGATCGCCGAGATCCACGGCGCCCACGGCTACCTGATCAACGAGTTCCTGTCCCCACACTCCAACCACCGCACCGACGCCTACGGCGGCTCGTACGAGAACCGGACGCGGTTCGCGCTCGAGGTGGTCGACGCCGTGCGCGAGGAGTGGCCGGACGACAAGCCGCTGTTCTTCCGGATTTCGGCCACGGAGTGGCTGGAGGGGGCCGGCTGGACCCCGGACGACACCGTCCGCTTCGCCTCCGAACTGCACGCCCACGGCATCGACCTGCTCGACGTCTCCACCGGCGGCAACGCCTCCGGCGTCCGCATCCCGGCCGGGCCCGGCTACCAGGTCCCCTTCGCCGCGCGGGTGCGCGAGGAGACGCCGATGCCGGTCGCCGCCGTGGGGCTGATCACCGACGCCGAGCAGGCGGAGAAGATCGTGGCCAACGGCGAGGCGGACGCGGTGTTCCTCGGCCGCGAGCTGCTCCGCAACCCCTCGTGGGCCCGGCACGCGGCCCGTGAACTGGGCGGCGAGGTCCATGTGCCGGACCAGTACCACCGCTCGGTCTGAGTCCGTTCGCCGCCGCGCCGGCGGCCCGGGGCGCCCCTCGCGCCCCGGGTCGCCGGCGTCGGCCTTTCCTGGCCGAATGTGATGCGCGCGAGACGTTGACTAGAAAGCGCTTGCCCCATACCTTCCGTTCAACGGAGTGACCCGCTCACGTCAATCGGTCGGGTCCTCTGCGCACCACCTCGAACGTCGTTCACATACATGGCTCACACCCCCACACACGACAGAAGGAACGACATGACTTCCGCGAAACGACCACGCGCCCGCGCGCTGACGGGCGCACTCGCCACCCTGGGCCTCTCGGTTGGCATGGCCATGACCACCGGCACGTCCCCGGCGAGCGCCGCCACCTGGCCGACCGCGAACGGCAGCCAGGGCGTCTCCTCCACCATCGCCGTGTCCGGCACCAAGGACTACGGGATGAAGCGCCTGTACGGCACCGGCGACCTGGGCTCCGGCAGCCAGGACGAGGACCAGGGCCCGATCCTGGAACTGGCGAACGGCGCGGTCCTGAAGAACGTCATCCTGGGCGCCCCCGCGGCCGACGGCATCCACTGCAAGGGCTCCTGCACGCTGCAGAACGTCTGGTGGGAGGACGTCGGCGAGGACGCCGCCACGTTCAAGGGCACGTCGTCCGGGTCGGTCTACACCGTCAGCGGCGGCGGCGCCAAGGAAGCCAGCGACAAGGTGTTCCAGTTCAACGGGGCCGGAACCCTGAACGTGTCGAACTTCGCGGTCCAGAACTTCGGCACCTTCGTGCGCTCCTGCGGCAACTGCTCCACGCAGTACAAGCGGACGATCAACCTCAACACCATCGAGGTGACCTGGAAGGGCAGCAGGCTCGCCGGCATCAACACCAACTACGGCGACAGCGCGACCCTGCGGAACATCACGATCATCGGGGACAGCAGCAAGAAGATCGTCCCCTGCCAGAAGTACATCGGCAACGACGACGGCGACGAGCCGAGCAGCAACGGCTCGGGCCCCGACAGCACGTACTGCAAGTACGCGTCGTCCGACATCACCTACCGGTAGGCCCCCCACGGGCATCGGCCGTACGAGGCGTCCCGCGCGGCGCCCCGTACGGCCGACCGGCCCCCGCGCGCCTTCACGCGCCGTCCACGCGGGAACGCACCTCCCCGGCCAGCTCCCGCCGGTACCCGGCGTAGGCGGACCGCAGCGCGTCGCCCGGCCAGTCGGCGGGCAGCAGGCCGGGGGGCAGGACGGGATCGGCGAGCAGATGGCGCACCACGGCGGCGAACGCGGCGAGCCGCTCGGCGGGGCGGGTGGCACGGTCGACGTGGCCGAGGAGCGCGCGGGCCGCGCCGGACCAGGCGTCCAGCGGCCACAGACGCGCCGCGAGCTCGCGGGCGGGCCGGCCGGGGCGGGCCGTGCAGCACTCGGCCACCTCGTCGAGTGCCGCGGGCAGGCGGCGCTCCAGATTGGCGGGACGCAGCCACACCCCCTCACGCAGTTCGGCGAGCCGGAGCACGGCCAGCCGGGTGCGCAGGTCCGCGCGTTCGGCGGGCCCCCTGCCGGTCGCGGTGACCACCACCAGCTCCCAGTCGCCGTCCCACGCGCGCGTGCGCGGCTCGACGGACTCGTCCTGGCGGCGCCGGCGTTCGAGCAGCCGGTCGCTGAGGCGGTAGCCGGCGTCCGTGCGCCGCAGGTCACCGGCGGCGACCATTCGGCTGAGCGCCGCGCGGAGCGTCGACCCGCCGACGTCGAAGCCCTCCAGGAGCCGCCCGAGCTCCCTCGCCGACAGCTCCGGCGGGTGCGCACCGAGCAGCAGGCTCAGCACGACCGACCGCGCGGACAGCGGGCGCGGCCGGGGGGCGTCCGGTACCGCCGGGTCGTTCCTCCGCATGGGTCCGTACTCTACGGCGCCGATCGCGTTGCGCGATTGCTGCGACTGCATGGAAAGTGCAACACTCACGTCATGGCCACCCCACTCGCGGACGAGCCGCGGCAGGACTCCGGCGCGCACGGCGGCGCCACGCACGACGTCACCAATCAGCCACCTCCGCTGACCCCCTACGACGCCTCCGACGACACCGCCCTGCTGGAGGGCCTGCGGCGGGAGGGCGCCGGCTGGGCCGAGGAGGAGCTGCGCCGGCTCGGCAGGCGGGCCGGCAGCGCGCAGGTGCAGGAGTGGAGCGATCAGGCCAACCGCCACGAGCCCGAACTGCGCACCCACGACCGGTACGGGCACCGCGTCGACGAGGTGGAGTTCCACCCGAGCTGGCACCACCTGATGCGCGCGGCCGTCGCCGAGGGGCTGGCCGCCGCGCCCTGGGCCGACGACCGTCCCGGCGCCCATGTCGTCCGCACCGCCAAGGGACTGGTGTGGGGGCACACCGAGGCGGGGCACGGCTGCCCGACGTCCATGACGTACGCGGCCGTTCCGGCGCTGCGGCGGCAGCCTGAGCTGGCGAAGGCGTACGAGCCGGGGCTGACCGGCAGGGAGTACGAGCCGGGGCTGCGCGCGCCGGCCGGGAAGCGCGGACTGCTGGCCGGCATGGGGATGACCGAGAAGCAGGGCGGCTCCGACGTCCGGACGAACACCACGTCGGCCGCTCCGTCCGCCGAGCCGGGCGTGTACACCCTGCGCGGGCACAAGTGGTTCACGTCGGCGCCGATGTGCGACGTGTTCCTGGTCCTGGCGCAGGCCCCGGGCGGTCTGTCGTGCTTCCTGGTGCCACGCGTGCTGCCCGACGGCACGCGCAACCCGTTCCGCATCCAGCGGCTGAAGGAGAAACTGGGCAACCGCTCCAACGCCTCCTGCGAGCCCGAGTTCGACGGGACGGTGGCCTGGCTGGTCGGCCCCGAGGGGCAGGGCGTGAAAACCATCGTCGAGATGGTCAACTGCACCCGGCTGGACTGCGTGATGATGTCGGCGGCGCTGATGCGCAAGACGCTCGTGGAGGCGGGGCACCATGTGCGCCACCGCAGCGCGTTCGGGGCGCGGCTGGTGGACCAGCCGCTGATGCGCAATGTCCTGGCCGATCTGGCCCTGGAGTCCGAGGCCGCCACGGCCCTCACCCTGCGCCTGGCCGGAGCGGCCGACCGCGCGGTGCGCGGGGACGCCGGGGAGGCCGCGTTCCGCCGGATCGCGACCGCGGCCGGCAAGTACTGGGTCACCAAGCGGGGTCCGGCCTTCACCGCCGAGGCCCTGGAGTGCCTGGGCGGCAACGGTTACGTCGAGGAGTCGGGCATGCCCCGGCACTACCGCGAGGCCCCGCTGCTGTCGGTCTGGGAGGGTTCGGGGAACGTCAACGCGCTCGACGTGCTGCGGGCGCTCGGCCGGGACCCGGCCACCGCGCAGGCGTTCTTCGACGAGCTCGCCCTGACCCGCGGGGCGGACGCCCGGCTGGACGCGGCCGTGGCCGGGCTGAAGGACCGGCTGGCCGAGGGGTCGCAGGCGGGCGCCCGGCGGCTGGTGGAGCGGATGGCCCTGACCCTCCAGGGCTCCCTCCTCGTCCGGCACGCCCCGCCCGCGGTCGCCGACGCCTTCTGCGCGACCCGGCTGGGCGGCGACTGGGGGCACGCCTTCGGCACGCTGCCCGCGGCGGCCGGGGTGGACGCGGTCCTCGGCCGCGCGCTGCCGGACGGCTGCTGACCCGCCGGCGGGTCACCGCGCACGGTCCTCCCCGTACGCGACGGCACCGGGCCCGGCCTGCGACGAAGCCGGTCCGGGGGTGACTGTCAGTGGTGGGGTGCAGACTGGCCGGTGTCCTGGAACGAGGACGTCGACGAAGACGTCGCGGAGGTGGTCGGCATGACCGAGGTACTGCTCGCCGTGGGCACCCGCAAGGGCCTGTTCATCGGCCGTCGGCGAGGTGGCTCCTGGGCGTTCGACGAGAATCCCCACTTCAACGCGCAGGCCGTGTACTCGGTCGCCGTCGACACCCGCGGCGGGAGCCCGCGGCTGCTGGCCGGCGGGGACAGCGCGCACTGGGGCCCGTCGGTGTTCCACTCCGACGACCTGGGGCGCAGCTGGACCGAACCGGCCCGGCCCGCCGTCAAGTTCCCCAAGGACACCGGGGCCTCGCTGGAGCGGGTCTGGCAGTTGCACCCGTCCGAGGCCGAACCGGACGTGGTGTACGCGGGGACGGAACCGGCCGCGCTGTACCGCTCGGAGGACCGCGGGGAGACCTTCGAGCTGGTCCGGCCGCTGTGGGAGCACCCCACGCGTGCGAAGTGGGTGCCGGGCGGCGGCGGTGAGGGACTGCACACGGTGCTGACCGACGCCCGTGACCCGCGGGCCGTGACGGTGGCCGTCTCCGCCGCGGGCGTGTTCCGCACCCTGGACGGCGGCGCGAGCTGGTCTCCGTCCAACTCGGGGGTGTCCGCGGTGTTCCTGCCGGACCCGAACCCGGAGTTCGGGCAGTGCGTGCACAAGGTCGCCCGGGACGCGGCCGACCCGGACCGGCTGTACCTGCAGAACCACTGGGGGGTCTACCGCAGCGACGACGCGGGCGGGAGCTGGACGGACATCGGCGAGGGCCTGCCGTCGACGTTCGGCTTCGCGGTCGTGGCGCACCCCCACCGCGGCGGCACGGCGTACGTGTTCCCGATCAACGCCGACTCCGACCGGGTACCGGCCGGCCGGCGCTGCCGGGTCTACCGGACCACGGACGCGGGCGGGAGCTGGGAGCCGCTCACGGCGGGACTGCCGCGGGAGGACCACTACGGCACGGTGCTGCGCGACGCGATGTGTCACGACGGAGCGGACCCGGCGGGCGTCTACTTCGGCAACCGCAACGGCGAGGTGTACGCGTCCGCCGACGACGGCGACGGCTGGCGGCGGTTGGCGTCGCATCTGCCGGACGTGCTGTGCGTACGGGCGGCGGTCGTCGCATGAGCCCCATGAGCCGTACGAGGATCCCGTCCGGTCCCGGCCAGGGGTTGATCCCCGCGGCCGTCGCGGCAGTAGGGTGACGCCCGTGGCACCACGACCCTTGAATGAAATCGTCGAAGCGGGCTGGGCGAAGGCCCTGGAGCCGGTGGCCGAACGGGTCGCCGGAATGGGGGACTTCCTGCGCGCGGAGATCGCCGCGGGACGCACCTACCTTCCGGCCGGAGCGAACGTCCTGCGGGCCTTCCAGCAGCCCTTCGACGAGGTACGCGTCCTGATCGTCGGGCAGGACCCGTACCCCACCCCGGGGCACGCGGTGGGACTGTCGTTCTCGGTCGCGCCCGAGGTGCGGCCGCTGCCGGGCAGCCTCATCAACATCTTCCGGGAGCTGAACACCGACCTGGGGCTGCCCCAGCCGTCGAGCGGTGATCTCACGCCGTGGACCCGGCAGGGCGTACTGCTGCTCAACAGGGCGCTGACGACGGCCCCGCGCAAGCCGGGCGCCCACCGCGGCAAGGGCTGGGAGGAGGTCACCGAGCAGGCGATACGGGCGCTGGCCGGCCGGGGCAAGCCCCTGGTCTCCATCCTGTGGGGGCGGGACGCCCGCAACTGCCGTCCGCTGCTGGGCGATCTGCCCGCGGTGGAGTCGGCCCATCCGTCACCGATGTCGGCCGACCGCGGCTTCTTCGGCTCCCGCCCGTTCAGCCGGGCCAACGACCTGCTGATCCGTCAGGGCGGCCAACCGGTGGACTGGCGCCTGCCGTGACCGGGCCCGGTTTCCTCGCCGTGGACTCCGGGGGCTCCGGTCTGCGGGTGGCCGTCGGAGCCGGCGGACACGGTGCGCCGGCGCGGGCCGCTTCGGGGGAACCGGTACGGACCGGTGAGCGGGGCATCGACCCGGGGCACTTCATGGAGCGGCTGGTGCCGATGGCGCGGGCCCTGTGTGCCGAGGCCGGGATCGAGCGGCTGGAGGTGGCCGTCGTCGGGGCGGCCGGGCTGGCCGGCCTGGGGGACGCGCTGCGCGCGGAGCTGCCGGGCGCGCTCCGTCGTGAGCTGGGCGTACGGCGGGCGGCGCTGGCCGCGGACGCCGTCACCGCGTACGTCGGTGCGCTCGGGCCGCGGCCCGGTGCGGTGATCGCCGCCGGTACGGGCCTGATCGCGATCGGCACCGACCTGACCGGCTGGCGCCGGGCGGACGGCTGGGGGCACCTGCTCGGCGACTGCGGCGGCGGTGCCTGGATCGGACGGGCGGGACTGGAGGCGGCGCTGCGCGCGCACGACGGGCGGCGGGGCGGCTCCGCGCGGCTGCTGGCGAGCGCCGAGGACCTGTTCGGTCCGGCGGCCGGACTGCCCGGGCGGCTGTATCCGCGGACCGACCGGCCGGCCGTGCTCGCCTCCTTCGCGCCCCGGGTGGGCGAGTGCGCGGCCGGCGGCGACCCCGTCGCCGTGGGGGTGCTGCGGGCCGCGGCCCGGCACATGGCCGACTCCGCCGCGGCCGTGTGCCCGGCGGCGGACGCACCGGTGGTCGGTCTCACCGGAGGCCTGTTCCGGATGGGTGCCGCGCTGCTCGACCCCCTGGACGAGGAGCTGGCCGAGCGGCTGCCGGGGGCGCGGCGGATCGCGGCCGAAGGGGACCCCCTGCACGGGGCGGTCCGCATCGCGGAGGACCTCATCGCCGGCTCGTTCACCCTTCCGGAGGACGAGAAGATGCTGTACATGACGAGCCCGGCAGGTGGGGAGGTCACCTCCGCGGCCGACGTCCGTACATGACTCATCAGACAAAACCGGACGGATACCGCTCACCTGCACCCTCCCCGAACAGGGGAGCCCGGGAAACCACTAACATGCGGCAGCATGAGCACCCCCACTGGGCCCGCGTCCGGCCTGCCCGTACGAATGCCGCGCCCCCGCCAGCCCGGACGGCACCGCCGTCCCGAACCCCTGGTGGCTCCCGAGGGCGCGCCCGCGCTCGTCCTCGCCGTGCCGGGTACGCCCAGTAGTGCCACCCGCTCACTCGCCGAAGAGGTCGTGAGCATCGCCCGTTCCGAGCTGCCCGGCCTGGACGCCCGGATCGGCTACCTCGACGGCGACAACGAGGAATTCCCGACGCTGCGGTCCGTCCTCACGTACGCGGCCGAGGAGCGCACCGCCCGCTTCGAGCAGGCCCGCGCCGCCGGCATGGACGTCAAGGAGCCCGACGGCCCCGTCGCCGTCGTCGTGCCGCTGCTCGCCGGTCCGGACGGCTCGCTGCTGCGCCAGGTCCGCCAGGCCGTGATGGACAGCCGGGTCGCCGCCGAGCTGACCGATGTGCTGGGCCCGCACCCGCTGCTCGCCGAGGCGCTGCACGTGCGGCTCTCCGAGGCCGGTCTGGCCCGCGCCGACCGTGCCCGCCTGTTCACCGTGGCGACCGCGGCGGACGGCATCATCCTGGCCTCCGTGGGCGGTGACGAGGCCGTGCAGGCGGCCGGGATCACCGGCATGCTGCTCGCCGCGCGCCTCGCCGTGCCGGTGATGGCGGCGGCCCTGGACCAGGAGGGTTCCATCTCCTCCGTGGCCGAGCAGCTGCGGGATTCCGGTTCGCAGCAGCTGGCGCTCGCGCCGTACCTGATCGGCCCGGAGATCGACGCGAGCCTGATCGAGGAGGCCGCGAAGGAGGCGGGCTGCTCCGCCGCCGAGGCGCTCGGCCCGTACCCGGCGATCGGCAAGCTGGCGCTGGCCAAGTACACGACCGCGCTGGGCATCGCCCCGCAGCAGGCGCAGAGCACCCCGGCCCACTGACCCGGCCGGCTCGCGCAGGACGCCGAAAGGGCCCGTTCCGGTTCACGGAGCGGGCCCTTCGTCGTCCCCCTTCAGGCTCCCGGCCGGCCGGTGACCACGCAGGAGGCCGCGGTCACCGGGACGGAGCCGGCGCGCCGCGGCACTCCCGTGTCCGGGTCGAGCGCGAACCAGGTCACGTCCCCGGAGCGCTCGTTGGCGACGTACAGGACGCCGTCGGACTCGGTGATCGCGCGGGGCCAGTGACCGCCGCAGGGGACCGTGGTGAGCGGGGTCAGCATCGTGCCCTCCCCCTCGGCCGCGAACACCGACAGGACGTCCTCGCCTCGGGTGGCGGTCCACACGAAGCGGCCGTCGGGGGAGACGGCCACCCCGGACGGATAGGCGTCGCCGGCCGGGGCGCCGGGCAGGACCGGGATCTCGGCGAGCGGCCCGAGCGTGCCGTCGGCGGCGTCCCAGCGGCAGACCACCAGGGTGGGGCTGAGCTCGTTGAGGACGTACGCGCACGACCCGTCCGGGTGGAAGGCCAGGTGCCGCGGGCCCGAGCCCGGGCGCAGGGCGATCTCCCGGTGCGGTGCGAGCACGCCGCCGGCCAGGGTGCAGACCCGCACCGAGTCCGTGCCGAGGTCGACACCGACCACCCAGCGGCCGCTCGGGTCGGGCTGCACCTGGTGGGGGTGCGGGCCCCGCTGGCGCTGCGGATGGGGACCCGAGCCGCTGTGCCGGAACACCCCGGACACCGGCGCGAGGCCCCCGTCCGGGCGGACGGGGACGGCGCTGACGCTGCCGGAGCCGTAGTTCGCGGTGAGGACGTGTCCGGCGAAGAGGCTGAGGTGGGTCGGTCCGCCGCCGTCCACCCGCACCCGGCGCCCGGCGGGCTGCGGCCCGTCCGCGGTCACGCGGAACGCGGCCACGGCGCCCTCGGCCGTCTCGCTGACCGCGTACAGCATGCGGCCGTCGGGCGACAGGGCCAGGCAGGAGGGGTCGGGTACGGCGTTCACGGTGCTCAGGACGGTCAGTGCGCCGCTGCCGGGGGCGATGGCCGCGGTGACGATGCCCGGCCCTCCCGCCGCCGTGAACGACCCGATGAACGCCCGCCGCCCGCCGTCCGCCACGACTGTCCCCTCTCACCCGATGCCGACCGGGGTGACAGTAGCAGCGGACCACGCAAGGTCTAGACCGCACGCCCGTCCGGTGCGTCCGCGCGGGTCAGGCCCCGACCAGCGGGGAGCCGGACGGCGCCCGCAGCGGCACGGCCAGCTCGGCGAGGGCGCGTTCCAGACCGTGCAGGTGGGCCAGGGCGGGTTCCGTCCCGGCCGGGGAGGTCCGTACGGCGATGTCCCGGCCCTCGGTGAGCGCCTGGACGGCGGCCTCGACGCGCCAGCAGGCGGCGGCCAGCCGGGCGTCGTGCGAGGCCTCCGGGTCGGCGGCGACGGCGACGAGGCCCCGGATCTCCCGGGCGCAGTCGTCGAGCAGGGCGAGCACCCGCCGGGCGCGCCGCTTGCGGCCGCGCATGGGGTTCAGCGGATGCACCAGCGGGGCGACCGAGAGCCGCACCCGGGCGAGCAGCTGTTCCAGCTCCGTCACCATCGGCGCCGGGTCGGCGTCCGCGGTCCCGGCCAGCCGTGCGGCCGTACGGGCGGTGCACGCGTGGACGCAGCGCAGGGCCCGCTGGATCCAGGTGTCGGTGATGCTGTGCGTGGTCACGGGCAGGACGAACGCCACCGCCAGCACGGCGCCGAGCGCGCCGACGGCGGTCTCCGCGAGCCGGAGCGCCAGCAGACCGGGGGTGAGCACGCCCAGCAGGCCGTAGAGCATGGCGGCGAGCACCGTCACCCAGAGCATCATCCAGGTGTAGGACACGGCGGCCGTGTAGAAGATGCCGAAGACGGCGGCGGCGACGACCAGCGCGGTCACAGGCCCGTCCCCGTGCGCGGGGACGGCGACGAACAGCGCGAGCCCGATGCCGATGACGGTGCCGAGCACCCGCCGGAAGCCGCGCACCAGGGTCTCGCCGCGCGAGGTGGTGTTGACGAAGACCCACCAGGTGGCGCCGACGGCCCAGTACCAGCGCTGCCCGGACACCAGCTGGCCCACGACCAGGGCGAAGCCCGCGCCCGCGGTCGCCTGGACCGCCTGGCGGGTGGTCACGCGGGCCAGCCCGGTGCCGCCGGGCGGCGCCGGCACGACGGCCGGGGGCAGCCGGCGCTCGTAGCACCACAGCCCGAAGCGCACCGTGGCCGCGGCGAGCACGGACAGCAGGACGGAGGCGTACAGCTCGGGCAGCTGGGCGGTCCCCGCGTGCAGGAACTGCGCCACGAAGTAGGTCATGAACCCGAAGACGCCGAGGCTGTGGCCGCGCGGGCCACAGCGCCGCGCGTACACGCCGAGTCCGACCACGGCGAGGAAGGTGAGGTCGCGGGCGACCGGGTGGTCGTGCAGCACGGCCGCGGCGGCGAGCACCGGCAGGCCGACGACGGGCAGCAGCGCCGTGGTGACGGCCTGTCCGCGGACGGTGGCGTCGGTGACGGTGAACAGGGCGAGCAGCGCGGCGAGCCCACCGGTGACGGCACCGGTGAGCGAGTGCCCGGCCAGACCGCAGACGACGACGGCCAGACCGATGCCGAGCACGGCCCGCGCCGCGAAACGCAGCCGCGTCCGGCCCGGGTCCGGAGCCGTGAACACCTTCTTCAGCACTTATCGCCCCCTGGGATTCGCCGGTGTGCGCGGTGGCACGAAAAAGGCGCCGCGGGGTTCGCAGCGCCATCGACACCTCCATATCAGCATCTGTTCCACCAGTGGCTCAACAGCCTCTTGCGGAAGTGGGCCATTGGTACAGTGTTCTCGGCATTCCTACGGCCACCGAGGTGCCAATGGCCGACGCGGGGACGTGGGACCTCATGACCGTGGACGAGCTCGACACCCGCATCCTGCGGCTGCTGCTGGAACAGCCGCGCACCAGCGTGCGGGAGTACGCCCGGATCCTCGGGGTCGCCCGCGGCACCCTGCAGGCCCGCCTGGACCGCATGGAGCGCGAGGGCGTGATCACCGGCACCGGCCCCGCCCTCTCCCCCGCCGCGCTGGGCCATCCGGTACTGGCGTTCGTGCACATCGAGGTCACCCAGGGACATCTGGACGAGGTGGGCGACGCGCTGGCCGCCGTGCCGGAGATCGTCGAGGCGTTCTCCATCACGGGCGGCGGCGATCTGCTGACCCGGGTCGTGGCGCGCGACAACGCGCACCTGGAGGACGTGATCCAGAAGCTGATCAGCCTGCCCGGAGTGGTCCGCACCCGCAGCGAGGTGGCGCTGCGCGAACGCGTCCCGCACCGGCTGCTGCCGCTCGTGGAGTCGATCGGCCGCACGGCACGGAAGTGAGCCCTGCCATCCTGGACCCCATGGACGCGCCCGGTACCCTCTCGGTCATCTTCGATCTCGACGGAACGCTCGTGGACAGCGAGCCGAACTACTACGAGGCGGGCCGGCGGACCCTCGCCGAATACGGCGTGCCGGACTTCTCCTGGGCCGAGCACGAGCGCTACGTCGGGATCAGCACCCGGGAGACGATCGCCGACTGGCGCGAGCGGTACGGCCTGTCCGCCCCGCCGGAGGAACTGCTCGCGGTCAAGAACCGCCACTACCTGCTGCTGGCCGGCGCCTCGACGCGGGTGTACCCGCAGATGCGGGCGTTCGTCGAGCTGCTGGCGGCCGAGGGGGTGCCGATGGCCGTGGCGTCCGGCTCCTCGCCCGAGGCGATCGGGGCGATCCTGGCCGGCACGGGCCTGGACGGGTGTCTGCGCACGGTCGTGTCGGCCGACGAGGTCGCACGCGGCAAGCCGGCCCCCGACATCTTCCTGGAGGCGGCCCGCAGGCTCGGCGCGGACCCGGCCGACTGCGTGGTGGTCGAGGACGCGGCCCCGGGCGTCGCCGCCGCGCACGCGGCCGGGATGCGCTGCATCGCGGTCCCCTACATCACCGCGCAGGCCGACACCCCCGGGTTCGCCACCGCCGGCCTGCTGCTGCGCGGCGGGCAGGAGGAGTTCACGGCGCGGGCCGCGCGCGCCTGGCTGACGGACTCCGCCCGGCGCCCCTGACCGGCGCCCGCCGTCCGCGCGTCCCCGGCGAACGTCCGGAAGCGATCGCTCCCGAACCGTTGACGCCCTCCCGCCTCCTCCCTATCGTCTGGCCGATTGTTCGTACGACGTTCGCTATATCGAACAGAGGAGCATCCATGGCACCGCCCCTCTCCAGACGAACCCTCTTCCGGGCCGCCCTGACGGCGACCGCGGGCTCCGCCGCGGCCACCGGGCCCGCCGTCGCCGCACCCGGCGCGCCGGCCGCCGCTTCCGGCCCGCCGGCGGCGTGGACCGTACGGCCCTTCGGGCTGGAGGACGTGACGCTCGGACCGGGCGTCTTCGCCGACAAACAGCGGTTGATGCTCGACCACGCCCGCGGCTACGACGTGCACCGGCTGCTCCAGGTCTTCCGCGCCAACGCCGGCCTGCCCACCCGGGGCGCGGTCGCGCCCGGCGGCTGGGAAGGGCTGGACGGGGAGGCCAACGGCAATCTGCGCGGCCACTACACCGGCCATTTCCTGACCATGCTGGCGCAGGCGTACCGCGGCACCGGCGAGCAGGTCTTCGCGGACCGGATCGCCACCGTGGTCGGAGCCCTGACCGAGGTGCGGGAGGCGCTGCGGCGCGACCCGGCCGTGCTGAGCGTCGAGGGACGGTTCGGCCGCGCGGCGGAGACCGTGCGCGGCTCGTACCAGTACGTGGACCTTCCGGCGGCCGTTCTCGCCGGCGCCCCGGCGCTCACCCTGTCCGCGTGGGTGCGGCCGGCCCACGACGCCGCCTGGGCCAGGATCTTCGACTTCGGCGACGACACCACCCGCTACCTGTACCTGGCCGCCCGCAACGCGAACGGGGTGCCGCGGTTCGCCGTCACCGTCTCGGGGCCGGGCGGCGAGCAGGGCCTCGACGGCACCGCGCCGCTGCCGGTCGGCGAGTGGAGCCATCTGGCCGTGACCCTCTCCGACGGCACCGGCACCCTCTACGTCGACGGCACCGCCGTGGCCCGGAGCACGGGCATCACCCTGACCCCGGCCGCGCTCGGCGCCCTCACGGGCACCTGGCTGGGGCGCTCCCACTTCCCCGCCGATCCGGTCTTCGCGGGCGCGTTCGAGGACGTCAACGTCTACGCGCGGGCGCTGACCGCCGCCGAGGTCGCCGACCTGGGGAGCCGCCGGGCCGCCGACACGCCGGCCGGGGCGACCTGGCGTCGTACGCCTTCGACGAGACGGCCGGGGCCGGCTTCGCGGACGCCTCCGGCCGGGGTCTCGACGCCACCCTGCGCCGCACCTGGGGCGCGCCCAGCCATCCGGGCTTCCTCGCCGCGTACCCGGAGACGCAGTTCATCGAGCTGGAGTCGATGACCCGCAGCGACTACACCCGGGTGTGGGCGCCGTACTACACCGCGCACAAGATCCTCAGAGGGCTGCTGGACGCGTATCTCGCCACGGACGACGGCCGGGCGCTCGATCTGGCGTCCGGCATGTGCGACTGGATGCACGCGCGGCTGTCCGTGCTGCCGGCGGCCACCCTGCAGCGGATGTGGGGGCTGTTCTCCAGCGGGGAGTTCGGCGGTGTCGTCGAGGCGGTCTGCGACCTGCACGCGGTCACCGGGCGGGCCGAGCACCTCGCCCTCGCCAGGTTGTTCGACCTGGACCGGCTGATCGACGCCTGCGCCGCCGGCACCGACGTCCTCGACGGGCTGCACGCCAACCAGCACATCCCGATCTTCACCGGCCTGGTGCGGCTGCACGACGAGACGGGCGAGCAGCGCTACCTCACGGCCGCGAAGAACTTCTGGGGCATGGTCGTACCCCACCGCATGTACGCGATCGGCGGCACCAGCAGCGGCGAGTTCTGGAGGGCCCGCGACGCGATCGCGGGCACGATCACCGAGACCACCGCCGAGTCCTGCTGCGCGTACAACATGCTCAAGCTGAGCCGGACGCTGTTCTTCCACGAGCAGGATCCGGCGTACATGGACTACTACGAGCGGGCCCTGTTCAACCAGGTGCTCGGCTCCAAACAGGACCGGCCGGACGCGGAGAAGCCGCTCGTCACCTACTTCATCGGCCTGACGCCCGGTCATGTGCGCGACTACACGCCCAAGCAGGGGACGACCTGCTGCGAGGGCACCGGCATGGAGAGCGCCACGAAGTACCAGGACTCGGTGTACTTCGCGCGGGCCGACGGGAGCGCCCTGTACGTCAACCTCTACAGCGCCTCCCGGCTGACCTGGGCGGAGAAGGGCGTCACGGTCACGCAGACCACCCGCTATCCGGAGGAACAGGGCAGCACGCTCACCGTCGGCGGCGGCCGGGCCGCCTTCACGCTGCTGCTGCGGGTGCCGTCCTGGGCGACCGCGGGCTTCCGGGTGACCGTCAACGGGCGGGCCGTGCCCGGCACTCCGGTCCCCGGCCGCTACTTCGAGGTCGCGCGGACCTGGCGCGACGGCGACACCGTACGGATCTCCGTGCCCTTCCGGCTGCGGGTGGAGCGGGCCCTCGACGACCCCACGCTGCAGGCCCTGTTCCACGGCCCGGTCAACCTGGTCGCCCGCCGGCCGGGGCCGGACGCGGTGCGGCTGGGGCTGTACCGCAACGCCGGCCTCTCCGGCGATCTGCTGCCCTCCCTCACGCCGGTCGCGGGCAGACCCCTGCACTACACCCTGGACGGCGTCGAGCTGGCGCCCTTCGCGGAGGGGACCGAGGACCCGACCCACGCCTACGTCCGGCGCTCGGAACCACGTGTGATCTTCGGCACGTCGGACTCCGGCGTCGCCAACCCCGCCCGGAGCGACGGTACGACCCTGCTCGACGAGATCTGGGCCGGGGCGCCCTTCCGGGACAAGGGAGCGCTGGTGACACGGGTGCGGTCCACCGCGGACGCCTGGGTGGAAGCCGGCCTGCTGAGCCGCGCCGACGGCGACAAGGTGGTGAGCACGGCGCGGAAGGCCACCTACGCCCGCTGACACCGGCCGGAAATTCTTCCCCGAACGGTGATTGTCCCGCGCCCGGCGTCCGTACTTCCTGCTGTTGGGCCGTTCACATCCCAGGAGGCACGATGCGCATCTCGCGCAGCACGGCAGGAACCGCGTTCGTGGGCGGAGCCATGGTCCTCACCCTCACCGCGCTCGCCTATCCCACCATGCTGGGCGTACAGAACACGTCGACCAAGCAGGACCGGGTGGTGGCCAACACGAACTACGGCCCGCTGACCGAGGCGGACCGCGACTTCGTGGTGAAGGTGCGCGCGGCGGGGCTGTGGGAGCACCCGCTGGGGCTGCTGGCGATGGAGCGGGGGACGACGCCGGAGATGAAGGAGGCGGGCGAGCACCTGGTCGTCGGCCACGGCCGGCTCGACGCGTCCTGCCGCAAGATCTCCCTGGATCTCGGCATCACGCTGCCGAACCAGGCCTCGCCGCAGCAGCAGGGGTTCGTGGAGACCGTGAAGTCCGCCAGTGGCAAGGAGTTCGACTCCACGGCGGTGAACATCATGCGCGTGACGCACGGGCAGATCTTCCCCGCCATCGCCAACATCCGGGCCAACACCAGGAACACCCTCGTGCGGCAGCTGGCCGACCAGGCCAACGACACGGTGCTCGACCACATCACGGTGCTGGAGAAGACGGGGCTGGTCAATCACGAGCAGGTCAACTTCCAGCAGACCAGCCCGCCGAAGATGCCGCAGGAGCAGGTGACCCCGCCGGCTCCGCAGGCGGGTGCGCCGGTCCTCGTGCTGGAGATCCCCAAGGGGCTGGAGGACCTCAACACGGCGTCCCCGGCGCCGTCACCGTCGCCGACGGTCGGGTAGCCGGGTCATGACCTGCGGCGGGGCTTGCCCCGCCGCGGGCTCTTCGTCGTGCCGCCGGTGCCTCCCCGGCGGCTGCGGCCGGCCGATCCGCCGGCCGGCTGCTGCCGCCGGGCGGCGCGTTCGGGCTTCTTCTCCGGTGCGGGCTTCTTCTCCGGTGCGGGCTGCTGCCTGCGGCCGCGGGTGCTGTTGACGGTCCGTCCGCGGACGATCCCGATGAGGTCCTCGACCCGGTCCGTCGTCGCCGCCTCGGGCCAGGACAGCGCCACGCTCGACTCGGGTGCCTGTTCGAGCGGCCGGTGGGTGAGGTCCTTGCGGTGGTGCAGCCGGGCGAGCGACAGCGGCACCACGAGCACGCCGATCCCGGCCGCGACGAGCTCGATCGCGTCGGCGGTGGTGGCGGGGCGTTCCAGCGCGGGCCGCCCGGGCAGGCTCTCCCAGGCGAGGACGTCGTCCAGGGGGTACAGCACGATGTCGTCGGCCAGGTCCTCGGGGGACACCGTGTCGGCCGCCGTGACGAGGTGGTCCTTGGGCACCACGACGACCGTCTGCTCGGTGTAGAGGGGGATGGCGCTGAGGACCGTACGGTCGACGGGCAGCCGGACGAGGCCCGCGTCGGCGTCACCGCTCAGCAGCAGGCCCTGCGCCGCCCCGGCGGGGACCTGGGTGAGGGTCAGCGGGACGCCGGGCAGCCGCTCGTTCCAGATGCGCACCCATTTGTCGGGCATCACCCCGGGTACGTACACGAGCCGGAACGGGGGGGACACTTCCGAGCCTGTCACCTGGCCAGGTTACCGGCCGTGGTCGGGGGCCGTGCACACGCTCGATACCCTGGACTCCATGACGCAGCACCAGAGCACCCAGACGATGAAGCCCGCGACCGCGGCGAAGAAGCTGGGTGTGTACCTCGACGCCACCCCCGCCGACTTCCGGGACGGTGTCGTCTCACGCGCCGAGCTCGACGCGCTCCAGGCGGACCCGCCGCAGTGGCTGCGGGACCTGCGGCGCGACGGCCCCCACCCCCGCCCGGTGGTCGCGGCGAAGCTGGGCGTGTCCATCGCCGGCCTCGCGCGCGGCGGGGTCACCGAGGCCCTCACCACCGAGCAGATCGAGGCGCTGAAGGAGGAGCGCCCCGAGTGGCTGGAGCGGGAGCGCGCCACCCAGGCCGAGGTCCGCAAGGAGGCGGCCCGGATCAGGAAGCGGAACGCGGAGCGCGCGGAAGGCGACGACACCCCCTAAACGCCAGCCCGCGCCACCCTTCCGGCGGATAGAAATATCCACCAGCATGTCCGTACCGCACGCGCCCGCAACGGCGCAGCCGACCGTGCCCGGGGTGGGACATGCACAGCGCCATGTGGAAGCAAGCCGTCGAGTGGCTGGCCGCGGCGGCCACGGACCCACAGGAGTGCAAGCGCGAGTGGGACCACGGAAAGGGCACGGCGCTGCTCGCGGCGGGCCGGTACTGGGACGTGCTGAGCGTGCCCGACCGCCTCGGGCTGCTCGCCCTGGACATCCTGTGGCGCGACCCCCTGAAGGTGCCCGGACCCACGCTGGTGGACGTCACGGCCCGCAGGGTGGGGTTCTTCCTGCCGCCCGACCCGGTCAGCGAGTGGGTCGGTTTCGGGGTGCGGCACGTGGGGCGGGGGTCCTGGGTCGCCGTACCGCCGCCGTACCGCCCGGCCGGGCGTCTGGAGTGGCTGGTCCCGCCGGACGGCACCGGCACCCTGCACTCCCCCGGCCCGCTCGAACGGGCGCTGCGCGGGGCGACCGGCACGCTCGCCGTGCTGGCGCCGGCCGGCGCGGAGCCGGCGGGTCCGGAGGGCTGGTGAGTCCCCCGCGGATCTCCTCGGCGGGCGGCCGCGGCAGGGGGACCGGGGCGGGGGAAGGCGTCACCCCTACGGCTCCCGCCGGACAGCCGTTGCCGGGCGGGGCGGGCCGGGATTGACCCTCGACCTTGTCGAGGGGTCAGGGTGGCGGGCGTGGAGAGCGAGATGCGCAGCATCGGTGAGCTGGCCCGGGACAGCGGGCTGGGCGTGAGTGCCCTGCGGTTCTACGACCGTGCCGGTGTCCTGGTCCCCGACCGGGTGGATCCGGTCAGCGGCTACCGCTGGTACGCCCCCGGGCAGCTGGACGAGGCCCGGCTGCTGGCCCGGCTGCGCCGGGCCGGGATGCCGCTGGCGGACATCCGGCTGGTGCTGGCCGGCCGGGCGGGCGGCGACACCGATCTCGTCCGGCAGCTGCTCCAGGCGCATCTGCGCCGGCTGGAGCAGGGGCTGTCCGATGCCCGCGCCGAGTTCTCCGCGCTCCGAGCCCTACTCGACCACAGGGAGAACCCCATGACCTCGCTCCGCACCGGCACCCCCGTACGGCTGTCCCTGTCCGGACCCGGGCTGGCCGCCGCGCTGGACGCGGTCCGGTTCGCGGCCGGCACCGATCCGGAGCTGCCGGTGCTCGGCGGGATCCTCTTCGACGTCGAGGGCGACGCGCTGCGCCTGGTGGCCACCGACCGGTACCGGATGGCCGTGGCGCGCGTCGCCGCCGAGGGGCACGAGGGGGTCCGTGTCCAGGTCACCGTGCCCCTTCCGCTCGCCGACGCGATGCGGGCGTTGCTGGACGGCGAGGGAGAGGTCCGGCTCGCCGTGGACGGTGACCGCGTGACCCTGGAGACCGGGGACCGGCAGACGGCCGACCGGTGCCTCGGCCACGACTTCCCGGACTACCGGCGGCTGGTCCGCCTCCCGGCGGGGCGGCGCGCCGTGGTGGACGTGCCGGCCTTCCGGTAGGCGCTGCGCACCGGCCCCGTCCGCGCGGGCGAGGCGCGCGGAGAGGGCGGGACGTCCTGCGACCTCAGCGTGCTGGAGGTGGCGGAGGACGGCTCGGTCGCCCTGGCCGGGGACGGTGCCGACGGCCGGGATCTCGTCGCCGTGAACCGCGCGTTCCTGCTGGAGGCGCTCGCCGCCGGAGCCGGCGACCGGCTGGTCCTCGAGGTCGGCGCCCCCACGGCGCCCCTCGCGATCCGCCGGCCGGACGACGCGCACACGTTCTCGCTCCTGATGCCGGTGCGGCTGGAGGACTAGCCTCTCGCGCCGGTGGGGGGCGTCGGCCGGCTCAGCGTTCGGGCCGGCTCTCGTCCACCGGTTCCAGCGTCTCCGCGGCAGGCGCCGAGGCCCGTGCGGGCACGGCGCCGGCGGACGCGGCGCGCCGGGCGGCCAGGCGCAGCGCGACGGGCTCGGTGTAGCGGGCCGTGAGCGGGCCCAGCACGACCAGGACCAGGACGTACGCCGTGGCCAGCGGGCCGAGGTCCGGTTCGATGCCGGCGGTGACCGCGAGTCCGGCGATGACGATGGAGAACTCGCCGCGGGCGACCAGGGCGCCGCCCGCGCGCCAGCGGCCCTTGGGGGATATCCCGGCCCGGCGGGCGGCCCAGTAGCCGGTGGCGATCTTCGTCAGCGCGGTGACGACGGCGAGCGCGAGGGCGGGCAGGATCACCGGCGGAATGGACTGGGGGTCGGTGTGCAGTCCGAAGAAGACGAAGAACACGGCGGCGAACAGGTCCCGCAGCGGCGCCAGCAGGTTGTGCGCGCCCTCGGCGACCTCCCCGGACAGGGCGATGCCGACGAGGAACGCGCCCACGGCCGCCGAGACCTGCAGTTGCTGGGCGAGTCCCGCGATGAGCAGGGTCAGGCCCAGCACGACCAGCAGCAGCTTCTCCGGGTCGTCGCTGGAGACGAAGCGGGAGATCACCCGCCCGTAGCGGACGGCGACGAACAGCACGAGTCCGGCGACGCCCAGCGCGATGGCCAGCGTGACGCTGCCCGCGGCGAGGCTGACTCCGGCCAGCAGGGCGGTGATGATCGGCAGGTAGACCGCCATGGCCAGGTCCTCGAGCACCAGGATGCTGAGGATGACCGGGGTCTCGCGGTTGCCGAGCCGCCCGAGGTCGCCGAGGACCTTCGCGATGACGCCGGAGGAGGAGATCCAGGTGACGCCGGCCAGCACCACCGCGGCGACCGGGCCCCAGCCGAGCAGCAGGGCCAGGGCGGCGCCGGGCAGTGCGTTCAGCGCCATGTCGACGAGGCCGGCCGGGTACTGGGTCTTGAGGTTGGAGACGAGGTCGCTGGCCGTGTACTCCAGGCCGAGCATGAGCAGCAGCAGGATGACGCCGATCTCGGCGCCGATCGCGACGAACTCCTCGCTCGCGCCGAGCGGCAGCAGCCCGCCCTCGCCGAAGGCGAGGCCGGCCAGCAGATAGAGGGGGATCGGGGAGAACCGGAGGCGTCCGGCGAGGCGTCCCAGCAGGCCGAGCCCGAGGATGATCGCGCCGAACTCGATCAGGAAGATCGCGGAAGAGTGCACGCGCTCACTCCCGACCGAGTATCTCGGCGGCGGCGTCGATGCCCTCGCGGGTGCCGATGAGGATCAGCGTGTCACCGCCGGCCAGCCGGAAGTCCGGCGCGGGGGACGGGATCGCCCCGGCCCGCCGCAGCACGGCCACGATCGAGGCCCCGGTGTCGGTGCGCATCCGGGTGTCGCCCAGCAGCCGGCCGTTCCAGTGGGAGACGGCGGACAGTTCGATGCGCTCGGCGACCAGTCCCAGGTCGGTGGTGTGCAGCAGGTTGGGGCTGTGGTGGGCGGGCATGAGCGCGTCGATCAGCGCGGCCGACTCGGCGACGGTCAGCCGCATCGAGCGGGCGCAGGCGTCCGGGTCGTCGGAGCGGTAGACGTTGACCGTGCGGGCACCGTCCCGGTGCGCGATCACGGACAGGTGCTCGTGCTCACGCGTGGTGAGGTCGTATTTCACGCCGATGCCCGGCAGCGGCGTGGCGCTCATCCGTGGAGCAGGCACAGCCCGTCCCCTTCCCGGTTCTCTTGTCGATGTCGTCCGAGGATGTGGTGTCGGCCGGGCCGTCGGACGGCACGGGTGATCCACTCCCACGAGGGCCATGGTGCCATCCCGCCATTCGGCCGGAACATGGGTGTTGCGACGGATGGACAGAGGGCGCGACGGAGCCGAGGATGTCCGGAGAGCCCGTGTCGTCGCAGGTCGGAAGGGTGAGTACGGGCGGCCCCGGGCGGGTACCCGGATATACCGCCGGGAACGGGAGCGAGTGGTGAACGACACGGTGATCGTAGGAGTGGACGGTTCGCCGTCCAGTCTCGCCGCGGTCGACGTCGCGGCGCACGAGGCCCGGCTGCGCGACGCGCGCCTGCGGATCGTGCACGCGTTCAGCCGCCCGGCCGACCTCGAACCGATGATCCACGGTGTGCTGGCGCAGGCCGAGCAGCGTGCCCACGACCGTGCACCCGGGCTGGAGATCGCCCGGACCGTGGCGTCCGGCGAGACGCTGACGGTGTTGCGGAGCGCGTCGCGGCACGCGGTGCTGACGGTGGTCGGCGGGCGGGGCCGCAGTGGGTTCGGGGAACTGCTGCTGGGCTCGACGGTCGTGCAGCTGGCCGCGCACGGGCACGGTCCGCTGATGGTGGTCCGCGGCCGTCCGGATCCCGGGGGCCCCGTACTCCTCGCCGCGGACGGCTCGCCGGCCGGGGACGCGGCGGCGGAGTTCGCCTTCGCCGAGGCCGCGCTGCGCGGGGTGCCGCTGGTCGCGATGCACGTGTGGAACACCTGGAGCGAGCCGACGCCGTACGAGGGTCCCGCCGATCCGCTGAACGTGGTGGTGGATCTCGACCGGCTCCGTGAGCGGCACCAACGGCTGCTGGAGGAGGCGGTGGCGCGGCACCGGGACGCCCGTCCCGGCGTCGCCGTGGAGCTGCGGCTGGAGCGGGCGCGGGTGCGGCACACGCTGCTCGACGCGAGCCGGGAAGCTCAACTGGTGGTCTCCGGGGCCCGCGGCCACGGCGGCTTCACCGGGATGCTGCTCGGTTCGGTCAGCCAGGCGCTGCTGTACCACGCCGACTGTCCCGTCACCGTCGTCCGCGGCCCGGAGTGAGGGGCGCCCCCGGTGCGGTTCCCGCCGCCGACGGTGACGCGGGCACACGCCCGGCGCCGGCCCGGCTCGCCCGTTTCGTGGAGGCGAGCGCCTGAAGTCCCGTGCACCCCGGTGCGCCCGCGCGTCCCCCCGGCAGGGGCATTCGGTACACCGGGTGCCCGTCCGGTGCGGACGGGAGAAGACTCGGCCGCCCCGTGCAGGTGGACCCGCACAGCCCTCTTCTCCGGCCCGCGGGGGCCCGGCTCAGCCGAGGAAGCTCAGCCGCACCCGGCGGTCGGGGTTGTCGCGGTTGGTGTCCGCCAAACTCCGTTGGGACAACCCCAGCGTACGCCCCACCGAGGCGACCGCCTGCACAGGACGACCGCCGTGTCAACGGGCGCACACCGGGGAGAAGTCGCGGCGCTCCCGGGTGACGCCGGAGGAGGCCGGGCTCCCCGTCCTCGACCGGCCTCGGGTCGCGGGACTGCGCCGCGAAGAGGTGGCCGACCTCGCGGCAGTCAGCGCCGTCCACTACACGCGTCTCGAGCAGGGCCGTGCCCGCAACCCCTCTGACGCCGTGCTCGACGCGCCGGACCGCGCACTGCGGCTCGACGCGACGGGGCGTGTGGAGCTTGCACGACCTCGCGCACCGGGCCCGCGGTCTGCGGAGCGCGGCCGACCCGGCCCCCGTTCGAGGTCGCAGGCACGGAGGACGGGGTACCCGTACGGGACGGGCCGCGGCGGCTCCGGCCGCGGCGGGGGCCGTCCCGGCCTACGTCCTGAGTCCCACGGTGGGCGTCCTGGCCGCCAACCACCTGGCCCGTGCCACCGTGGGCGACCCGAGCCGGATGCCCGCCGGGCGGCTCAACCTCGCCGGGCATGTGTTCCTGGACGCCGCCGCGCGGGAACTGTACCGGCGGTGGGGTGACGTGGCCTGCCGAAACGTGGGGTTCTTGCGCCTTCCGCCGGACGCCGTCCCGGTGACGCGCGGCTGGCCCGGATCGTCACCGGCCTGAGCCGCCGCAGTGAGGAGTTCCGTTCCCTGTGGGCGTCACGGGAGGTATGTGGGCGTCACAGGAGGTAAGGGAGGAGTCGTTCGGTACCAAGGGCCTCCGGCACCCGGTGATCAGCAACGTGAGTCCCTCATTCCGCGCCGACACGGGGAGGTGGTGCGGAACTTCCGGGCCATGGGCCGCCTTCCGTCAACCGACGCGGTTGATGGGCGGGCATTGCCATCGCGCGTCGATGACCTCGGGGCGCGGGAGGTACATGCGCAGCGCGGCGTACCAGATGCCCTGCTGCGGCGTGGGCAGCCAGTTGGACTCCCGCTCCGGCCCCGGCGAGTCCGGCTGCAGATAGAGGGTCAAATCCCCGTCATCGTCTGTGACCAACCCTCGGGTGCGGTCTCCGACGGAGTACCGGTTGATCGGGTTCGGGACCAGGTTCCGGTCCTCGTCGTAGGCGGTCAGCGACCAGAACGCGTCGATCGGGGGCAGCGTCCCCGCCTCGAAGCGCAGCTCGTAGCGACCGGTGGTCAGCGTCTCGCCGGCGTCGTCGGTGAAGGCCGTCAGGTAAACCGCTTCCTCGGGATCGTTGACGGCGATGCCCACCAGGGACTGCTCCGCGGCCCGCCTGAGAAAGTCGTCCCCGTAGTGCCCGACCTCCCCGTGAGGGTAGCGCCAGCCGTTGACCAACTCGGCCCACTGGCCGCTGAGCAGCTGCTGTTCGAGCATGGGCACAGCAGTGGCGGCGGCCCGGATCAGGCCCTCCTTCACCGGCTCCGGCTGTGCCTCGACGTCCAGCCCCGGGCCGATGCCGATCTCCGCGAACTGCCGGAGCAGGACATCGTGGTGCTTCGGCAGAGGGTTCTCGGCCAGCGCCGCGTTGAGTGTCTTCCACGGACCGAGCGGATCCTCGGCGGGGTCGACCGGTACCGGTACGTCGTGGCGTTCCGGGAGCGTGGCGCCCTCCTTGCCGAACAGGTGGAGCGGTGTCAGCCGGTACTGCTGCTGCAGCGCGTGGACGGCAGGGAGGTCCTCCTCGCCCTCGACGAGGGTTCGCCCGACGATCAGGACCCACGGGGTGGGGGCGGTCGCCGTGCGGCGCACGCCCTCCGGGAGGTCCCCGCTCCAGCCCGGGCCGATGAGGGCGAAGTCACCGGCCTGCGATCCGGTCGCCCGCATGCCCACGTAGTCGTAGTTGTCGGAGGTGAAGGCGACCAGTTCGAAGGTGAAGTAGCGAGCGCCCATGTCCGGATGCGAGAGAACGAGGGGCTCTTCCCGCAGGTCCACCCACGCCCAGGAATACAGCGTGTCGATGTTGGGTGACACGCCCTCCCTGTCCGAGACGTCCCAGAGTCTGCTCGCATGCCAGAAGTGGTTGACGGCCATGTAGGGCGTCGTTTCCGTCTCGGGCCTCTGGGTCACCCAACGGTGGCGGAGCTCTGTGTTGTAGATGTAGGGGAAGCCATAGATGAAGGCCTGCTCCCCCAACGTATACGCGTACTCGCGGCGCCAGTCGTCCACCCGGCCGGTCAGCGCCGGCTTCACCGAGTGCCACGCCACGGGCAGGGCCCGCGTCACCTTCCGAACGCGGTCGATGGTGTCCCCCGGGTGACGTACGGCCGCCGCGGTGGCCTTTCCGGTGACGACCGTCGCTTGGCCGATGCCGGCTGCCACCGCGGCGAGATCGTGGCGCAGACCTCGCCCGGGATGGTTGCTGTCGGCTGAGGATGCCATCACCGCGTTCCTCTCCTGAGGCTGAACGGCACAGTCTGCAGCCACCACGCGAACTGGGGAAACCGGCGATCGTCGACGACGCGTCCCGCCTCCTCCCGGTGCGCCACGCGGCGGCATTCCGCGCCCTGCTTCATGGGGTTGCCGGGCCGGTGCTCGAACAAGCACCTGCTCTTCGAGTAGATCACCACGTCCATACACCGGCAAATGGGGCTCGTAGGTCACGACGGCCCCGATCTGCCGCTCAGCGTGTTCACGGGTCGGTCACGTGGTGTGGAGGCGATCCGGGCGGAGGGTCGCGTGCAGAGGGTGTCGTACCCGTTTGGTTCGGCCGGACTGCAGGCCTACAGTCGGCATCCTCGTCACGCGAGGAACGACAACCGCACCTGGCGGCGGGGGTTGTCCTTGTTCGTGTCCGCCAGCTTCCGTTAAGGCAATCCGAGAATAGTTGATCATCGCGGGGAGAAGCGGCTGGCGATCCAAGCCCTCTCGGTGGCAAGACGGCTTTGACATTCCGGTTCTCGTCCGCGACGGGCCCGCGGCCTGGTTCAGGCACGGCGCGGTAGACCTGGACGTCGCCCCGGTATCCGGCTACATGCCCGCCTCGTTCAAGTCGGCGGTTGTCGAGGACAGTCACCAGACGTTCATGAACGGCGTCCACAGCGCCATGCTGGTGTGGGCTCGGCGCTCTGCTCGCTGCGTCGGGCGTACGCCGCAATCCAGAGACGGCCGGTCACTGAGGCGTAGCGGGCCTGCCCGGCCGAGGCGAATGGGCGCACCGTGAGGGCGGAAACTTCTCAAAGCCTCGGCCGGCCGCCGAAGGGCATGCGACGTGGTCGGGCGCCGTGGGACGCCTTCCTGGTTCCTCACCACCACGAGTTCACGGTCACGCCCGTCCGACACCGAGGGTGAGCAGGTCCTCGCCCACGACGAGTTTGCCGGAGTAGCCGCGCTGCGCGGCTCTCCAGCGGCGGGCCGGATTCGTGGCGGGGACCAGATGGTTGAGGACCAACTGTCTGGCTCCGGCCGGTTCGGCGACGTCCCGTCCGACTTGGTCGATCGTGGTGTGACTGGTGAGGAGGTGCTCGCGCATGGCGTCACGTTGGGATGCGGGCAGGGAGGCCACGAGTTGATCGACGAATCGCGGGTCGATCACCTCATGGACGAGAACGTCGGCGTCCTGGGCCAGGTCGATCAGGTTGGCGCTGACGCAGGTGTCGCCGGAGAAGACGATCGATCCGTCGGGTGTGTCGAAGCGGAAGGCGAAGGCCGGGGCGGTCGGGGCGTGGTCGACCAGCGTGGCGGTGACGCGGACGTCCCCGTCCTCCCAGAGCGGCAGGGGCGCCTTGAGACGCGGCGGCTTCCCAGCCGGGTCGACGGTCCAGACGCCGCCCAGGTCTATGTCGTGTACGGAGAACAGGTCGTCGGGGCGGGTGAAGCCGCTCTCTCTTGATCGTCCGTTGAAGTCGGTGGCGAAGGCTTGCCCGAGGTAGGCGGTCATCGCGGAGATGCCTGGAGTGGGTCGCTCCGGGTTGAAGACGGCGGGTGCGGGAGCACCGGGAGGGAACATGGCGGGCAGTACGCCGCGGTCGCCCGGGCCGAAGACCTGGATCGCGTCGTCGCCGCGGCCGACGATGTTCGTGGGGCCCGTGGCATACAGCGCGGGCCAGTCCGCGACGTGGTCACTGTGCAGGTGGGTCAAGAAGATGCCGCGCACGGGTGACAGGGCGGACCCCAGCCCGTCTCCGGCGCCGAGCCCGCTCTGCACCAGCCGGTGCATCGCGCCGTGTCCCAGATCGACGAGGTAGACCCGGTCCCCGTACACAACCGCGCTGGAGACACCGCAGCGTCCGCCGTCGAGCCAGGCCGGGCCGCCTGCCGTGCCCAGCAGCACGAGGCGGGTGCGGTGGCGGCGTGAGGCTGCGGCTGCCGTGCCGATGGAGCTCAGAGGCAGCAGCGCACCGGCCGCCGTGGCCGCGCCCAGCGTCTTCAGGAGGTGGCGACGGCCGGGCCCCTCGGACGGTGCGGGCTGCTGAGCGGCTCGGTTCAGAACGTGGCACACAGGTGGGTCTCTCCCTAAGAGGACGTGAAGTGTCTGGCACAGGGTTCTCGGTGGTCGTCCGTCAGATCTCGGGCAATACCGAAGCGGCGGGTGCGGGCGGGGTTTCGCCGGCCGCGGGCCGCGCCTCGGGGCCGTGGCGACGCTGGTGCGTCAGCAGCCCGAGGAACCCGGCGAGGAAGCCACTGATCAGTCCGGACACGGCGTGGTTGGCGGCGTTCGCTCCGGCGCTGGAAGGCAGCCCGACGGCCAGGTAGTTGACCAGGGCGCTCATCACCGCGCCGATCGCACCCCCGATCGCGCCGCTGATGACCGATGCGCGCACTGCGGACGGCCGGTCGGACGCGGGCCTGCGACGACCCGGTACGGCTGCCTCGACACCGAGAACGCGGTCGAGCGCGAGCGGTCCCGGCCCGGCGAGCAGCACAACGAGGAAGGCCGCCACCATCATGAGCGGGAACTCGATCCCCGAACCACTCGCGGCCCCCTGCTGGGGTGTCATGAACCCGGTGTCCGCGTTGACCAGCGCCATCGCCAGGCACAGGTGGACCGTCAGCAGCAGCGCGGTCAACCGTGACAGCAGCCCCAGGACGAGGAAGAGCCCGCCGGCTGTCTCCCCCAGCGTGACCGCCCATGCCGTCACGGTCGGCACGGGCACACCCTCACCGCTCAGGAACGTGCCGAACCCGGCCGGTCCGTCGACGAGTTTGTCGAGGCCGTGAACCATCATGACGGCTCCCGCGATGAGCCGTGCGACGACTGGCGCGGCAGACGGGAATCGGTGGGCGGGGGCGACACCGACGCCGCGCCTCAGGCTGTCCGACCGGTAAGCGGGCATGACGGATTCCTCTCGCACAGGTGACGGGTGTGTACGTCACCGCCGGTCGGCGGCGCAACCCGGCAGCCGGGGCTGCGCCCTGGCGAACACGGCAGCGTGCCGTCGCGAACCCCACTGGTCGGTGACGTATGCGCCACTGTGCAGTGTGCCTCCGCCCAGCGGAATCCCCGGGATCATCGAAAGTACCGATGCCTGACATCCACGGGGTGGATGGGGCGCCGCCACTCTTCTCTCATGTGGTCTGTCCCCGGCGCGGGGGGGGGGGGGGGGGGCCGCCCCCCCCCCCCCCCCCCCCCCCCCCCCCCCGGGGGGGGGGGCGCCCCGGGGGGGCGCCCCCCCGGGGACACCCGGGCCGCCC
>NZ_JBIAZD010000025.1:83836-105846 GCF_042898795.1 Streptomyces sp. NPDC000348
TGGGGGGGGGGGGGGGGGGGGGGGGGCGGGGGGGGGTGGGTGGGGGGGGGGGGGGGGGGGGGGGGGGGGGGGCGGGGCGCCCCCCCCCCCCCCCACGCCCGCCACACCTGGCGAGGGGCGCGGGCGCCACGGTTCTGGCCAGACGGCTGATCCAGGCGGTACTTCGCCTCGGTGCTCATGGAGGTCCGCCGGCGCACGGCCCGAACGACCTGGTCAGTCACCTGCAGCAACCACGACACAGTGATCACCGGCTCCTCGAACTCGCAGTGGCAGACGTGCCTCTGTCCTTGATTGACCTCTTTGAGGAAACACCCCACAGCCACCGCGAATAGTCGCCTCGGACTGGCCGGGGGCCCGCTGCTGCACACCTGCGGCACGGCTACGCTGCGCGACCTGAGCGTGACGCAGAACCCGTCCTTGGCCAGCAACGATCCGTCTCTGAGCCCAGCAGCCGCTGGGGAGAATCCGAGGAGAACGAGCCGCCCCGGGGAGCGGATGAGAAGAATCAACCGCATATGACAGCGTTACCGTGAAAGCCGCAGGAAGCCAAAATTGCAGGTCAGCAAACTGAGGGCGGCAGCTTCAAGAAGATCTTCCCCTGGCCCGTCAGTTCAAGCCTGGCATGAGCCGACAGCGGATACCGCACCAGGGTGATCGACCACGGCACCCGCCTCGGAATCGACGTCGGAGTCGTCGAACGCGAAGCTGGCGCCAAAGGCTTCAAAGTGATCCCCGGGCGGTGGGTGGTCGAGCGGACCTTTGGATGGCTCATGCGTCACCGCCGCCTGGCCCGCGACTACGAGACCCACCCGTACCGGTCCGAAGCCATGATCCACGTCGCCGTGATCGACCTCATGAGCAGTCGCCTGCCGTGAGGACACCTTGAACCGGCGAGACACCTGATCGATCTGTCCGGCATCCATCCACCCCGCAAGACCCGGGCACGCAGTTCCGGCAGATCAACGCAATCGCGAAGATCCGGCCGCGGCAGTCCAGCGCGCTCACGCATCAACGCGACGGCCTGGATATGGCGTCCAACGACAACCAGTTCGTCGACTTGTTGCCGGTCCTCAACTGGAAGGCGTTCCCACAGAGCATCGTTCACCTTCACATGGAAATCGAAGCACCGGTATTCACCTGACGACGCCCTCTGCCTCTGGTACCCGCACGATCCGGACGAACGTCGCTGGACTGGTTCGAAAGGGCTGCTGGACCTCATCGAGATAGTCCGCACACACTTGTTCCTCGAACACTACTGGCGGCTCACCGGTGGTGAGCAAGGTGGTCAGTGGGTAGTGGAGGACGCCCCTCACGGCATGCCGGGGAGTGATGTGTGCAGGTCATCACGACGGCACAGGCGACGGACAACGGCTGGACGTGGACCCAGACAGCCGCGCTGATCGTCCCCGCATCGCTCTCTTCGGCGCCTATCTGACGTACACCCTTGGTCAGCGGGCCGTACGCAGGGAAAGCCGGGCCAAGACCTTCGCCGAAGCACTGACCACGGTCGAGGAGTACCTGGAGATGCCGTACCGCATACGGCGTCGGCCCGAGTCCTCCCCCGCGGTGCGGCAACAGCTCACCGACGAGGTCAGCGGCCTTCTCGCACGGATGGCCTTCCACCAAGCCCGGCTGCAGATCGAGGCATCAGCCGTCGCGTGCCCCTACTCGGCTCTCGTAGCGACGGCCCGAGCGGAAGCCGGCGCGCAGATGAGCCTCGCCTGGCAGCAACCTCCGATCACCACCGACAGCGGGGTGAACCTCGGCGTGCCGTATCCCCGGGACCGGTCAATCACGGCTCGAGCCATCTGCATTGCAGTGATGCGCCGGCACCTCCTATGCCGACCACGCTCGTGACGTCCGTCCCCGGCGACCGGTGATGCTCATCGGTCTCCCCCGGACGCGAGCACACTGCGCGGTGTGGCGAGGGCCAGTCCTCGCGCACGGGGGGCTCCGGTCCGACTGCGGCAATGCCCTACGGGAGGAACCGCCGGATGAAGCGGCTATGACCACTCCAGAGGGCGTCTCTCGTTTGGCGCGGCCGGATGCCACTCCTACAGTGACGTCGGACGCGGCGTTATCCGAGGAACGACAACCGCACCTGACGGTCGTGATTCGAGACGTTCGTGTCGACCAGGCACACCGACTGCCAGGTGCCCAGTTCCAGCCGCCCGTCCACCACCGGGAGCGTCGCGTGGGGCGGGACGAAGGCGGGCAGGACGTGGTCGCGGCCGTGGCCGGGGCTGCCGTGGCGGTGCTGCCAGCGGTCGTCGGCGGGCAGCAGGGTGTGCAGGGCGGACAGGAGGTCGTCGTCGCTGCCGGCGCCGGTCTCGATCACGGCGACACCGGCCGTGGCGTGCGGCACGAAGATGTTCAGCAGGCCGTCCCGACCGCCCGCCGTCTCCCTCAGGAAGGCTTCGCAGTCGCCGGTGATGTCGACGACCCTCTCGTCGGAGCCGGTGGCGATGTTCAGGACTCGGGTGGTGAAGGCATCGGACATGTGCTCCATCCTGGCCCATGCGCCGGGGTTCCCGCGGGAGCGCCTGCGGGAAGATCCACGGCCCGCGGCCGGTTGGTGGAGACGTGAACGACATGCGCGAGGTCGACGTGGTCGTCGTGGGCGCCGGGCAGGCCGGGCTGTCGAGCGCCCACCACCTGCGGCGGGCCGGGTTCGAGCCGGACCGCGACTTCGTGGTGCTGGACCATTCCCCGGGCCCCGGCGGCGCCTGGCAGTTCCGGTGGCCGTCACTGACGTACGGCAAGGTGCACGGGATGCACGCGCTGCCCGGGATGGAGCTCACGGGTGCCGATCCGGCGCGGGCCTCCTCCGAGGTGATCAGCGCGTACTTCGACCGCTACGAGCGGGCCTTCGACCTGCGGGTGCGGCGTCCGGTGGACGTACGGGCGGTGCGGGAGGGGTCCGGCGGACGGCTGCTGGTGGAGACCTCGGACGGCGACTGGTCGACGCGGGCGCTGATCAACGCCACCGGCACCTGGGACCGGCCGTTCTGGCCGCGCTTTCCGGGCCAGGAGACCTTCCGGGGACGGCAGCTGCACACGGCGCGGTACCCGGGGCCGGAGGCGTTCACCGGGCAGCGGGTGGTCGTGGTGGGCGGCGGCGCGTCGGGTACCCAGCATCTGCTGGAGATCGCGCCGTACGCGGCGGCCACGACGTGGGTGACCCGGCGGCCCCCGGTCTTCCGTGAGGGTCCGTTCGACGAGGAGGCGGGCCGGGCGGCCGTGGCGCTCGTCGAGGAGCGGGTGCGGCTGGGCCTGCCGCCGCGCAGTGTCGTCTCCGTGACGGGGCTGCCGCTGAACGACGCGATCCGGCGGGGTCTCGCGGACGGCGTGCTCGACCGGCGGCCCCTGTTCGAGCGGATCACGCCCGACGGCGTGGAGTGGGCGGACCGGCGGCGGGTGGCGGCCGACGTCATCCTGTGGGCGACCGGCTTCCGTCCCGCCGTCGGGCATCTCGCCCCGCTGCGGCTGCGGGAGCCGGGGGGCGGGATCCGGGTCGAGGGCACGCGGGCGGTCGCCGACCCGCGGATCCATCTGGTCGGCTACGGCCCCTCGGCGAGCACGATCGGCGCCAACCGGGCCGGACGCGCGGCGGTACGGGAGATCGGGCGGCTCCTGGCGCGGGAGGAGCGGGCCGCGGCGTGACGGCCGGGGGCCGGCTGCTCACTTCTCCGGCGGTTCGCCCGCCTCCCCGCCCGCCTTCTTCCGCTCGGCGTCGGACTCGGCGACGTTGCGCTGGTGCTCCGCGTAGTCGGCCGTGAAGCGGGTGTCGCCCGGCCTGACGGTGACGAAGTAGAGCCAGTCGCCCGGGGCCGGGTTGATCGCGGCGCGCACCGCGTCCTCGCCGGGGTTGTCGATCGGGGTCGGGGGCAGCCCCATGCGCCGGTAGGAGTTGTAGGGGCTGTCGACCTCGGTGTCGGGGGCCGTCGTGCGCGGCGTCGTGCGGTTCAGGGCGTAGTGGACGGTGGAGTCCATCTGGAGCGGCATCCCGCGCTCCAGCCGGTTGAAGATCACCCGGGCCACCTTGCCCATGTCGGCCTTGGTGGCCGCCTCGGCCTGGACGATGCTCGCGACGGTGACCGCCTGATAGACGTTCATCGCGTTGCGCTGCGCACCGGCGGCGACCGGGGCCCCGTTGAACTTCTTGTCGGCGGTGTCGACCATGCGGGACAGCAGCTTCTGGGGGGTCGCCTTCTCCCGGAGCGGATAGGTCGCCGGGAAGAGGTAGCCCTCCGGGTTGCCCCCGGCCTCGTCGGGCAGCTTCAGGTCCGCCGTGGCGAGGGACTTCTTCGTGGTGCCGGCGGGCAGGTCGAGGACCTCGTCGACGGCGGCGTACACCTGGCTCGCGCGCCAGCCCTCCGGGACCACCAGGGTGGTGGGGCGGGATTCGTCGCCGCCGTTCATGATCAGCAGCGGCACCGCCACGGCGGTGCCGGCCACGACGGCTCCGAGCGCCGCGAGGGCGAGGCGGCCCCGGCGCGTCAGTCGGATCGTGCTCCGTGACGGAGTGTTCGTCTGCATGCGGGCACGGTAACCCGCATACCGCCATAAACCTGGCATATCTTCATCTTGTCGGCTCCAGTTGGGCGTCCCGGCGCACGAGGGCCGCATACCGCCCGCCGCGCTCCAGCAGTTCCTCGTGCGTGCCGCGTTCGACCGCGCGGCCGGAGTCGAGGACCACGATCTGGTCGGCGCTGCGGACGGTGGACAGCCGGTGGGCGATGGTGACCGTGGTGCGGTCGGCCGACAGCGCGTCGATGGCCTCCTGGACGGCGGCCTCGGTGCGGGTGTCCAGCGCGCTGGTGGCCTCGTCGAGCACCAGGACCGGCGGGTCGCGCAGGATGGTCCGGGCGATCGCCAGGCGCTGCTTCTCACCACCGGAGAAGCGGTGGCCGCGCTCGCCGACCACCGTGTCGTACCCGTCGGGCAGGGCGGCGATGTGGTCGTGGATCTGCGCGGCCCGCGCCGCCGCGTGCAGCTCCTCGTCGGTGGCGTCCGGCTTGGCGAAGCGCAGGTTGTCCGCGACCGAGGCGTGGAAGAGGTACGTCTCCTGGGAGACGACGCCCACCGCGCGGGCCAGCGTGTCGAAGTCGAGGTCTCGGACGTCCACGCCGTCGAGGGTGACCCGGCCGCCCGTGACGTCGTACAGCCGCGGCACGAGGTGACCGAGGGTGGACTTGCCGGCGCCGGTCGGCCCGACCACGGCGAGGCTGCCGCCCGGGGGGACGGTGATGTCGATGCCGTCGAGGACGGGGCCGCTCTTGTCGTCGTATCCGAAGGTGACGTCCTCGAAGCGGACCTCGCCCTTGATCCGGTCGAGGTGGACCGGGTCCGCGCGCTCGGTGATGTCGACCGGGAGGTCGAGGTACTCGAAGATGCGCTGGAAGAGCGCGAGCGACGTCTGGATCTGGACACCGGTGGACAGCAGGCTCACGGCCGGGCGGAACAGCCCCTGTTGGAGCGAGACGAAGGCGACGATGGTGCCGATGGAGACCGCGGGGCCGCCCGCCTGCAGGGCGATGCCGGCCGTCCAGTAGATGACCGCCGGCATGGCGGCCATGACGATCGTGATGACGGCCATGCGCCAGCGGCCGGCCATGTTCGACCGGACCTCCAGGTCGACCAGACGCTCGGACTCGTCCGCGAAGGCGCCGGTCAGGGAGTCGGAGCGGCCCATGGTGCGGCCGAGCAGGATGCCGCTGACCGAGAGCGACTCGGTGACCGTGGCGGCCATCGCCGCCATCTGCTTCTGGCGCTGGGTGGTGATCTTCTTGCGCTCGTTGCCCACCCGGCGGCTGATCCAGACGAACACCGGCAGCAGGACCAGTGAGACCACGGTCAGCCGCCAGTCGAGCGCCAGCATCGCGACGACGGTGGCGACCACACTGGTGAGGTTGGAGACCAGGGACGTCGCCGTGGAGGTCACGGTGGCCTGCATGCCGCCGATGTCGTTGGCGATGCGGGACTGGACCTCGCCGGTGCGGGTGCGGGTGAAGAAGGCGAGCGACATGCGCTGGAGCCGGCCGTAGACGGCGGTGCGCAGGTCGTGCATCACGCGCTGGCCGACGGTGGTCGAGATCAGGGTCTGCAGCACGCCGAAGACGCTGGTGAGGACGGCGCTGAGGATCATGCCGAGCGCGAGCAGGCTGAGCAGCCCGGTGCGGCCCTCGGGGATGGCGACGTCGAGGATCGCCTTCAGCAGGAACGGGGTGGCCACCGAGACCAGCGAGGCGGCGCCGACGAGCAGGCCGACGATCGCGAGGCGGCCCCGGTAGGGACGGAAGAGCCTCAGGATGCGCCGCACCTGCCGGGGTTGCTTCCCGGCGCCGGCGGGCGGGGTCCAGTCGGGTTCGTGGTCGGGGTGCATGGTCTCCTTCGGGACGGGTGCCCGGGACGGGGGCCCGAGGGCAGGCGGAGCATAGCTCATTGTTACCTCTACTCACAATGAGCGGCATCCTGATATTGTTCCCGCATGACCGCTCCCGACCCCGACGGCCTGCTGGCCGAGCAGCTGCTTCGGCTGACCCGCCGGGTGCACCGCATCCAAAAGCGCCATCTGGAGCGGCGCGAACTCGGCATCACCCCTGCCCAGTCTCGGCTGCTGCGCACGCTCGCGCATTACGGTTCGCCGCCCCGCATGACCGATCTGGCCGAGCGGCTGGAGGTGGTGCCCCGCGCCGTCACCACACTGGTCGACGGGCTGGAGGCGAACGGCAAGGTGCGGCGGGTCCCGGATCCGGCCAATCGGCGGGTGACCCGGATCGAGCTCACCGACGACGGACGCGCGGCCCTGCGGGAACTGCGCGCCGCGCGCCGGTCCGCCGCGGAGGAGATCCTGGCCCCGCTGGGGGACGCCCAGCGCGAGGCTCTGGGCGAGTTGCTGGACGCCCTGGTCGACGGGCCGGTCCCCCCGGGGTGCGGCGACGCGTCCGCATGACCCGTGTGACGTGCCGGCACGGCGGTGCGGGCCGGCCGGGCCGCCGGTTCCGTGCGCCCTGACGGAAAACCGTTTGCCTCCCGGTACGTAGCGGGGTCAACCTGTCACGGTTTGCTGCCGCCGCCCCCGGACGGCGGCAGCCGTGCCCGCATGCCCTTCCGCCTTCTCCCCCGTTTCCGCCGCCCCCCCTGATCCGAGCCACTGGGACGTCATGCAGATTCAAGACCTTCCGTTTCCCGATCCGGGGGTGCCCGACGCGCGCTCGGGTCCCCGATTCCTGTGGTGGCTCTTCCGGAATCAGCTGTCCGGGCAGCTCAAGTCACTGGCCTGGGGTCTGCTGCACTTCGCCTCCGTGGCCTCGCTGCCATTCTGCGTCGGCGTCGCCGTCCAGGCCGCGGTCGACCGCTCCGGCGGCCGGCTCGCGCTGGCCGGCGGCCTGATGGCGCTGGCCTGTGCGGGCAACGCGGTCGGCGACACCTTCCTGCACCGCGCCGCCGTCACCAACTGGATCACCGCGGCGGCCCGCGTCCAGCAGCTGCTGGCCCGCAAGGCGGCGACGCTGGGCTCCGCGCTGACCCGGCGTGTCGCCGCCGGTGAGGTCGTGGCCGTGTCCACCGGTGACGTCGAGAAGATCGGGTGGTTCGTGGAGGCCCTGTCGCGGTTCACGGCGGCGGCGGTCACCATCGTGCTGGTCTGCGTCGGCCTGGTCGTCTACCAGCCGGCGCTGGGGGTCGTCGTCGCCGTGGGGCTGCCGGTGCTGGCAATCGCGGTGCTGCCGCTGCTCCCCCGCGCCACCCGGCGGGCGGACGTCCAGCGCGAGAAGGCCGGCCGGGCCACCGAGCTCGCCTCGGACACCGTCGCCGGGCTGCGCGTACTGCGCGGCATCGGCGGCGAGGAACTGTTCCTCGACCGCTACCGCCGGGCCTCCCAGGAGGTCCGCCACGCCGCCGTGCGCAGCGCCAGGATGTGGGCCCTGATCGCCGCGATCCAGGTAGTGCTGCCGGGGATCCTGCTGATCACGGTGGTCTGGTACGGCGTCCACCTCGCCCGCGAGGGCCGGATCGCCGTCGGTGAACTGGTCACCGTCTACAGCTCGGTCATGGTGCTCACCTACCCGCTGCGGCACTTCGAGGAGATCGCGATGGCGTACTCCTTCTCGCGTCCCTCGGCGAAGCGGGCCTCGCGCGTGCTGTCGCTGGAGCGGGCCACGGACACCGCGGGATCGCGCGGCGCCGAGGACCCGTCCGGTGACCTGTACGACCCGGCGACCGGTCTGCTCGCCCCCGCGGGCAGGCTCACCGCCGTGGTGTGCGGGGACCCGGACGCGGCGGGACGGCTGGCCGAACGGCTCGGCGGACACGCCTCCGAGCAGGGCGTCTCGGTGCTGCTCGGAGGGGTGCCGCTCGACGAACTGCCGCTGGACTGCGCCCGCCGGGCCGTCCTCGTGCAGGACAAGGATCCGGTGCTGCTCTCCGGCACCCTGCGCGAGCTGCTCGACGTGCCGGCGTCCGGTGCGGTCGATCCGCGCGACGCGCTGGACGCCGCGCAGTGCGGGGACGTGCTGACGGCGCTGGTGCAGGGCTCGGTGGACGTCGCGGACCCGATGGACGCGCGGATCACCGAGCGCGGGCGGTCCCTGTCCGGCGGGCAGCGCCAGCGGCTCGCACTGGCCCGGTCGCTGGTCACGGACCCGGAGGTGCTCGTCCTGGACGAGCCGACTTCGGCCGTCGACTCGCACACCGAGGCCCGTGTCGCCCAGGGCGTGCGTGACCTGCGGGCGCGGCGCACCACCGTGGTGTTCACCTCGTCCCCGCTGCTGCTGGACCGCGCCGACCGGGTGGTGTTCCTGCACGACGGCACCGTCGCGGCGGTCGGCGGCCACCGCGAACTGGTGCGCACCGAGCCCCGGTACCGGGCCGTGGTGACGCGCGAGACCGAGGACGAGGCCGCACCGGCCGAGGTCCTGGACGAGGACGGCGTCCTGCGCGAGGACGAGGTCCTGCACCGACTGGAACAGCTGGAAGAGATCGAGGAGACAGCATGATCGGCGTGGCGCCACCGGCCTACGACCCGGCGGCCCCGACCACGGCCGCCACGCTGCCCGTGGGTGCGCCCGCGACCGTCCGCGCCTACGTGGGCGAACTGCTGCGCAGGCACCGCCGGGCCTTCGTGCTGCTGATCATCGTGAACACGGTCGCCGTGGTCTCCTCGATGGTGGGTCCGTACCTGCTGGGCGGACTCGTGGAACGGGTCTCCGGCCGGGAGCGGGAGCTGCGTCTGGGGCTCACGGTCACGCTGTTCGTGCTCGCGCTTGCCGTCCAGGCGGTGTTCGTCCGGCAGGTACGGCTGCGCGGGGCGATGCTCGGCGAGCGGATGCTGGCCGATCTGCGCGAGGACTTCCTGGTGCGGTCGGTCGGGCTGCCGCCGGGTGTGCTGGAACGGGCGGGCACGGGTGATCTGCTGTCGCGGATCACGACCGACATCGACCGGCTCGGCAACGCGATGCGCGAGGCCGTGCCCCAGCTGGCCATCGGCGTGGTGTGGGCGGCGCTGCTGCTGGGCGGACTGGTCGTCACGGCGCCCGAGCTGGCTCCGGCCGTGCTGGTCGCCGTGCCCCTGCTGGTGGTCGTCTGCCGCTGGTACTTCCGGCGGGCGCCGGCCGGATACCGCTCGGAGGCCGCCGGGTACGCCGCCGTGGCCGCCTCGCTCGCCGAGACCGTGGACGCGGGACGGACCGTGGAGGCGCACCGCCTCGGCGGGCGTCGCGTGGCCCTGTCCGACCAGCGGGTCAGGGAGTGGACGGCCTGGGAGCGCTACACCCTCTGGCTGCGGTCGGTGCTCGTCCCCGTCATCAACATCACCCATGTGACCGTGCTCGGCTCGGTGCTGATGATCGGCGGGGTGTTCGTCCTGCGGGGCTGGATCGGTGTCGGCCAGCTGACCACGGGCGCGCTGATCGCGCAGATGCTCGTCGATCCGGTGGGGCTGATCCTGCGCTGGTACGACGAGCTGCAGGTGGCGCAGGTGTCGCTGGCGCGGCTGGTCGGGGTCCGGGAGATCGAGCCCGACGCCGGTGACGCCGCGCTCTCCCCCGACGGGCGCCGGGTGCACGCGGACCGGGTGCACTTCGGCTACCGGGAGGGCGTCGACGTGCTGCGCAAGGTCTCCCTGGAGGTGGCCCCCGGGACCAGGCTGGCGCTGGTCGGCCCCTCGGGCGCGGGCAAGTCCACCCTGGGCCGGCTGCTCGCCGGGATCTACGCGCCCCGGGACGGGCGGGTCACCCTGGGCGACGCCGAGCTGTCGCGGATGACCGCGGAACGGGTCCGGGAGCATGTGGCCCTGGTCAACCAGGAGCATCACGTCTTCGTGGGCTCCCTGCGCGACAATCTGCGGCTCGCCAGGACGAACGCGGAGGACGCCGAACTGTGGGCGGCGCTCGGGGCGGTCGACGCGGACGGCTGGGCCCGTGCGCTGGACGAGGGACTGGACACCGAGGTCGGCTCCGGCGGGTTCGCGCTCACCCCGGCCCAGGCCCAGCAGATCGCGCTGGCCCGGCTGGTGCTGGCCGACCCGCACACGCTGGTCCTGGACGAGGCGACCTCGCTGCTCGACCCGCGCGCGGCACGGCACCTGGAACGCTCCCTGGCCCGCGTCCTGGACGGCAGGACCGTCGTGGCCATCGCCCACCGCCTGCACACCGCCCATGACGCGGACGTCATCGCCGTCGTGGAGAACGGCCGCATCAGCGAACTGGGCAGCCACGACGACCTGGTCGCGGCGGACGGAGCGTACGCGGCGCTGTGGCGCTCCTGGCACGGCTGAGCCCGCACCGCCCCGGCGGAGGCGGGCCTGCGAGCGAGGTCCCCCCGGGCCTGCCGGGGTGGCCTCGGAGCAGCCCGGGATCCCGCTGACCGGGCCGGCGGCGCGGGGCCGGGCGGCGGCACCGTGCCGTTCCGCCGGCCGGCCGCCGGATCGGGGCACGGGACGCCCCGGCAGCGGTGGGGCCGGGGAACACGATCCGCGCCGGCGGCCGTGCCCGTGCGGGCCCGGGGACGGTTCCGGGCCGCGGGCCGGGGCCTCGGCGGGGGTTCCGGGCCCGGCGGGATGAGGGCCCCGGGCGCGCCGTCCGCCGGTGGTGTGCCGTTGCGCGGTGGGGAGCTCCGGTGGAAGGCTGGAGTCAGGCACCGGCTCGGGGAGCCCCCAGGGGCCCGGCGGACCGGGCACCGGAGGCGCCAGTGCCTCGTACCGGCGGCCCGGCGCGGGCCGCGGCGGGAACGGGCCCGCCCCCACCCTCTGGAGGTACCCGTGAACAGCGCCGACGGTTGGGGAGACGACGTGTACCAGCCCGACGCGTCCGAGATTCAGGACGACGCCGGACTGCTCGACGCCGAGGACACCCTGGAGAACGACGGCGTCGCCGACCCCCTCGACCGGGGCTGGTCCCCTCCGGAGCGGCCCTGGGCCGTGGAGCACTACGGTGTGACGGCGGCGGAGCGCCACGAGGGCGAGACGCTGGACCAGCGTCTCGCCGAGGAACTGCCCGATCTCACCGACGGCGACGGCGACGGCATCGGTGATTCCTCGGGCACCGACGGGGAACTCCTGGACAACGAGGTGGGAGCCGCGCGCTCCGGCCGGCTCGTGGCCCCCGACGAAGGGGCGCACGAGGACGAGGAGGAGGCCCTGGTCGCCATGGACGTCGGCATCGACGGCGCGGCCGCTTCCGCCGAGGAGGCCGCGGTCCACGTCGTCGACGAGGACAACCTGCCGGGCTGACCCCGAGGAGCACTCATGCAGCAGGACAAGCACCCCGACTACCATCCGGTCGTCTTCCGTGACCGTGCCGCCGGATACGCCTTCCTCACCCGGTCCACCGCGACCAGCGACCGGACCATCGAGTGGGACGACGGCGAGACCTACCCGGTGGTGGAGGTGGAGATCTCCTCGGAGAGCCACCCGTTCTACACGGGCAGGGCCCGGACCGTGGACACGGAGGGCCGCGTCGCCCGCTTCGAGCGCCGGTACGGCGGTGAGGGCTCCGGCTGAGTCCCGGACGGGCGCGTGCCTCAGATCACGTTGAGCGCCGCCGCGCAGCCCACTCCGCCCAGCAGCATGAACACGGGCATCAGCACCTTCAGCTCCACCCAGCTGCCGGCCCGGAACCGCATCGCCTTCGGCGGGCCGATCGGGTACCAGCGCTTGCGGCCCACCGGTATCGGCCACAGGATCGGACAGCCGGAGACGGTCAGCGCGTCCCCGATGTCGTGCACCAGCGCGCCCAGGACGACCGGCAGGCCCAGCCACAGGTACTCCTGGCCCGGCTCGGTGAACAGCCAGTCCGCCCCGTTGCCCGGCTCGTCCAGGACGCCCGCGAGGATCCAGGCGCTGGTCGCGGCCAGCAGCCACACCAGGACATCGCTGCTGGAACCTCGCGTCGCCCGCCACAGCAGGCCCTCGATGGCCAGCACCATGTGCACGAAGAGGATGGCCAGCACCGCCCAGCGGCCGCCCGTGATCGCCAGGACCGCGGTGCCGGCACCGATCAGCACCGCCCACAGCCAGGTGTGCGTGAGCGTGCGGTGCCCGCCGGAGCGGCGCGGATCGCCCTGCTTCTTGGTGGCCTTGTAGACGGCGTAGGACAGCTTGTCGACGATCTCGCACAGCCAGCGGGACAGGGGCCCGAAGGCCCGCGAGATGGTGGCCGCCTTGTGGTCCAGGTCCGGGGCGAGCGCGGCGCCGGCGCAGATCAGGGCGCCGGCCAGGAGGACCGGCCAGGGCATGGGGTGTCCGGCCGCGGCGGTCGCCGCGCCGACCCCGAGCCAGGCCGCGGCGCCCGACAGTGAGTGTGCTGGTCCCATCATCGCCGTTGCCCGCCCCATTTCTCGTTCGCCGCCGACCGGTTGACCGGGCGCGCCGACCCTCCTCCGGCGACACAGCGTAGCGTTCGCGATCTTCCCGCCCGTAGCCGATTCCCCCATCGGCCGGGTGGGCAGGCAAGATGGGGACGTGACCCTCATCGATCAGCTGCCGCCGACCGCCGACCCCGACGCCCTCTACGAAGCCTTCGAGTCGTGGGCCCGGGAGCGCGGTCTCACGCTCTATCCGCACCAGGAGGAGGCGCTGATCGAGGTGGTCTCCGGGGCGAACGTGATCGTGTCGACGCCCACCGGCTCCGGCAAGAGCATGATCGCGGCGGGTGCCCACTTCGCCGCCCTGGCGCGCGACGAGGTCACCTTCTACACGGCGCCCATCAAGGCGCTGGTGTCGGAGAAGTTCTTCGAGCTGTGCAAGATCTTCGGCACGGAGAACGTCGGCATGCTCACCGGCGACGCGTCCGTCAACGCCGACGCCCCGGTCATCTGCTGCACCGCCGAGGTGCTGGCGTCGATCGCGCTGCGCGACGGCAAGGACGCCGACGTGGGCCAGGTCGTGATGGACGAGTTCCACTTCTACGCGGAGCCGGACCGCGGCTGGGCCTGGCAGATCCCGCTCCTGGAGCTGCCGCAGGCGCAGTTCGTGCTGATGTCGGCGACGCTCGGCGACGTCTCCTTCTTCGAGAAGGACCTCACCCGCCGCACGGACCGTCCCACCTCCGTGGTCCGCTCGGCGACCCGGCCGGTGCCGCTGTCCTACGAGTACCGGTACACGCCGCTCACCGAGACGCTCACCGATCTGCTCGAGGCCCGGCAGGCGCCGGTCTACATCGTGCACTTCACGCAGGCGCAGGCGGTGGAGCGGGCGCAGGCGCTGATGAGCATCAACATGTGCACGCGCGAGGAGAAGGACCGGATCGCCGAACTGATCGGCAACTTCCGCTTCACCACCAAGTTCGGCCGCAACCTGTCCCGCTACGTCCGGCACGGCATCGGCGTGCATCACGCCGGCATGCTGCCCAAGTACCGGCGGCTGGTGGAGAAGCTCGCGCAGGCCGGTCTGCTGAAGGTTATCTGCGGCACCGACACGCTCGGGGTGGGCGTCAACGTCCCCATCCGCACGGTGCTGTTCACGGCCCTGACCAAGTACGACGGCAACCGCGTGCGCACGCTGCGGGCCCGTGAGTTCCACCAGATCGCGGGCCGCGCCGGTCGCGCCGGCTTCGACACCGAGGGCTTCGTGGTGGCCCAGGCCCCCGAGCACGTCATCGAGAACGAGAAGGCGCTGGCCAAGGCCGGTGACGATCCGAAGAAGCGCCGCAAGGTCGTGCGCAAGAAGGCACCCGAGGGCTTCGTCGCCTGGAGCGAGCAGACCTTCGAGAAGCTCATCGCCTCCGAGCCGGAGCCGCTGACCTCCCGTTTCCGGGTCACGCACACCATGCTGCTGTCGGTGATCGCCCGGCCCGGAGACGCCTTCGAGGCCATGCGGCGGCTGCTGGAGGACAACCACGAGCCGCGCAAGCAGCAGCTGCGGCACATCCGGCGGGCGATCGCCATCTACCGCTCGCTGCTGGACGGCGGCATCGTCGAGAAGCTCGACCGGCCGGACGCCGAGGGCCGGATCGTCCGCCTCACCGTGGACCTGCAGCAGGACTTCGCGCTGAACCAGCCGCTGTCCACGTTCGCACTGGCCGCGTTCGAGCTGCTGGACCCCGAGTCGCCGTCGTACGCGTTGGACATGGTGTCCGTCGTGGAGTCCACGCTGGACGATCCGCGCCAGATCCTCGCCGCCCAGCAGAACAAGGCGCGCGGCGAGGCGGTCGCTGCGATGAAGGCCGACGGCGTGGAGTACGAGGAGCGCATGGAGCGGCTCCAGGACGTCACCTACCCGAAGCCGCTGGAGGAGCTGCTCTTCCACGCGTACAACACCTACCGCAAGAGCCATCCCTGGGTCGGCGACCATCCGCTGTCGCCGAAGTCCGTGATCCGGGACATGTACGAACGGGCGCTGTCGTTCACCGAGTTGGTGTCCCACTACGAGCTGGCCCGCACCGAGGGCATCGTGCTGCGCTACCTCGCGAGCGCCTACAAGGCGCTGGAGCACACCGTCCCGGACGACCTGAAGTCGGAGGACCTGGAGGACCTGATCGCCTGGCTGGGCGAGACGGTGCGCCAGGTCGACTCCAGCCTGCTGGACGAGTGGGAGCAGCTGGCCAATCCGGAGGAGATGACCGCCGAGGAGGCGCAGGAGAGGGCCGACCAGGTCAAGCCGGTCACCGCCAACGCCCGTGCCTTCCGCGTCCTGGTCCGCAACGCCATGTTCCGCCGGGTCGAGCTCGCCGCCCTCGACCAGGTGGGGGAACTGGGCGAGCTGGACGCCGAGGGCGGCTGGGACGCCGAGGCCTGGGGCGAGGCGATGGACAAGTACTGGGACGAGCACGAGGAGCTCGGCACCGGTCCCGACGCCCGCGGGCCGAAACTGCTCCTGATCGAGGAGGAGCCGCAGAACGGGCTGTGGCGGGTCCGGCAGATCTTCGACGACCCCAGCGGCGACCACGACTGGGGCATCAGCGCCGAGGTCGACCTCACCGCCTCCGACGCGGAGGGCCGTGCGGTCGTCCGGGTCACCGATGTCGGCCAGTTGTGAGCACAGGAGAACCCCACCCATGACGAATCCCGCCGAGAGCCTCGTCGCCCTGCTCGACCTGGAGCAGATCGAGGTCAACATATTCCGTGGCCGCAGCCCGCAGGAGTCCCTCCAGCGGGTCTTCGGCGGCCAGGTGGCCGGCCAGGCCCTGGTCGCCGCCGGCCGCACCACGGAGGGCGACCGTCCCGTGCACTCCCTGCACGCGTACTTCCTTCGTCCGGGCAGGCCCGGGGTGCCGATCGTGTACCAGGTGGAACGGGTGCGGGACGGCCGGTCGTTCACGACCCGGCGGGTCACCGCGGTGCAGCAGGGCCGCACGATCTTCAATCTGACCGCCTCCTTCCACAAGCCCGAACCGGGAAGCTTCGAACACCAGCTGCCGCCGGCCCGCGAGGTCCCGGACCCCGAGTCGCTGCCGACGGTGTCCGACGAGATCCGTGAGCATCTGGGCACGCTGCCGGAGCAGTTGGAGCGGATGGCGCGCCGCCAGCCCTTCGACATCCGCTATGTGGACCGGCTGCGCTGGGACGCCGACGAGGTCAAGGACGCCGAGCCGCGCAGCGCGGTGTGGATGCGCGCGGTCGGCCCGCTCGGCGACGATCCGCTGGTGCACACCTGTGCCCTGACGTACGCCAGTGACATGACCCTCCTGGACGCCGTGCGGATCCCGGTGGAGCCGCTGTGGGGGCCGCGCGGCTTCGACATGGCGTCGCTGGACCACGCCATGTGGTTCCACCGCCCGTTCCGCGCCGACGAGTGGTTCCTGTACGACCAGGAGTCGCCGATCGCCACGGGCGGGCGGGGCCTGGCCCGCGGCCGGATCTACGACCTGGAGGGCCGGATGCTGGTGTCCGTCGTCCAGGAGGGGTTGTTCCGGGCCCTGTAGGTCACCGGTTTCCGCGCCGCCACCGGCCCAGCAGGCCGAGGGACGTGCCGCGCACCGGCCCGACGGTTTCCCGCGCCCGCCGAGCCGGTCCGGGGCGGCGGGGAGCGGGGCGGGGCGCCGGCCGGTGAGCCGGGCGCGCCGTGGGACGCCGGCGGCCGGCGGAACCGGTTGAGGTGGGAGCGGTCGTAGGCGTCCGGGACGGCCTCTGACACGTGCGGCGGGGCGAGCAGTGACGCCACGGCCCCGGCGCGTGCCCAGGGGTCCTCGGCCCGGTGGAGCATGAAGTCCAGCTGCCGGGTGCGCCAGTTCCGCGGACGGAGGTCGATGCCGGTGCCGAGCCGGCTCCCGAGGGTCTCGGGCGTGCGCCCCGTCAGCAGGGGGGTGTTCCTGTCGTCGGCCGCGAACGTCCTTGGTTCCTCGGCCGGATAGAGCCAGACCACGGCACGGTAGCGGTTCGGGTGGAAACTTCACGGGCACCAGCAGTCCCAGCCTCGCGAGGCGGGTGAAACGGGTCTTCGTCACCGCGATGAGGGCGGCGCCCTCCGTGGTGCCCACGGCCCGCACGCTCCGGTGCAGGGCCTCCGGAAAGCCCGGCCCGGCGCGGAGCCGCTCGATCTCGGCCCGGTCGACCCGTCGGCCCCCTCCGCCGCCGTCGGGGATCGTACGGATCCGCCCGAGCCGCACGGCCAGGTCGAACTCGGTTTCCTTGAGACCGAGGGCGCGGGCCGCGCGACCCGGGCCGGACCAGTCCTCCCGGGCCGCCGTGGGCCGCTCGGCGGTGGCGGTGGTGTGGTGCGCGATGGTGTGCTGTCCGGGCATGTTCGCCTTCCCCCGTGGAGTGTGGGCGGCCGGCGCCGGGTGCGCCGCTCGGAAAAACCGTAGCCGCTTTGTCACTCTCCGTGTCGACCCTGTGGATAACTCCACAGCGGAGGAAGGACTCGCAGGTCAGAGCTCTGTGTCGGGTTCCGGCCGACGGGCGTCCACGTCCAGGTGTTCGCCGACCCGGTTGACGAGCAAGGTCATCTCGTACGCGATCCGGCCGATGTCGGCCTCCGCCCCGCTGAGTACGCACAGACAGCTGCCGGCGCCCGCCGCGGTGACGAAGAGCACCGCGTCGTCGAACTCGATCATCGTCTGACGCACCCCGCCCGCGCCGAAGTGCCGCCCCGACCCCTTGGCGAGGCTGTGCAGTCCGGACGAGACGGCGGCGAGGTGCTCCGCGTCCTCGCGCCGCAGCCCCGTGCTCGCGCCCGTCACCAGCCCGTCGTTGGACAGGACCAGCGCGTGCCGGACGTGTTCGACGCGTTGGGTCAGGTCGTCCAGCAGCCAGTCGAGTCCCCGGTTCTGCGCCATGTCGTGCCTCTCCCCCTGGTCTTCCCCGTGTTCTGCCCCGTGTGCCGTTCCCTCCTGGCGGGAGGGACCTCGCGCCAGCCTTACCCACGACCGGGCGCCGGGCAAGGAGGACGGGGGCCGAGGGGCGGAAGATGACCGAGGAACGGTGGCGCGAGCCCGGATCCCGCGGTCGTCCCACCGGGTCGGGCAGTCGGGCGGCCGCGCGGTGCACACGCGTCCGGCGCGCTCGACGAGCCGGAGTGGTCCTGGGACGCGTTCGCCTCCGGCGTGAACGCACAGGCTCTGTGCGGGGCGTCGTCCGTGCCGGTGGGGGATCATGCGGGGCATGAGCGACGACCACACACACGTCCAGGAGTTCTTCACCGCGCGTGCCGCCGACTGGGACCGCCGCTTCCCCGACGACGGTCCGGCCTACGCCGCCGCGGTCGCCGGACTCGGGCTGCACGAGGGGGACCGGGTGCTCGACGCGGGCTGCGGCACAGGGCGCGCCCTGCCTCCGCTGCGTGCGGCCGTGGGGCCCTCCGGCGTGGTCCTCGGCGCGGACCTGACACCGGCCATGCTGCGGGAGGCGGCGCGGGCCGGACGGGACCGGGACGGGGCGCTGCTGCTGACCGACGTCGCCGCGCTGCCGCTGCGCCCGTCCGCGCTGGACGCCGTGTTCGCGGCCGGCCTGATCGCCCACCTGCCCGATGCGGCCGCCGGCCTCCGGGAGATCGCGCGGGTGGTGCGGCCGGGTGGCGCGCTCGCGCTGTTCCATCCGATCGGGCGGGCGGCACTCGCCGCCCGGCAGGGCCGCACGCTCACCCCGGACGACCTCCGCGCGGAGCCGAATCTCCGGGCGCTGCTGTCCCGTTCGGGGTGGCGCATGACGTCGTACGCCGACGAGGACACGCGCTTCCTGGCACTGGCCGTCCGTACGGACTGAACACCCGGCCACGCGCCGGGCACTCGGTCCGGGTTCCGCACCGGACCGCTCCGAAGTCCCGGTACGGAGTGCGGCGTCCGGGTCCGGCGGCCGGTGACCGCGCTTGCCGGACCGCGGTTGGCGCGTGGAGGGACGGGCCGCGCGGGAGGCGCGTCCGCACGATCTGTTCGAGGCCGCCGCGGCGTACGTCCCGGCCTGCGCGGAGGACGGCCGGGACCGGACCGGCGAAGCGGGCCGGCCGGGTGCCGCCGGAGGCGCTGTCGTCCGGGGCGAACGGGCCGGCCGTGCCGGGCGGTGACCGCGCTCATGCGGGAACGGGACGGGTCCCCGGGGACGGTCGTGCGGGTGCCGCCGGGTCCTCCGGCCGCCCGAACCGTCCGCCGACGCGTGGTCGATTCGCCCCCGTCCGGTCGGAAACACGCAGCTCCGGGCATGGCCGCGGGGGTCGTGACAAGCGGCTCGGGGTCGGCATAGGGTGCGCGCCGGTGGACGAACCGATGGGGAGGCTGGGATGGCCGGGACGGACGAGGAAGCCGTCGCCGCCGCGGACGACGCGCTCTACGTGCTCACGGCGGCGCTGCTGACGCCGGCGAAGTTCCCGAGCGTACTGGGCGACGACTACCCGGAGGCGTGCGCGACGCTCGGCCTTCCACCCCTCGCCGACGGGTACGGGCTGGTGCTCGGCCAGGACGGCGGGGGCGCCCGGTGGACCGTCGTCGTCGACGACGTCTCGCTGGTCGCCGTCGCGATCGCGTCCTGGGACTGCGGGATGGAACACGATCTGTCGCCGGACGAGCGCACGGTCGTCGCCGCGCTGCCCGGCTGGCCCCTCGCGGTGGCCGTCGCGGCGCCGAACGTGCCCGCGCCGCACGATCCCGGGCCGGACGCCGCGGACCGGCCCCCGCTGGCCCCTCCGGACGCCGAGACCTGGGGACCCGCCCAGCGCCGGCTGGGTGCCGACGAGATCGCGCTGCAGTGGGCGGTCTGGCGGGAGCGGGTCGACGACGCGGCGTTCCCGGTGCCGGGTGGCCCGGCCCGGGCGGCAGACGACGTGGAGGAACCCGCGCAGGACGGCCGGACGGAGGAGACGGGCGCCCGACCGGACGGGCGGCCGGGGCACCGCGGGATCCGGCGGGTGCTGGCGGAGGCACGCGCGTACGTCGGCTCGCCGCCGCCGCTCGGCCGGGTCCGCTCGTCCTTCGCCCCGGGTGGGGCGCGCACCCTGCGTGCCGACGGCCCCGGCTGGTCGCTGGTGGCCCGGACGGACGACATCGCGTTCGTCCTGCTCGACGACGAACCCGGCGAGGTCCTGCCGGTGGGCCGGGGCCCGGAGCTGCCGGGCCTGCTCGAAGCGCTCGACCGGATGGCCGTACGGCCGCGCTGAGCACACGCGACGTCACAAGGCCACGGATGAGGGACAACAGCGTGTGTTAAACCCCCACGTGCGGGCGCCGTTCCATAGGGTGTCCACCCATCGATGACGGCGAGGGCGGGCCCTCACCATGGGGCAGTTCCGCGATCGACCGCTGTTCCCCTTCCGCTGTTCATCCTTTCGGAGGCCGTCATGCACCCCTCCCGTGGCATTCCGTCGCTCGTCGCCGTCCTCGCCGCGGCCGCACTCACCGCTCCGGCTCCGGCCGGCGCGGCCGGGGACGGTCACTGCGCGCGCCAGGAACGCGTGCGTGTACCGGGCGCCGCCCACCAGCGCAGTGCCTGCCTCGCCGATCTGACCACGGCGGGGCTGGCCGGTACGCCGTACACCGACATGACCGACCAGGCGGGGCTGACCGCCGCGGCCACCCGGTCGCCGTCCGGCGTGCCCGGGGTGCAGATCGACGGCTACTTCCCGGACTCCTCCCGTTTCAACAACACCCACGGCTGGCGGCACGACGCCCAGTTCGTGATCCGGCTGCCCGACCGCTGGAACGGCGGCCTGGTGGTCACCGGCGCACCCGGCAACCGCAAGCAGTACGCGACCGACAAGGCGATCTCCGACCAGGTGCTGGCGCGGGGCTACGCCTATGCGGCGACCGACAAGGGCAACAGCGGCGTCGACTTCCACCGTGATGGCAGGAGGCCCGGTGACGCGGTCGCCGAGTGGAACGCGCGCACCACACAGCTCACCCGCGCCGCCCGGCGCGCGGTGGCCCAGCGTTACGGGCAGGCTCCGCGCCGTACGTACATGACCGGCGTCTCCAACGGCGGCTACCTCACACGCTGGCAGCTGGAGAACCGCCCGGAGCTGTACGACGGCGGGGTCGACTGGGAGGGCACCCTGTGGGCCGCCGAGGGGCGTCACCCGCTGCTCTCCCTTCCGGTGGCGGTGGCCCGGACGTACGGCAGGGCGACCGACGAGGACATGTACGCGGCGGGCTTCGCACGCGGGTCCGAGTTCCTGTGGCCGTACCACGAGAAGGTCTACTGGGGGCTCACGCAGAAGATCTACCGCGCCGAGTTCGACCCCGACCACGACCCGGACTGTCCCGCCCCCTCCGCCGGGTCGACGACGGAGCGGATCCTCGCGCCGTGCCCGTCGGACGCCGCCTACGACTACGCCTCGCGTCCCGCGTCCGTGCACCGCGCCGTGGAGCGGGTGGCGCTCACCGGGCGGATCGGCCGGCCGATGATCACCCTGCACGGCGATCTGGACGCGCTGCTGCCCAAGTCCGTCGACTCCGATGTGTACGACACCATGGTCGAGGCGAGCGGACGCGGCCGGATGCACCGCTACTACACGGTGCAGGACGGCACGCACGCCGACGGGCTGTACGACACCCACCCGGACCGGCTGCGGCCGATCCTGCCCTGCTACCGCTCGGCGTTCGACGCCCTGGTCGCCTGGGTGGAGCGGGGAGTCGCGCCGCCCGCGGACCGAACGGTCGGCAGGCCCGCGGACGGCGACGTGGTCAACTCCTGCGCGCTGGACTCCGGTGAGGAAGTGACGCCGTAGCGCCTCAGCGGCCCAGCTCCTTGCGCGAGACGCGGCGCAGCCTGCGCCGCTGTGCGGGGTCCAGGGCTAGGTACGCGGCGGCCGGGACTCCCAGGACTATCAGGAGCGCGGCCCACCAGGGCAGCCAGATGAGCAGGATCAGTCCGACCGCCACACCCCCCGCGGCGATCTTGGCGTTCTTCGACATGAGTGTCGCCTCCTTCGCGGCCACTGCCGCTCTCTGCCGTGAGAACGGGCCCGAGCCCGCGGCGGTTCCGGACCGCGCCCCTGAGACGTCCCTGAGGTGCGCCCCCTAAGGTCTCCGAGAGCCCGTCGTGGGGGGGGCGGGGGGGGGGGCCCCCCCCCCCCCCCCCCGCGGGGCCCCCGCCCCCCCCCCGCCCCCCCCCCCCCCCCCCCCCCCCCCCCCCCCCCCCCCCCCCCC
>NZ_JBIAZD010000026.1:0-83674 GCF_042898795.1 Streptomyces sp. NPDC000348
GGGGGGCGCCGCGCGGGGGGGCCGGCCCCCCCCCCCCCCCCCCCCCGGGCGCGGGGGGGGGGGCCGCGGGGCGCGCCCCCCCCCCCCCCCCCCCCGGGCCCCGCCCCACCCACCGGACAGCGGGCGCCACCCAAGCCCTCACCGGACCGGACGCCGCGCCGCAGGCATCCCACCCGCCCCCACCGAAGCCGCAGGCAGACCGCTCAGCCGCCCCCCACCGGGCCCGCGCGGTCCAGCAGACCCGTCCGGGCGGCCAGGGCCGCCGCCTCCAGCCGGGAGCCCACGCCCAGTTTCATCAGAACCCGCTGGACATGCGTGCGGGCCGTGGACGGCGCGATCCCCATGCCCGCCGCGATCAGCCGGGTGTCCTCCCCGTCGGCGACCCGCACCAGCACCTCCACCTCCCGAGGCGTCAGCATCCGCAGCAACCGCGCACCCTCGTCATCCGGCTGCGCCGCGGGATTCAGCAGCTCCCCGAACGCCCCCTGCAGCAACTGCGGCGCCACGGCGGCCTCCCCCGCCCGCGCCTTCGTGATCGCCCGCTCGACCCCCTCGATGCGCTCGTCGTGCCGCACGTACCCCGACGCCCCCGCCGCGAACGCCGCCGCGATGCCCCGCGGCGACGGCACCGGCCCCAGCACGACCACCGCCACCTGCGCCCGCTCCCGCTTGATCTTCACCACCGGATCGAACGCCCCCGCCTCCGCCGGCGCCGCCGTCCCCAGCAGACACACCTCGGGCGCCCTGCTGATCACCAGATCCGCCGCCCCGGAAGCCGGCGCAGCCGCTGCCAGCACCCGGTGCCCCCGCAGCTTCAACGCCGAGGCCAGCGCCTCGGCGAGCAATCGGTGGTCGTCGACCACCATCAGCCGCACTCCCATCGAACAACCAACCCCCCCTGACAATGCACCCCAGGATGCCCCCGGAAGCTACACGCTTGTTCGACATCGCGCTCCCCCTACCGGCGAGAATCGCCCCGGATCACCGAAATTCTCGCATTCGACGGGGATGGGCGCAGGATGCGCGATACGCCCGCGGCCCCGTCCCTGACCAGGGACGGGGCCGCGAGAAACAAGAAATCGAGTGATCAGCTCGTACCGAAAGCGATCACCAGATACTCCTTCTCGTCCGAAGAAGACGACAAGTCACTGGCGTACGCACCGGACATGTACAGACCGCCCTGCGAGAAGAGAATCTCCGCGTATTCCGGCGACATCCGCCTCTCCACGTTCCGCACGGCCTCCGTCGCCGGGTTCTCCATCAGCGTCGTCTGCTTGAAGGTCCCCCCGTCGATGCTGACGATCTGCCCGCCCTTGTCGTACGGCGGACGCTTGTACGCCAGGATGTTGCCGCCGTCCATCCGCAGCGGAGTGATCGTGTAGCCGTCACCCGCGTCGGCACGCTGCCCGGTCTGCTTGCCGGTCGCCAGGTCGAAGGCGACGACCTCGTTGGTCTGGTCGTACGACTCCCCGCCGACCTCATGCTCCTCGGTCGCGATGTACAGCCGGTCCCCGCCGACCGCCAGCCCGGTGCACTTCTCGAGCTTGTAGATGCCGTCGCAGCGGGCCGCGAACTCCTCGCCCGGCGCGGAGATCCGCGTGCGCAGCTTGCCGGTCTTGTTGTCGATGGAGAAGAAGTCCGAGATCCCGCTGCCGTCACCCGCGGACTCGTTGACGTCGGCCGCCACGACCAGCGGGTCGGTGGAGACGACGGCGGCGTACTCGATGCCCTCGTCCATCTTGTACTCGGTGATCACCTTCCCGGTCTTCGGGTCGATGGTCTGGATGTGCAGCTGCCGCTGCTCGTACGTGCCGCACTTGCGCACCGCGACGAGCTTCTCCCCGCCGCCGTACCCGGAGTCGTAGCAGGAGTCGGACGTCTTGGGCGCCCACAGCTGCTTGCCGGAGGCGACCTCCCAGGCGGCGCCGCCGCTGGTGCTGCCCGCCGCGACGGTACCGCCGCTGATCGTGACGTTGTTGAAGCTGACCGGCATGGTGCCGGACTGGGCGCTCTTGGTCCACACCTCCTTGCCCGCCTCCAGGTCGATCACCGCGACCTGCGTGCAGGACTGCGGATCCTGCTTGGTCGGCATGGCGGGCTTGAAGGTGATCGCCGTCTTGTTGTCCTCGGTGACGCGGCCCGTGGCCTCGCACACCGGTCCGGGCAGGTCGATCGTCCACTTCTCGGTGCCCTTGGCCCGGTCGTAGCCGACGATCTCGGCGATCCCGCTCTTGGCGTACACCGTGTCGGTCAGCCAGGAACCGGAGGTGGAGATGCTCGTGGTGCCCTTGGGGACCTTGGGCGCGGGCACCTGGAACAGCACCTCGGAACCGGTGTCGGCCGGTGCCTTCTCCTCGGTACCGGAGGAGGTGCCCCCGGTGCCGCCGTTCTTCTCGTCCTTGCCGCCGGTGCCGCCGGAATCCGCGGTGGTGTTCTTGTCGTCGTCCTTGCCGGACGAGGAGGCGTACCAGACACCGCCACCGACGATCAGGGCGATGGCCACGACCGCCGAGACGATGATGGCGGCCTGCGCGTTGAACTTCTTCCCGCCGCCCCCCGGCTGCGGCTGCATCGGCATGGTCGGCGGCTGCGGATACCCGTACCCGGGCTGCCCGTACGGTCCCGGCTGCTGCGGCTGCCCGTACGGTCCCGGCTGCGGCGGCTGCCCGTACGGCCCCGGCTGCTGCGGATACCCGTACGGCCCCGGCTGCGGCTGCTGCGGGTACCCGTACCCGGCGGCCGGCGGCTGCTGCGGATACCCGTACCCGGGCCCCTGCGGAGCCGCCGGCGGCGCGACCGGAGGCTGCGGGGCGGCCGGGGTCTGCGGGGTCTGCGGGGTCTGCGGGGTCTGCGGGGTCTGCGGATAGCCGTACCCGGGCTCCGGGGCCTTGTGGAGATCGGGCCCGCCAGGAGCGGACGGCTGCTGCGGCGGTCCGAACCCCGGCTGCTGCGGGGGCTGGTTGGGCGGCGGAGGCGGCTGGGTCATGACGTGAGTACCTCGGGGGAAAGGGGGACGACGGACGGCGAACGGCGGGAAGGACGGAAAGGAGACGAGCCGCGGCCTCACTTGCCGTAGGCGAGCATCAACTTCTCCTTCGACTCGTCATTGCCGGTCAGCCGTGTGGTCGAGAGGTAGAAGCGTCCGTCGACCCAGTCGATCGACTTGCTGAAGAAGCTGCTCTCGATCTCCGCGACACCCTGCGGGTTCTGCATCAGCCGGGCCGGCTTGTGGTCGTCGCCGCCGACGGGGATCGCCACGACCTGCCCGCCCGCGTCGTACGACGGCTCGACGTAGGCGATGAGCTTGCCGCCCTCGACCTTCATCGGCTGCATGGACTCCTCGACCGGGGACTCGACCCGCCAGCGCTCCTTGCCGTTGTCGAGGCTGAGGGCGACGATCTCGTTGGCCCCGGTGGCCGCCTCGGTGGGCAGGTAGAGGGTGTCCCCGTCGACGACGGCGCCCTCGCAGCCCTGGAGGTCGCGCACGAGAACGGCCCAGTCACAGCCGGGGGCGAAGTCCTCGTCGACGGTGATCTCGGAGCGGAACGTGCCGCTGCCGGTGAAGGTGGAGATGTTCCAGGCCTTCTCGTCCTCGTTGGTGCTGTAGACGACCACCGGGTCGACGGAGTAGGCGCGTTCGACGCGCCACCCCTTGTCGAACTTCTGGGTCCACTTCACCTTGCCGGTCCTCGGGTCGAGCTCCCGGAGCTCGTCGTGCTCATTGGTGCCGCCGACGCCGCAGGACGCGACCTGGAGCAGCCGCTCACCGCCCGCGAAGCCGGCGGGGAAGCAGGGCGCGTCACCGTACTTCTTCGCGTCGAACAGCTTCTTGCCGCTGGTCACGTCGTACGCCGTGCCGGACTGCGAGCGGCCCACCATGAGCGTGTCGCCGGTGAGGGACATCTCGATGGAGAACGCGGAGTCGAACAGCGCGCCCTCGGCGACCTCCTGGGTCCAGCCCTTCTCGCCGGTGTCGAGGTCGACGAGCTGCAGTTGGTTGCACTTGGCGCTGTCGCTGCCACCGCTCTTGTAGGCGATGACGACCTTGTCGTCGGCCGTCTTCCCCCGGGTGACCGCACAGATCTCCTGCGGGAAGGTGATGGTGTCCCACGTGGGTCTGCCGTCACCGACGTTGTAGGCGTAGAGCTCCTTGTAGGCGGCCTTCACGGCCGTCTTGTCGGTGACCCACAGACCGGGGGCTTCGGCGCCGGCACCGGGCGCGTCGGGCGCCTCCTTGTACCAGAGCACCTTGGACTCGCCGGCCCGGCGGCCCTCGTTGAGGTTCTCCGGGTCCTCGCCGCCGTCGCCGCTGCCGTCGCCCGGGTTGACCGGGGCGCCGGAGGAGCCGCTCGGCTTGGGGTCGTCGGTCTGCTGGGAGACGGGCTTCCCGTCCTTCTTGCCGTCGTCACCGGAGACGGCCCACACGGTGCCGCCGATCACCAGCAGCGCGGCGACCGCGGCACCGATGACCACGGCGGGCCTGCCCTTGAAGGGGTTGCGGGAGCCGGGCCCGCCGGGCGGCGGCGTGCCGGGCGTCCCGGGGAACTGCGGCTGCGTCGGGTATCCGTACCCGGGCTGCCCATAGGGTCCCGGCTGCTGCGGCTGCCCGTAGGGTCCGGAGGCGTACGGCCCGGAGTTGTACGGTCCCGGCTGCTGCGGATACCCGTATCCGGGCTGCGGCCCACCGGCCGGCGGGCCCTGCGGCGGCGGAGGCGTCTGCGGCGCTCCGAAACCACCCCCCGGCGGCGGATTCTGCGGCGCTCCGAAGCCCCCTTGCGGCGGCTGGTTCGGCGGCTGCGTCATCAGCGCGTTCCCCCTCACTCACTGATTTCTAGCCACGCCCTGAGGTAAGCGATGAACCCAGAGTCGTATTCAGACGTTTTTCAGACTGGCCCCTTTGTATCACCCGGCACGGACACGCCAACGGGCCGCGTCCTCCCCTGTTCCCAAGGGAGGACGGGCCCGTGATGCCTCTGTTACGCGCGGGGGGTCCGGGGGGAATTCCCCCGGAAAGCACCGCACGTCCTCTTCACGCCACGCGCGCCCCCGGCGCGCGGACGGCGGGGCGGCTCAGGCGTCCTCGGCCAGTTCCAGCCAGCGCAGCTCCAGTTCGTCCCGTTGTCCGGCCAGGTCCCGCAGCTCGGCGTCGAGTTCGGCGACCTTCGCGAAGTCGGTGGCGTGCTCGGCGATGGCGGCGTGCAGCTTGGTCTCCTTCTCGGAGATCTTGTCGAGCTGGCGCTCGATCTTCTGCAGTTCCTTCTTGGCGGCGCGCTGGTCGGCGGCGCTCTTCTCCGGGGCGGCCCCCGAAGCCGCCGCGGCCGGGACGGAGGCCGCCGCGGCGGCGGCCTCCTCCATCCGCCTGCGGCGCTCCAGGTACTCGTCGATCCCGCGCGGCAGCATCCGCAGGGTGCCGTCGCCGAGGAGGGCGAACACCCGGTCGGTGGTGCGCTCGACGAAGAACCGGTCGTGGGAGATGACGATCATCGAGCCGGGCCAGCCGTCGAGGAGGTCCTCGAGCTGGGTCAGGGTCTCGATGTCGAGGTCGTTGGTGGGCTCGTCGAGGAAGAGGACGTTGGGCTCGTCCATCAGCAGCCGCAGCAGCTGCAACCGCCGCCGCTCACCGCCGGAGAGGTCCCCGACCGGCGTCCACTGCTTCTCCTTGCCGAACCCGAACGTCTCGCACAGCTGCCCGGCGGTCATCTCGCGCCCCTTGCCGAGGTCGACGCGCTCCCGCACCTGCTGCACGGCCTGCAGCACCCGCCAGGTGGGGTCGAGCTCGGCGACCTCCTGGGAGAGGTAGGCGAGCTTGACGGTCCTGCCGACGCGGACGCTGCCCCCCGCCGGCTGGACCTCCCCCTCGCTCCTGGCGGCCTCCGCCAGCGCCCGCAGCAGGGACGTCTTGCCCGCCCCGTTGACCCCGACCAGGCCGATGCGGTCCCCGGGACCGAGCTGCCAGGTGACGTGCTTGAGCAGCACCTTGGGCCCGGCCTGGACGGTGACGTCCTCCAGGTCGAACACGGTCTTGCCGAGCCGCGAGGAGGCGAACTTCATCAGCTCGCTGCTGTCGCGCGGCGGAGGGACGTCCGCGATGAGCTCGTTGGCGGCCTCGACGCGGAACCGCGGCTTGGACGTCCGCGCGGGGGCGCCGCGCCGCAGCCAGGCCAGCTCCTTGCGGACCAGGTTCTGCCGCTTGGCCTCCTCGGTGGCGGCGATCCGCTCGCGCTCCGCGCGGGCGAAGACGTAGTCGGAGTAGCCGCCCTCGTACTCGTACACGTCACCGCGCTGCACGTCCCACATGCGGGTGCAGACCTGGTCGAGGAACCAGCGGTCGTGGGTGACGCAGACGAGCGCGGACCGGCGGGTCCGCAGGTGCTCGGCGAGCCAGGCGATGCCCTCGACGTCGAGGTGGTTCGTCGGCTCGTCGAGGACGATCAGGTCCTGCTCCTCGATGAGCAGCTTGGCGAGCGCGATGCGCCGCCGCTCACCGCCGGACAGCGGCCCGATGACCGTGTCGAGCCCCTTGGGGAAGCCGGGCAGGTCCAGCCCGCCGAACAGCCCGGTCAGCACGTCCCTGACCTTGGCGTTCCCGGCCCACTCGTGGTCGGCCATGTCCCCGATGACCTCGTGCCGGACGGTGGCGGCCGGGTCGAGGGAGTCGTGCTGGGTGAGCACCCCGATGCGCAGCCCGCCGGAGTGCGTCACCCGGCCGGTGTCGGCCTCCTCCAGCCGGGCCAGCATCCGGATGAGGGTGGTCTTGCCGTCCCCGTTGCGCCCCACGACCCCGATCCGGTCCCCTTCGGAGACGCCGAGGGAAATCCCGTCGAGCAGCGCACGCGTCCCGTACACCTTGCTGACGTTCTCGACATTGACCAGGTTGACGGCCATTTCTCTCCTGCCCGGTGGATCGATCAGCTTTCAAGCGTAGGCCCTCGCGGAACGCGCCCGGGACGCGAGGAGACAGTCACTCTTTGTGATGACGTGATCGGAAACGGGCGGCTACCGTAGGGGGCAGGCAGCAGGATCCCGTCCATGGGAGGAACCATGACCGCCGAGTCCGTAGAGCACCGCGTCCAGTGGCCGGTGCCGCCCGTGGACGGCTACACCGTGGACGACCTGTTCACCCTGCCGGATCTCCCGCCGCACACAGAGCTGATCGACGGGAGTCTGGTTTTCGTGAGTCCGCAGCGTCGCTTCCACTTCCTTGTGATCGACCTCTTGGTCAACGGGTTGCGCAGTTCTCTCGGCCCCGACTTCAGTGTCGAGCGGGAGATGACCGTCGTCCTGGACAAGCGCAACGGCCCCGAACCAGATGTCAGCGTGGTCCGGGCCGACGCGGTCACAGGGTTGGAACAGACCAGTTTCAAGGCCGAGGACGTCCTGCTCGCCGTGGAGGTCGTCTCCCCCGACTCGGAGTCCCGCGACCGTACGACCAAGCCGCACAAGTACGCCACCGCAGGAATCCCTCACTACTGGCGTGTCGAGCAGGACGGAACCACCGGTCGGCCCCTCGTCCATGTCTACGAGCTCGACCCGATGACACAGTCCTACGTACACATGGGGTGGCACCGCGACCGGATCAAGGTCGACAAGCCTTCCGCCATCGCCATCGACCTGGGCACGCTCGAAACGCGGCCCTGAGCTCTTCAGACGACCGTCGCCCCCGGCACCGGCCCCGCCGCCGTGCGCACCGTGCGGCAGGTGCCGGACGCCCGCAGGGCGCCCGCGATCCCCTCCGCCGCCTCCGCGTCCCGGGCGAGGAACGCCGTGGTCGGCCCCGACCCCGACACCAGCGAGGCCAGCGCCCCCGCCGCGCGCCCCGCCGCGAGGGTGTCCGCCAGCTCCGGGAACAGCGACAGCGCCGCCGGCTGGAGGTCGTTGGAGACGGTCGCGGCGAGCGCGTCGACGTCCCCCTTGGCGAGCGCGTCGAGCAGGTCCCGCGAGGCCACCGGCTCGGGAATCCCCCGTCCCTCCCCCAGCCGGTCGAACTCCCGGAACACCGCCGGTGTCGACAGCCCCCGCGAGGCCATCGCGAACACCCAGTGGAAGGTGCCCCCCACCTCCAGCTCCGTCAGCCTCTCGCCCCGCCCGGTGCCCAGCGCCGCCCCTCCCACCAGGCTGAACGGCACGTCGCTGCCCAGCTCGGCGCAGATGTCGAGGAGCTCCTCGCGCGAGGCGCCCGTCCCCCACAGCGCGTCGCACGCGAGCAGCGCGCCCGCCCCGTCCGCGCTGCCGCCCGCCATGCCGCCGGCGACGGGGATGTCCTTGGCGATGTGGAGGTGGACGCCCGCGTCACGGCCGTACCGCTCGGCGAGCGCCAGGGCGGCGCGGGCGGCGAGGTTCGTACGGTCCAGCGGGACCTGGCCGGCGTCGGGGCCGGCGCAGGTCACACTCAGCTCGTCGGCCGCCGTGACGGTGACCTCGTCGTGGAGGCCGACCGCGAGGAAGACGTTGGCCAGGTCGTGGAAGCCGTCGGGGCGGGCGGCACCGACCGCGAGCTGGACGTTGACCTTGGCGGGGACGCGGACGGTGACGCTCACTGCTGACCCGGCTCCTTGTTCTCGACGGGCTCGGCGTTCTTGGCGTTCCCGGCGTTCTCGGCGATGCGCGCGAACTCCTCGACGGTCAGGGACTCGCCCCGCGCCTGCGGCGACACCCCGGCGGCGACCAGGGCGGCCTCCGCCGCGGCCGCCGACCCCGCCCACCCGGCGAGTGCGGCTCGCAGCGTCTTGCGGCGCTGGGCGAAGGCCGCGTCGACGACGGCGAACACCTCACGCCGGGAGGCACTGGTCTTCGGCGGCTCCGCGCGGCGCACCAGCGAGACCAGCCCGCTGTCGACGTTCGGCGCGGGCCAGAAGACGTTCCGCCCGATCGCCCCGGCCCGCTTGACCTCCGCGTACCAGTTGGCCTTGACCGACGGCACGCCGTACACCTTGGAGCCGGGTGCGGCGGCGAGCCGGTCGGCGACCTCCGACTGGACCATGACGAGGGTGCGCTCGATGCTCGGGAAGCTCTCGAGCATGTGCAGCAGCACCGGGACGGCCACGTTGTAGGGCAGGTTCGCGACCAGCGCGGTCGGGGCGGGTCCCGGCAGCTCGGTGACGTGCATCGCGTCGGAGTGGACCAGCGCGAACCTCTCGGCGCGCCCGGGCATGCGGGCGGCGACGGTCGCGGGCAGCGCGGCGGCCAGCACGTCGTCGATCTCGACGGCGGTGACCCGGTCGGCGGCCTCCAGCAGGGCCAGGGTGAGCGAGCCGAGCCCCGGGCCGACCTCGACGACCACGTCGTCGGGGCGGACCCCGGCGGTGCGCACGATACGGCGGACCGTGTTGGCGTCGATGACGAAGTTCTGGCCGCGCTGCTTGGTGGGCCGCACGCCGAGGGCGGCCGCCAGTTCACGGACGTCGGCGGGGCCCAGGAGGGCGTCGGGGGTGGGGCTGGTCACGGGACAAGGGTACGGGGCGCGGCGACCGGGCAGGTCACGCCTGTGGATAACCGAAGGCGCGGGCCGTGTTCGCCCCGAGGGCGGTGGCGAGGGTGTCCTCGTCGACGCCCCGTACGGCCGCCATCGCCCGCACGGTCACCGGCACCAGGTAGGGGGCGCCCGGCCGCCCCCGGTACGGCACCGGGGTCAGGAACGGCGCGTCGGTCTCCACCAGGACCAGTTCCAGCGGGGCCACGGCGAGCGCGTCCCGCAGGTTCTGCGCGTTCTTGAAGGTGACGTTGCCGGCGAACGACATGTAGTACCCGGCGCTCGCGCAGACCTCCGCCATCTCGGCGTCCCCGGAGTAGCAGTGGAAGACGGTGCGCTCGGGCGCGCCCTCCTCCTTCAGCACGCGCAGGACGTCGGCGTGGGCGTCGCGGTCGTGGATGACGAGGGTCTTGCCGTGCCGCTTGGCGATCTCGATGTGGGCGCGGAAGGACCGCTCCTGCGCCTCCTTGCCCTCCGGACCGGTGCGGAAGTGGTCGAGGCCCGTCTCACCGACGCCCTTGACCTGGGGCAGCGCGGCCAGCCGGTCGATCTCGGCGAGCGCCTCGTCCAGTGCCGCGTCCCCGCCGGGCCCGCGGGCACCCTGCCGGGACCAACCATCAGGATCCCCGTGGACGATGCGCGGGGCCTCGTTGGGGTGCAGCGCGACCGTCGCGTGGACGGCGTCGTACGCCGCCGCCGTCTCCGCCGCCCACCGGGACCCCTTGAGGTCGCAGCCGACCTGCACCACGGTCGTCACACCCACCGACGCGGCCTTGGCGAGGGCCTCCTCCACCGTGCCGGACTGCATGTCGAGGTGGGTGTGCGAGTCCGCGACCGGCACCCGCAGGGGCTCGGGGAGCGGCGGGGCGGCGTTCTTGTCGGAGGCGTTCGAAGGCATGCCCCCGATCCTACGGAAACGGCGCGGTCGTCAGGTCGCCCGGCGGAAGGGGTGCAGCAGGTCGGACAGCCGCCAGTGGTGGTGCTCCCCGGGCGCCGTGGCTCCCCCGTGCCCCCACACCGCCTCGACGGGACCGGCGGGCGGCACCCGGTGCTCGCGGTGGGCGGCGTCCCGCGCGGAGGCGACCCGGCCCGGCCGCATGATCCGTACGACGTGGCCGTCGCAGTTCCGGCACGTCGGCCGGTTCAGCGGGGAGGGGACGATCCGGCCGTCCGCCACGTACATCACGAAGGCGTGGCCGTCGGCGTCGGTGTGGTGCTCTATCTCGTACGACTGCTCCCAGCCGTATCCGCAGCGCAGGCAGGCGAAGGAATACGACTCGTCGACCACGGCGGTGGCACCCGCCCGCAGCCCGCTGTGCCCCGAGAACTCAGTCATGCCGGCTCCTGTCGGTCCACTGGCGGAACGGATCGGATCCGTTCCTTCTCCTCCAGTGGACTCCCGCGCGGGCCCGGACGCAGGAGGGGCGGCCGAGTATTGGAGGCCTTTTGGTGCCGCCTTGCCCGACCGGCGTGCGGACGGCGCCGGAGCTTTGCCTTCCGCAGAGCCGCTTTACCCGCCCGTGGGGCGCCCGCTCACCGGAGGAGCGGCCTGCTCAGAGGCCGTCGCGCGCCCCCGGGCCGTTCACGCCCCCGCGTTCTTCGCGGCCACCACCGCGTCGAACACCTGCCGCTTGGGAAGCCCCGCCTCGGCCGCCACCGCCGCGATCGCCTCCTTGCGCCGCTCCCCCGCCTCCTCCCGCACCCGCACCCGCCGCACCAGCTCGGCGTCGTCGATCTCCTCGGCCCCCTTCTCCGGCGCCCCCTCGACCACCACCGTGATCTCCCCGCGCACGCCCTCCGCCGCCCATGCCGCCAGCTCCGCCAGCGGACCGCGCCTGACCTCCTCGTACGTCTTGGTCAGTTCCCGGCAGACGGCGGCCCGCCGCTCCCCGCCGAACACCTCGGCCATCGCGGCGAGCGTGTCGTCGAGGCGGTGCGGGGCCTCGAAGTAGACGAGGGTGCGCCGCTCGCCGGCGACCTCGCGCAGCCGTCCCAGCCGCTCGCCGGCCTTCCGGGGCAGGAACCCCTCGAAGCAGAACCGGTCCACGGGCAGTCCGGACAGGGCGAGCGCGGTGAGCACCGCGGACGGCCCCGGCACCGCGGTGACCTTGACGTCCCGCTCGACGGCCGCCGCGACCAGCCGGTAGCCGGGGTCGGACACGGACGGCATCCCGGCGTCCGTGACCAGCAGCACGCGCGCGCCGCCCGTCAGCTCCTCGACCAGTTCGGGTGTGCGGGCGGACTCGTTGCCCTCGAAGTACGACACGATCCGGCCCCTGGGCGTGACGCCGAGCGCCTGGGTGAGGCGCCGCAGCCGCCGCGTGTCCTCGGCGGCGACGACGTCGGCGCCCGCCAGTTCCTCCGCGAGCCGGGGCGGGGCGTCGGAGACGTCGCCGATGGGGGTGCCTGCGAGTACGAGGGTTCCGGTCACCCCCCCATCCTCCCAGGACCGGACGGAGCCGGGGCATACCGGCCATGCGCGGGACTCACACAGCCCTGTTCCCTACGATGGCGCGGTGACCAGTACCGCGTCCACCACGGACACCCGGCAGGACCAGGCGCCGCACGAAGAGCGGTCGTCGTGGCAGCAGCGGCTGCGCCGTTTCGGCTACCCGGCGCCGGGCCCGGCCAGAGGTGGCGTCCGCGAGGGCGACGTCCGCGACCGCCTGGTACCGCCGTACACGGAGCCGTCGAAGCGGCTGTGGGACACGCTCGGGGTGCCGCCGGTGCTCGCGGGGCGCGTCGCCCGCTGGTCGGGGTGGGGCGGCCCGCTGCTGGTCACGCTGCTGGCGGGCGTCCTCCGGTTCTGGAACCTGGGCAGCCCGAAGGCGGTGATATTCGACGAGACGTACTACGCCAAGGACGCGTGGGCGCTGGTCCACCGCGGGTTCGAGGTCAACTGGGACAAGAACGCCAACGATCTGATCCTCTCGGGCGGCGCCGTGCCCGTCCCGACGGACGCGGCGTACGTCGTGCATCCGCCGGTCGGCAAGTACGTGATCGGGCTGGGCGAGCTGGTGTTCGGCTTCGACCCGTTCGGCTGGCGGTTCATGACGGCCCTGCTCGGCACGCTCTCCGTGCTGATGCTGTGCCGGATCGGCCGGCGCCTGTTCCGCTCCACGTTCCTCGGCTGTCTCGCGGGCGCGCTGATGGCGGTGGACGGGCTGCACTTCGTGATGAGCCGGACCTCGCTGCTCGACGGCGTGCTGATGTTCTTCGTGCTCGCGGCGTTCGGCTGTCTGCTGGTCGACCGGGACCGGGCGCGCGAGAAGCTCGCCGCCGCGCTGCCCGTGGACGCCGACGGCCGGGTCCGCCCGGACGCGCACGTCGCCGAGAACACCCGGATCGGCTTCCGTCCCTGGCGCCTGGCGGCGGGTGTGATGCTGGGGCTGGCGATCGGCACGAAGTGGAACGGCCTCTACATCATGGCCGCGTTCTGCGTGATGGCCGTGCTGTGGGACGTGGGCGCGCGCCGGGTGGCGGGCGCCCGGCGTCCCCGGGCGGCGGTGCTCCGGCGCGACCTGGGCCGGGCGTTCCTGTCGACCGTGCCGGTGGCGGTGGTCACCTACGTCGCCTCCTGGACCGGCTGGATCCTCTCCCCGGCCGACGGCACCGGCGGCTACTACCGCGACTGGGCGGCCCGGGACGGCAGGGACAGCAGCTGGTCCTGGCTGCTGCCGGACTGGTGGCGCAGCCTGTGGCACTACGAGAACCAGGTCTACGACTTCCACGTCGGCCTGCACTCGCCGCACACCTACGAGTCCAACCCGTGGAGCTGGATCGTCACCGGCCGCCCGGTCTCCTACTTCTACGAGTCCCCGGCGCCCGGCACGGACGGCTGCCCGGTCGACGCGGGGGAGAAGTGCGCCCGCGAGGTGCTGGCCCTCGGCACCCCGGTGCTGTGGTGGGCGGCCTGCTTCGCGATCCTCTACGTGCTGTGGCGCTGGCTGCTGCGCCGCGACTGGCGGGCCGGTGCGATCGCCTGCGGCATCGCGGCCGGCTACGCGCCCTGGTTCCTGTACCAGGAGCGCACGATCTTCTTCTTCTACGCCGTCGTCTTCCTCCCCTTCCTCTGCCTCGCCGTGGCGATGCTGCTGGGCGCCCTCGTCGGCCCGCCCCGCTCCACCGACACCCGCCGGGTCGCGGGCGCGACGGCGGCGGGCGTGCTGACCCTGCTGATCGCCTGGAACTTCATCTACTTCTGGCCCATCTACACCGGCACCACGATCCCGATCGACGACTGGCGGGCGCGGATGTGGCTGGACACCTGGGTTTGAGCCGTTCCGGCCGCCGGACGGATCTCTGTTCGGACAACAAACGGAAACAGTCGCCCCGGTCGTCACCCCGGCGCATAGGGTGCTCACTCACCGGCCTTTTTGAACACGTTCACAAGGCGTGGGGGGCCGACGGAGGGGGAGTGTCCGATGGGCAAGGGGGTCAAGATCGCCGTCGTCGGCGGTGTGTTCGCGGCGATGGTGGGCGGGGCCGGGTACGGCGTCCACAACCTCGCGTCGGCCCTGAACGGTGACGGGGGGAGCGGCCCGGGCGCCGCGGGCACGAAGAAGTCCGGGCCGCCGGACGCGGGGGAGGTCGAGGAGACCACCGAGGGCTTCTTCGCGGCCTGGGAGAAGGGACAGGCGTCGCGGGCGGCGTCGTACACGAACAACGCGCAGGAGGCCGGGGCGCTGCTGACGGCGTACGGCGACGAGGCCCGGGTGGGCGACGTCGAGATCACGCCCGGCACGGCCGCCGGCACCACCGTGCCGTTCACCGTGAAGGCGACCGTCTCCTTCGCCGGGAAGTCCGGGGCGCTGCGCTACCGGAGCGAGCTGACCGTCGTGCGCGGGCGGACCACCGGGCGGGCGCTGGTCGACTGGAAGCCGTCCGTCGTCCATCCGGACCTGGAGGAGGGCGACACCCTCGTCACCGAGGAGTCCGCGCAGCCGCCCATCGAGGCGGTGGACCGCGACGGGACGGTGCTGACGAAGGAGAAGTACCCCTCCCTCGCGCCGATCCTGGAGACCCTGCGCCAGAAGTACGGAGAGCAGGCGGGCGGCACCCCCGGTGTCGAACTGGCGATCAGGCACACCGGGGGGACCACGGAGGAGGCGGCCGCCGACACCCCGCTGCTGACCCTGGCCGAGGGCAGGCCGGGCAGGCTGCGCACCACCCTGAGCGCCGCGGCCCAGGACGCGGCCGAGAAGGCGGTGCGGCAGTACGCCGAGTCGTCGGTGGTGGCGGTGAAGCCCAGCACCGGTGAGGTGCTGGCGGTGGCCAACCACCGCGACGACGGGTTCAACGCGGCCTTCCAGGGCCGGGTCGCCCCCGGCTCCACCATGAAGATCATCACCGCCGCCATGCTCATCGACAACGGCGTGACCTCGATGAACGGCCCCGCGCCCTGCCCGCCCACCGCGACCTGGCAGAGCCAGACCTTCAAGAACCTCACCGACCTGCGGCCGAACGAGGGCGCCAGCCTCGCCGACAGCTTCCTGCGCTCCTGCAACACCGCCTTCGTCAAGCTCATCGACGAGGAGCCGCTCGGCGACGCCTCGCTCACCCGGGAGGCGCAGGAGCGGTTCGGGCTCGGCCGGGACGACTGGAAGACGGGCATCGTCTCCTTCGACGGCAGCGTCCCGGCCGCCGGGGGACCGGACCGCGCGGCGAACGCCATCGGCCAGGGCCAGGTGCAGATGAACCCGCTGAACATGGCCTCGGTGACGGCCACCGCCGTCACCGGCGCCTTCCGCCAGCCGTACCTGGTCTCCCCCGACCTCGACGGCCGGAAGCTGGCGCGGGCGAAGGGGCTCCCGGCGGGCACCGCCGCACAGCTCAAGCAGATGATGTGGCTCACCGCCACCCGGGGCACCGCCCAGGAGGCCATGTCCGGGCTCGGCGGCGACATCGGTGCGAAGACCGGTTCCGCCGAGGTCGACGGCAACGCCACCTCCGACAGCTGGTTCACCGGCTTCCGGAACGACGTGGCGGCGGCGGCCATGGCCCAGCAGGGCGGCCACGGCGGCGACGCGGCCGGTCCGATTGTCGCAGCCGTGCTACGAGCGGCCGGCTGACCGCGCCCCGCACAGGGCGGGACTCTAGGGTGGTGGCCGTCGTTGGCACACGTGAGCACCACAGGGGCCACGGGGAGCCCGGCGGACAGCGGAGGAACGGGAAGCAGTGGGGAACAGAAGGAACGCCGCCGAGGGGCGGAGGACGAGACCCGTCGTACTCGGCGGAGTGATCGCCGTGGTCGTCGGCGGCGCCGGGTTCGGCGCCTACGCGCTGCTCGGCGGCGGTGACTCCGGGGACGGCACGCGGACGTCCTCCGCGCAGCAGGCCGAGGACGTCAGGACCGGCCCGCTCTCCGCCGGCGAGGTCACCGCCGCGGCCGAGCGCTTCCTCACCGCCTGGCAGGCCGGGAAGGTGGGCGAGGCGGCCGCCGCCACCGACGACCCGAAGGCCGCGACCGCCCTGCTGACCGCCTACGCCGAGGACGCCCGGATCACGGACGTCACCCTCACCGCGGGCACCCGCACCGGCGCCGAGGTCCCCTTCGCCGTCAAGGGCACGGTGTCCCACGAGGGGGCCGGCAAGCCGCTGGCGTACGACAGCGCGCTGACCGTCGTGCGCCGGGCCGGGGACGGTGAGCCGCGGGTGGCCTGGCGGCCGGCCGTCGTGCACCCCGAGCTCAGGGACGGCGACAGGCTGGTCACCGGCGAGGCGGGCACCCCGCCGGTCAAGGCGCTGGACCGGGACGGCAACGAGCTGACCACCGCCGCGTACCCGTCGCTGGGGTCGGTGCTGGACGGGCTGCGCGAGAAGTACGGCGAGAAGGCGGGCGGCACGGCCGGCGTCGAGCTGCGGATCGTCCGCGGCAAGGCGTCGAAGAAGGCGGAGCTGTCCGACAAGACGCTGCTGGAGCTGAGCGAGGGCACGCCCGGCACGGTGGAGACCACGCTGAGCCCGTCCCTGCAGGCCGCCGCCGAGGCGCAGGTGGCGAAGAAGAAGCGGGCGTCGGTGGTGGTGCTGCGCCCGTCGACCGGCGAGATCCTCGCGGTGGCGAACTCCTCGCACGGTTTCAACACCGCGTTCCAGGGCTCGCTGGCCCCGGGCTCCACCATGAAGGTGATCACCGCCTCGATGCTGATCGAGAAGGGGCTCGCCTCCGTGGACGAGAAACACCCGTGCCCGAAGTACTTCACCTACGGCGGCTGGAAGTTCCAGAACGACGACAAGTTCGAGATCAAGGACGGCACGTTCAAGGCGAGCTTCGCCCGCTCCTGCAACACGGCCTTCATCAGCCAGGCGCCCGAGCTGAAGGACGACGACCTCACCAAGCAGGCCCAGCAGGTCTTCGGGCTGGGGAGGGACGACTGGCAGATCGGCGTGCCGAGCTTCGACGGATCGGTGCCGGTGCAGTCGGCGGCCCCCATGGGGGCCTCGCTGATCGGCCAGGGCGGGGTGCGGATGAACCCGCTGAACATGGCGTCAGTGTCGGCGACGGTCCAGTCGGGCGTGTTCCGCCAGCCGTACCTGGTCTCCCCCGAGGTCGACGGGCGGAAGCTCGCGACGGCCTCGCGCACCCTGTCGGCCGGCACGCTGGCGCAGCTGCGGGAGCTGATGTCGTACACCGCGGCCTACGGCACGGCGGCGGAGGCGATGGCCGGGGTGGGCGGGCAGAACGGCGCCAAGACCGGGTCGGCCGAGGTCGACGGGCAGAAGAAGCCCAACGGCTGGTTCACCGCGTACCGCGGGGACCTGGCGGCCGCGGGCGTGGTCCAGGCGGCCGGACACGGCGGTTCGACGGCCGGACCGATCGTGGCGGCGCTGCTGAAGAGCGCGGGCTGAGCCGGCCGGGGGGTCAGTGCGGGACGGGTTCGGCGGCGGCCGCGTAGGTCCGCCGCAGGAACCGCGTCAGGGTCTTGGTGTCGAACTGCACCACCGACACGCCCCGCGCGGTGTGGAACTCGACCACGGTCTGGACGCGGCCGCACGGCCACACCCGTATCCCGCCCCGGTCCACGGGGGCGCGCAGGCCCCGCTCGAGGAGGTCCCGGGCGACGTCCCATTCGGCCGCCGCGCCCGGGAACGCCACGCGGACGCAGTGGGGGTCCCGGTCGGGGTCGTAACGCAGCGCCACGGGTACCGCTCCGCGGTCCTCGTCCAGGACGTCGGTGACGATGTGGGCTCGCGCGTGCTGTTCTACTACGGACATCGGTGAGTCCCTTACGCTGCGTGAATCTGCATGAAGGTGTGCAATCCGTATACCCGTCACCCGCTCCATCGTGCACCGGATCCGGAATTCGCGCGTCCGAGAGGCGCATATCACAGAGGGACCGCGCGTGAGGTAAAACAAGCCGCTCGCTCTTGCGCAGCGTTTGCAACAGGCCACATCATCGAGTCCGTGCACGCACCTGACGGATTCATCAACGCCCCCGTGTCCGCCGCGGCCGGACTCGTCGCCGCCGGCGCGATCGCCGTGAGCCTGCGCGGTGCCCGCAGGGAGCTCGGGGGCACCTCCCGCCCGGGCGCGGCCGGGAGCGGGGAAGAGCGGACCGCGCCCCTGGCCGGGCTGGTGGCGGCGTTCATCTTCGCCGTGCAGATGCTGAACTTCCCCGTCGCGGCGGGGACCAGCGGCCATCTGCTCGGCGGCGCCCTCGCCGCGATACTCGTCGGCCCTTACACGGGGGTCCTCTGTGTCTCCGTCGTCCTGCTGATGCAGGCCGTCCTCTTCGCCGACGGCGGGCTGACCGCGCTCGGCGTGAACATCACCACGATGGCGATCACCACGACGATCGTCGCGTACGCGCTCTTCCGCGGCCTGGTGAAGCTGCTGCCGCGCACCCGCCGCTCGGTGACCGCCGCGTCCTTCGTCGCCGCCCTGGTCTCCGTCCCGGCCTCCGCCGTCGTCTTCACCCTGCTCTACGCGGTCGGCGGCACCGCCGACGTCGCCCTCGACAAGGTCGTCACCGCCATGGTGGGCGTGCACGTCCTCATCGGCATCGGCGAGGCCGTGATCACCGCCCTGACCGTCGGCGCGGTCATCGCCGTCCGCCCGGACCTGGTGCACGGGGCGCGCGGGCTGACGCAGAAGCTCAAGCTCCGGGTGAACGGCGAGCTGGTCGACGCCCCGGAGCCGGCACCCGTCCCCGCCGCCGCCCGCTCCCCGCGCAAGGTGTGGATCACCGGCCTGGTCACCTCGCTGGTCCTCGCCGGGTTCGTCAGCTTCTACGCCTCCGCGGACCCGGACGGCCTGGAGAAGGTCGCCACCGACCACGGCATCGACGAGAAGGCCGAGGAGCACGCCGCCGCCGGCTCCCCGCTCGCCGACTACGGCGTCGAGGACGTCGACGACGCCCGCCTCTCCGGCGGTCTCGCCGGCGTGATCGGCGTGGGCGTGACGGTCGTCGCGGGCACCGGCGTGTTCTGGGCGGTCCGCAGGCGCCGTACGAAGGACACGGCCGACGCCGCCTCCCCCGCGAACACGGGGGTCTGACGTGGGAGCCGGCCACGCCCACAGGCTCTACCGGCACGGGCACTCCCCCGTGCACGCCCTGCCGCCGCACACCAAGCTCGCCGCCGTCCTCGCCTTCGTGGTGGTCGTGGTGTCGACCCCGCGCGAGGCGATGTGGGCGTTCGCGGGGTACGCCGGACTGCTCGCCCTGGTCGCGTACACCGCCCGCGTCCCGGCCCCCTTCCTGCTCAAGCGGCTGCTGATCGAGGTCCCGTTCGTCGCCTTCGCCGTCCTCCTGCCGTTCGTCGCGGAGGGCGAGCGGATCGACGTCCTCGGACTGCCGCTGAGCGTCAACGGACTCTGGGGCGCCTGGAACGTGCTGGCCAAGGGCACCCTGGGCGTGGCCGCCTCGGTCCTCCTCGCCTCCACCACCGAGCTGCGCGCGCTGCTGCTCGGCCTCCAGCGGCTGAGGCTCCCGCCGCCGCTGGTGCAGATCGCCTCCTTCATGGTCCGCTACGGCGATGTCATCACCGACGAGATGCGGCGCATGCGGATCGCCCGCGAGTCCCGCGGCTTCGAGGCACGCGGGGTGAAGCACTGGGGCGTCCTCGCCAAGTCGGCGGGCGCGCTCTTCATCCGCTCCTACGAACGCGGCGAGCGCGTGCACCTGGCCATGGTGAGCCGGGGGTACGCCGGTTCCATGCCGGTGATCGACGAGGTGACCGCGAACCGGGCGCAGTGGTCGTACGCCCTCGCCCTCCCCTGTGCCGCCCTCGTCGTCTGTCTGCTGGGATGGACCCTGTGAGTACTGCTTCCCTGGAGGTCTCCGGCCTCGCCTTCGCCTACCCCGACGGCCACCAGGCCCTGTTCGGCGTCGACTTCTCGATCGCGCGCGGCGAGCGGGTCGCGCTGCTCGGCCCGAACGGCGCCGGCAAGACCACCCTCGTCCTGCACCTCAACGGCATCCTGACCGGCGGCACCGGCACGGTGACGGTGGCGGGCCTCGAGGTCGGCAAGCGGCACATGGCGGAGGTCCGGCGCCGGGTCGGCATCGTCTTCCAGGACCCGGACGACCAGCTCTTCATGCCGACGGTGCGCGAGGACGTGGCGTTCGGTCCGGCGGCGGCCGGGCTCAGGGGGCCCGAGCTGGAGGAGCGGGTGGACCGGGCGCTGGGCCGGGTCGGCATGGCGGAGTTCAAGGACCGCCCGCCGCACCACCTCTCCTTCGGCCAGCGGCGCCGGGTGGCCGTGGCGACCGTCCTCGCCATGGAGCCGGAGATCCTGGTCCTGGACGAGCCGTCCTCCAACCTCGACCCCGCCTCCCGCCGCGAACTCGCCGACATCCTGCGCTCCCTGGACGTCACCGTCCTGATGGTCACCCACGACCTGCCCTACGCCCTCGAACTGTGCCCGCGCTCGCTGGTCCTCAGCGACGGCGTGATCGCGGCGGACGGTGCCACGGCGGAGCTGCTCGCCGACGACGCGCTGATGCGCGCCCACCGCCTGGAGCTGCCGTACGGCTTCGATCCGCGCTCGGTGCCGGCCGCACCCGGCCGTTCGTAACGATCGTGCCCGGCCGGCTCCGCCCAGGAATCGCGGGCGGACCGGCACGGTTGGACGCACTGTCGCAGACGAGGGGAAGGAGCGGGGGACGTGGACGTGCACGGCACGGTGGCCGGGGGCTTCGAGCCGGTCGGGGAGGCGTTCGCGCGGAACTTCGACACGCTCGGGGAGCGGGGCGCGGCCGTCGCCGTGTACCGGGACGGACGCAAGGTCGTCGACCTGTGGGCCGGGGTGAAGGACGTCGACGGCACCGGGCCCTGGCGGCGGGACACGGCCCAGGTGGTGCGCTCGGCGACCAAGGGCGTCGCCGCCGCCGCGCTCCTGCTGCTGCACCAGCGCGGCGAACTGGACCTGGACGCGCCGGTCGGCCACTACTGGCCGGAGTTCAAGGCGCACGGCAAGGAGCGGCTGCTGGTCCGGCACGTGCTGAACCACCGCGCCGGACTCCCGGTCCTCGACCGTCCGCTCGCCCTCGACGAGGCGGCCGACCCCGTACGGGCCGCCGAGGCGGTCGCCGCGCAGGCCCCCGCGTGGGAGCCGGGCACCGACCACGGCTACCACGCGCTGACCTACGGCTGGCTGGTCGACGAGCTGGTGCGCCGCGTCACCGGCCGGGGGTCGGGCGAGTGGATCGCGTCGGAGGTCGCCCGTCCGCTGGACCTGGACCTGTGGGTGGGGCTCCCGGACGCGCAGGCCCACCGCGTCGGCACGGTCGGAAGGATCGAGGCGCCCGAGCCGTCCGGGACGCTCCGCGCCCGCCCCAAGCGCTCGGTCACCGACGCCTACGCCGACCCGTCCTCCCTCACCCGCCGCGCCTTCGCGGCGATCACCCCCTTCCCGGACCAGAACGACCCGGCGTTCCGCGCGGCGGCCCTGCCCGCGGCGAACGGGATCGCGACGGCCGACGGTCTGGCCCGCTTCTACGCGTCACTGATCGGCCCGGTCGACGGCGTACGCCTCCTCGAACCGGCCACCGTCGCACTCGCCCGCGCCGAGGAGTCGTCGGGCCCCGACCGGGTGCTGGTCGTGGGCACCCGCTTCGGGCTCGGCTACATGCTGCACGGCGGCGCCTCCCCCCTCCTGGCCCCGGGCTCCTTCGGTCACCCCGGCCGCGGCGGCTCCCTCGGCTTCGCCGACCCGGAGTCGGGCATCGCCTTCGGCTACGTCACCAACGGCTTCCGCAGGACGGTGACGGCGGATCCCAGGGCCCAGGCGCTGATACGGGCGGTACGGCGGTCGCGGACGCCCTGACCCGACTAGACGTGGATCGGGTGCGAGATGCGGCCCGACGCGTCGTCGATCTCGCCGTGCGCCTTGGTGAGCATCTGCATGGCGAGTTCGTTCAGCGCGCGTGCGCCGGCGATCTCCTCCCCGACCCGTGGCTGATTGGAGTCGGTGTGGTGCCGGCTGGCGTGGCCGTGGGCCCGTACCTCGGTCCCGTCGGGCAGCCGGACCATCGCGGCGGCGCGCGTCTGCCGGTCGTCCTCCTCGAACTCCAGGTCCACGTGCCATCCCACTGCGGTGTGCATCATGACGTTCACCTCCGGAATCCCTCTCCTTCCAGGGTGCGCCTCGCACCGCGCCCGTGCACCCTCCCGTGCGCCGGAATCCGCTCCTGCCCCGCGCGCGGCATCAGCCCGATCCCGACGGCCGGCGGCCCGGCCGCGGCGAGCAGGACGGCCGCGGTGACCAGCGGGGTCACGGGGTGCGCTCGCGCACGTCCACGAGGGTGCCGCCGGCGTGGGCGATCAGCGCCTCGGGTTCCATCGGGAAGACGGTGTACGGGGTGCCGGCCGCCGCCCACACGGTGCCGTGGTCGAGGAGGGAGCGGTCGGCGAGGACGCGGGTCCTCGTACGGTGGCCGAAGGGCGGTACGCCGCCGATGGCGTACCCGGTGGTCTCGCGTACGACGTCGGCCTTGGCGCGGGTGACCCGGCCGGCGCCGAGGTCCGCCCGGACCCGCTCGACGTCGACGCGGGACGCCCCGTCCATGAGCACCAGCACCGGTACCCCGTCGGCGGCGAAGATCAGGGACTTGCAGATCTGGCTGAGCTCGCAGCCGATCGCGGCGGCGGCCTCGGCGGCTGTGCGGGTGGCCTCGGGGAAGCGGCGGACCTGCCCGATCACGTCCCCGAGTCCCAGCTCCCGCAGGGCCTCGGCGAATCGAGGATGGGCTCCGAAGCCCTCGGCGTCAGTGGCGGCTGTCGTCATGCGGGGCACGCTAGCGGCCGGTGCGGAGGGCATGCGACCGCGTTCCGGGGGACGGGCGGGACGAGGGAAGCCGGTGAGGGCGCCCCGTCCCCACGGAGCCCTCACCGGCCGGTACCGCGTCCCGTCCGGGTTGTCAGTTGTCAGGCCCTCACGGGTCCCCGGTCCCCGTCCTTCCCGTCGTCCACCGTGCGCAGGCCCTCGTTCTCGACGTCCCCTTCCAGTGCGTCGCGGGAGGAGTCCTCCGGCTCCATCTCATAAGTTGCCGGTGTCCGGGCCCCGGCAAAGCATGGGGAGGGTGAGCTATCTGCGTCTGCCCCACCTCAAGGACGGCCTGCTGTGCTTCGTGGCCGAGGACGACCTCTGGCTCGCCCCGCTCGACGGTCCGGGCCGCGCCTGGCGGCTCACCGCCGACCGCACCAAGCTCGGCCACCCCCGCTTCTCCCCCGACGGCCGCCACATCGCGTACACGAGCTGGCGCAGCCTCGACCCCGAGGTGCACCTCGTCCCGGTGGACGGCGGACCGGGCCGGCGCCTCACCCACTGGGGCAGCTCCGACACCCGCGTCTGCGGCTGGGCACCCCCCGGCGAGGACGGCCGGGCCGAGATCCTCGCCGTCACCTCGCACGGCGAGCCCTTCTCGCACTTCACCTGGGCCTACAAGCTCGCCTGCGACGGCAGCCCCGGCCGCAAACTGCCCTGGGGCCCGGTCTCCGACATCCAGGTCGCCGACATCGCCGGGGAACGCAGGTCGCTGCTGCTCACCGGCACCCCGCCGCACGAACCGGCCTCCTGGAAACGCTACCGGGGCGGCGCCACGGGCAGGCTGTGGCTGCACGGGCACCGGATCCTCGACGGCCTCGACGGCCACCTGCACTCCCCGATGTTCGTCGCCGGCCGGATCGCCTTCCTCTCCGACCACGAGGGCGTCGGCAACCTGTACTCGTGCGCGTACGACGGCTCCGGCCTGCGCCGCCACACCGACCACGACGCCTTCTACGCCCGGCACGCCGCCACCGACGGCGACCGGGTGGTCTACCAGTGCGCCGGCGACCTGTGGCTCGTGGACGACCTGTCCCCCGGCGCCGTCCCGCGCCGTCTCGAGGTGACGCCGAGCGGGCCGCGCTCCGGGCGGCGCCGCTACCAGGTGCCCGCCGCCCGCCACCTCGACGGCATCTCGGTCGACGGGACCGGCCGCGCGAGCGCCGTCGTCGTACGCGGCAGCCTGTACTGGCTCACCCACCGCGACGGTCCCGCGCGCACCCTCACCGACACCCCCGGCGTACGGGTCCGGCTGCCGGAGATGCTCGGGGCGGGCGACCAGGTGGCGTACGTGACGGACGCCGAGGGCGAGGACGCCGTCGAGATCGCCTCCCTGCCCCGGGCGACCGGCCAGCGCGCCCCCCGGCGGCTGGCCGCCGGGGAGCTGGGCCGGGTGCTGGAGATGGCGGCCGACCCGGAGGGGCGGCGGCTGGCCGTCGCCGCGCACGACGGACGGCTGCTGCTGGTCGACACCGGCGAGGAGGGCCGGGGGGAGGTCACCGAGCTGGTCCACTCCGGCAACGGGCCGGTGCGCGACCTCGCCTTCTCCCCCGACGGGGCCTGGGTGGCCTGGTCCCATCCGGTGATCGGGCGGTCGCTGCGGCAGATCAGACTCGCCCGGATCAAGGACCGGCTGGTGCTCGACGTCACGAACGGCCGCTTCGAGGACGAGAACCCGGTCTTCACCCTCGACGGCCGCTATCTCGCCTTCCTGTCCTGGCGCGGCTTCGACCCGGTGTACGACGTGCACACCGGCGACCTGTCCTTCCCGCTGGGCTGCCGCCCGTACCTGGTGCCGCTGTCGTCGGCGACCCCCTCCCCGTTCGCCCTGAACCCCGAGGGGCGCCCCGCCGCCGGCGGGCTGGACCCGGTCGAGCACGAGGAGGCCGAGGAGGGCGGCACGGTGACCGTCGAGGCGGAGGGCCTGGAGAGCAGGGTCACCCCCTTCCCGGTCTCCGCCTCCAAGTACTCGGGGCTGCACCCGGTCGCGGGCTGCGGGCTCGTCTGGCTGCGCTGGCCGATCTCCGGCGCGCTCGGCGAGACCTTCGCCAACCCCGACGACACCAGCGGCCGGCCCACGCTGGAGCACTTCGACATCGGGAAGGCGAAGAGGTCCGAACTCGTCGGGAACCTGGACCACTTCGCGGTCAGCGGCGACGGCACCCGGCTGGTCGTGGTCGACGAGGGCGAGCTGCGCGCGGTGCCGGCCACCGAGCCCGGCGACAGCGCCTCCACGGTGTGGATCGACTCCCGCCGCATCCTGCACGAGGCCGACCCGGCCGCCGAGTGGCGCCAGGCGTACGCGGAGGCCGGACGGCTGATCCGCGCCTACTTCTGGGAACCCGGCATGTGCGGCATCGACTGGGACGCGGTCCTGGAGCAGTACCGCCCGCTGGTCGAACGGGTCGCCTCCCCCGACGAGTTCGCGGACCTGCTGCGCGAGGTCCTCGGCGAACTCGGCACCTCGCACGCCTATGTCACCGCCGCCCGCCGCAACGAGGGCCCCCCGCACTACCAGCGCCGCCAGGGACTGCTCGGCGCCGACCTCGTCCCGCGCGAGGAGGGCTGGACGGTCAGGCGCGTCCTGCCCGGCGACTCCTCCGACTCCCGCGCCCGCTCCCCGCTGGCCGGCACCGGCATCCGCGAGGGCGCGGTCCTCACCCACGTCGACGGCCGCCCGGTGGATCCGCTCACGGGACCCTACCCGCTGCTCGCGGGCGCGGGCGGTACGACCGTGGAACTGACGTTCCTCCCCGCACAGGGCGCGGGCCCGCCCCGGCGGGTCGCCGTCGTCCCGCTCGTCGACGAGACGCCGCTGCGCTACCAGTACTGGGTCGCCGAACGCCGTGCGGTGGTGCGGGAGTTGAGCGGCGGCCGGTGCGGCTATCTGCACATCCCCGACATGGGCGGCTCCGGCTGGGCCCAGTTCAACCGCGATGTGCGCATGGAGGTGTCCCGCCCCGCGCTGATCGTGGACGTGCGCGGCAACGCGGGCGGCCACATCAGCGAACTCGTCGTCGAGAAGCTGACCCGCACCATCATCGGCTGGGACCTCACCCGCGACGCCCAGCCGGTGTCGTACGCCTCCAACGCCCCGCGCGGGCCGGTCGTGGCGCTGGCGGACGAGGCGACCAGCTCCGACGGCGACATGATCACCGCCGCGTTCAAACTGCTCGGACTGGGCCCGGTGGTGGGCCAGCGCACCTGGGGCGGGGTGGTCGGCATGACCGGCCGGCACCGGCTCGGCGACGGCACGGTGATCACGGTGCCGATGAACGCGGCCTGGTTCGACGCGTACGGCTGGTCCGTGGAGAACAGGGGTGTCGAACCCGACCTGGAGGCGCTGCGCACCCCACTGGACTGGGCCGAGGGCCGGTACGCGGTGCTCGACGACGCGGTACGGCTCGCCCTCGACCTGCTGGAGACCGACCCGCCGGCGACGCCGCCGGCCTACCGCGACGTACCCGACCGCTCCCGGCCGAAGCTGCCGCCCCGGACGTGAGAAGGGGCGCCCCCTTCGCCATGGGGCACCCCTTCCACTTCGGCGCACGACGCGTTCAGGCGTCCTCAGCGTTCGACGTCAGACCTCGTGGTCCTGGTCGAAGCGCTCCTCGGACTCCCGCTGACGCCGGGGCTCGTCCATGTTCTCGTCCCGCCGGCGGCCGCGGTTCTGCAGCTGCTCCCTGCCCTGCTGGGCACGCTGCTTGGCCTGCTGCTGGAACTGCTCGGACTTCTCCTGGAACTGGTCCTTCATACCCATGTGGGTTCACTCCCGTTGTGGGGTGGGGGAACTTGCCCGACCAGATTCACACGGCCCGTCACCCTGCGCATGTCGATCAGTCACGGACCGTGTTCCGGTGCTGCTCATCGGCGTTGCCGCCCGCTCCGACCAACCCCGTGCCCACGCCCGCGAGCCTGTTCCCGAACCGCCGCATCTCCCGCTGTCCCACGGTCCCGATGACCGCGGGCAGGTAGCCGCGCACGCCCTGCATCCCGCGCAGCCACCACTGCCCGTACACATGGCTCGCCCGCCGCTCGACGCCGGTCACCAGCCGGTCCACCGCGGGCCCCAGCGGATAGGTCTTGTTCGCCGGCCACGGCAGCCGCTGCCGCAACTCCCGCATCACGTCGTCCTGATCGGCCCCGCGCACCATGTCGGTGTCGGTCCACGACAGATACCCGACGCCCACCTTCACGCCCCGGTGGCCGACTTCGGCCCGCAGCGCGTGCGCGTACGCCTCCACACCGGACTTGGAGGCGCAGTACGCCGTCATCATCGGCGCCGGGGTGATCGCAGCGAGGGAGGCGATCTGGAGCAGATAGCCGCGGCTCTCGGTGAGCAGCGGCAGGAACGCCCGCGCGGTGACCGCCGATCCGATCAGGTTCACCTCGATCACCCGCCGCCAGGACTCCGGATCGGAGTCGGCGAACGGACCGCCCGTCGCCACACCGGCGTTGGCGACCACGATGTCGACCCGGCCGAACCGCGCCCGGACCTCCTCGGCGACCCGGGCCATCGCCCCGTGGTCGGTGACGTCCGCGTACCAGTGGTCGCTGTCACTGTGCAGCCGCGCGGAGACGTCCTTGAGCGCGTCCGGCTCCAGCCCGACCAGCGCCACCCTCACCCCCCGCGCGGACAGCTTGCGGGCCAGCAACTCCCCGACCCCGCGCGCCGCTCCGGTGACGACGGCGACCTTCCCTTCGAGACCGACCCTGCTCATGCGCTCTCCTCGACTGCGGGTACGGCGGGTATGCGGGCAGCGGCCAGGGCCCGGATCCTCCCGGTGACCGCGCCGGGCGCCTCGACGGGCGTCATGTGGCCGATGCCGGGCAGCTCGGTGACGCCGAGGCAGTCGGGCAGCGCGGCGGCGAGCGACCGGGCGTGCACCGGCGGGGTGAGCCGGTCCGCGGTCCCGACGACGATCTCGACCGGTACGCGCAGCTCCGCGAGGGAGTGGTCGAGGTCGAGCCCGTGGAGCACGTGCGACCAGGCGTGGCGCACCGCGCGCGGACAGGCGTGCACGATGCGGGCGCACGCCTCGACCATGTCCGGGTCGGAAGCGGGTCCCATCGTCGCGTACTTGAGGATCCTGCGGGCGAGCGGGGTGACCGGTCCGAGCGGGGCCCGGGAGCCGAGGATCCGCCCGGTCAGCCGGCTGCGCAGCCGCCCCGGCCGCAGCGGCACCACCGTCGACTCGGCGACCAGCCGCGAACTGCCCGTGCTGCACAGCAGGACGGCGGCCACGTGCTCGCGGAACGCGGGCCGGCCGGCGGCGGCCATCACCGTCATCCCGCCCATGGAGTGCCCGGCGACCACGGCCCGTTCCCCCGGCGCGAGGGTGGCGGTGAGGACGGCCTCGAGGTCGTCGGCGAGCGCGTCGGTGCTGCACACCGGGCTCGCGGGGGTGCGTCCGTGGCCGCGCTGGTCGTAGGCGACGACCCGGTGGTCGGCGGCCAGTTCGCGGATCTGCGCCGCCCAGAAGGCGGTCGAGCAGGTCCAGCCGTGGGCGAGGACGACCGCGGGCGCCCGCTCGGGGCCGTGCACCTCGACGTGCAGCCGGGTGCCGTCGGCGGAACGGACGGTCGGTTCACGGGCGGCGGCGGGCGGGGCGTACGGCCCGGAGGCGGCGTGGGCGAGGCGGCTCACGCGGTCACCTCGGCGTTCTCCCGGGCGTCCTCCGCCGCGGTCGGGACGCTGCGGAGCACGGCGTACTCGGCGAGGTCGACCCGCCGGGTCTCCCGCCGGAACTCACTGGTCGTACCGGGCCAGATGGTGGTGTTGCGCCCGCTCTCGTCCAGGTACCAGCTGGTGCAGCCGCCGGTGTTCCAGACCGTGCGCCTCATCCGCTCCTGCACCCGGTGGTTCCAGGCCCGTACGGCACTCGGGCGGGCGTCGAGGGCGACCCGGCCGCCGAGGACGTCCAGCTGGCGCAGGTAGTCGGCCAGGTAGTTCAGCTGGGACTCGATCATCAGGATCATGGAGGAGTTCCCGAGGCCGGTGTTGGGCCCGATGATCGTCATCCAGTTGGGGAACCCGGCGGCCGAGGCGCCGCGCAGGGCCTGCATCCCGCCCGCCCAGCTCTCGGCGAGGGTCCTGCCCTCCGCGCCCACCACCCGCTCCGCGATGGGCATGTCGGTGACGTGGAACCCGGTTCCGAACACGATCGCGTCGACCTCGGCCTCGGTCCCGTCGGCCCCGACGACGGTCGACCCGCGGACCTCGCTCAGCCCACTGGCCACGACCTCCACATTGGGCTGCGCGAGCGCCGGGTAGTAGGTGCTCGACAGCAGGATCCGCTTGCAGCCGATGCGGTAGTCGGGGGTGAGCCTGGCGCGCAGGGCCGGGTCCTTGATCGCGCGGCCCATGTTGCGCTTGGCCAGCTGCTCGACGAAGCCGAGCTCGCCGGGGTGTCTGGTGAACGCCTGGACCTGCAGCTCCCTGACGCCCCAGAGCAGTCCGCGGCGCAGTTTGGTGGTGACGGGCAGCGCCCGGTGCAGGGCGCGCTCGGCACCGCTGATGGCCCGGTCGACGCGCGGCAGGACCCAGGCGGGGGTGCGCTGGAAGAGGGTCAGCCGCGAGACGAGCGGCTGGACGGCCGGCACGATCTGGATCGCCGAGGCGCCGGTGCCGACCATGGCGACCCGCTTGCCGCGCAGGTCGTAGTCGTGGTCCCAGCGGGCGGAGTGGAACACCTTGCCGGGGAACGTGTCGAGCCCCGGGATGTCGGGGATCTTCGGGTCGGACAACGGCCCGGTCGCGGACACGACCACGTCCGCGCTGAGCCGGCCGCCGCTCGTCTCGATCTCCCACCGCATCCGCTCGCCGTCCCACACCATCCGCTTCACCTCCGAGTCGAAGCGGATGTGGGGCCGCAGCCCGAAGACGTCGGTGACGTGCTCGAGGTAGGCGCGGATGTGCCGCTGCCCGGAGAAGGAGCGGGGCCAGTCGGGATTGGGCGCGAAGGAGAACGAGTACAGGTGCGACGGCACGTCGCACGCGCAGCCGGGATAGCTGTTGTCGCGCCAGGTGCCGCCGACGCTGCCCGCCCGCTCCAGGACGACGAAGTCGGTGATCCCCTCGCGCCGCAGCCGCACGGCGGCCCCGAGCCCGCCGAATCCGGACCCGACCACCGCCACTCGTACATGTTCGTGCTCGTGCTCGGCCATCCCGAAGCCTCCACGCATCGCTCAGAACCCTGCCAGTGAACACTGGCGCAATGGGGAGAGTAGAGCAGCTGCGTACTGATGGGTAGGGGGCGCGCGAGGAAAGTTACCGCCGGTACGCCCTAGGCTTCAGACGTGGCGGAAGACAGCGAACGACCCGGCGGACGGCGCGAGTACCGCATGGACGAGCTGGCCCGGCTGGCCGGCATCACGGTGCGCACCCTGCGCTTCTACCGCGAGCGCAGGCTGATCCCGCCACCGCGCCGCGAGGGCCGCATCGCCTGGTACGACGACCACCACCTGGCCCGGCTGCGCACGATCACGGCGCTGCTGGAGCGGGGCCACAACCTGAACGGCATAGCGGAACTCGCCGAGGCCTTCGACCACGGGCGGGACGTCGGCGACCTCCTCGGCGTGGACACCCCCACCGAGGAGACCCCGGTCCGCCTCACCCCCGAGGAACTCGCCGACCACTTCTCCGGGGAGGTCACCCCGGAGAACCTGGCCGCCGCGCTGGACCTCGGCTACCTCGGCGTCGACGGCGAGGAGATCGTCCACATCAGCCGCCGCCTGCTGGACGTGTCGTCGGCCCTGGTCCGCGAGGGCATCCCGCTCGCGGAGGTGCTCCGCACCGGCGCGGAGGTCCGCACCCACGCCGACGCCCTGGCCGACCTCTTCGCCGGCCTGATCCTCCGCCACGCCCCGGAGGAATCCCTCCACCGCCTGCGCCCGCTGGCCCGCAGCGTGGTGGACGCGGAACTCTCCCTGGCCCTGGACCGGCGGCTGCGCAAGCGGGACTGACCGTCACCGGCGGTCGAAGACCACCGTCACCGGCGCGTGGTCCGACCAGCGCTCGGCGTGCGTGGCGGCCCGCTCGACGTGGGCCCTCACCGCGCGGCCCGCGAGCCCCGGCGTCGCCACGGCGAGGTCGATCCTCCACCCCGTGTCGTTGTCGAAGGCCCGCCCCCGGTAGGACCACCAGGTGTACGGCCCGTCCACGTCCGGGTGCAGCGCCCGCACGACGTCGACGTACCCGCCGTCCGCCGGGTCGAGCACCCGGGACAGCCACTCCCGTTCCTCCGGCAGGAACCCGGAGCTCTTGGTGTTCCCGCGCCAGTTCCTCAGGTCGGTCTTCTCGTGGGCGATGTTCCAGTCCCCGCAGACCACCACCTCCCGCCCCTCGGCGGCGGCCCGCTCGCGCAGCCCCTTGAGGTACGTGAGGAACTCCCCCATGAACCGGACCTTCTCCTCCTGCCGCTCGGTCCCGACCTCCCCGGACGGCAGATAGAGCGAGGCGACGGTCACACCGGGCAGATCGGCTTCCACGTACCGCCCGCTGTCGTCGAACTCGTCCGACCCGAACCCGATCCGCACGCGCTCGGGCTCACGCCGGGAGTACAGGGAGACCCCCGCCCGCCCCTTGGCAGCGGCGGGCGCGTGCACGACGTGCCATCCCTCGGGCTCCCGCACCTGTTCCGGCAGCTGCTTCGCCTCCGCCCGCACCTCCTGCAGACACAGCACATCGGCGGAGGTCCCGGCCAGCCACTCCACGAAGCCCTTCTTGGCGGCGGCCCGCAGTCCATTGACGTTGACGGAGGTCACAGTGAGCATCAGGGCACGATACGGCACTCCAGGTCCGGGCATGTTTTACGGTGTTCGGCATGGAAATCCGCCCGGTCCCCTACGACCACCCCGACGCCGTGAAGCTGGACGCCGAAGTACAGGCCGAATACCACGTCCGCTACGGCGACGGCGGCGACGCCACCCCCATGGACCCCGCGGACTTCAGGCCCCCGAACGGCGTCTACCTGATCGCGTACGACGAGTCCGGCGCCCCCGTGGCGTCCGGCGGCTGGCGCGCCCAGGACGCCAACGGCGAGGGCAACCGGGACGGCGACGCCGAGCTGAAGCGCATGTTCGTGATCGAGCAGATGCGCGGCCGGGGCCTGGCCCGCCGCGTCCTGGCCGCCCTGGAGGAGGACGCCCGCGCGGCCGGCCGCGTCCGCATGGTCCTGGAGACCGGCACGAAGCAGCCGGAGGCCATCGCCCTGTACACCTCCAGCGGCTACGAGCCCTGCGAGAAGTTCGGCTACTACCGCTTCCACGAGGAGAGCCGCTGCTACGGGAAGACGCTGTAGCGGTCCGGTCGGTCCAGGACGAGCTGGAAGTACGCCTTCTCGCGGGAACCGTCGTCCGCCGGTTCGACCTCCACGGTGACCGGGATCCCCTCCTCGCTCGGCCTGACGTGGAGCGGTACGCCGCGTGTCTCGTCCGCACCGAGGGGCGGAGCGAGCGCAGAGGCACACTCCTGCCGGTTCAGCCAGGTCAGGGAGTAGCCGGCGGAGTAGTCGTCCAGGGACTCGCCCTCACGGATCTCGAGGGAGGGGGAGGCACCGCCGATCGACTCGCCGCCCAGCGGCACCTCCTCGCCGGTGCCGTTGTCGTAGGTGACCGTCAAGCGGTACGTGCCGTCGGGCTCCCGGTGCGGACTGCCGACCGTGATCCTCAGGCCGTCCTCGTACCGGGCCGTCATACCGGGGCCGAGAGGGTCCGCCACGCTGCCGGAGGCACCGGCCTGCTCCAGCTGCCCGTATCCGTCCAGGCCCTTCTCGAACTCGTCCAGCGCCCAGGCGCCCAGGCCGGTCAGGACGACGAGGACGAGCAGGGCGATCGCACAGCCGACGGCGCGCCCCGACCCCTTCGCGGCCGGGGCACCGGCGGGGACCGAATCCGTATCCATGCACGTCACGGTAGGACCCGGCCCGCCGCACGATCATGAGCACACATACTCATACGGCGATCCGGTGGTACCCGGCACACCCCGAGTACCGGAAGGGACGACGGTCCGTCACACGACCCACGGAACGCGGCGTGAGCGCGGGCCGCGGCGACCGCGCGGCGTCTTCGCGCCAGAGGGACACGGGGAGGCCCGTTGCCGGCGCGGGGCATCCGCGAGCCGTGGATCGCCGTTGAGACATGAGGGGCACAACACGAGGAAGCCCCCGCCGATTTCTCGGCGGGGGCTTCCAACTGTGCAGTGGACCTGAGGGGATTTGAACCCCTGGCCCCCTCGATGCGAACGAGGTGCGCTACCGGACTGCGCCACAGGCCCTTGCAACGAGTGAAACTTTAGCATCCCGATCGGGGTGCTCGGAAATCCGTTGGCCCGGCCCTACTCGTTGGCGGCCTTCGGGCGCTCCCCGTCCTCGTACTGGTCGAAGAGCGGGGTGCGGCCGCGTTCGCGGGAGCGGCGGGCCGAGGCCGCCCGGCGGGCGTCGCTGCGGTCGTCGGCGGGGGCCGGGTCCGGGTCCGCTTCCTCGGCCGGCCCCTGCGCCTCGTCCGCCGGTACGGCGCTGGAGCGGGCCGAGCTCCAGGTGTCCGGGGCGCCGAGGTCCACGTCGCCCGTGGCGCGGGGGGCGACCGGGGCCGTCACGTACGTCGGGAGCGGCACCGGGACCGGGTCCCAGCTGTCGCCGCCCTGGCCGGGGCGCCGCTGCCGTTCGCGCTGCTGGTCGACCCACTCGGCGTGGTCGGTCTGCTCGACGAGCGCGCGCCGGTCCGCGGCGAGCGCGGTCAGGCCCGGGTCGGGGTCGACCCCCGCCTCCGGTCCCTCCGGTTCGTCGGGGTCGGCGTCCTCGGTGGACGGGCGGTGGCGCGGCTGGCGCTCGCGCAGCCGCTGCGCGGCGACCTCGGCCTGGCGGCGGTCCATCTGGTAGGCGAAGCGGCGGCGCTCCTGGGAGCGGAGGTAGGCGATGTACGCGCTCAGCAGCACGGCCGGCACGCCGGGCGCCCACAGGAACGCGAGCCCGCCGACCGCCGCGACGATCGCGCCGAGCGTGAAGGCGACGAAGAGCATCGTGGTGGTGCGCCGGCGGCGGGCGAGCGCCTTCGAGCGCTGGGCGCGCGCGGCGGCGGCCTGCGCCGCCCGGGCCCGCTGGACGTCCGGTCCGCGCCGGGCGGCCGGGACGCGTCCCCGCGCGGCGGCCGGTTCGGGCGTCCGCCGTTCCGCGCGTTCGCGCGGGGGCCGGCCGGGTGCCGGCTCCGGCTGCTCCGCGGGGAGTGACGGGACGGGCGCCTGGGTGTGCGGACGGGTCTGGGACACGGCGAAGGCCCGGACGTCCACCGAGTCGGTGATCGCATCCGGGTCGTGGACGCTCTGCTCCCCCTCCTCGGCGGAGCGCGTCCGCAGGTCCTTGGCGTATCGGCGCTCCATGCCCGCCCGTCCGGACAGCAATCGGATGGCGGTGCTGAAGCGTTCCGTCGGACGGGCCTCGTTCAGCTCGTCCTGCCTACGGAGCCACATCGGCACCAAGTAGGCGGCCCAGGCCCCGACGATGACTGCGTAGATGAGGCCGCTGCTGCTCACATCTCACACCGTAGAGGGGTTTGCACGGAGCCATCCGCCAATTGGGCCGGTGTGTCGCACGATCCGGCTGATATTTCGAACTTTTCTTGTGACCGGCGCGATCAGGGACTCACCCGAAGCGGGAATTCCGCGCCCGAAGACGGTCACCTTCCGTTTGAATTCGAACGTTTATTCAATTTCCGGGGCCGTGCGGGATTCCCGGATTACGCCGCTCGCGGCCGGAGCGCCCCCCGGAGCGTGCCCGGCGCCACCGGGCGAGCAAACCGTCGGGGACCTCTTCCGCCGTGAGCGCGAAGACGAGGTGGTCGCGCCAGGCCCCGTCGATGTGCAGATATCGCGGGCGCAGGCCCTCCTCGCGGAATCCGAGTTTCTCCACGACCCTGCGGCTCGGCCCGTTCTCCGGGCGAATGCAGACCTCGATGCGGTGCAGTCCGACGGTGCGGAAACAGTGGTCCACGGCCATCGCCACGGCCGTCGGCACCACTCCGCGGCCGGCCACCGCCTCGTCCACCCAGTAGCCGACGTGGCCCGAGCACATCGAGCCCCAGGTGATCCCGGCGACCGTCAACTGGCCGACGAGACGGCCCTGGTACTCGATGACGAACGGCAGCATCCGGCCCGCGTTCGCCTCCGACTTCAGATGGCGGACCATCTGACGGTACGTCGGCCGGTGGGTGACCGGGCCGCTGGGCGTGGGCGGCGGAATGGTCGCCTCCCAGGGCCGCAGCCAGTCGCGGTTGCGCCGGTTGACCTCGCGCCAGGCCTTCTGGTCGCGCAGCTTTATCGGCCGGAGGACGATGTCGCCGTCCACCAGCTCGACCGGCCAGTGCGGGCTGTTCAGCGCGCACCCCCGCCGTCGGCGTCCGGCCTCGGATGGTCCCCGCCGCGCAGCTGGTCCACGGCGTGCTTCAGCAGCGGCTCCAGAACGGCGAGACCGTCCTTCACCCCGCCGGCGGACCCGGGCAGGTTGACGATCAGCGTGCCGCCCGCGACGCCCGCGAGGCCCCGGGAGAGGACGGCGGTGGGCACCTTGTCCCGGCCGTACGCCCGGATGGCCTCCGCGATGCCGGGGACCTCGTGGTCGATGACCCTGCGGGTCGCCTCGGGGGTGCGGTCGGTGGGCGAGACGCCGGTGCCGCCGGTGGTCACGATGACGTCGTACCCGGCGTCGGCGCCCGCGCGCAGGGCGGCCTCCACGGGGTCGCCGTCGGGGACCACCCGCGGCCCGTCGACGGCGAAGCCGAAGCGCTTCAGGCCCTCCGCGATCAGCGGGCCGCCCCTGTCCTCGTAGACGCCGGCGGCGGCCCGGTTGGAGGCGGTGACGACGAGCGCGCTGTACGGCGCGAGCAGCGCGCCGCCGGCCGTGGCGTCGAGTGTCATGCCCGGCTCCAGTCGCCCGACTTGCCGCCCGTCTTCTCCTCGACCCGCACGTCCGTGATGACCGCCTCCTTGTCGACCGCCTTGACCATGTCGATCACGGTGAGCGCGGCGACCGAGACCGCGGTGAGCGCCTCCATCTCGACGCCCGTGCGGTCCGTCGTCCGCACGGTCGCCGCGATCTCCACGGCGTCGTCCGCGACCGACAGGTCCAGTTTCACACCGGAGACCGCCAACGGGTGGCACAGCGGGATCAGGTCGGGGGTGCGTTTGGCACCCATGATGCCCGCGATGCGCGCGGTGGCCAGCGCGTCGCCCTTGGGGACGCCCTCGCCGCGCAGCAGCTCGATCACGCGCGGTGAGACGAGCACACGGCCGGTGGCCCGCGCGGTGCGCGCGGTGACGTCCTTGCCCGACACGTCGACCATGCGGGCGGCGCCCGCCTCGTCGACGTGGGTGAGACGGGACTGCTCGGAGGATTCGGAGGGTCCGGGGGTCTCCCCCCGGGAAGGCACGGTCATGATCGTGTGGCGCTCCCGGTCCTGGCCCGTGGCGGTGCGGCGCGCGGGCCTGCTGTGCGCGACACGGTACCGCCAACCGGTCGCGCTCAGCCGAGCAGGACCACCTCGACCTCGGTGCCGGGCGCGACGGACTCGGCGTCCTCGGGGACGACGATCAGCGCGTCGGCCTGCGCGAGGGCCGCCACGAGGTGGGAGCCGGCGCCGCCGACGGGCGTCACCGTGCCGTCGGCGTACCTGCCGCGCAGGAACTGGCGGCGGCCCCTGGGGGAGGTCAGCGCCCGGTCCGCGGTGAGCTTCGCGCGCGCCCTCGGCCGGTGGACGTCCGTCAGGCCCATCAGGGTGCGGATGGCGGGACGGACGAACAGCTCGAAGGAGACGTAACTGGAGACCGGGTTGCCGGGCAGGGCCAGCAGCGGGGTGTGGTCGGGGCCGATGGAGCCGAAGCCCTGGGGCTTGCCCGGCTGCATGGCGAGCTTGCGGAACTCGACGCCGCTGCCGGGCTCGTCCTCGTCCGCCGCGTACGACAGCGCCTCCTTGACCACGTCGTACGCCCCGACGCTCACGCCGCCGGTGGTGACCACCAGGTCGGCGCGGACCAGCTGGTCCTCGATGGTGTCCCGCAGGGTCGTGGCGTCGTCGGCGACGGCGCCCACGCGGTAGGCGATCGCGCCGGCGTCCCGCGCGGCGGCGGTGAGGGCGAAGCTGTTGGAGTCGTAGATCTGACCCGGGCCCAGTTCCCCGTCGGGCTGGACGAGTTCGCTGCCGGTGGAGAGCACCACCACGCGCGGGCGCGGGCGCACCCGGACCGTGCCGCGGCCGATGGCGGCCAGCAGGGAGATCTGCGGCGGGCCGAGGACGGTGCCGGCCGCCAGGGCGCGGTCACCGGCCCTGACGTCGCTGCCCTCGGCGCGTACGTGCGCGCGTGCCTCGGCCGGGCGGTACACGTTCACCTGCCCGGTGGCGCCCTCGGGGGCGAGGCTGCGGGCGCGCATCCCGGTGGCCGGGCCCGCGCCGAGCCCGCCGTCGGTCCACTCGACGGGGACGACGGTCTCGGCGCCGGGCGGGAGCGGGGCGCCGGTCATGATGCGGGCGGCCTGGCCGGGGCCGACGTGGAGGAGTCCGGCCGCGCCGGCGGCGACGTCCCCGATCACCTCGAGGGCCGCCGGGTACTCCTCGCTCGCGCCCGCGACGTCCGCGACCCGCACCGCGTACCCGTCCATGGAGCTGTTGTCGAACGGGGGCAGGGAGACCGGCACCGTGACGTCCTCGATCAGGACGCAGCCCTGGGCGTCGAGGAGGTGCAGCTCGATGGGCTCGAGGGGCCGGACGGTCGCGAGGATGTCGTCCAGGTGCTCGTCCACCGACCAGAGGTGGTCCGGACCTGCGGTGCGGGGCGCGGCGGTGCTCAACGTTGCTGCATCTCCTCGGTGACGTATCGCTGGAGCCAGGTACGGAAGTCCGGCCCCAGGTCCTCACGTTCGCACGCGAGCCGGACAATGGCACGCAGGTAGTCGCCGCGGTCGCCGGTGTCATAGCGGCGGCCCTTGAAGACGACGCCGTGCACCGGGCCGCCGGGCCTCCCCTCGGCGGCGGCCGCCGGGGTGTGCGTCGCCGCGAGCTGCTGGAGGGCGTCGGTGAGCTGGATCTCGCCGCCGCGGCCGGGCTCGGTCCTGCGCAGGATGTCGAAGACGGCCGGGTCGAGGACGTAGCGGCCGATGATGGCGTAGTTCGACGGCGCCTCCTCGGCGGCGGGCTTCTCGACCAGCCCGGTGACCTTGACGACGTCGGCGTCCACGGTGGCCTCGACCGCGGCGGAGCCGTAGAGGTGGATCTGCTCGGGGGCCACCTCCATGAGCGCGACGACGCTGCCGCCGTGCTGCTGCTGGACCTCGATCATGCGCTGGAGCAGGGGGTCGCGCGGGTCGATCAGGTCGTCGCCGAGGAGGACGGCGAAGGGCTCGTCGCCGACGTGCGGAGCGGCGCACAGCACGGCGTGACCGAGGCCCTTGGGGTCGCCCTGGCGGACGTAGTGCATGGTGGCCAGGTCACTGGACTCCTGGACCTTGGCAAGACGGTCGGCGTCGCCCTTCTTCTGAAGGGCGGACTCCAGTTCATAATTGCGGTCGAAATGGTCCTCCAGGGGGCGCTTGTTGCGGCCCGTCACCATGAGGACGTCGTCGAGACCGGCGGAGACGGCCTCTTCGACCACGTACTGGATCGCCGGCTTGTCGACGACCGGCAGCATCTCCTTGGGAGTGGCCTTGGTGGCCGGCAGGAACCGGGTGCCGAGGCCGGCTGCGGGGATGACGGCCTTGCTGATCCGAGGGTGTGACTGAGACATGTCCGCCACCATATCGGGCCCCTTTGCAGTGAATCTGAGGCTCCGGTCAATTACCGCTCATATGAGCATATTGGAACGGTAAGGGAACAGACTTGAGACACAAAGAGGGCGCGAACAAGCCTGACAAGCGGACATGGCGCCGGGAGGTCCTCGCGGCGAGGAACGGGTTGACGGCGGACGACGTGCGGGAGTCCGCGGCCGCACTGGCCCGGCAGGCACTCGGACTGCCCGAACTGGCACACGCGCGCACGGTGGCGGCGTACGTCTCCGTGGGGAGTGAACCCGGCACGCTCGCGCTGCTCGACGCGCTGCGCACGCGGGGCGCACGCGTGCTCCTGCCCGCGCTGCTGCCCGACAACGACCTGGACTGGGGGGCGTACGGGGGAGAGGGTTCACTCGCGCGCGTGCGACACGGCGCGCGGATGGCGCTCTTCGAGCCCGCGGGACCGCGTCTCGGACCGGACGCCGTCACGGAGGCGGACGTCGTCCTGCTGCCGGGCCTGGCCGTCGACACGCGCGGAGTGCGCCTGGGACGCGGCGGCGGCTCCTACGACCGGGTCCTCGCCCGGCTGGACCGCGCGGGCGCGCGTCCGGCGCTGGTGGTGCTGCTGTACGACACGGAGGTCGTCGGCAGCGTCCCCGCCGAGCCGCACGACCGGCCGGTGCACGCGGTGGTGACGCCCTCCGGGGTGCGCCGGTTCGGCTGAGCCCCCGTACACGCGGAAAGCGGCCTGCGCGTGCACGCGCAGGCCGCTTTCCGACGGCGGGGACCGGGGTCAGGGCTTCAGCAGCAGGGTGTCGCTGGTGCTGTCCTCGACCGCCTTCTCCGAGTACGACCACTCCAGCAGCTCGCCCTCGGCCCACTTGTCCGTCTGGTCGACGTAGTGGGAGCTGTAGGCGTGCCCGGAGGCGCCGGTGAGGTTGATCCACCGGGACTTGTCGAGATCGCCGAGGTTGACCACCATCCGCATGGACGGCACCCACACGACGCCGTAGCCGCCGGCCGCGTTCCAGCCGGTCGCGTTGACGGTGGCCTCGCCGCCGCCGAGCTTCCACGGGCCACGGTTGAGCACGTACTGCAGGAATCCGGGGCCCTCGGTGCCGAGCGTCTGGTTCTTCAGGAACAGGCGGTGCAGCCGGCCCCAGCTCCAGCTGTCGATGTCCTTGCCGAGCTTGGCGGTCAGCTCCCAGCGGGCGTCGATCAGGGCGCGCTTGAACAGCTCGTCACGGTTGTCCGCAGCGGGGCGGGTGCCCGACTTGGGGGTCTTCCACCAGTCGCTGTCCTCCTCGTCCATCAGCGTGCGGACCACCTCGAACCAGCGGTCGCCGCCGTCGGGCTGCGCCTGGTCGGCGTCGCGCTGACCGCACTCGCGGACCTTGTCCGCCTCGTCGGCGGGCCCGGTGGTGTTGACCGGCTCGACCCACAGGCACTGGCCCTTGACCCGCAGTTCCTTGGGCAGCTTGTGGCCGAAGGCGAGCTTGAGGATGTTGCGCCACACGGAGTTGAAGTAGGCGGCGGCGGCCGAGTCGGCGTCCTGGGTGTAGTCCCAGCCCTCCAGCAGCTTCTGCGCCTCGCGGACGTCCGCGTCCTCGGTGTCGATCTTGAGCAGGTGCGGCACCAGCAGCTTGGCGATGGTGCTGGAGTTGTCGAGCTGCATCTGCCGCATGTCGTCGGGGGAGATCTTGCCGTCGTCCTTGATCTTCGCCTTGATCAGCTCGGTGATCCGCTGGCTGCGGGCGCCGTAACCCCAGTCGGTGGTCAGCGTGTACGGGTAGTCCTCGCCGACGACGGCCTGGTTGGCGGTGACGATGTAGCCGCGCTCCGGGTTGTACTCGTAGGGCAGCGCCGCCTGGTCGATCCAGCCGTCCCACGCGTAGTCGGGGTCCCAGCCGGGGGCGGGGAGGGAACCGTCGTGCTTCTCCGCGCGGGTGGGGATCTTCCCGGGCAGCGTGTAGCCGATGTTGTCCTCGGTGTCCGCGTAGACGAGGTTCTGCGAGGGCACCTCGAACAGGGCGGCGGCCTCGCGGAAGTCGTCCCAGTCCTTCGCGCGGTTCATCGCGAAGACCGAGTCCATGGTGCGGCCGGGCTCCAGGGCGGTCCAGCGCAGCGCGACGCCGTAGCCGTCGCCCCGGTCGGGGGCGGCGCTGTCGACGGTGGCCTTCTTGCCGGTCTTCACCAGGTCGTCGGAACGGTCGGAGAGCAGGGGGCCGTTGTTGGTCTCCCGCACGACGATCTTCTGCGCCTTGCCGCCGGCGACCTTGATGGTCTCCTCGCGGGTCTTGAACGGCACCACCTTGCCGTCGTACTGGTAGCCGTCGCCGGTGATCTTCTCCAGGTAGAGGTCGGTGACGTCGACGCCGGAGTTGGTCAGGCCCCAGGAGACGTCCTGATTGTGGCCGATTATCACCCCCGGCATGCCCGCGAAGGTGTAGCCGGCGACGTCGTACCGGCACTTGGCGGAGACGCTGCGGCAGTGCAGGCCCATCTGGTACCAGACGGACGGCAGCGAGGCGGACAGGTGCGGGTCGTTGGCGAGCAGGGGCTTGCCGGTGATGGTGTGCTCGCCCGCGACCACCCAGGAGTTGGAGCCGATGCCGTCGCCGTTGACGCCGACGGCGGTGGGGAGGTCCTCCAGGACCTCCTGGAGGCCGGTCAGCTGGCTCTCCAGGGAGGAACCGGCGGTGCCTGTGCCCGTACCGGTGCCTGTGCCCGTGCCCGTGCCGGTACCTGTGCCGGTGCCGGTACCTGTGCCGGTGCCGGTACCTGTGCCGGTCCCCGTGCCGGTGCCGGTCCCCGTGCCGGTGCCGGTCCCCGTGCCGGTGCCGTCCGTGCTCTCACCCTGCTCGTAGGCCCCGGTGAGCTGGTCGTACTGGCCCTCCTGGACCACCGGCTTGTTCCGGCTGTACGGGTACGCCGGGTACAGGTCGGCGATCTCCTGCGGGCCGAGGCGGCTGGTCATCAGCGCGCGGTCGATCTCGTCCTGCATGTTGCCGCGCAGGTCCCAGGCCATCGCCTTCAGCCAGGCCACGGAGTCGACCGGGGTCCACTTCCCGGGCCGGTAGTCGTTCTCGAAGCCGAGGGCCGCGTACTCCAGGGAGATCTCCTTGCCCTCCTTGCCCTCCAGATAGGCGTTGACGCCCTTGGCGTACGCCTGGAGGTACTTCTTCGTGGCGGGGGAGAGCTTCTTGTCGTACTCCTCCTCGGCGACCCGGTCCCAGCCCAGGGTGCGCAGGAACTCGTCGTTGTCGACCTGGCCCTCGCCGAACATCTCCGACAGGCGGCCGGAGGTCATGTGCCGGCGCACGTCCATCTCGTAGAACCGGTCCTGCGCCTGGACGTAGCCCTGGGCCATGAACAGGTCCTCGTCGGAGGAGGCGTAGATCTGCGGGATGCCGTAGCCGTCCCGTTTGACGTCGACGGTTCCCGTCAGACCCTGGAGGGTGATCGATCCCTTGGTCTGCGGGAAGGAGGCGCGCACGGTGCTGACGGACCAGTACCCCCCGTAGGCGACACCGCCGATCAGGGCCAGCACCAGGACGAGCACGATCAGTCGGGCTCTGCGCCCCTTCTTCCTGCCGGACTTGCCGGGTTGCTGACCCGTGGAGGCGGTGGTGTCGGTGGGCATCGCTGTCCTTGCTGTCCTAACGCGAGCGGCAGGTCGGGCTGTGCTTTTAACTGAGCGCTGGAGCAACGATAGGCGCAGGGCTCCGCGGCACTTGACGCGGAGTGGGGAACCAGCCCGGACGGACGTTCGATCATGCCGTCAAGAGCGTCAAGAACGCGTCAAGAGTTAGGTAAGGTAACGAAGTAGTTTGCCGCGGAAGCGGTGGATCGCATGCGATGTACGTGAGCTCACGCGCGGGTGCGCCTGAGTCAGGGAAGGGAACGGCCGCTGACTGTCCACCACCTCAACCAGCTCCTGCTCGTCTGCTCGATCGTCCTGCTCGTCGCCGTCGCAGCGGTCCGGATCTCCTCGCGCAGCGGGCTCCCCAGCCTGCTCGTCTACCTGGGCATCGGCATCGCCATGGGCCAGGACGGCATCGGCGACATCCACTTCGACAACGCCGAACTGACCCAGGTCATCGGATACGCGGCCCTGGTCGTGATCCTGGCCGAGGGCGGTCTGGGCACGAAGTGGACGGAGGTGAAACCGATCCTGCCCGCCGCCTCCGTGCTCGCGCTGGCCGGCGTCGCGGTGAGCGTCGGCGTCACGGCGTCGGCCGCGCACTTCCTGGTCGGGCTGGAGTGGCGGCAAGCGCTGATCATCGGCGCGGTGGTGTCGTCGACCGACGCGGCGGCCGTCTTCTCGGTGCTGCGGAAAATACCGCTCCCCGCGCGGGTGACGGGCGTGCTGGAGGCGGAGTCCGGCTTCAACGACGCGCCCGTCGTCATCCTGGTCGTCGCCTTCTCCTCGGCCGGACCGGTCGAGCACTGGTACGTCCTGGCCGGCGAGATAGTGCTGGAGCTGGTCATCGGCGCCGCCATCGGGCTCGCGGTGGGCTGGCTGGGCGCCTGGGGGCTGCGGCACGTGGCACTGCCCGCCTCCGGCCTCTACCCGATCGCCGTCATGGCCATCGCGGTCGCCGCCTACGCGTTCGGCGCCCTCGCCCACGGCAGCGGCTTCCTCGCCGTCTACCTCGCCTCGATGGTGCTGGGCAACGCCAAACTGCCGCACTGGCCCGCCACGCGCGGCTTCGCCGAAGGGCTCGGCTGGATCGCCCAGATCGGCATGTTCGTCCTGCTCGGCCTGCTCGTCACCCCGCACGAGCTGGGCGACGACATCGTGCCCGCGCTGGTCATCGGGCTGGCGCTCACCATGGTGGCCCGCCCACTGAGCGTCGTCGTCTGCCTGCTGCCGTTCCGGGTGCCCTGGCAGGAGCAGACGCTGATGTCGTGGGCGGGACTGCGCGGCGCCGTGCCCATCATCCTGGCGACGATCCCGATGGTGCAAGGCGTCGCCGGGAGCGAGCGGATCTTCAACATCGTCTTCCTCCTGGTCGTCGTCTACACCCTCATCCAGGGGCCGACGCTGCCCTGGCTGGCCCGCAAGCTGCACCTGGGCGGGGAGTCCGCCGCCGACCTCGGCATCGAGTCGGCGCCCCTGGAGCGGCTGCGCGGACACCTGCTGTCGGTCGCCATCCCGGCCGAGTCGAGGATGCACGGCGTGGAGATCGCCGAGCTGCGGCTGCCGGCCGGGGCCGCCGTCACCCTCGTCGTGCGCGACGGGACGTCGTTCGTGCCGCTGCCGTCGACGGTGCTGCGCCGCGGGGACGAACTGCTCGTCGTCGCCACGGACCCGGTACGGGACGCCGCCGAACGGCGCCTGCGCGCGGTCGGCCGGGGCGGCAAGCTGGCCGGCTGGCTGGGCACCGACGAATCGCAGGCGTGACGTCGACGGGCCTGACGAATCACAGGCGGGACGTCGGCGGTGTGCCCGGCTTCACAGCGGACGGCAGGTGATCCCTGTACGATGCGAACGACCCCCAGATCGAACCAACTCTGCCTGACGCAGAGCTGGCGCGACCGTATGGCGGCCGGAACGCCCTGAGCTGTGGCGCCGGCATCTACCGCAGTCAGCGCAAGAGGACAGCTCTCGGCGCGCCCGCACGCCCCGTGCGGGCCGCTACCAGGTGGCAGAAAGGCACGGGCCGTGGCATCCACGGTCACCACGTCGAAGGACTCGGCGGCCACCTCCCGACCGGGATACGGCCGGCTGCTGCGCACGCGCGGCGCGTGGACGTTCCTGCTCCCCGGCTTCGCGGCCCGCCAGCCGTTCGCGATGCTCACCCTCTCCATCGTGCTGCTGGTGCAGCACACCACCGGCTCGTACGGCGCGGCCGGCGCGGTCGCGGCCGTCACCGGCGTCTCCATGGCGCTGTTCGCCCCCTACAGCGGCCGTCTCGCCGACCGCCACGGACAGCGCGCCGTCCTCGTGCCCGGCGTCCTGGTGCACACGGCGGCCGGACTGGCCCTCACCGCGCTGGCGCTGACCCACGCGCCCCTGTGGGCGCTGTTCGCCGCCGCCGTGCCCACGGGCGCCTCGGTGCCGCAGATCGGGCCCATGGTGCGGGCCCGCTGGGGCGTGCGGCTCAAGGGCTCCCCGCTGATGACCACCGCGGCGGCCTTCGAGTCCGTCACCGACGAGTTCACCTTCGTCGTCGGACCGCTGCTCGCCACGGCCCTGTGCACGGCCGTCGACCCGGCTGCGGGCCTGCTCACCGAGGCCGCGCTGACCCTGGTCGGCGGTCTGCTGTTCGCCGCGCAGAAGGGCACGCAGCCCGCGGCGGGCCGTGACGGGCACGCGCGCGTGGAGCACGTCTCCGCGCTGCGCGTCCCCGGTGTGCGGGTGCTGATCGTGACCTTCCTGGGCATCGGCTCCGTCTTCGGCGGCATGCAGGTCTCCCTGGCCGCGTTCACCGAGTCGATCGGCGAACCCGGACTGAACGGCGTCCTCTACGGCGTCTTCGCCGCGGGAAACATGCTCTCCGGCATCGTCTGCGGCGCGATCGCCTGGAAGGCCGCCCCGCAGCGGCGCCTGGTGATCGGCTACACGGCGCTCGCGCTGACCGCGTCCGCCCTGTGGACCGCCCACTCGGCGCTGCTGCTGGCCGGGCTCGGCCTGCTGGTCGGCATGTGCATCGCACCGGCCCTGATCACCGGCTACACGCTGGTGGAGAACCTGGTCCCGGCGGGTGCCCGCACCGAGGCCTTCACCTGGCTGACCGGCGCCGTCGCGCTCGGCCAGGCGGCGGCCGTCACGGTCGCGGGGCAACTGGAGGACCGCCTGTGGGGCGGCGCCGGCTTCCTGGTGCCGACGGCCGGTACGGCGGCGGCCCTCGTGACGCTGCTGGCGCTGCGGTCGCGGCTGGCCGCGGGCCCGCACGGACGCACCGTCGCACGTGGCGTGGGTCACCGCGAGCCCGTCGCAGTGGACTGAACCGAGGGAATGCGTCACTATGGACCGTCGTTAGCACTCATCGAGTGAGAGTGCCAGGAGGAAGACAGTGCCGACCTACCAGTACCAGTGCACCGAGTGCGGCGAGGGCCTCGAGGCGGTGCAGAAGTTCACCGACGACGCGCTGACCGAGTGCCCCACCTGCAAGGGCCGCCTGAAGAAGGTGTTCTCGGCGGTGGGCATCGTCTTCAAGGGCTCCGGCTTCTACCGCAACGACAGCCGCGGCTCCTCGTCGAGCAGCTCGCCGGCGTCGTCGAAGCCGTCGGGCACCTCGTCGTCGACGTCCTCCTCCTCGGACTCGGGGTCGAGCGCGTCGTCCGGCTCGTCCGGCTCGTCCGGTTCGAGCAGCTCCACCAGCACCACCGCCGCGTAGGGCCGCTTCCTTGACGGAACCCCGTCGTCCGCCGACGACGGGGTCTTCGGCGTTTCCGGGTGCGGTTAGGGTGCGGGGCATGGCGAACATGGCGAAGGCCGGGATCGGCGTGATCGGCGGCTCCGGTTTCTACTCCTTCCTCGACGACGTGACCGAGGTCCAGGTGGACACCCCGTACGGGGCGCCCAGCGACTCCCTCTTCCTCGGCGAGGTGGCCGGCCGGCGGGTCGCCTTCCTCCCGCGGCACGGACGCGGCCACCATCTGCCGCCGCACCGCATCAACTACCGGGCCAACCTGTGGGCGCTGCGGTCGGTCGGCGTGCGCCAGGTCCTCGGGCCGTGCGCGGTCGGCGGCCTGCGCCCCGAGTACGGGCCGGGCACGCTGCTGGTGCCGGACCAGCTCGTGGACCGTACGAAGTCCCGGGCGGGCACCTACTTCGACGGGCTGCCGCTGCCCGACGGCACGGTGCCGAACGTGGTCCACGTGTCGCTGGCCGACCCCTACTGCCCCACCGGTCGGGCCGCCGCGCTGAAGGCGGCCCGGGACCGGGACTGGGAGGTGGTGGACGGCGGCACGCTGGTCGTGGTCGAGGGGCCGCGCTTCTCCACCCGTGCCGAGTCGTCGTGGCACCGGGCGCAGGGCTGGTCGGTGGTGGGCATGACCGGCCATCCCGAGGCGGCGCTCGCCCGTGAGCTGGAGCTCTGCTACACCTCGCTGACCCTGGTCACCGACCTGGACGCCGGGGCCGAGACCGGTGAGGGCGTCTCCCACGACGAGGTGCTGCGGGTGTTCGCCGCCAACGTGGACCGGCTGCGGGGGGTGCTCTTCGACGCGGTGGCCGCGCTGCCGGCGACGGAGGAGCGGGACTGCGCGTGCACGTCGGCGCTGGGCGGGATGAACCCGGGGTTCGCGCTTCCGTAACCGCCCGCGGGGCGGAACGTCCCGTTCGGGTGGGGCGGTTGTCCACAGGGGCGTGGTACGTCCACAGGGCCCGGCGGGACGCGGCGCGAGGCCTCATCGTGGGAGTCGCAAGCCGGTCCCTCGTCGCAGGTGGTGGTATCCGTGTCCCGTCCTCCCTCCTCGCTCCGCCCCTCCTCCCCCGCCGTCCCCCGGCCGTACGGCGCCGCTGTCCCCCGACCGTCCGGCGCCGCCGTCCCCTGCCCTCCCGGTCCTGAGGTCCCTCCCTCGTGCGAGGTGCCGCACTTCGCCCCGGTGCGGGTGCGCGGCGCCCTGCCGCTCCCCGGCGGGCTCGTACGGCACCGGAGGCGGGCCGTGGCGCTCGGTCTCGCGGTCACGGCGGCGGCGCTGGTGGCGGCGGGGCCGCGGGGCGCGGACCGGTCCCGCGGGCATCCCGACGGGTCCCCGGCGGCCCGTGCCGCCTCGGCCTCCCCCGGGGACCGCGCCGTACGGGCGCGGGGCGCGGGCGCGGCGGTCACGGCGGCGGTGCGGATCGCCGACGCGGCCACGGTACGGCTGCTGCGGCCGGGCGACCGGGTGGACGTGATCGCCGCCGGGGAGACGGTGTCCGGAGGCGAGGCCCGCGTGGTCGCACGCGGGGCGCGCGTGACCGGGGTACCGGAACCGGCGGACGGCGCGGGTGACGGCGGGGCGCTGGTCGTGCTGTCGGTGCCGCGCGCCACCGCGGCCGAGCTGGCCGGCGCGAGCGCCACGGCGCGGCTGGCGGTGACGATGTGCTGACCGGTGCTCCCCCGGCCCCGGTCCGCGCGTGGGGTCCTTGCGCCGGGCGGCCCGGCTGGACAGGCCGGCACAGGCGTGACGTAGGTTGCGGAGCGCTTTCTTCCGCACCGTACGCACGAGAAATGAGGCCTCGAAGTGAGCGACCAGGAGAAGACGAGCGTCCTGCAGGGCTTCAAGGCCTTCCTGATGCGTGGCAACGTCGTCGATCTGGCCGTGGCGGTGGTCATCGGTGCCGCCTTCACCAACATCGTCAACGCGGTCGTGAAGGGCGTCATCAATCCGCTGGTGGGGGCCTTCGGCACCAAGGACCTGGACAGCTACAGCTCGTGCCTGAAGGGCCCCTGCGAGGGCGCCGGGGACACCGCGACCGGCGTCAGGATCCTGTGGGGGTCGGTCCTCGGGGCGACGCTGCAGTTCCTGATCACCGCGGCGGTCGTCTACTTCCTGATGGTGCTGCCCATGGCGAAGTACCTGGCCCGGGTGGAGGCCCGCCGGAAGGCGAAGGAGGGCACGCGCGAGGTCGTCGAGATCACCGAGCTGGAGGTCCTCAAGGAGATCCGCGACACCCTCGTCGCACAGCGCGGCGCGGGGCGGGGCGAGCGGTAGGGGCGGCCCGCCGGCGGGCGGGTCAGAGGTGGTGGGGCGGCTTCTCGTCGAGGAAGCGCTTCAGGTCGGCCGCGCTGTCGCCGGACGGGCGCTCGCCCCAGCCGCGGTCCGTGTCGTCCGAGGACCGCTGGTCCAGCGGGTCGTCGAAGACCAGCGCCGGCTTGGGCTCACTCGGGCGGGGATCGGGGGCGGTGCTCATGCGTCCAGGGTACGGCCGCCCCCGACCGGGCAGTACTGACCCCATGGCAGCTGACGCTCTGACGGATGTGGCCGGGGTGCGCGTGGGACACGCGACGCGTACCGGCGACGGATGGCTCACGGGCACCACGGTCGTGCTCGCGCCCGAGGGCGGGGCCGTGGCCGCGGTGGACGTGCGCGGCGGCGGCCCCGGCACGAAGGAGACCGACGCGCTCGATCCGCGCAACGTGGTGCGGAAGGTCCAGGCGCTCGTGCTGACCGGGGGCAGCGCGTACGGGCTCGACGCGGCGTCCGGGGTGATGGGCTGGCTGGAGGAGCGGGGGCGCGGGGTGCGGGTCGGGCCGGATCCCGCGCACGTGGTGCCGGTGGTGCCGGCGGCCTGTGTCTTCGACCTGGGGCGTGGCGGTGACTTCCGGGCCCGGCCGGACGCGGCCACCGGTCGTGCCGCGGTCGAGGCGGCGGCGGCGAGCGAGCGGGGCGCGCCGGTGCCGCAGGGGTGCGTGGGCGCCGGCACGGGCGCGGTGGTCGGGCAGCTGAAGGGCGGGATCGGCACCGCGAGCACGGTGCTGGACTCGGGCATCACGGTGGCCGCGCTGGTGGTGGCCAACGCGGCGGGGTCGGCGGTGGATCCGGAGACGGGAGTGCTGTACGGGGAGTTCTTCCAGGGCCGGGTGCGTTATCCGGAGCCGGAGGTGCACGGGGCCGCGCTGCGGCGGCTCGCGGAGGTGGCCGGACGGAACGCGGCTCCGCCGCTGAACACCACGCTCGCGGTGGTCGCCACCGACGCCGGGCTGTCCAAGGCGCAGGCGCAGAAGCTGGCCGGTACCGCGCACGACGGCATCGCGCGGGCCGTACGGCCGGTGCATCTGCTCAGCGACGGCGACACCGTCTTCACCCTGGCCACGGGCACCCGCCCGCTGGACGCGGCGGACCCCCTGGCCCTGAACGAGGTCCTCGCGGCGGGCGCGGACCTGGTGACCCGCGCGATCGTACGGGCGGTCCGCGCCGCCGGTCCGGTGGACGGTCCGGGCGGCTGGTGGCCGTCGTACGGGGAGTTGTACGGCGGGCACGGAAAGGAGGGGCCGCCGAGCGGCTGTCGAAGTACCGTTTGATCAGGAACAATTGACGCACGTCCGGGCGGTGCCGGGAACTTCTCACGCGCTCCGTCTGTTTTTCGCCATACGTTTTCTCGGTTCCTGGACAACACGTCCGGCCGAGGGGCTACGGTATGCACCCACCAGGTGACATGCAGCAACGCCGGGAGAAACCTTGAGCGTTCCGTACGAGACGGCAGCGTACGAACCACCCGATCCACCCGAGTCTCCGGAGGAGCACCTCGCGCGCCTCCTCGGCCGCGCCCTGAACTCCTTCGAGCTGCCGGACGAGACCCTCCTGCGGCTGGACTGCGCGCTGGCGCACGACGGTTCGCTGCACTCCGCGCACCACAGCGCGGGGCTGCACCGGGAGACGTACCGGCACACCTGGCTGCTCGCCGACGGTTCGGCGCTGACGCTCTGGGAGCTCGTGCACAACACGGCGCCGGGAGAGGAGCCGCAGCACGAGGTGTACGTGGACGAGGAGGAGCTGCGGACGGCCACGGCCCGGCTGCCGTTGCCGCCGGACGCGCCGGGCTTCGAACTGCCGGTGACGGTGCAGTTGCCGCCGCCTCCCGCGCTGGGGCACGTGTACGTTCCGGACGGCTCCGCGGATCACGCGCGGCGATTACTGCGCCGGGCGGAGAACACGGACCGGCCGGACGCGAAGACGGCCGCGCTGCTGGCCACGGCGTGCGCGCACCGGATCACGCAGGCCTTCGGCCGCCCGTCCCGCACGGGGCGTCCGGGGCTGTCCTTCGCGCTCTACGAGCACGCGTTCCTGCTGGGTGACGGGGTGGAGATGTCCGTGTGGGAGGTCGAGCACACGGTCACGCCGGACGGTCGGCACATGTGCGAGGTGTACGTCAGCGAGGACGCGGCGCGGGACGCGATGGAGCGCCGGGCGGCACAGGTCTCCTGACGCGGCGGCCGGGGCCGGGGCTCAGTCCCCTTCGCCGAAGCGCCGTACCAGCACGGCGAACGCGTCGCGCTCCGCCGGGGTGAGCCGTACGGCTTCCACGTGGGGGCCGGTCCGCTGCTGGCGCGGGATCACCGGGGTGCCGTGGGGCGCGTGCCGCAGGGTGGCCTCCGGGTGCTCCCCGGTGCGCTCGCGCGTCCGCCCGCGTCGACGCCGCAGGACATCGGCCAGACCCGCCGCGCAGGCCACGGCCACCAGGGTGAGGACGGTGGCGCCCGTCGTCCGCGAGAGTGTCGTGTGCTCAGGCATGCGGCCCAGTACACACCAAGATCCGGGGCCTTGACCCCGGATCGTGATGATCGTGATCTATATCGCAGTAGGCATGAACCGCCCACACCTACCCAAACGGACGCACCGCGGTAACTCTACGCGGCCACCGGCTGCTTGGTCTCCGCCGGCGGCACCGGTGCGCTCCCGCCCGCGTCCGTGGTGACCGGGGCCGGCTTGCGCAGGCCCTTGAGGACGATCACCAGGGCCGTCGTGACGCACACGCCCGCGGCGATGGCGACCAGGTAGAGGAGCGGGTTGCCGATCAGCGGGACGACGAAGATGCCGCCGTGCGGGGCGCGCAGGGTGGCGCCGAAGGTCATCGACAGGGCGCCGGTGACCGCGCCGCCCGCCATTGAGGCGGGGATGACCCGCAGCGGGTCGGCGGCGGCGAACGGGATCGCGCCCTCGGAGATGAAGGAGGCGCCCAGGACCCAGGCGGCCTTGCCGTTCTCCCGTTCGGTGCGGTTGAAGAGCTTGCCGCGGACCGTGGTGGCCAGGGCCATCGCCAGCGGCGGCACCATGCCGGCGGCCATCACCGCGGCCATGATCTTCATCGCGGAGTCGCTGGGGCTCGCGACGGCGATCCCGGCGGTGGCGAAGGTGTAGGCGACCTTGTTGACGGGCCCGCCGAGGTCGAAGCACATCATCAGGCCGAGGAGGGCGCCGAGCAGGACGGCGTTGGTGCCGGTGAGGCCGTTCAGCCAGTCGGTCATGCCCTTCTGGGCCTCGGCGATGGGCTTGCCGATGACGACGAACATCAGGAAGCCGACGACCGCCGCGGAGATCAGCGGGATCACCACCACCGGCATGATGCCGCGCAGGGCCGCCGGGATGCGCACCTTCTGGATCGCGATCACCACGGCGCCGGCGATCAGACCGGCCGCGAGGCCGCCGAGGAACCCGGCGTTGATGGTGAGCGAGATCGCGCCGCCGACGAAGCCGGGCACCAGGCCGGGCCGGTCGGCCATGCCGTAGGCGATGTAGCCGGCCAGCACGGGGACGAGGAAGCCGAAGGCGACGCCGCCGATCTGGAAGAGCAGCGCGCCCCAGCTGGCGGCCTGGGTCCACACGAAGTGGTCCATCACCGACGGCGCCTCGTTGATCTCGTAGCCGCCGATCGCGAAGCCGAGGGCGATGAGCAGACCGCCCGCCGCGACGAACGGCACCATGTAGCTGACGCCGGACATCAGCCACGTGCGCAGCTTGGTGCCGTAGCCCTCGCCGCTGTCGCCGGTGCGCTCGACGGGCGTCCCGCCGGACGTGGCCGCCGCGGTGACCTCGCCGCGCCCGGCCTTGCCGCGGACCTCGGTGATCAGCTCGGCGGGGCGGTTGATGGCCGCCTTGACGCCGGTGTCGACGGTCGGCTTGCCCGCGAAGCGGTCCTTCTCCCGGACGGGCACGTCATGGGCGAAGATCACGCCGTCCGCCGCCTCGATCACGGCCGGGTCGAGCCGGGTGAAGCCGGCGGAGCCCTGGGTCTCGACGACGATCTCGACGCCGGCTTCCCGGCCGGCGTTCTCCAGCGACTCGGCGGCCATGTAGGTGTGGGCGATGCCGGTGGGGCAGGAGGTGACGGCGACGACCCGGAACGGGCGGTCCTCCCCGGAGGCGGCGGCGCCCGTGGCGGCGCCGGCGGAGGCCGCCGCCGGTGCCGCCACGGAGTCCTCGGAGCCGCTCCCGCCGCCACGGACGGCGGCCGTCGGCGGCTGGTCGCCGCGGATGAGCGCCGCCGCTGCCGCCGCGTCGTCCACCGACCGGAGGGCATCGGTGAACTCGGTGTTCATCAGCTGCCGGGCCAGCGCCGACAGGATCGTCAGATGGGCGTCGTCGGCGCCGGCCGGAGCGGCGATCAGGAAGATCAGGTCGGCGGGTCCGTCGGCCGCGCCGAAGTCGATCCCGGCGGCGCTGCGTCCGAAGGCGAGCGTGGGCTCGGTGACGTGCTCGCTGCGGCAGTGCGGGATGCCGATGCCGCCGTCGAGGCCGGTCGGCATCTGCGCCTCGCGGGCGGCGACGTCGGCGAGGAAACCGTCCAGGTCGGTCACCCGGCCCAGGGCCACCATGCGTTCGGCGAGGGCGCGCGCCGCCGCCTCCTTGGTGTCGGCGGACAGGCCGAGATCGACCAGTTCCGCGGTGATCATGTCGCTCATCGCGAGCTCCTTCGCACGCGTATCGCCCGTGCAGCGGGGTGGGCGGAAGGGGGGACGGGGGTGAGGAGGGAGAGGGGACGGTTCATGACACCGGCTCCCGCAGTGCGCGGTCGACGGGCACCTCGGCCGTGACGGTCACCGCGGCCGGGTCCAGGTCGGCCGGGGTCGGCATCACGCTGCCGGGGAGCCGGACGGCGGCCGCGCCGTGGGCGACGGCGGAGGCGAGCGCCTCGGGGCCGCGCCCGCCGGCGACGAGGAACCCGGCCAGCGAGGAGTCGCCGGCGCCCACGTTGCTGCGGACGGCGTCCACCGCGGCGGTGCCGAACCAGGCGCCGTCGTCGTCCACGAGCAGCTGCCCGTCGGCGCCGAGGCTCGCGAGGACCGCCCGGGCGCCCATCCCCCGCAGCTCCTCCGCCGCCTTCAGCGCGTCGCCCACGGTGGCCAGGGGCCGCCCCACGGCCTCGGCGAGCTCTCCCGCGTTCGGCTTCACCACGTCGGGCCGCTCGCGCAGGGCCGCGAGCAGCGCGGGGCCGGAGGTGTCCAGCGCGATCCGTACGCCGGCGGCGTGCGCCCGGGCGACCAGTTCGGCGTACCAGGAGGGGGCCAGTCCGCGCGGCAGGCTGCCGCAGCAGGCGATCCAGTCGGCGCCCGGGGACTGCCGGCGCACGGTGTCCAGCAGCAGTTCCCGCTCGGCCGCCGTCAGTTCCGGACCCGGTGCGTTGATCTTCGTGAGCACGCCGTCCGCCTCGGCGAGCGCGATGTTGGAGCGGGTGGCGCCGGCGACCGGGACCGGAGCGACCTCGATGCCCTGCGCGTCGAGCAGGTCGGCGACCAGCGCGCCCGGTGCGCCGCCCAGGGGCAGCACGGCGACCGTGCGCCGGCCGGCCGCGGTGACGGCGCGGGAGACGTTGACGCCCTTGCCGCCGGGGTCGACGCGTTCGCCGGTGGCCCGGACGACCTCACCGCGGTCCAGCGAGGGGACCTCGTAGGTGCGGTCCAGGGACGGGTTGGGGGTGACGGTGAGGATCATGCGCGTACCACTTCCGTGCCGCCGCGCTCGATCGCTGCGGCGTCGTCCGGGCCGAGCCCGCTGTCGGTGATCAGCAGGTCCACGTCGCCCAGGTCGCCGAAGCGGGCGAAGTGCTCCTGGCCGTACTTGGAGGAGTCGGCGAGCAGCACCACACGGCGGGCGGCGGCCATGGCCGCGCGCTTCACGGCGGCCTCGGCGAGGTCGGGCGTGGTCAGCCCGTGCTCGGCGGAGAACCCGTTGGCGGCCACGAACAGCACGTCCGCGCGGATCTCGGCGTACGCGCGCAGCGCCCAGGCGTCCACGGCGGCGCGCGTACGGTGGCGCACGCGCCCGCCGACGAGATGGAGCTGGATGCCGGGGTGGTCGGCGAGGCGGGCCGCGATGGGCAGGCTGTGGGTGACGACGGTGAGGGAGAGCTCCACCGGCAGGGCGCCGGCGAGCCGCGCGGCCGTCGAACCGGCGTCCAGGATCAGCGTGCCGTCGGCCGGGAGTTCGGCGAGGGCGGCCCTGGCGATGCGGTCCTTCTCGTCGGCCGCGGTCGTCTCCCGCTCGGCGAGGTCCGGCTCGAAGTCGAGGCGTCCGGCGGGGATGGCCCCGCCGTGCACCCTGCGGACCAGGCCGGCGCGGTCCAGGGCCTTGAGGTCCCGGCGGATGGTCTCGGCGGTCACCTGGAACTCCTCGGCCAGCGAGACCACGTCCACCCGGCCGCCGTCACGGGCGAGCCGCAGGATCTCCTGCTGGCGTTCCGGTGCGTACATGGCGACCTGCCTCCGAGTCCGTTCGTGCCCGAACGTGTGGTTTCGCTCGCAGAGTACGCCCAGATGTCCGGGAAGTAAACAGACATGGGCACGTACGGGCATGAACGGGCTTCCGTTCATGCCCGTACGCCCACACGCCGAGGGACCGGCACCCCTGAGGTGCCGGTCCCTTCTCCCCCTGGGTCCGCTCAGGCCACGAGCTCCCGCTCCCTCTCCACCGCCGCGGGAGTCTCCCCCGCCCCCTCCACGTGCTGGGCGGGGCGCTTGGGCAGGGCGAACATCAGCAGGAAGATCACGCCCAGCACCGCGGCCACCCAGCCCAGCGCGTGCCGGAAGCCGTCCGCGTAGGCCGGGCCCACCTCGGCCGGGGCGAGCCGCTCGTCGATCACCCCGAAGAACACCACCGACACCAGGCCGAGCCCCAGCGCGTTCCCCATCTGCTGCACGGTGTTGATCAGCCCGGACGCCGACCCGGCGTGCTCACGCGGCACCTCGGACAGCACCGCGTCCGTCAGCGGGGCCACGATCAGCCCCATGCCGACGCCCATGACCACCAGCGGGAGCGCCATCTGCCAGGAGGTGATCGACTGGCCGTACCGCTCCGCCTCCCAGAGGTAGACCAGCACCCCGGCCCCCATCACCAGCGCGCCCGCCTGGAGCACCTTGCGCCCGTAGCGCGGGACCAGCAGCTGCACCGACATCCCGGCCGCCGCGGAGACCGCGAGGGAGAACGGCACCCCGGTCAGCCCGGCCCGCAGCGCGCTCCAGCCCAGGCCGACCTGCATGTACAGCGTCCAGACCAGGAAGAAGACGCCGAGGCCGACCCCGAACACCGTCTGCACCGCGATGCCCGCCGCGAAGCTCTTCACCCGGAACAGCGACAGCTCGATCAGCGGGGAGCCGTCCCGGGCGCCCTTGACCCGCTCGTACGCCACCAGCGCCGCGAAGACCACCGGCGCGCCGGCCATCGACACGTACCCCCACAGCGGCCAGCCCAGCTCACGGCCGCGGGTCAGCGGGTAGAGCAGCATCAGCAGACCCAGTGTGACCAGCGCGACGCCCACCAGGTCCAGCTTCAGGGCGCGCGGCGCCTTCGACTCGGTGATGAAGCGGCCGCCGAGGACCAGGCCCGCGACGCCGACCGGCAGGTTGATCAGGAAGATCGGCCGCCACTCCAGACCGAACAGGTTCCACTCGGTCAGCAGCGCGCCGAGCAGCGGTCCGGAGACCGCGCCCAGGCCGACGACCGCGCCGAACAGCCCGAACACCTTGCCGCGCTCGTGCGGCGGGAAGGTCGCGTGCACGATCGACAGGACCTGCGGCACCATCAGCGCCGCCATGGCGCCCTGCAGGACGCGGGAGGCGACCAGCATCTCCGGGTTCACGGCGAGCCCGCACAGCGCGGAGGCGACGGTGAAGCCGCCGATGCCGACGAGGAAGACCCGCTTGCGGCCGTGGATGTCGCCGAGCCGACCGCCGGTGACGAGCCCGGCGGCGAAGGCCAGCGCGTAGCCGGCGGTGATCCACTGGATCTGGCTGAAGGTCGCGCCCTCGTCGCGCTGGATCGACGGGATCGCGATGTTGACGATCGTGACGTCGACGAGGTCCATGAAGGCCGCGGTCATCACGATCGCCAGCGCGAACCAGCGGCGGCGGTCGCCCGCGGCGGCCTGCGGTGCGTGCGGGGTGTCGGTGGAGTTCATGTTCCGGAAGCTATTCCCCAAGTAGGTCGGATCAGGTCCTAGTTCCACGGCATCCTCGTTCCCATGACGACGGACACACCGGCCCGGCTCCTCCAGCTCCTCTCCCTCCTCCAGACGCCCCGCGAATGGCCCGGCGGCGAGCTGGCCGACCGGCTCGGGGTCTCCCGGCGCACGGTCCGGCGGGACATCGACCGGCTGCGCGAGCTCGGTTATCCCGTGCGGGCGACCCTCGGCGCGGACGGCGGCTACCGGCTCGTCGCCGGGAAGGCGATGCCGCCGCTGGTGCTCGACGACGAGGAGGCGGTGGCCATCGCGGTCGGGCTGCGGGCCGGCGCCGGGCACGCGCTGGAGGGCGTGGACGAGGCGTCCGTGCGGGCGCTGGCCAAACTGGAGCAGGTGCTGCCCGGCCGGCTGCGCCACCGCGTCAGCACGCTCCAGGCCGCGACCACCCCACTGACCAGCGGCGACGGCGCGACGATCGCACCGGAGACGCTCACCGTCATGGCCTCCACGGTGGCCGGGCACGAGCGGCTGCGGTTCGCCTACCGAGCCGCCGACGGCACGGAATCCCGGCGGGTGACCGAGCCGTACCGGCTGGTGTCGACCGGGCGGCGCTGGTACCTCGTGGCGTACGACCTCGACCGCGCGGACTGGCGGACGTTCCGCGTCGACCGGGTGAGCGAGCCCTTCGCGACCGGGGCCCGGTTCGCACCGCGCGAGCTGCCCACCGGGAGCGCGGCGGAGTTCCTGCGCCGGTCCATGCACCGCGCACGGGAGTCGTACGAGATGGTCGTCACCTTCGCCGCGCCGGCCGAGACGGTCGCGGCCCGCCTGCCGGGCCGGCTGGGCCCGCCCGAGCCGCTGGACGAGGGGAGCTGCCGGCTGCGCGCCACGGTGAGCGACGTCAAGGAGTGGACGGCGGTACGGCTGGCGCTGCTCGGGTACGAGTTCACGGTGCAGGAGCCCCAGGAACTGGTCGATGCGGTAAGGGAGTTGGGGGAGCGGATGAGCCGGGCGGCGGGCGGCGCGGCGTGACGTGGCGGCAGGCCCTCGGGGAGCGGCCGCGCGGAGGCGTCACGCCCCCCACGCGAAGTCCCGGAGCGCCGCCAGGTTGGCGACCGCCAGTTCGGCCGGGCCCCGGGGCCCCTCGGCGGGGCCGTCGCCGGCCGCCCAGCTCTCCATGGCCGTGCGCACGGCCGCGCTCGCGACGGCGGCGGTGAAGCACAGCCGGGTGCGGGCGGCGACGTCGTCGGCGTCGTGCGGGACGTGAGCGGCCGTCAGCCGCTCCGTCAGCGCCTCCGCCAGGCTCCGCTCCGACGCCCGGCACTCCTCCGCCCACACCCGGCGCAGGGCGGGGTTCGCCTCGGCCAGCCGGATCAGGGTGCGCACCCGGTCCCAGGAGGCCGCCGACACCCCGCGGCCGGGGGTGAGCGCGTGGCGCGCGGCGTCCTCCAGGACCCGCGGCAGGGGCACCCCGGCGGGCGCGGCGCGCACCGCCGCCACCCAGCGCCGGGCGCCGGTGGCGTAGAGCGGGCCGATGGCCTCCTCCTTGCTGGCGAAGTACCGGTAGAAGGTGCGCGGGGCGACGCCGGCCGCCTGGGCGATGTCCTCGGCGCGGGTGGCCCGCAGGCCCTGCCGGACGAAGAGACCGGCCGCCGCGCGGGCGATCTCCATACGGGTCTCGGCCTTGCGCCGCTCGGTCAGCGAGACCGCGGGAGGCGGAGGGGGCGGCGTCGGGGTGGTGCTGCTCACGCCCGGCAGGCTATGCCCCTGTGGCACAATCTGCCATCTGGCGGGCCACCCCGGGGTTCAGGTCCGGGGTGACCCGCTCGGCCGGCCGCCCGTACGAGGAAGCCGGGCCCGGCGCCCGGGGGGAGGGCGCCGAACCCGGCTTGGGGAAGTCCCGGCGCCGGGGGGGGTTGTGCGTCGGGACGTGGCTCGGTGGGTCCAGGATCTCAGGGGCCCGAAGGACGAACTCCCGGCCTGGAATTCTTGTTCCCTGGGCCCGGTGGGTTGAAGCGGCGGGGAACGGCCATGTTTTGCGCGGTCTTTCGCCACCCGGCGTACGCGACCGGAGCCCGTGGGGACCCCGTCGCTCCCCCGGAATCCGCACGGCGGCGACCCCACCACCGCGCCGAACCCGGCGGTCGCGCCGCCGCGTTCACCTCCGGCGGCCCACCCGTCACGCTACCGCGCCGCCCGGATCCTCGCGCCACCGCGTCCGCTCCGGCCGGTCACGCCACCGCGGGCGGGGGCACGAACCGACCGTCGCGCCGCCGCGGACGGGGCGGAAACCGGCCGTCGCGCCGCCGCTCCGGCCGGCATGCCGCAGCGCCGCGGCCGGGCGTCACACCGCCGCGGCCGCCCCGGCCGGACACGCCACCGCGGGCGGGGATGTGAACCGGCCGTCGCGTCGCCGTTCCGGCAGGCGCGCCGCCGCGCCGGACCCGGCTCTCACGCCGCCGCGTCGAAGCCGGTGTCGCGGGCCAGCTTCTTCAGCTCCAGCAGAGCGTGCTTCTCGATCTGGCGGATGCGCTCACGGGTCAGGCCGTGCTCCTTGCCGACCTCGGTCAGCGTGCGCTCGCGGCCGTCCTCGATGCCGTACCGCATCTTGATGATGGAGGCCGTGCGCTGGTCGAGGCGGCCGATCAGGTCGTCCAGCTCCTCACTGCGCAGCAGCGTCAGCACCGACTGCTCCGGCGACACCGCCGAGGTGTCCTCCAGCAGGTCGCCGAACTGGGTCTCGCCCTCGTCGTCCACCGACATGTTCAGCGAGACCGGGTCACGGGCCCAGTCGAGCACGTCGGTGACGCGCTCCGGCGTGGAGCCGAGCTCGGCGGCGACCTCCGCGGGCTCCGGCTCACGGCCGTGCTCGCGGTTGAACTCGCGCTGCACGCGGCGTATCCGGCCCAGCTCCTCCACCAGGTGGACGGGCAGGCGGATGGTGCGCGACTGGTCGGCTATCGACCGGGTGATGGCCTGGCGGATCCACCAGGTCGCGTACGTCGAGAACTTGAAGCCCTTGCGGTAGTCGAACTTCTCGACCGCGCGGACCAGACCGGCGTTGCCCTCCTGGATCAGGTCGAGCAGGGGCAGGCCGCTGCGGGGGTAGCGGCGGGCCACGGCGACGACCAGGCGGAGGTTGGAACGGATGAAGACGTCCTTCGCCCGCTCGCTCGCGTCGACCAGGGCCCGGAGCTCCTCGGGGGTGGCTCCGGCCTTGTTCTCCTCGAGGCCGTCGAGGATCTGCTGCGCGAACACACCCGCCTCGATGATCTGGGACAGCTCGACCTCCTTGGCGGCGTCGAGCAGCGGCGTGCGCGCGATCTCGTCCAAGTACATGCCGACCAGGTCGCGGTCGGCGATCTCGCCGCCATGGGCGCGGACATTGCGTGCCGAGTCGGCCGTCTCGCCGGTGGCGGACTGACGACGGGCGACGGCGCGGGTTGCCATGCGTGCTCCCTTGCGATGATGAGGTCAGCGGGTGGTCCTGCGGACGCTCGACACGTCTCTCAGGTCCCTCCGGACTCTGGTCGAGTGCCCTGCATCCGATGGAAACAACGACTGGAATCCGGACAGAATTCCCAACCCGTCCCCCGAATTTCCTGATCATGCAGTACCCTGTCCGACCACGCGGGGAGGCGCGATGCCGTCGGAGTACGAAGAGGTCCAGGTCAGGCCGGGCACGGAGGGTGACCTGACGGCCCTCACCGACCTGTACAACCACTACGTACGTGAGACGGCGATCACATTCGACACGGCGCCCTTCACTCCGGAGGAGCGCCGTCCCTGGTTGCTCTCCCACCCTGTAGACGGCCCGTACCGCTTGATGGTTGCCACGGGCGCCGGTTCCCAGGGGATCCTGGGGTACGCCACCTCCGGCCCCTTCCGTCCGAAACCCGCCTACGCGACCTCGGTGGAGACGACGGTCTACGTCGCCCCCGACGCCGGTCGGCGCGGCATCGGCACGCTCCTCTACAAGGCCCTCTTCGAGGCCCTGGCGGGCGAGGGCCTGCACCGCGCCTACGCCGGCGTCGCCCAGCCGAACGCCGCCTCGACGCGGCTGCACGAGCGTTTCGGCTTCCGGCACGTCGGCACGCACCGGGAGGTGGGCCGCAAGTTCGGCCGCTGGTGGGACGTGGCCTGGTACGAGAAGGAGCTGTGACCCTCCGGCGGCTCAGCCGAACTGCACCGACCGCTTGGCCAGCCCCAGCCAGAATCCGTCGATCACGGACTTCTGTTCCCCGAGCTCCCCGGCGGCGTCCGCGGCGCCCATGGTCACGAAGAGCGGGGCGAAGTGCTCGGTGCGCGGGTGGGCGAGCAGGCCGGCCGGGGACTTGCGGGTGAAGTCGAGCAGCGCGTCCACGTCACCCGCCTCCAGGGCCTCCCGGCCCCACGCGTCGAACTCCGTCGACCAGGCGGGGACGCCGCCCTGCCGCAGTGCGGCGAGGTTGTGGGTGAAGAACCCGGAGCCGATGATCAGCACGCCCTCGTCGCGCAGCGGTGCCAGCCTGCGCCCGATCTCCATGAGCCGCACCGGGTCCAGGGTCGGCATGGAGACCTGGAGCACCGGGATGTCGGCCTCGGGGTACATCTCGACCAGCGGGACGTAGGCGCCGTGGTCCAGGCCCCGGTCGGGGACGTCCTGGACGGGCGTGCCGGGGGCGCGCAGCAGCCCCCGCACCGAGTCGGCGAGCGCGGGGGCGCCGGGGGCGCCGTAGGTGACCCGGTAGTAGTGCTCGGGGAAGCCCCAGAAGTCGTAGACCAGGGGGACGGGCTCGGTGGCGCCGAGGGCGAGCGGGGCCTCCTCCCAGTGGGCGGAGACGACCAGGATCGCCTTCGGGCGGGGCAGCCCGGCCGACCACGCGGCCAGTTCGCCGGGCCAGACGGGGTCGTCGGCCAGGGGCGGGGCGCCGTGACTGAGGTAGAGAGCGGGCATGCGCTCCTGGGTGGCGGCGGTCATGACGACGGCTCCCTTCCACGGCGTCGACGGCGGGGCGTCGGCCCGGTACTTACTTGAACTCTCAACTTGCACCGTCGACCCTACGCCCATTTTGTTTAACATTCAAGAAGAGCGGTCGTACAGTGGAGCACATGAACACGGCACCCGCAGCAGCATCGGCGTCCGCCGACGAACCCCGCTGGCTCACCGACGAGGAGCAGCGCGTCTGGCGCTCGTACATCGAGGCCGCCACCCTCCTGGAAGACCACCTCGACCGCCAGCTCCAGCGTGACGCGGGAATGCCGCACGTCTACTACGGCCTGCTGGTCAAGCTCGCCGAGTCCCCGCGCCGCCGGCTGCGGATGACGGAACTGGCGATGTCCGCGAAGATCACCCGCTCCCGCCTCTCGCACGCCGTCGCGCGCCTGGAGAAGAGCGGCTGGGTACGCCGTGAGGACTGCCCCTCCGACAAGCGGGGCCAGTTCGCCGTGCTGACGGACGAGGGCCTGGAGGTGCTGCGCCGGCACGCGCCCGGCCATGTGAACGCCGTACGCCAGGCGGTCTTCGACCGGCTCACCCCCGAACAGCAGAAGTCCCTCGGCGAGATCATGCGGATCGTCGCCGAGGGACTTCAGCCGAGCGGGGCGGGCGCGGACCTGCCCTGGCTCCGCTGACGGGCGGGAGCCGGGGCAGGTCCGGGGAGCCGTGCGGAGGAGGCGTCCCCTCCTCTTCCGCACGGGTGGCCTCGGGTCAGTGGACGACGACCGGCACCGCCATCTCGTCCCCGACGGTCTCGTCGGCGGACCCGGCGACCGCGGTGCCGCCCGGCCGGCCGGCGTTGATCAGGGTCAGGGCGATGGCCGCGGCCGCCACCAGGATCCCGACCGCGAACCAGATCGCGCTGGTGTAGCCCTGCACCTGCCCCTGGAGCTGGACCAGCTGCTGCTGGGACCGGCTCGTGGCGCCGCCGATGTGGTCGGCGACGTAGGACGTGGTGGCCGAGGCCGCGATCGTGTTCAGCAGGGCGGTGCCGATGGCGCCGCCCACCTGCTGCGAGGTGTTGACCATCGCGGAGGCGACACCGGAGTCACGCGGCTCGACGCCCAGCGTGGCCAGCGACATGGCCGGCATGAACGCCGTGCCCATGCCGAGACCGAGCAGCAGCATGCCGGGCAGCAGGACGCCCGCGTACGAGGTGTCGATCTCCAGCTGCGTCAGGAAGAGCATGCCGAGCGCGGCGACCAGGAAGCCGGGGCCCATCAGCAGCCGGGGCGCGACCCGGGTCATCAGCCGGGTGCCGATCTGGGTGGAGCCCGTGATCATGCCCGCGACCATCGGCAGGAAGGCGAAACCGGTCCTGACCGGCGAGTAGCCCTTCACGACCTGCAGGTAGTAGGTGAGGAAGAGGAACAGGCCGAACATCGCGATGATCGCCAGGCCCAGCGAGAGGTAGACCCCGCCGCGGTTGCGCTCGGTCACCACGCGCAGCGGCAGCAGCGGCGCCTTGACCTTGGCCTCGACGGCCACGAAGGCGGCGAGCAGCACGGCGGAGACGACGAACATGCCGATCGTCAGCGAGTCGCTCCAGCCCTCGGACTCCGCGCGGGTGAAGCCGTAGACCAGCGCGACCAGACCCACGGTGGACAGCACCACGCCGGGGACGTCGAGCGGCGAGCGGTTGCGGCCGCCCCCGGGCTCACGGATGACGAAGTACGCGCCGGCCGCGGCGACCACGGCGAACGGGATGTTCACGAAGAACGTCCAGCGCCAGTCCAGGTACTCGGTGAGGAAGCCGCCGAGGATCAGGCCGACGGCGCCACCGCCACCGGCGATCGCGCCGTAGATGCCGAACGCCTTGGCGCGCTCCTTGCCGTCGGTGAACATCACGGCGAGCAGGGACAGGGCGGCGGGCGCGAGCAGCGCGCCGAACACACCCTGGAGGGCGCGGGCGCCGAACATCATGGCCTCGTTGGTGGCCGCGCCACCGAGCGCGGAGGCCGCGGCGAACCCGCCCAGACCGAGCACGAAGGTCCGCTTGCGCCCCCACAGGTCGGCTATCCGGCCGCCGAACAGCAGCAGTCCGCCGAAGGCGAGGGCGTAGGCGGTGACCACCCACTGGCGGTTGCCGTCCGAGATGCCCAGGTCCTGCTGGGCGGAGGGCAGGGCGATGTTCACGATGGTCGCGTCCAGGACGACCATCAGCTGGGCGAGCGCGATGAAGACCAGCGCCTTCCAGCGGTTGGCGTCCGGGGCGCCGGGGCCGCTCGGGGCCCTTCCGGCCGCTGAGGCTGTTTCAGACATGGGGGTACCCACTTCGGTACTTGTGACGGAAATAAATAAGGTGTGGCGAAAAATCGGGTGTCCTCGAAGGACGGCTCGTCCCCGCGGACGGCCGTCGGAAGCGGTGCCCGTGGCCGGCACGGGCGGTGCACGTGGTGTCAGGGGTCGCTCAGCGGCGCAGGTCCTCCACGGTCACGGCCGAACCCGGCAGGACGGTCGGGGCCGGGGCCCGCATCCCGTCCAGGAACAGCTGCAGATGGCGGTGGACGAAGCGGTCGGCGTTGTCGCAGCCGGTACCGGCCGGGGGCCGGCTCAGCTGGGCGACGCCCACCATCAGATCGCCGTACTCCACGTCGGTACGGAGCTGACCGGCCGCCTTGGCGCGGTCCATCAGCTGCGCGACGAGGCTCTCGGCGCGCCGGCGTGCGTCCTCCAGGTCGGGGTGGTGCTGGTCGAAGGTGCTGGAGACCATCGGGCACAGCGCGCTGATCCGCTCGTCGGCGGCCGTGTGCGCGAAGCGCTCCAGCGCCTCGAAGGCGTCCCCGGTCTCGCTGAGCGCCTGCTCGGCCGCCCGCACCGTACGGTCCATCACGGAGCAGACGACCTCGCGCACCAGCGCGTCGCGGTCGGGGAAGTTGCGGTACACCGTGGCGTTGCCGACGCCGGCCCGGCGGGCGACGTCGTCGAGCGGGACCTCGCACCCGAACTCGACGAACATCTCGCGGGCGGCGGTGACGATCCGCTCCCGGTTGCGCAGGGCGTCGGCGCGGGGCCGGGGCGCCTTGCGCGGTACGGGGGTGGCGGTCTGCACGGTGCACTCCTGGTCGTGGTGGTTTGATCCTCGTGCCGTCCCGGCGATCCGGGGATCGTTTCCCCGTTTCGCGCGGACACAGGTTCAAACGGGGAAACGATCCCCGGTTATTTCCCGCTCCGGAACTCTTTTCCTGTGACCCGCCTCACACCGCCCGGACTGTACGGCCCACGATCGGACCTCCCGGCAGGCGCCCGCCCGCCCCGCGACGCAGGGTGATCGGGAGGGTGCAGTCGGAAGTCCCGCGGCTGCCGTGTGAGCGGAGGTCCCCGCATGCAGCCGCAGCCGAGCCGCCACCGGATATCCCCGCGCCGGCTGGCCGCCCTGGCATCGGTGACCGCCCTGACCCTCGCGGTCAGCACCTCGGCCGGCAACGGCCGCCTCTCCCCCGGCGCCTCCCCCGCCGGCGGCGGCCCCAGCGCCCTGTCCCACACCCCCGCGCACGGCCCCTGCATGATCACCGGGGAGGACGGGGTCCAGATGTCCGAGGGCATTCCCACGGCTCCCGGCTACACCCGTTCCACCGGCACGGTCCGCGCCCTCACCCTGATGATCGACTTCTCCGACGCGCCCGGCGAGGGCGACGCCCTCGACCGCTACCGGGAGTTCTTCCCCCAGACCCGCAAGTGGTTCGCCACCAGCTCCTACGGCCGCCTCGACTACCGCTCCGAACTCCCCGTCCCCGACTGGCTCCGGATGCCCAAGTCGTTCCGCGCGTACGGCATAGAGCGCGGCGCCCCCTTCGACCCCGGCTACCGCGAACTGGTCCGCGACATCGTGGCCGAGGCCGATCCCGAGGTGGACTTCCAGTCGTACGACCTGCTGAACGTCCTGGTGACTCCCAATGCGGGCCCCGCCGCCCTCGACACGGTCCTGTCCGTCACCTTCGCCGGCAACAAGGAGGCACCGAGCGCGGACGGCGTCCCCGTCTCCAACGCGTCCTTCGTCTACTCCCGCCAGGACGACGGCTCCGGCTCCTACGACCGCACCGGCTACCGCGTGCTGCCGCACGAGAACGGCCACGTCTTCGGCCTGCCCGACCTGTACACCGCCGAGGGCGGCGGCGCGGTCGGCCACTGGGACATCATGAGCGAGGACTGGGGCGCCAACAACGACTTCCTCGCCTGGCACAAGTGGAAGCTGGGCTGGCTGGACGCGTCCCAGGTCGGCTGCGCGGCGAGCCCGGGCACGCGGGAGTACGTCCTCACCCCCCTGGCGCGGACGGGCGGCCCGAAACTCGTCTTCGTCCCGCTGAACGACCACTCCGGTTACGCCGTCGAACTGCGCACCCGCGCCGGCAACGACGAGGCGGTGTGCCGCCCCGGCGTCCTCGTCTACCGCGTCGACGCAAACGTGGACACCGGCATGGGCCCGGTCACCGTCCACGACTCCCGCCGCGACAGCGGCGGCTGCACCCGCTCCCCCAACGTCCACGCGGAACTCTCGGACGCGACGTTCACCCCGGGCGAGACCTTCGTGGACCGCCGGGCGGGCCTCCGGGTGACGGTGACGGCTGCGGAGGCGGAGGAGTACCGGGTACGGGTGACCCGTACGGCACGGGGCTGATCCCCGACGCCGGCGCGGTGGCGCCTTGTCCGGGGCCACGGCGACAGAAAGGGCGCGCGACACGGCACGATCGACGACAATCACCGGGCCGGGCCCTGCGGAACGGCGCCAACCGAAGTGCTCGGCGAGGCGGTTACGAATGGACGACCGACAGGGGAGCTTCATGACGGAGACGCGGCGGACGATCCCGGAGTCCGGGACGACGAAGGCGCCCCGGGGAGCGACCCGATGGGGGACGCTCACCGCGATCCTCGGGGTCCCGGCACTGGCAGTGACCGGATTCCTGGCCCTGATGGCCCTCTGGGTGCTGTTCGGCGAGGCCTGACGGGCTCTCCGCGCCGCCGGAGGGCAGCCACGAAACTGCGCGGGGCTGTCGACGCGGAGGGTGCCTTCGCGGCAGGCGCGGTGGAGCGACGGCCTGCGCTCCCACCAGCCGCACCTGCCCGACCCACCCACACCAGCGCCCGCCACAGCACCGATCCGGTACCCTGTGGATCGAGCGCCCTGGCAGGCACCGCGGCACACACCGCAGCCGCCGACCCAGGACGCTCAGGGCTTGACGGAGACATCCACCCAGGAGCCTCCCACGATCAAGTCCCGCCTTCGTAGCTCAGGGGATAGAGCACCGCTCTCCTAAAGCGGGTGTCGCAGGTTCGAATCCTGCCGGGGGCACCAGCGCAAAGGCCACCTAGGAACGTTCCTAGGTGGCCTTTGACATCCACTTCTGACATCAACGGCGTCGGTCACTGGCGACCGGGACGCCTCCGCAGCAGCCGATCCATGTGGCTCATGGCCTCGCGCTGCGTGTCCTGCACGACGTGCGTGTAGACATCCATGGTGATGCTGATCTGCGAGTGGCCCAGGATCTCCATCACCACCCGGGGCGCGACCCCGGCCGCCGTCAGGAGCGTCGCCGTGCCGTGCCGGGCGTCGTGCAGCCGGATCACCCGGAGGCCGGCGGACCGGGCCACGCGGGTGAAGGAGCGGTAGAGGTTCCGCGGCTCGACCGGGCGCCCGGTCCGGGTGGTGAAGACATAGTCCGACTCTCGCCAGGTCTCCCCCGCTCTCGCCCGAGCCGCCACCTGCCGCATCCGGTGCCAGCGCAGCGGCGCGATGCAGAGCGCGGGCAGCGGGACGGCCCGACGACGGCGGCTCTTGGGATCGTCGTCGTACAGCACGCCCCGACGCCGCTGCGTCTGTTGACGGACGTAGAGGACGCGGTGGTCGAGGTCGACGTCCGACCAGCGCAGGCCCACGATCTCTCCCCGGCGGAGCCCCATGGCGATGGCGAGCACGAAGGCCGCATAGAGCGGGTCCTTACGGGAGGCCGCCAGGAAGTCGAGCGTCTCGTCCAGGCTCCAGGGCTTCAACTCCCGGTTATCAGTGCGAGGAGGCTCGACGAGCTTGGCGACGTTCCGCGTGATCAGTTCCTCGCGGCACGCGGAGGAGAGCGCCGAACGCAGCACGCGGTGTGCCTCCTTGGCCGTCGCCGCGGTGGTCTTCTCCTCCAGACGGACGAGGAAGCGGCGCACGTCGGCGACGCCCAGCGATTCGAGCCGCTTGGCACCGAGGAGCGGCACCAGGTAGAGCCGGACGTGCGCTTCGTACTTGTCGTACGTGCTGAGCTTGCGCCGAGGCTTGATGACGTTGTCCAGCCAGTACGGCAACCACTCTGCGAGCCTGGCCGATCGGGTCGGCACGGGCACACCCTGGTCGACCTTGTCGAGCAGTTCCCGGCGCTTGGCGTCGCACTCGGCCCAGGTCTTGCCGTAGGCGAACTTGCGAGCACGGGTGCCGTCCGGCTGGAGGACGTAGACCGCGCACTGGAAACGGCCGTCCTTGCGCTTGGTGATCGTGCCCGCGCCGTTCGGGTTGCGCTTGCGCTGCTGGGCCATCAGGCCGCCGCCTCCAGTTCGTTGGTGATGTACTCGCGGACGGCCCGCGCCGGAATGCGGCGGCACCGACCGATGGTGATCGAGGGCAGGCGACGGGACCGGATCAGGTCGTAGACCGTGGAGCGACCGACCTTCAGCCGCTCCATCACCTCGGGCACCGTCAGCAGCTCGTCATCACGCATGGGTCGGTTCTCCTTCCGTTCCGGGAGCGGGTTCGAGGGTTTCGGCGAGCCAGGCTTCGGCGTCGGTGAGGCCGGTTCCGGCGTAGACCCAGTGCGCGAGGACGAGGGTCGTGTCCGGGTCGGTCCCGTCCGCCGCCAGGGCTTGTGCGCGGCGCCATTCGGCGCGTGCGTCGCGGAGGGCGCCGAGGGTGGTGGAGTAGCGGCGGGACTTGGTGGAGAAGTGGCCGCGGAAGCCGAGCATGTGGGCCCAGGCCCGCAGGCGGAGGTGTTCGAGGTCCTTGCGCGCGCCGAGGGTCCAGGCGGTGCGGATGAGTCGGCGGGCGTGGTCGCTGATGTCGAGCTGGGCGAGTTCGGCGAGGAACCTCAGCGGCCGGTCCAGAGCTCCCGTCGCGGTCTCGGCGCCCTTGGTGGCGTACTTGGCGATGTACGCGGCGACGGCCCGCTCGGTCAGCTCCTGGCCGCCGTCGAAGTCGGCCGAGCGGATGGTGCGGACGTCGAGCTGGCGGCCGAAGGCGAAGGTGTGGGCGCGGCCGTCGATGACCGGGCCGTCCACGCGGGCGGCGGTGGCGGCGGTCCGGATGGCGTCGGTCAGCAGCTCGGCGGTGGCCCAGGCGGGAGGCGGGGTGTCGCCGCCCTCGGGGCCGTCGATGCGGATGACGGCGTGGAAGTGGACGGCCCCACGCTTCTGGTACTCGGCGACTTTGGCGAAGGACACCCGGGCATACTCGCGGAAGGCCCGCTGGGTGAGGCCGGCGCGCTTGGCGACCTCCCGGCGCAGGTAGATCGAGAAGCGTTGCCACAGCGGACCGACGTGCGCGTTCCAGAGCACGGCCGCTTCGTAGTCGTAGGTGTCCGGGTCGAGCGGGGTGCCGAGGGCGGGGTCGTCCTGGTCGTGGAGCGCGCCGCAGCGGCAGCGGCGGACCGAACCGGCCGGGCCGGTGGGGCGGTTGTGGACCGGTCCGAAGCTCGGGGCGGTGAAGGTGGCGAAGACGCGCGGGTGGGCGGCGACGCGTTCGGGGACGCCCTTGCCGCCGCGCAGTCCGGAGGTGATCAGGTGGAAGGTGTCGCGGCGGTACACCTCGGCGCAGGCCCCACACCGGGTCGTGCGGCGGTTGTTGCAGCGGACCAGGAGGTGACCGGCCGGGAGGCTGGAGGAGTCGAGGTGGTGGAGGACGCTGCCGATCTCGCCGGTGCGGGTGTTCACGGCGTGCTCGGTGCGGTGGCCGTCGAGGCGGATCGGGTGCGTGCAGCCGCCGAGGCCGGCGAGCTGGCGCAGGAGGGCGGGCATGGTGCCGAGGGCGGCCAGTTCGCCGAGTTCGCGGAGCGGGGGCGGAGTGGCGCGGGTGATGATGGCTTTCTCCTTCTGGTTCGGCTGGAGGGAGACGGCCCCCGGGGCGGCGGATGCTTGGCGGTATCAAGGCCGCCCCGGGACCCAGTGCGTCAGCGGCGGTGCTGGTCGCGCAGCAGCGAGCGCAGGACCACGGCGGCGACGGCCACGGAGACGGCAGTGACGGCGACGGCGGCCAGAAGCGCGGTCAGCACGACGCCGCCGACGAGGACGGCCGCGACCGCTCCGGTGCTGACGGAGATCTGAGGGACCGGCCGCCGCACGGGCGCCTGGTCGGCCACGGTGTGGGTGTGCGCGGGCGGCGGCGTCGGGTTGTCGGGGTACTTGGGCAGGAACATGGCGAAGCTCTCCTTGCCTACTCGTCTAGTCATGTGAGCTGTTGACGATGTCCACGCCGGAGCGCGTGCCGGACTCGATGGCCGGGGCCAGGAAGGTGTCCGAGAGCCAGAAGCCGAAGAGGGCGATCAGGACGACGATCCACGTGCGGACGCCGAGGAACTTGACCGCTCCCCAGGCGAAGAAGCCGAGGAGGACGACGAGGGGCAGGCTGACGGTCACGGTGTGCGGGTCCTTTCAGCGGACGGGGCAGCGGTGGGTACGGGCGGCCAGTTCGGCGGCGGCGCGGCTGTCGTAGTCGGCGGAGAAACCGCAGCGCGGGGCCGTGCAGGCGGCGGTGTGCTTCTCCCGGCCGCGACCGTCGTAGGACGTGCCGACCTGGACGGGGCCGATGCGGGTGACGGAGCGGAAGCGGCGGTTGGCGCTCACGCGGGTCTCCTTTTAGAGCTGGGCGGCGATGGCGTCGGCCATGGGCGGCGGGACGCCGAGGCGGGCGCGCAGGGTCGGGGTGTCGATGGCCGTTCCGGTGCGGGCGTGGTGCTCCGCGGCGACTTTGCGGGCGTGCTCGACCAGGGCGGCCGGGACGGCGACCGGCGGCGGGGCCGGAGGAGGAGCCGGTGCCGACTCGACTGCCGGAGGCGCCGGGGGTTCCGGTGCGGGGTCGGGCGCGTCCTCCTGGTCCTCGATGTCCTCGGGCGTCTCCTGCCCCACGGCGTCACTGGTCTCGTCGTGCGTGGTCGGCGACGAGTGGACGAGGAGGGTTCCGCCGAGGAAGGCGACCGCGGGCCATCCCGCGACGAGGATGCGCAGCCAGGCCGGCACCTGGTCCAGGTCGAGCAGTCCGGCGGTGGCGACGTTCGCGCCCAGGGACGCGGCGAGGGCGATCAGGAACCAGCACCACCCGGCCGCTTTCGCGTCGCCGGACCGCAGTCGGCGCCAGGCGGCGACGAGCAGCAGGTCGACCGAGACGGGATAGGCCCACGCCTTCCACCCGTCCTGTCCGGCCGCCGAGGCGACGTCGTGCAGGTGGGCGAAGGACAGCGCGGCGGCGATGACCGCTTGGACGAGCACCGCGTCGACACGGGCCAGGTGGGCGCGCATGCTGCGGCTCCTTCCGGGTTCGGGCATGGGAGGGCTAGGGACATGGCGTGAGGCGGTCACGCCGACCGGGGATGAGCGCGGGCGCGGGTCAGTCGGTCACCGGGCGGGGCCGCACGACCGGGGCCGGTGTCTCGGCGGGCGGCCGTACGGGCACGTCGGGTCGGAAGGGCTTGAGCACGGGCAGATCGGGGACCAGGTGGGCCGACTCGCGGCAGGTCTCGGCGGCGTCGCCGAGGGAGAGGTACGGCGTGCGGATGCGGGACCAGCCGCCGGAGGTGTCACCGGCCACGGCGAGGCCGGGCCGTTCGGGGGCGATGGCACAGGCCGCGGAGACCGCCTCGGGGGCGATGTCGCCGAGCGCCATCTTGGCGGAGGCTTCGTCGTTGACGCGGTGGCAGACCCGGCCGGTCAACTGGGCCCGCAGCATGGTCGCGCCCTTGCCCAGTTCGGCGCCGAAGCGCTGCCCGCAGACCTCCAGGTAGATACCGGCGGCCCGGCCGAGTTGGGCGAGCCGGATGAGCTGGGTGACCATCTCGTCCCGCCGTTCCTCGTCCTTCTTCGTGGCCACGAGGAAAAGTTCAGCCACCTCGTCGACGAACAGCACGACGGGTACCGGGCGTTCATGCTCGGGCAGGCCCCAGATGTCGGAGGTGATCTCCTCGTCCGGCGTGCTCGGCGCGATGCCCTGCCGGGCCTTGATCAGGTCGTATCGGTCCTCCATTTCCCTGATGAGCACGGGCAGCAGTTCGGCGGCCTGTTCCGGGTCGGTGGCGAGCGCCGACAGGCGCGGGGCGAAGGGCGCCAGTTCCACGCCCCGCTTGCAGTCGATGCCGACCAGGGCGACGGGCTGGCGGGCGAGGCCAGCGACGAGGTGACGCAGGTACATGGATTTGCCGGACAGCGTTGCACCTAGGGTGAGTTGGTGCGGCACGGTGCGGTAGTCGCGTACGAACGGAGTGGCGTCCTCGCGCAGCGCGACCGGCACCCGGAGAAGGTCCGGGCGGAGCTTGCGCGGCATGCGCACCCGCCGCAGCACGTCGAAGCCGACGAGCCGCAGTTCGACCACGCCCGGCTTGACCGTGGTCACGTAGACGGCGTGGACGCCCCAGGCGTGCCGCAGCCGTTCGGCGGAGGCGGCCACGTCGGCGGGTTCCTGTCCCGGGGCGAGCCGCAGGCGGACCTGCAGCCCCGTCGTGGTCGGCCGGATGATCCCCCGGCGCGGCGGTACGGGCCGGGCCTCACGGCGGGTGGTGGCCTTGACCGCCAGGACCCGCAGCCGGGAGGGGGCCACAGTCAGCCCGCATGCCTCCATGACGGAGCCGTAGGAGCTGAGCAGCCGGACCGTGGACACAGGTAAGCCGACCGTGGACCAATAGACGCCGGGGTGTCGCGCCCGGGCGTAGGCGGCCCCACCACCGAGCGCGGCGAGGGGACCACCCACCTCCAGAAGCGTTGCCAGGTCGGTCATCAGGCCGACGCCCCCACGGCGGCCGGGAAGGTGGCCGGAGTGACGGCGGCGGCCCGGAAGGCGATGCCGTGCCGCTGCTGGCCGTTGAACACGCTCTCCCACGGCCGGGCGATCAGACCCGGCAGGGAGACCGGAGCACCGAGGGCGAGCCCTTCCGAGACCCCGCTCTCCGGAACGGTCACCTTGATCAGGGACGACTCTCCCTCCTCGATGTACACGACGCCGATGGTCATCAGTGCCTCACCGCTGACGGCATCTTTGGCGATCTCGCCCGACTGCCGGTCCCGGACCTTGGGCTCGGGCGCCTCGGTCAGCAGGATCGTCGCGGCCGAGGTCTCCACACGGATGGTGCGCAAGGCTTCTCCCCATCTACTCGTCTAGACAAGATGCATCCTTCGAACCCGACAACGCCGGGAACGGGATCACCTTGCCACACAACTTGCCCACTCGTCTATACGAGTATGTGTGTCGGTGTGTACGAGTTCCTTCCGGCCACCCGAGGAGACTCTGACGTCAGAACCGAAAGCGTGCTTTGTCACCGTTGATGCGGATCAGGAAGTCCGCGATCGGGTCCCCGCCCCCCTCCGGGACAAGAGTGAGACCTGCCGCGTGAATGGACTCGTCCGCAGCCAGAGCCGCTTCCTCATCCCCTCGCTTCCAGGCGTCGCGTGAGGCGTCGAAGAGGGGGCGAAGCGCGGCCCACCCGGGACCGGGCTCGAAACGACAGTCCGTCCAGAACATGTCGACCTCTTCCAGCAGCAGCGTTCCGATGAGTCGACCTCCTTGAGAGAGCCTCCAGCTCTGCACAGTCGACCGCCCTTCTCTATGTGGCCGGGAGCTGGTACGACAATACGTAGGCATCTGCCGCCATCACCGTGTCGCAGACCTCCACGGCCCGCCCCGCCGTATCGAAGGCGGTGCGGATCAGGTGGATCACCGGCACACCGGAGGCCAGTTGCAGCGTCTTCACCTCGGACGGCGAAGGCATCCGGGCCCGGATCTCCTCCTCGAAGTGGTCGAGCTGGTGCCCCAGTTCCTCGAGACGGGCGTAGATGCCGCCGGGCCCCGGATTGGGTTCGGCGATCTGCGTCCCGCGGGCGATGTCGAGCGGGAGGTAGGACGTGGCGAACTCGACCGGCCGGCCATCGAGCAGGTACCGGCGACGCCGGGCGAGCACGCGTCGCACGGAACCGAGCCGGGTGGAGATGTCTTGGCCAGCCTTCTCCTCCTTCACCTCCAGGCTGTCCACGGTGGGATGGCTGCCGGCGGCGTCGGCCTCCACGATGAACGCGGACTTCCCCTGCTCGCGGTGGCGCCGGGCGAACCGGTCGGAGGCGAGGCGGCGCACCGGAGGCCGGGGCCGGACGAAGACACCTCGGCCGTGCTCGGCGTGCACCAGGCCCTCGCCCTGGAGGATCGAGAAGGAGTTCCGGACCGTCATCCGGGAAACCCCGTAGTGCTCAACCAATTCAGCCTCAGAGGGCAGCTTCTCCCCTTCCTTGAATCGCCCACGGTCGATGGCCTCGCGCAGCTGATCGGCAATCTGTCGGAAGACCGCACGATCACTGGTCGGGTCGAGGCCGCCGAGAATGCTCGGTAGAGACGCCATGTGTACTCCTTTAGGTATCTAGACGAGTGGGCGAGTCTTGTTGCTACGGTGGAGAGCCTAGTCAGCCGAGAGGGCCGAGGAACGTGAGTACAGAACGCCCGCACTCCGTGAGCGTCGCCGGGGTCATCGTCGATGACCAAGGCCGGGCCCTCCTGATCAAGCGCCGCGACAACGGTCACTGGGAGCCCCCGGGCGGAGTCCTCGAACGCGAGGAGACCATCCCCGAAGCCCTCCAGCGCGAAGTCCTCGAAGAGACCGGCATCAAGATCGAGCTTCCCGCGATCCTGACCGGCGTCTACAAGAACATGACGGGCCTGATCGTCTCCCTCGTCTTCCGCTGCCAGGCGGCCGACGGTACTCCCACCACGGGGGACGAGACCCGCGCCCTGCACTGGGCCACCCGCGAAGAAGTCATCGAACTCACCGACGAGGCATACGCGATCCGTGTGCTTGACGCACTCGACGCAGCATCCCCGCCGGCCATCCGCGCCCACGACGGCGTGAAACTCGTCTAGCCCGAACCCGCTGTACATGGCGGCCTACCAGCACGAAGGAACTTGTATGCACGAGTATACGAGTAGCGCCCGGGTCTGGGGGCTCAGTTGCCCAGGATTCCCGGAAGAGGTCAGCAGGGCCCGCCGCTGGACCCGCGACATCCTGCGAGGTTCGCCGTTGGCCGAGGACGCCGAGCTGATCGTCAGCGAGCTGAGCGCGAACGCGATCCTCCACACGGCCAGCGGCCAGGCATCCGGCAGCTTCCATCTGGCCCTCGCGGTCTCCCCGCAGGTCATCGCCCTGTCTGTCACGGACGACGGAGGCACGAGCACGGCACCGAAGATCGCGCACCAGGACCAGGAGGCGGAGCACGGCCGAGGACTCGGCATGGTCAGCGTCCTCGCTCACCGGGTCGTCGTCCACGACAGCCAAGGCGGTTACACGGTCACTGCGGAACTCATCACCGAAGTCGGACCGGCAGGAGGACACCCGTGCTGATGTCCGCTCCTCCCGTAGTGCTGAATACAGGCAGCCGGCCCCTCCCCTACCTGTGCCGAGCCGCCGCCTACCCGCTGAACGAGGTCCGCTCCATCCCCCTGGGATCACACGACGCCACGAGTCCACGCCTGGCACTGCGCTGGTTACGCGAGCGCACGCAGCACATCACCGACCAGCTCGACGCCGCATACGCACGGCCGGGCCTGCACTGGCTGACGGACGAGGCCGAGCACGAACGAGCCCTCGCCTACCTGACCGGTGGCACGGGTTACCAACTCACTCTCTACGACGAGAGCACCCGCTACGTGGTGCTGGCCTACCCGGCGGGAGCGACCCCATGAACGGGCCCACCCGCGGCTACTGGTGCGAATGCTGGACCGAGGAAGTCACCGGCACAGGAGGGCCGGCGCGCCTGGCATCGTTCGACGCGTACTCGGCACCCCAGGCAGACCGATGGGTCGCCATCGCTCTCCGCACCATCTCACCGGCACTCGACTCCGACGCGTCGGACGAAGCGTGGACATGGTTGCACGAAGAGCGCGCCGAGACCCGCAGAGCCCTGATGCGCTCCGAGCCCTGCACGGTGACCATCACCCATGCCGACGTCCGCATCACCTGGACGATCCGGCCAGTGCTCTTCCTGCCCTTCGCACACCGGCAGGACGCTGAACTCCCAGCATGTGCGCACAGCTTCAAGCCCCACCGCACAGACTGAGTTACAACTTTCTCTACGGGTTCAAGGCCCGCGCACGGCGCGGGCGCGCGCCGCCTTTACGGCGGGGCCGCCGCCCTGTCTTCGCCAGCGGCGGCCCCGCCCGGCGGCGCGCTGCATGCAAGCGGGCGAAGGCAGGGACGTCATCCGCGGGCACAAGATGATGCCTCCGGCGGGGGATCGGCCGGCACCGGGATGGAGGGGGCACCGTCGCCGACTGCGGGCCCGTAGGGGCGTGCGCGGGGAGCTCCCATCCCACACGCACTGACGACGCCACCTACCGCTTCACCCGCCCTCGAATGGCGAGCGCGGCAAGACCGAGCAGCACTGGCTCCGAGAAGCGGGAAGCCATCTCGATGTACCCGCCTGCCGTCGTCAATTCCTGACCGCTGGAGCGGAACACCACTGAGTTAAGCGTGACGCTCAGCGCCTTCTCGAAGCGTTTGGTAGTAAAGCGGTCGCGCGCCGGGTTTTGCGGATCGTCCTTGTCGATCTCGAAAGTGACCTTGCCTCCATCGGCCGGCACGATGCCGGTGACCTCCTGCTTAGGGGCGGCCTGCGGCAGGCCGAAGCCCATCATCAGCAAAATCGTCGTCATCATGGCGAGGGTGAGCCAGCCGAGAGCCCGCGAAGCGCGCAGACCGTAGCCGGACAACAGCCAGTAGAGCTGGAGTAGCCAGCGTTCCGCCTCGTTCCATTTCCGTCCGTGCCGGCGCATCTCCATCTCGCCGTAGTAGAAGTCAGCGGCGCCGGGTTCGTCTTTCGCGTCCTCACGAGCCTTGCGAAGCTGGCGGTAGATAGCCGTCAACGTGGCTAGTCCCGGCACATCATGTATATCTTCGGGAGGGGCACCCCATCGTGCGCGAAGTACTGCAGGGTGAGTCGGCAACGCACGCCATTGCCGCTCTTCTTCAATTACTTGACGCTGAGCCCAACGCAGCGGGAATAGTTTGTGGACTCGACCTTCCGGCGGGGCTTGTAGTGTCCAACGTCCTCCGAGGTGCAGCTGGTCAAGATGTAGCGCACCCGCAAATCGGCAGATGCGGAGATCGATATCCGCAAGGGAAAGCATTGAGCAGTCGACTCCCCTAAGGGAGGTGATGCTTGGGGAATCCTGCCGCCAGGTGGTCGAAGACTCGTCGAGAACGAAAGCACGCTCCCTGGCCAGCGGAAATCTCCTTTGATAGCGGAACGGCACCGGAGACGAGGATATCGAGAAAGGTTGCGTGAATACGGCGTCGGTGAGATCGAGTTGGGCGCGGCGAAATCGGAATGTTCCGGTCGCCTGCCATTCCGCGCGCTTGCATGCGATCTCCACGGCGACTGCTTCGATAGTGGTGGGACCGTCAAATACAGTCATGGACAGATCCAATTTATCGTGACAGATAAGCGGACCGATTGACTGGGTACCGCAGAATCGCACACCGTCGAATCGGGCACCGCTACCGAAGGTAACTCCAGTAAAGCGGGCGGGCCCTTCGAAGACTGCGCTACTGAAATGAACGTAACCCGCGAAGACTGTTCTTTCAAAAGTGACCTCACCCCCGAATTTAACGCCGGTGAATTCTACCGTTTTCGAGAATTTGCTTTCATGGAAGGCCGACTCATCGCTAAATGTCACCTGGTCGAACGAGGCATGTCCTGAAAAGGTTGTGCGACCGAAGCTGGCGCGCTCGGTGCACGTCACTTCGTCAAAATAAGCCGCCGCAGAGAAAGTCGAGCCGAAGAACCAGGCATCCTGGATCGTGGCAGCTCGAAAATCCACGTCTTGGGAGAACGTCGCGTCGGAGAAACGGGTTAGGTTCAATTTTGTTTCGCTGAAATCCGCAGCTTCATGGAAAGTTGCAGATTGAAAAAGCATTTCATCATTCGATACGACCCGCGCGAAAGTTGCATCCTTGATGAAGTGGGATTCGCGAAATGAAGCTTCACCTATAAACGACGCTTCCGTGAAATCGGCTTTTCCAAATTTTGGAGCATCGATCCCCGGGTCATACAGGGAGGCGAGTAGGTCATGCAGGAGAGCAGTTGTGAATATCGTCCCCTGATGGTTAACGTCGTCACCTGCTCGAAGGCTGCTAAGGTACGCAGTTCGAGATGTAATATCTAGATGCGACAAACACTGCGTATAGCCAGTTACGTGGATGCCGCGACAGCCCACCGGATCAGTATCTAGGTTGGCTCCATGGGCGCAATGAGGCCAATCCGGTGGTTCTGAGATCAGCGTTTGATCAGTCACCCGTTATAAATACCGCATCTGTCTAGCTTCGGTGCAGGGTTTACGTAGATTCGGAGTGCTCCTACAGCAGCCCGATTGCTTACGCCGTCGCCGCCTTGGGGACGTCGATGTCTTCCCGCCCCGTTCAGAAGACCTGGGCCCACAATCCAGGGCGGCCATCGGCAAGTAGCCAAACGTGATCGTAACGGCAGCTCTCTGGGCCGTCCGAAGCCGACCAACGCTGACAGTCGGCACCCACAGGTGACCATCCCCACCCCGCTCTGGCCTGGGCTACTCAAGTCGATCTGCGACACTGGAACCACCGTGCCCAAGCCCGGAGAACTGAGCTGACGTGCGCTGATCCCGTGCACCGGGTGAGTGTCTAACTGTGTGACAACGCCAGCGAACAACGGCGGACGAGCACGGACGCCAGCGGACCATCAGCGCAGGTGAAGGGCACGCCCTCTCAAGGCAGCGCTCCTACAGAAGTTGCTTCGGGACGAAGAGGTCTTGAGCTAAAGGCCGTCGCGCTCAACCAGTGAGCCGTCAGGGCTCAGTGCGTAGAAGCGCGGCGGATCCGTGTCCTCAACAGCTCTGCGCAACTTCGCTTCCTGCTCGGCGGGACCGGGCCCGTATGGGTCCCGCACGTGGAATCCGTACAGTTCGATGGCGTCCGCGTCGACGTCGTCGGGCTCGGGACGGCCCTCTTGAATGAAACCGCAGAGCGCCCGCAACGCGTCCTCGCCCAGTTCCAGGGGATGGAAGGGCAGGGCGTACGGCTCTTCCTCCTCTCCGGGCCAGGGGATGATGTCCGCTGGGCGGTCGCCGGCCCAGTAGGGCAGCTCGAAGGGGAGCGGTTCGCCGATGTTCTCGATGATTCCGCTGTCCGGCGACAGGCTCAGGGAGCGGACGAGGCGCCCGTCCTCCCACACGGCGAACGCCAGCCAGTCGACGACGCTGTGCATGGCGTGCAGCACGAGCCGTCGGCCGGTACTCGCCGCCACGAGGTGTTCCGGGAGCCGGGAAGGGGCGTCGATCATCACTTCCTGATCACCGATGACCTCCACGCCCGGCCAGCTCGCTGCGCACACCGTCCCCTCCGGCGGGTACACGCCGTCCCCGAGGTTCGAGCCCTCGCGCTGCTCGATCTCCCGGCCCGGATAGAGCTGCCGCATCATGGTGGCCGTCCGGTCAAGGTCCGCCGCCCCCACGCGCCGCAGCAAGCCCGGCACGTCGCCGTCCGCATACACCAGCAGTCCCGTCTTGGCTCCCAAAGCCCCTCCCAGAGCGTTACGCCTGATGGTGAGCGCACCCTAGCCGTGCGCACTGACAAGGTGGCTCGACCTGCCTGCCCGGCTGGGCCGTCTCTGGGCCGTCCGAGGTCACTCGACAGTGGCCAATGACGACCAACGACGACCACCAGGCGCACGAGCCCACCGCCTCTGAACAGCGAAAACGCAGGTCCCCAAGATCCCCGGCAAGACCCAGGGCAAGAAGACGGGTCGTAACTCGTCCTTTGAGGCTTCGTCGTTCGTAGTGATGCGGTGTCGCGTGTTGGCTTGGGGGTTCGTGCGGTGGGCGGGGGTCTCTGCGTGCCAGCATGGTCGGTCCGGAGGCTTGTGGCGGATTTTCTCGGGGGTGGGTTGTGCAGGCTGCTTTGCGGTGGCTAGTGGCGGTGGCGGGTTCAGCGCTGGCATTCGCTGGGGTGGCGGTGCCGTGGGCGGTGCTGTCAAAAGGGGGTGATGATCCGTGGGATGTGATCGGCCCGGTGGCGGGTGTGGCGGCAGCGGGGGTGCTGGCGGCTCTGGGCTGGTGGGCGTCGCAGGCTGGCGGGGCCAGGACGCGGCGGGTGCGGCAGTCGGCACGCGGCAGAGGCCGCATCCGGCAGACGGGTGGCAGCCAGGGAGTGGGGGCCGGGGCGCCGGGTGCTGTGGTGCGGGAGGACGTGCGGCAAAAGGCCCGTTCCGATGGTGCGGGAGACATTGATCAGGTCGGCGGGGACCGGGTCTGACACAAGGGGGCGGGGATGGTGGCGGCCGGTTCGGGGCAGCGGCGTGCGCGCCAGACGGCGCAGACGCATGGGGATGTGACGCAGGTGGCGGGGGACATGCATGTGCATCCCGCGCCGGTGCGGGGCCCGTCGATCGAGTGGCCGGTGTGGGTGGGGGATGTCCCGCGTCCGGCTGCGGCTTTCCAGCCGCGCACCCAGGTGCGCAAGAAGGTGAAGGCGGCGCGTGACGGGGGTAGTGACGTAGTGCTGTCCGGTTCCGGCGGGGTGGGCAAGAGCCAGCTTGCGGCGTCACTGGCGCGGGAGCTGCGGGATCAAGAGCGTTCCGGTGAGGCCGGGCTGGATGTGCTGGTGTGGGTGCGCGCCACCAGTATTGATCAGGTCATCAGCGTGTATGCGGAAGCGGCCGACCGCTTACAGCTTCCCGGAGTGGTCCCGGACGCCGAGGACAAGGCGGCGCGGCTGTTTCTACGGTGGCTGGCGGTGACCGGGCGGCGGTGGCTGGTGGTGCTGGACGACATCAGTGACCCGGCTGTTGTCCAGGAGTGGTGGCCCGACAGTGGGACCGGCCGTGGCTGGGTCCTGGCCACCAGCCGACGCGAGGACGCCCAGCTCAGTGGCCAGGGCCGCGCCCTGATCCGGATCGGCCTCTACACAGCCTCCGAGGCCCGCGCCTACCTGAAGCGCCGGCTCACCGATGCCGGTCACGCCCACTTGCACGACCCCGACCAGGCCAGCGAGATGACGTCCGAGCTCGGTCACCTTCCCCTCGCACTCGGCCATGCCGCCGCGTATCTGATCAACAAGCGCACCACGATGGCCGGCTACCTCACCCTGCTGCGCGACACCGGCAGCCGGCTGGGAGACCTGCTGCCGACGAGCGCGGACACCGAAGGCTACGGCCGGCCCGTCACCGCCTCCCTGCTGCTCTCTCTCGACGCGGTCGAGGAAGCCGACACCAACCGACTGGCCCGACCCTTGCTCCACCTCGCCTCCCTTATGGCCCCCCTCGGCCACCCCGCCACCACATGGACCACACCCGAGGCCTTGGACCACCTGCGCACCGCACGTCCGCCGCGACGTCGCTGGCTGCGCAAGTACCATGCGCCCGTCGCCGAAACAGAAGTGCACCACGCGCTGGAACAGCTGCGCATCTACGCCCTGATCACCCAAGACACCGCTACCGCCCCCCCTACGCATGCACGCCCTGACCGCCCGCGCCGTACGGGAAACCATCCCCCCTGGCGCACTGCCCGCCGCAGTCCGTACCACTGCCGACGCCCTCACCAATCTGTGGCCCCACCACGACCACGAAGACCGGGAACTAGCCGCCCTGCTGCGCGCCAACGTGGTCCACCTCGACCAGCTCACTCGCCCGGCCCTGTGGCACCCCACCATCCACTCATGCATTTACAAGGTCAGCCTCAGCCTCGCCGAAGCGGGCCTCTACCACCAGGCGATCGAGTACGACGAAACCACCCTCCGCCTCAGCAGCAGCATTCACGGCCCCGACCACCCCGCCACCCTCAGCGCCTGCAACAACCTCGTCCTCTCCTACAACCATGCTGGGCGGGTCCAGGACGCCCTCGACCTCGGCGAGCGAGTCCTGGCCGACCACGAGCGGATCCTGGGCCCCGACCATCTCAACACCTTCGATGCCCGCCACAATCTCGCCATCGCCTGCCAGGCCGCCGGGCGGGTCCAGGACGCCCTCGACCTCGGCGAGCAGGCTCTGGCCGACTACGAGCGAGTCTTGGGCCCCGACCACCCCGACACCCTCGATGCCCGCAACAACCTCACCGTCTTCTACAACGATGCTGGGCGGGTCCAGGACGCCCTCGACCTCGGCGAGCGAGTCCTGGCCGACCACGAGCGGATCCTGGGACCTAACCACCCCAGCACTCTTGCAGTCCGCAACAACCTCGTCCTCTCCTACAACCATGCTGGGCGGCTCCAGGACGCCCTCGACCTCGGCGAGCGAGTCCTGGCCGACCACGAGCAGATCCTGGGCCCCGACCACCCCAACACCCTCAAAGCCCGCCACAATCTCGCCATCGCCTGCCAGGCCGCCGGGCGGGTCCAGGACGCCCTCGACCTCGCCAAGCGGGCCCTGGCCGACTACGAGCGAGTCTTGGGCCCCGACCACCTCAACGCCCTCGGCGCCCGCCACAACCTTGTCCATGCCCACGAGGCTGCGGCAGCTGTACAGCAACCAGATGCAGCACCCCGAGCAATCGCCCCCGACCATCAACCTCCCTCAGAAAATCCCGAGCAACCGGTATGACCATCCCCGACCGATCTCTCTGGAGCTACGGATCAGAAGGTCTCTGATCTCTCAACTGACACCAACGAGGCCGGACGGGACGCAGGCACTGGGCCGTCCCTGGGCCGTACGAGGTCACCCAATGGTGACCGATAACGACAGAAGCCCACGGCATCCGACTTGGTCGGAGCCGTGGGCTTTGTCAGTCCCGCTGGTCAGCGGAACCAGTGATCAGTAGACCGTCAAGTTAGGTTGTGCGGACAGACGGCCATGCCCGCACCAGGTGCGTACCAGATCATGCGGGGAACCACGGGGAATGGCGGGGAGCAAGGCCAACGGTCAGGCAGACCCCCGTCACTTCGCCCCAGGTCAGCACAGTAACCGCCACCAAGGAACCCAAGCTTCCCAGGCTGAGGTCCCCGGTATGCCGGCGCAGACGGAGCCATAAGGTTCCCCCATGGTGACTGCGACTGTCCGCGAGTGGCACGACGAGGAAGGGTGGGGCGTGCTCGACTCCCCCGAGACTCCCGGCGGATGTTGGGGCCACTTCTCCCACATCCAAGTGAAGGGCTTCCGAACGCTGTCGCCGGGACAGCAAGTAGACCTCCAGTGGGAAGCCCCTGGCTTCAAGCAGGACGGGTACAGCTACCGGGCCGTGAACATCGTTCCTCGACCCGCCTGACATCACCAGCTGACATCAACGACAGCGAACGATGGCGCACCGAAGCGGCCACGGTCGGACCCACGAGCGACCGCTGAGCTCCGTTTCGGCACGCCGTGCGACAAGGTGATCGAACTCCTAAAGCGGGTGTCGCAGGTTCGAATCCTGCCGGGGGCACAGAGAGAAGGGCCGGCTCAGGAAGGGTTTCCTCCCAGGCCGGCCCTTCGTCGTGTCCGGGGTCGTGCCACACGCGTGCCACTACGCCCGTTCGGCGGCTCGTCGGAGCGGAAGGGATGCCCGCTACTCCGCGACGAAAGGCGCATAGCCGACCGCCACCTCACTGACCTGCAAGTCCGAGAAGAGCAGGGTGAGACGGTGCGCGTTGGTCTCGATGCAGACCTCATGGAAGTCGATCCCAACGGCTTGCGCCCAACGGCGGGTCGCTTCCGACTGCGGGAGGACCTTCGCACCTGGGTACAGGGAGTGCCACTTCACGCCCCAGACATATCCGTCGAGGTCGACGCCGGTCTCATGGTCGATGAGGCGGTCGTCCAAAGAGACACGCCAGGTCTCCGGCAGCACGGACGATTCGCACCGGGCCTCGACGCAGTACCGGAAGAGATACCGCGGATACGCCGGCTCGACGTCGGTGCGGGGATCCGCCGTCACGTGGACGATGACCTCGTAGTCGCGCAGGTGGCTGGTGTATCCGTGGTGGACGACGGCGTTATCGAAGGTCTCGTCCACCATCTGTTCAAGCACCGCGGCGTCCATGCGACCGTTTCCATCCCACGCGTCAGCCCCTGACAGCCGGATATCTACCGGTGCCAGGGGACTGAGGACTCCGCGAGGATCGCTCGAATACGTCTTAGCCTCGATCTTGCGTGACGGTCCGCCGACGGAGTCGGTGGACCGTTTTCGTGTTCTGGGCTGAGGTTGGGCAGGGCGAGGGCCCGAGTGTCG